>NZ_SZXG01000040.1:238994-468354 GCF_005281305.1 Citrobacter sp. wls706 | reverse complement strand
GCACCGCCGTAGGTTTTAGCCAGTACGGTGGTGATTGCAGCGGTCAGGGTAGTTTTACCGTGGTCAACGTGGCCGATGGTGCCGACGTTAACGTGCGGTTTTGTACGTTCAAATTTTTCTTTAGACACGGCTATATTCCTTACTATAGTGCTCTCCCCTATGGAGAGAGCACGGGACTTAGGTTTTAATCCTGTGGCTTATTTACCACGGGCTTCAATAACGGCCTGAGCAACGTTGTTCGGCGCATCGTCGTACTTCAGGAACTCCATGGAGTAAGAAGCACGGCCTTTGGTCAGAGAACGCAGCTGGGTTGCATATCCGAACATTTCAGACAGCGGAACTTCAGCATGGATAACAACGCCAGTGACGTTGGATTCCTGTCCACGAAGCATACCACGACGGCGGCTCAAGTCACCGATAACGTCACCGGTGTTCTCTTCCGGAGTCTCTACTTCAACCTTCATGATAGGCTCAAGCAGAACTGGTTTCGCTTTCTTAAAGCCATCTTTGAAGGCGATAGAAGCGGCCAGTTTAAACGCCAGCTCAGAGGAGTCAACGTCATGGTAAGAACCGAAGTGCAGACGCACGCCCAGATCAACAACCGGGTAACCAGCCAGTGGGCCGGATTTCAGCTGTTCCTGGATGCCTTTATCAACGGCCGGGATGTATTCGCCAGGAATTACACCACCTTTGATGTCGTTGATGAACTCGTAGCCTTTCGGGTTTGAACCCGGCTCCAGCGGGTACATGTCGATAACAACATGACCGTACTGACCGCGACCACCAGACTGCTTGGCGTGTTTACCTTCGATATCGGTAACTTTCGCGCGAATCGCTTCGCGGTAAGCAACCTGAGGTTTACCGACGTTCGCTTCAACGTTGAATTCACGCTTCATACGGTCAACGATGATGTCGAGGTGCAGTTCACCCATACCAGCGATAATAGTCTGGTTAGATTCTTCGTCAGTCCATACGCGGAAAGACGGGTCTTCTTTAGCCAGACGGCCCAGAGCCAGACCCATTTTTTCCTGGTCAGCTTTGGTTTTCGGTTCTACCGCGATGGAGATTACCGGCTCAGGGAATTCCATACGTTCCAGAATGATCGGGTGATCCGGGTCACACAGAGTGTCACCAGTGGTCACGTCTTTCAGACCGATTGCAGCAGCGATATCGCCCGCGCGAACTTCTTTGATCTCTTCACGTTTGTTGGCGTGCATCTGAACGATACGGCCAAAACGCTCACGTGCAGTTTTCACGGAGTTCAGGATGGTGTCACCGGAGTTAACCACACCAGAGTACACACGGAAGAAGGTCAGGTTACCCACGAACGGGTCAGTAGCGATTTTGAATGCCAGAGCAGCAAACGGCTCATCATCGCTAGCGTGACGCTCAGCCGGAGTATCTTTACCGTCGTCCAGAATACCGTTGATCGCAGGTACGTCGACTGGGGATGGCAGGTAATCAATTACCGCATCCAGCATCGCCTGAACACCTTTGTTCTTAAACGCAGAACCACAGGTTACCAGGATGATTTCGTTGTTCAGAACACGCTGACGCAGAGCTTTTTTGATCTCTTCTTCAGTCAGTTCTTCACCACCCAGGTATTTCTCCATCAGCTCTTCTGAAGCTTCTGCAGCGGACTCGATCAGGTTCTGGTGCCATTCGTCAGCCAGTTCCTGCATGTCAGCCGGGATATCTTCATAAGTGAAGGTTACGCCTGCATCTTCTTCGTTCCAGTTGATGGCTTTCATTTTCACCAGGTCAACAACACCGGTGAACGCTTCTTCAGCGCCAATCGCCAGCTGCAGCGGAACAGGGTTCGCGCCCAGACGGGTTTTGATCTGACCAACAACTTTCAGGAAGTTCGCACCCATACGGTCCATTTTGTTAACGAACGCAATGCGCGGAACTTTATATTTGTTTGCCTGACGCCATACGGTTTCAGACTGAGGCTGAACACCACCAACTGCGCAGTAAACCATTACTGCACCATCAAGCACACGCATGGAACGTTCTACTTCGATAGTGAAGTCAACGTGCCCCGGGGTGTCGATGATGTTTACGCGATGCGGTTCATACTGCTTAGCCATACCAGACCAGAATGCAGTAGTCGCTGCGGAGGTGATAGTAATACCACGCTCCTGCTCCTGCTCCATCCAGTCCATGGTGGCAGCGCCGTCATGAACTTCACCGATTTTATGGTTTACACCGGTGTAGAACAGAATACGTTCGGTAGTAGTGGTTTTACCGGCGTCGATGTGCGCACTGATACCGATGTTACGGTAGCGCGCGATGGGTGTTGTACGAGCCATTTGATTCCTCGTTTATCTTTTAGGCGTTCAATTTAAGTAGCCCAAAGCGGGCTGCTTACTAGAAGCGCCCGCCTGGTGACTAAAACTCCGAAGGGATTACCAACGGTAGTGTGCGAACGCCTTGTTGGCTTCTGCCATACGGTGAACGTCTTCACGTTTCTTAACTGCAGTACCTTTGTTTTCTGCAGCATCAGAAAGTTCGTTCGCCAGGCGCAGAGCCATGGATTTATCACCGCGTTTACGAGCAGCTTCAACGATCCAACGCATTGCCAGGGCATTACGACGGACCGGACGGACTTCAACTGGTACCTGATAAGTAGAACCACCAACGCGGCGAGACTTAACTTCGACAGTCGGGCGCACGTTTTCGAGAGCTACTTCGAAAGCTTCCAGTTCGTTTTTACCAGAACGCTGAGCCAGGGTCTCCAGCGCGCTGTATACGATAGTTTCGGCAGTAGATTTTTTACCATCTACCATCAGGATATTTACAAATTTAGCCAGCAGTTCTGATCCGAACTTCGGATCCGGCAGAATTTTACGCTGACCAATGACGCGACGACGTGGCATGGAAATACTCCGTTGTTAATTCAGGATTGTCCAAAACTCTAAGAGTTTAGTTTGACATTAATATAAAACGTTTGGCCTTACTTAACGGAGAACCATTAAGCCTTAGGACGTTTCACGCCATACTTGGAACGTGATTGCTTACGGTCTTTAACGCCGGAGCAGTCAAGCGCACCACGAACGGTGTGGTAACGAACACCCGGGAGGTCTTTTACACGACCGCCACGGATCAGGATCACGGAGTGCTCCTGCAGGTTGTGACCTTCACCACCGATGTAGGAAGTCACTTCAAAACCGTTAGTCAAACGAACACGGCAAACTTTACGCAGTGCGGAGTTCGGTTTTTTAGGGGTGGTAGTATATACACGAGTACATACGCCACGTTTCTGCGGGCATGCTTCCAGCGCAGGCACGTTGCTTTTTGCAACTTTGCGTGCACGTGGTTTGCGTACCAGCTGGTTAACTGTTGCCATTAAATAGCTCCTGGTTTTAGCTTTTGCTTCGTAAACACGTAATAAAACGACCTCATACAATATGAGGACGCAGAATTTTAGGTCGGTGTCGAAAAGGTGTCAAGAAATATACAACGATCCCGCAATTACCAGGACATCTGGTTGGGATGCTTCACCGTAAGTCTGACGAAGTCAGTATAGCTAACCCTGACGACACTGTCTGAAATTTGACCATCTAACCCGCGAGCTTTAATGTCTTCTTCCAGCACAGAGACCTTAATGGAGGCGTTTTGCAGACTTTCAAGGAAACGGCTTCCTTCTATTGCCGCCGTCACGCCATCCTGGAGCAATAAAAGTTCATCGTCTTTTTCAATCAGGCGAAGAAGAGAGGAGAAATCGGTAAGCCACGCGGAGCGGTGTAGTGTGTGCAGCATGAGAGTCTCAAAACCTTAAAATGACGTCATAGTTGCCTAGCTCACGGCGTAAATCTTCAGGTTCCAGCGCCGTGGCATCAACCACAAAATTAACACCCTGCTGAAGCCCCCGCTCACGTAATGAGGCGGCGCAAAGCCAACATTGATCGATATCGTACAACCCCAACAGCTTGAACGTTGCGATATAGTCTCGTGCCAGAACGACGTCCGGTTGTTGACCCTGGAGGATCTGGAAGACGCCATCGCCGATAAAAAACACGCCGAGATCTTCCGTGAGCGCAGATGTCGCCAGTAATGCATCTAACCCTTCACGGCCGGATGCGCTGCCGTGCGGCACGGTAGAAAAGACAAAAGCAACACGTTTCATTAAAACTGCACCACGCGATCGCAGGTCAAGGACGCCTCAGCCAGCGAACCCAGCCCGCTGAGATTAAAACCTGATTGTAAATTAGCACCTGCCAGTCCAAGCCGCTTTGCTTCAGCCTCATCAACAACACCACGACGCAACGCCGCTGCAACGCAGATATTCAGCGTCACGCCATATTGTTGATTCAGCTGTTGCCAGGCCCGTACCAGATCATACTCATCGCTGGCGGGCGAAGTCAGGAAGTTAGCGTTATACACACCTTCACGATAGAAAAAGACGCTGCATAACTCATGCCCTTCTTTAAGTAGCGCGTGGGCAAATTGCAACGCGCTACTCGCCTGCTGTGTGCCATAAGCAGGTCCCGTCACCATGATGGTAAAGCGCATTACTTGTCTTGCCCCTGGAAATCGCCGCTTTTGAACTGGCGAATATAGAGGTAGACCGTGTGCTTGGAGATATTCAACCGATCGGCGACCTGGTTAATCGCATCTTTAATATCGAAGATACCTTTCTCATACAGATTCAGGACAATCTGGCGGTTTTTCGCATTATTGGAAACATTACGATCGGCATTCACTTCTTCGATCGTGAATTCCAGCGTCTGGGTGACCAAATCTTCTACAGAAGAAGCAAAGTTCACGGCAGAACCCACTTCCGGGGTTTCCGGTGGGATAAAGGTATTCATTATCTGCGAGAATGGCACATCGAGGTTCATATTGATGCACAGCAGACCAATCACGCGATGCTCTCGGTTACGAATGGCAATCGTCACCGACTTCATCAAGACACCGCTTTTCGCGCGCGTGAAGTAACACTTCGACACGCTGCTATCCGCACCCGTCATATCATGCAGCATACGCAATGCAAGGTCGGTTATCGGTGAGCCAATTTTACGGCCCGTGTGTTCACCGTTCGCAATGCGGATAGCCGAGCATTTCAAATCCTGCAAAGAGTGCAATACGATTTCACAATGGGAACCAATGAGCATCGCCAACCCGTCCACTACCGCTTCATAGGATTTAAGGATATCGAAGTCAGTTTGATCGAAAGGACGTTGATCCAGTAAATCTAGCTCACTGGTTTCGTTGGTTAAAAGCGACCTGGACATGAAAAAAAGCACTCCTTTTCAGGAGCCTGTCGTTATGTTGTCAGGGCAGGCTCATCACTATTATAGGGGCATCTAAAGTAATACAGCGCACAAGGCGCTTTCCAGTATTAATTATATCCTGTCGATAATAAAAAACCGCCGCCCTGTGGGCGGCGGTTACTGTTCGCTTACTTTTTGCTGCTGTCTGCAGCTTTATCGGCCGGTGCAGCATCTGGCTGCGCCTCGGCTTTCGGTGCCGGTTTGATGTCTAACAGTTCAACATCAAATACCAGCGTAGAGTTGGCCGGAATACCCGGAACGCCGGTTTTGCCGTAAGCCAGATCCGGTGGGATAACCAGCTGAATTTTACCGCCTTTCTTGATATTTTTCAGGCCTTCGGTCCAGCCAGGGATAACACCATCAAGACGGAAAGAGAGCGGCTCGCCACGGGTGTAGGAGTTGTCAAACTCTTTACCATCAATCAGCGTACCTTTGTAGTTTACAACCACGGTATCGCTGTCTTTCGGCGCTGCGCCAGTACCTTCTTTCTCTACTTTGTAGATCAAGCCAGTGGAAGAGGTTTTAACGCCTTTCTCTTTAGCAAATTTCTCACGGTAAACTTTACCTTTGGCTTCATTGTCAGCCGCGTCTTTTTCCATTTTCGCCTGAGCGGAACTCTTCACACGCGCTTCAAACGCCTGCAGAGTTTGTTCGATTTCCTGGTCGGACAGTTTGCTCTTGTCAGCAAACGCATCCTGAACGCCAGCGATCAGCTGATCTTTATCCAGTTTGATGCCCAGCTTTTCCTGCTCTTTCAGGGAGTTTTCCATATAACGACCCAGGGACGCGCCCAGCGCGTAAGCGGCTTTTTGGTCGTCATTCTTGAATGCTGCTTTGCTGTCAGCAGTAGCGGCTGGTTTCGCAGCATCAGCAGCGAAGGTGATCGGGGCATGCAGAGCAACAGCCATTGTGGTCGCCAGCAGCGTTACTTTAAACAGTGATTTCATCCATCTCTCCAGGGCCGGGGCATCTCACCCCAGGGTTATCTAACATAAAAATGTACTATAAAGCGTTGCAGAACAAATCAACATACAGGCACGCCCTATTATCACCACTTTTCAGACTCTTTTTGTTTAAATTAGTTTCGTTGCTGAAGATTGAGTGCTGTGCAAACAGGCAAAGTTAAGTAGAATTCGCCGCAGTCCGCGATCTGCCGGAGAAAAAAGAAAGAGGTGAATCATGCAGGATACAACATTGGAAACTCGCCTGGCCGAGCTGGAAAGCCGCCTGGCATTTCAGGAAATCACCATTGAAGAGCTCAACGTGACGGTAACTGCGCATGAACTGGAAATGGCCAAACTACGCGATCATTTGCGTCTGCTGACTGAGAAGCTGAAAGCCACGCAGCCGTCCCACATCGCGTCTCAGTCCGAAGAGACCCCGCCGCCACATTATTAAGACGTAAAAAAAGCGGGAATATCCCGCTTTTTTTGTGCCCGATAGCGCGAACGCTTAGCAGGCCTACTCACATATACCCAAAGGATTTCAAATCACAGCAAGGCGGCAAGCTTGAGGAAGTCCCGGGAGCATAGATAACTATGTGACCGGGATTTGAAAGCGCAGCCAACACCGCTGTGGGTTGAAAGATGAAGGGTATTAGTGGCAACCGCAGCCGCCGCCGTTACCTTTACCGCCACCGCCGCAGCAGCCTTCGCCACCGTGCTCGTGACCATGGTCGTGGCCGTGACCACCGCAGCAACCATCGTGACCGTGGTCATGATCGTGGTCGTGACCGTGCGCGCCGTGAACGTGGCCATGAGCCAGTTCTTCTTCGGTCGCTTCGCGGATAGCAACAACTTCTACGTTGAATTTCAGGTTCTGGCCAGCCAGCATGTGGTTACCGTCAACCACAACGTGGTCGTCTTCCACTTCGGTAATTTCTACCGGTACTGGACCCTGGTCAGTTTCAGCCAGGAAACGCATGCCAACCTGCAGTTCGTCAACGCCCATGAAGACGTCTTTAGGAACGCGCTGCACCAGGTTTTCGTCGTACTGACCGTACGCGTCGTTTGCGCCAACAGCAACGTCGAATTTGTCGCCAACTTCATGACCGTCCAGCGCTGTTTCCAGGCCAGAAATCAGGGAACCGTGACCATGCAGGTAGTCCAGCGGTGCACTCACCGGAGACTCATCAACCAACACACCGTCTTCTGTACGTACCTGATAGGCCAGGCTGACCACCAGGTCCTTTGCTACTTTCATGATATCTCCTGAGCATGGAAAGAATAGTGGCGCAGATTGTAGCGGAATTCTGCACCCGTGTACCCTCTAGCTTAAAAAAAGCTGCGCCATATCGCTAGTCCGGATGAAAAATCCCGATCACTTGCTCTTCTTTGCGAACATGTTCGCGCGCCTCTTTATCGGCTTCCCGCATCTGATGACCACACTTAACACACTCAACAATATCGATATTATTTTCGCGCCACATCGCCAGCGAATCCTGTGCCTGGCAGGACGGACATTTTGCGCCTGCAATAAAACGTTTACGAATTGCCATGATTACCTCTACTCAAATTCATCCCAGCCATCCAGCTGACGTCGTTCTTGCTGCATCTCACGCTGGAAGATCTCCTCCAGTTCACGCCGGGCTTCCCTGGCTCGCGAGATTTGTACCGTGTCGGTATGTATGGGGATCAGTTCCCGCAACATGCGCATATCGAGCCGCCGAAAATGCAGCTGAGCACGCTGAGCCTGGTGCGGATGCATCCCCAACGTAACCAGCGTTTTACGCCCCAGCTCCAGCGCACTGGAGAACGTTTCGCGGGAAAACTGCGTCACACCAGCCTGTAATAACTCATGTGCCTCTACACGTCCGCGCGCTCGCGCAAGAATATGTAAATGCGGAAAGTACTGTTGGCAAAGTTCCACCAGTTTCATGGTGTCTTCGGGTTCATTACAAGTAATGACGATGGATTGTGCCGCTTCAGCCCCCGCGGAACGCAGCAGATCCACTTGGGTGGCATCACCGTAATAGACCTTATAGCCATATTTGCGCATCAAATTCACCGCGCTGATATCTCGCTCCAGGACGGTAATACGCATTTTATTGGCCATCAGTAAGCGACCAATGACCTGACCAAAACGCCCAAACCCCACGACAATGACCTGCGGTTTATCATCCTCCACCCAGGGTTTTTCATCTTCTTCATCCGAGCCGTTAAACTGGCGGGAGAGCCATTTATCAATCAGCTTCATCACCAGCGGCGTGGTCATCATCGACAACGTGACGGTCACCAGCAGTAGCGCCATTTGATCGCCCTGAAACAATCGTTGCGAGGATGCCGTTGAAAACAGCACGAAAGCGAATTCACCGCCCTGGCTTAACACGCCGGCAAACTGCATTCGTTCAGAGCTTCTCATGCCGTTCAGTCGTGCCAGCACATACAGCACCAGCATTTTTACGACCACCAGCACGATTACGCTCGCCGCTACCCACAGAATATGGGTATAGAGCACGCCGAGATTGAGCGACATGCCTACGGAGATGAAAAACAGTCCGAGCAACAAGCCTTTAAAAGGATCGATTGCCGTTTCCAGCTCATGGCGGTATTCGCTTTCCGCCAGCAGCACGCCCGCGATAAACGTTCCCAGCGCCATCGACAATCCCAGCGCATCCATAAATAGCGCGGAACCCAGTACCAACAGCAGCGTAGCGGCGGTGAACACTTCCCGCACGCCAGACCCCGCAATGAAGCGGAAAACAGGGCGCAGCAAATAGCGTCCGCCAATCAACATGCCGGCGAAAGCCAACACCTTCATGCCCACTTTGATCCAGTCAAAATGTTCATCGGCAGACCCCGCCAGCAATGGAACCAGCGCCAGTGCGGGGATCACTGCCAAATCCTGGAACAGCAGCACCGAAAAACCCAGTTGCCCGGATTCGCTACGGTTCATGCCTTTTTCACGCATCAACTGTAGCGCCATAGCGGTCGATGACATCGCCAGACCAATGCCGCCGACCACTGCCGCTTGCCAGGAGAACGCAGTGAGCATCAGCAAGCCAGCCAGCACCACTGCGCTCAGCATCACCTGCGCGGCACCGACACCAAAAATTGAACGCCGCAATTGCCATAACTTGGCCGGGTTAAGTTCCAGCCCAATGATGAACATCAAAAAGACGACGCCCAGTTCGGAAAAGTGCAGGATTTCATCCACATCGCTAATGAATCCTAATCCCCACGGGCCGATAGCGATCCCCGCCAGCAAGTACCCTAATACCGGGCCAATACCCAGCCGCGATGCCAGCGGCACCGCAGCTACCGCCGCGAAGAGGAACAACACTCCCGCTGTCAATAAATCAGAGCCTTCCATCAGCGGCCTCCCACAGGAATCGGATTCACCAGCCAGTCACCGTACGCTTTAGCATGACTGTCCAGCTCCTGCTTCGTTTGCCGCCTTGCCCAGTAAACAATGATTGGGCTCATCCAGTGCATGCGGCACATACCGGCCGTTAGCTCAAAAGGACGCAGTACATCGCTCATCGGATAACGGTTCAGCGCGTCATAACGGTACGCGCTTTCGGGTTCACCGGTGGTGATGACGCTTCGCCAGTACTTTCCCGCCAGTTGATTCCCTCCGGGACCGCTGGCAAATCCGCGGCTCAGTACGCGGTCAAACCACTCCTTTAATAGCGCCGGGCAGCTATAGGTGTAGAGAGGATGTTGAAAAACAATCACATCATGCTCACGCAGCAGCGCCTGCTCATGCGGAATGTCGATAAAAAAATCAGGATAGTGCGCGTAAAGATCGTGCACGGTAACATTACTGAGCTGCATGGCCGGTTTAAGCAGTACCCGGTTCGCGACCGAGTCCTGAGATTCCGGATGGGCATACAGCAGCAACACTTTCGCTGGCTGGAACATCATCCCCCTCCCGGTTTTGTCTTTTGTCTATTTTCGACGTTTTGGGCTACCATTGCGCCTCGGTGCGGCAAACGGCCCGCACATTACATTATCATAATGATAAATTAACATAGTCTGAACATACGGCGCCTTATGATTGTTTTCTCATCGTTACAAATTCGTCGCGGCGTGCGCGTCTTGCTGGACAATGCCACGGCCACCATTAATCCAGGGCAGAAAGTTGGTCTGGTGGGCAAAAATGGCTGCGGTAAATCTACTCTGCTGGCATTGCTGAAAAATGAAATCAGCGCTGACGCCGGAGGATTTACCTATCCGGGAAACTGGCAACTCGCCTGGGTGAATCAGGAAACGCCAGCATTGCCACAGCCCGCGCTGGAGTACGTGATTGACGGCGACCGCGAGTATCGTCAACTGGAAGCGCAGTTGAACGATGCCAACGAACGTAACGATGGACACGCTATTGCCACCGTCCATGGCAAGCTGGATGCCATTGACGCCTGGACCGTACGCTCACGCGCGGCAAGCCTGCTGCATGGCCTCGGCTTCTCCAATGAACAGCTTGAACGTCCGGTCAGCGATTTTTCCGGCGGCTGGCGTATGCGTCTTAACCTGGCCCAGGCGCTGATTTGCCGTTCAGACCTTCTGCTGCTTGATGAACCGACCAACCACCTCGATCTTGACGCAGTGATCTGGCTGGAAAGATGGCTGAAAAGCTATCAGGGTACGCTGATTTTGATTTCCCACGACCGCGATTTCCTCGATCCGGTAGTAGATAAAATTATTCATATCGAACAGCAAACCATGTTCGAGTACACCGGCAACTACAGCGCGTTTGAAATCCAGCGCGCCACCCGCCTCGCGCAGCAACAGGCGATGTACGAAAGTCAGCAGGAGCGCGTGGCGCATCTGCAAAGCTACATCGATCGTTTCCGCGCTAAAGCAACGAAAGCAAAACAGGCGCAGAGCCGTATCAAAATGCTGGAACGCATGGAGCTAATTGCCCCTGCGCATGTCGACAACCCGTTCCACTTCAGCTTCCGTCAACCGGAAAGCCTGCCAAACCCGCTCTTGAAGATGGAGAAGGTCAGCGCCGGCTATGGCGATCGCGTCATTCTCGATTCGATCAAACTGAATCTGGTGCCGGGTTCACGCATCGGCCTGCTCGGTCGTAACGGCGCGGGTAAATCAACCCTGATTAAGCTGCTGGCGGGCGAACTGGCCCCCATCAGCGGTGAAATCGGGCTCGCCAAGGGCATTAAACTGGGTTACTTCGCACAGCATCAGCTGGAGTTTTTACGTGCCGATGAATCGCCCATCCAGCACCTGGCGCGCATGGCGCCGCAGGAGCTGGAGCAGAAACTGCGCGACTACCTCGGCGGCTTCGGCTTCCAGGGCGATAAAGTCAGCGAACAGACCGCCCGCTTCTCCGGTGGTGAAAAAGCGCGTCTGGTGCTGGCACTGATCGTCTGGCAGCGCCCGAACCTGCTGCTGCTTGATGAACCGACTAACCACCTGGATTTGGATATGCGTCAGGCGCTGACCGAAGCGCTGATCGATTTCGAAGGCGCGCTGGTCGTGGTCTCGCACGACCGTCATCTGATTCGCTCCACGACCGACGACCTCTATCTGGTGCACGACAAGAAAGTCGAGCCGTTTGACGGCGATCTGGAAGATTATCAACAGTGGCTGAGCGATGTGCAGAAACAGGAAAACCAGAGCGACGAACCGGCGAAGGAGAGCGTGAACAGCGCCCAGGCGCGTAAGGATCAGAAGCGTCGCGAAGCTGAACTCCGCACTCTGACGCAGCCGCTGCGCAAAGAGATCGCCCGTCTGGAAAAAGAGATGGAGAAACTACAGGCACAGTTGGCGCAGGCGGAAGAAAAACTCGGTGATAGCGAACTGTACGATCAAAGTCGCAAAGCCGAACTCACGGCCTGTTTGCAGCAGCAGGCGAACGCAAAATCCGGGCTGGATGAGTGTGAAATGGCCTGGCTGGATGCGCAGGAACAGCTCGAACAGATGCTGGCCGACTAACTATAGGAAGACGATGATGAATCAGCTGACGACCAACGATATTACCTTCCGCAAGCTGAGCATCTTCATGACCTTTATGGAGAAGGGCAACATCGCCCGTACCGCCGAGGCGCTGAACATCAGCGGCGTTAGCGTTCACCGGGCGCTGCACACGCTGGAAGAGAACGTTCGTTGCCCGCTGTTCGTTCACAAAGGGCGTAATCTTATCGCCCAGCCCGCAGCGTGGACGTTGCTGGAATACTGCCAGGAAGTCACCCAACTGATGGAACGCGGGCTGGAAGAGACGCGCAAAACGGCGGGCGTAGGCCAGGGCCGCCTGCGGGTGGGCACGCTCTACTCGCTGACGCTGGAGACGGTGCCGCACCTGATTATGGGCATGAAACTGCGCCGCCCGGACCTGGAGCTGGATCTCACCATGGGATCCAACGAAGCGCTGCTGAAGATGCTGGAAGATGGCGTGCTGGACGCCATCCTCATCTCCATTTCAGAAAGCGAAATCGACCGCAACAGCCTCGAAGTGCTGCCCCTGTTCCACGACGATATCTACCTTGCCGCGCCGATGACCGCTGGGCTGGATACCACCGCGAAGGCGGACCTGCGTCACTATCGTAATGAGAAATTTGTCTCGCTGGCGGAAGGGTTTGCCACCTACGCCGGTTTTCAGGAAGCGTTTCATATCGCCGGATTTGAGCCGGAGATCGTCACGCGGGTGAACGACATCTTCTCCATGCTCAGTCTGGTACAGGCAGGAGTGGGTTTCTGTTTGATGCCGGGGCGAATGAAGAAAATGTATGAGAATACCGTGAAGCTGCAAAAGCTCGCCGAGCCGTATCAGATGCAGCAGCTTATCGCCATCGTCTTTGCCCGCAACCGCGAGCGCGACCCAAGCCTATTGGCGCTGGCCGCCGAAGGACGCATGTACGCCAGGACGCTGAACCAGAACGCCTGATTTGCCGGATGGCGACGCTCTGCGTCTTATCCGGCCTACAATCACAACGTAGCCCGAGCCGTAGGCCCGATAAGCGCAGCGCCATCGGGCCATCACATCACGCACGAAGGCGCTTTGCCAGATGCACAGCCACATCCATACCGCTGCGTTCCAGAGCGATAGACTCCCCTTCCCATGCAGCCTGACGCGTCAGGCAGGTCAGCACGCCACCGGGTGGCATTTCAATCGCCAGCCGCGCTTCACGTTCGTTAGCGGAGATAACCGCCTCCTGCCATCGCACCGTGCGCGCCATATTCATCGCCAGATCGTCGGCAATGCGTTCCGGCTGCCACAGCACGCGCCCGGTACTGCCGCTCAGATAGGCGTAGCGTGGACGGGAAAGCGTCACCTGGCTGAACGCCTCAACCAGCTTTTGCGCGGGCTCGGCCAGCAATTCACAATGCGATGGCACGCTCACCGCCAGGCGATGCGCTTTACTTGCCCCTTTTGCCATCGCGCGTTTTGCCACTTCGGCCATCGCTTCATCGGTACCGGCAATCACAATCTGTGTTTCCGCATTCAGGTTGGCGATGTAAGTACCGCTATCAGCTACCAGCGCTTCCACCTGATTGAGCGTCAGCCCCATAATGGCCGTCAGACCGTAACCATGTGGGTATGCTTGCTCCATTAAGTCACCGCGCAGCGCCACCAGCCGCAGCGCATCGCTGAATTCCAGCGCACCCGCGATAACCGCTGCCGGATAAGCGCCGATCGACAGCCCGCTGACGATATCCGGCGCTACGCCACGACGTTCCAGCTCACGCGCCCAGGCAACGCCAGCAATCAGCAGAGACAGTTGAACGGCTCGGGTATGTTTCAACGCTTCAGGGCTATCCAGCGTATCCACCTCGGCCCCCAGCACGTCACGCGCCTGGGTCAGCTCCGTCCCCGGAAGGTTTTGCAGCATCCCTGGGTGCTGCGTCCCCTGCCCCGGGAAGGTAAACAGAATTTTCATGACTCCTCCCTGCCCCACGGGTCGCGGACCAACTGCGGCCCCTGTGAGGTTTTTAACAGCGCTTTTCCATCGCGCAGCCACTCATTGAGGGCAAAGCCGCCGCGCGGGGTATCTACCTGGGTATCTGCCCGGCACAGCCCGCCCGCCAGCTGCAGCTGCCACTTCTCCAGCGCCTCACGGGAGAGCGGCTGCGGCGCGCGGATCAGCAGATCCAAATCGCTTGCCGCGTGGATAACCGGGATCCCGGTCGCCAGCGCATAGCCGGTACTCCCGGTAATACCCCACGTCCACGGCCACGCCTGCTGCGCCAATAACAAAGCCACCTGAACCGGTGGCTGAGAGATAAAGGGCGAACGCAGCAGCGACAGCGGATCCACCAGCGATTCCGGCGAGCAGACGCGAACGACCGCCTCCGCTTTTACCCAACCGGCGGCGCGCTGCTCGCGTTTCATCCCGCGGACACCCACGGGAATGCGCCCCTGCGCATCAACATCACGCCGCACCACTACCGGCAGGCCGCTATGCCAGACGGTATCCACCCAGGATTCCGTGACATCTTCAAGCGCGTCGCGCGCGTTCAGCCAGATTAAGTCGTGTGGGCGTAATGTTGTGCTCATGATTTAGATTCCTGAAGTCAGCGAGATAAACAGCGGCAGCGACAGGATACACAGTACCGAGCTCAACAGCAGCACGGCTTCTGCATCCGGCGACTGCACGCCAAAGCGGTTACCGAATACCACACCGAAGAAGCCCGCGGACAGCGCAATCATCAGGATAGCGGTAATCGCTACGGAGCCATGCAGGCCGAAAATCAGCACGATACCCCAGGCAATCGCCGGTTGAATCAACAGTTTAGCGATAGTTGAGGTGATCACCACGGTGTTGATCTGCAGTTTACGCGCAGAGAGGATCACACCAGTCAGGAACAGCGCCGCCGCAGTAGCAGACAGACCCAGCGGTTTAATGGCCGCCAGCACCAGCTCCGGCATTTTAATACCAATGGCAGAGAGGATAACCCCCAACAGCGGCCCCATCACGATCGGTTTTTTAATCGAACGCCACATCAGCACCGGCAGCATGGAGAGCGTAGAGCCGGAGTTACCGCCTTCCGCACGCGCTTTCTCACGTTCGAGGATCAGCAGGCAGAACGGCGTCATCAGCACAGAGCCGCAGGCGATGGAAACGGCAACGGACAGCGAGGTGGAAGAGGTTTCACCCAGCACGCTACCCAGAATCGGCAGACCCAGCGCGGCGTAGTTTGGCAGCGCAACGGTCAGGGTCAGCACGGCGGCATCCTGCGGTGATTTTTTGAAGAGTTTGGTCGCCATAAAGTAGATGGCGGCATAGGTAATCCACATTGCCAGCGTCAGCACCACAATCAGCGGCGACTGCGCAACGATGCCGGCCCACGGTGTTTGTACCGTGGCGCTAAACAGCGCGGCGGGTAACGCAAAGTCCATCACGAAGATATTGAGCAGGGAGACATTCTTGTTGTCCACCATTTTGGCCTTCCCGGCCCAGAATCCTAGCAGCATGATGACGAAAATCGGAGCAAGAGCATGAACAATTACGTAAGTCATATTTCACCTGTAATCTTAAAAGAAGTAGCACTGACGCGATGATTGTTATTTTTCAGATGCAGCGACCCACGCGGGTGCTGTCACTGCACCCACGGAGTCGTACATCCGGCAGGTCTCTTTTTTACTTACCAGCTTGCTCGCATGCGTTCGCGTACGAGGGCAGAGCTGCGGCGATTGTCAGCGCCCAGACGGCTTTTCAGCGTCGGGTCCTGACGCGCGTCGTTGATGGCCTGTTGCAGAGTGTTTTTCACCAGCGCCAGATCGCTAGCAGAAGGCGCGTCCGGATTGCTGATATCCAGCAGATTTTCCAGCAGCCCCAGGGTGGCGTAATTGCTGATGTCATACGCCATCGGCGGAATAGTTGCCGCCAGTTTTTCCAGCGCCTCAACGGTACGCAGGGTGATGCGCGCCGCGGACTCTTTGCCCATCGCGTGAATCAGTACGCCTTTATCGTTGAAGGCGATCAGGCGGTTTGCCTGGTAGCCGTGCGCCAGAAATGCCCCGGACATCGCTTTACCGACGATAAGGCCGATCACCGGGTGGCCTGCCAGACGCGCATTGGCATACGCCGCTGCGGCTCCGGCCAGCGCCTGGTGAATCCCAAAGCCCTCTTCACGACGACCGTAGGCCTGGCTCGGCACGTCAATCACCGCCACTATCGGGCGCTTCACGGCTTTATCGGCATCGGCGGCGATGGTTTCGCTTACCACTTTCGCCAGGGTCCAGCCTTCCAGCAGGCCCACTTCACCTTTAGTGGCGCGCGGGTAGTGGTTATGGGCATCCGGAACCACGGCGATAAAGCGCACGTTTTCACCCTTCAGCTCGCCGTCGGCAGCCTGGACGGACGGGCACAGCCCTGCAATACGTTTGGCACCTGGCGCCAGGGTTTCCAGCCATAATTCGCCACGGCTAATTACGTTACTCATCATTTCACCTCCCGGGCGAAGAGCGCATGAATCTGTTCGGTATCGGCCTGTTTACGCGTGTCGAAGTTGGTCAGGCGTTCGAGATACCAGTCGTAGTTATCGGTGCGATGTTTTGCCGGAACGCCTTTCGCCAGCGCCTCGTTCATGGCGGCTTTCACCGCGTTCACACCGTCGTTGACCAGTGCTTCTACCAGCCCACTTTGGTAGCGAACTTCACCACCGGTCATGCTCCAGATAAACGGACGGTCACGGGAGTCATACTCTTCAATCCCGGCTTCCTGTTCGATAACCTGCGGGCCGTTCAGGCCCAGACGCGCTTCACGGGTGACAATCAGATAGCTACACAGTGCGGCGGCGATAGACATCCCGCCGAAGCAGCCGACTGTCCCGGCGACAATGCCAACCACCGGGGTATAACGGCGCAGATCAACAATCGCCGCATGAATATCGGCAATCGCCGCCAGCCCCAGGTTGGCTTCCTGCAAACGCACGCCGCCGGTTTCCAGGCTCAGTACGGCCTGAGTCGGAATACCGTTGCGGTTATCTTCCGCCGCAAGCTCCAGCGCCGCCGCCATTTTGGCACCGGACACCTCGCCCATACTGCCGCCCTGGAACGCGCCTTCAATCGCTACAACAACGGCCGGTTTGCCGTTAATGGTGCCTTTCGCCACCACCATGCCGTCATCGGCCTGCGGGACGATGCCCTGCGCGCCGAGCCACGGGGACATCACGCCTTCAAACGGGTCGAGCAGTTCACGGTAGCTGCCTTCATCCAGCAGCGCATGTGCACGCTGACGTGCTTTTAATTCGATAAAACTGCGGTCATCACGCATAGCTCACCTCTTCAAAAACCTGTTCGATACGAATGCGCGCCACGCCCGGCGTCGCGCCGAAGTCATGGATGGTCAGTTGGCCTGCCGGCAGGCTGCTGACCGTCTGCAGACGGTTGAACAGCGCTTCCCAGCGGCGGGTGCTGTTATCGACAGAAGTGGTGATATCAATGGTTAACGTCTGGCCCTGGTCGGCGGTGAATAACACCTCCATATCCCCGGAGCCCACAACGCCTGCCAGCGCTTTGCCGCTTAAGGTGCGGCTGGCCGGTACGGTTAACGTAATGTGTTCCATAACATCCTCTTAATGCTTTAAATAGGGCGATTCGATGCGATCGAGAAACAGCGTGGCGGCCAGCAAATCGGCTGCCCCACCCGGCGAAGCGTTGAGCGCCAGCATCTGGCTATCGAGCGCCGCTAAGGCCGCCTGGCCTGCCGGATGAGCGCTACCCCCTGCGCTCAGCACGGCGCGGGCGCCGTCCTGCATAGCGTCCAGCCCCGCCATCCCGGCGCGCGACAGCACGCAGGTATCGGTCAGCGAGGTCATGATGGCCATCAGCGCATCAAGCCTGGCGTGCGTTTCGCTGCTGCCGTTAAGGCGGCTTAAACGAAGCTGCGGCAGCGCGCGCTGCATGATGTGCGGAAACGCCTGCTGCGCCTCTTCTCTGGCACCCGGCACCTGATAACGGTGGGTGGCGCGTAGCCCCTTGCTGAAGACCTTCGGCGCGGCGGCATCCGGCAGTTTTGCCAGCTCGGCGGCGGTCATCGCTACCTGCTGCGCACTGCCCACGCCGCCGTGCATCGCCACCGCGCTGACCAGCAGCCCCAGCGCCCAAATCGCGCCGCGGTGGGTATTCACGCCGTCGGTGGCGGCCATCATCTGTTTCTCACCTTCTCGGCCTAGTCGCCCTACGGTTTGTCTCAGCGCAATATCGGCTGGCCGCTGCCAGCTCTGTTGCGCAAGCGCCTGAAACGTGGGGGTCAGGCTGTGCGCGGAGCGCTCCATTAGCGCAAGCGATAAATCGTGGTGCGCGCCGTTCCCCCGACTGTCCACCAGACCGGGTTTCGGGCTTAATCGTGCTTCGTCAATCAGACACTGCGTGGCGGTTCGCGCCAGCCATTCGGCACCGCCTTCAACCTGAATCTGGGGCAGAAGTTTCATTACCAGCTCCGGAATTTCGCAGGTGGGTTGTAAAGACCGCCGGACCATTCCACCAGGTCAGCGACGCTACCGGCTGCCAGCAGCGAACGGGTGGCGTCAGTACGACGAATGCCCATATCTTCCGGGTAGACCACTTTGCCGCTCTGACGCAGCTCAGCAACGCGTTTCGCGTCAACGCCCAGACCGATATCGGTGATACCGGCAACCGCAGCGACCATCGCGCGGCGTTCTTCCAGATCTTTGGCGCGGTAGAGGTAGGCGATACCTTCTTCAGTCAGCACGTGGGTCACGTCGTCGCCGTAAATCATTACCGGTGCCAGCGGCATACCGGAGGCTTTCGCCACGTCTACCGCATCCAGTTTCTCAACGAAGGTTGGTTTCACACCGGCCTGGAAGGTTTCCACCATCTGCACGACCAGTTTTTTACCGCGCTGCATCGGATCTGGTTCGGTGATCATGTTCAGCCAGGCTGGGGTCGCGTGGCGACGACCGTGCGGATCGTGGCCCATGTTCGGCGCGCCGCCGAAGCCGGAGAGACGACCGCGGGTCACCGTGGAGGAGTTGGCGTAGCCATCAACCTGCAAGGTGGAGCCGATAAACATATCCACCGCGTACTGACCTGCCAGCTGGCAGAAGGCGCGGTTGGAACGCATGGAGCCGTCGGAACCGGTGAAGAAGATATCCGGACGGGCGCGGATGTACTCTTCCATCCCCAGCTCGCCGCCGAAGCAGTGCACGCTTTCTACCCAGCCGCTTTCAATCGCCGGGATCAGCGTCGGATGCGGGTTCAGGGTCCAGTGTTTACAGATTTTGCCCTTCAGCCCCAGCTGTTCGCCGTAGGTTGGCAGCAGCAGTTCAATCGCCGCGGTGTTGAAGCCGATACCGTGGTTCAGCGACTGCACCTGGTGTTCCGCGTAGATGCCTTTAATCGCCATCATCGCCATCAGGATGTGTTCCTGTTTGATCAAACGCGGGTCGCGGGTAAACAGTGGTTCGATAAAGAACGGCTTGTCGGCGACAACCACGTAGTCAATCCAGGACCCCGGAATATCCACGCGCGGGAGGTCGCATTCGTCATCCACCAGTTCGTTCACCTGCGCGATGACAATGCCATCGTGGAACGCGGCGGCTTCCACCAGCGCTGGCGTATCTTCGGTGCTCGGCCCGGTGTAGAGGTTGCCTTTACGGTCAGCCTTATAACCGGCAATCAGCGCCACGTTCGGGGCTAGGTCGACGTAAAGACGGGAGTAAAGTTCGATGTAAGTATGGATGGCGCCGATTTCCAGCTGACCATCTTCCAACAGCTGCGAGATACGCAGGCTCTGGGTGCCGGAGAAGGAGAAGTCCAGCTTGCGGGCGATGCCTTTTTCAAAGATATCCAGATGCTCGCTGCGCCCGACGCTTGGCATGATCATGTGCAGGTCATGCACAATCTGCGGGTTCACCTCAGCCAGCATACGGGACAAGAAATCTGCCTGCTTTTGGTTATTCCCTTCTAATACCACGCGGTCACCCGGCGCGATCAGTTTTTCCAGCATCGCGGTCAGGTCTGCGGTCGGTAGCACCTTACCCTGCACCGGAACGGAAGCCAGACGGCGCTGTTTTTCCGTGCGGCGGGTGTTCCAGACTCGTGCTGGCGTTTGCCCAGATAACATTATTAACCTCCTGATTCAGCTAATCATTTTGATTGCTTAACACTGGAAAGAGTGTGCACCCTGGTGAGAAAGTCATCAATTAAGCGTAGGAAAGAATCATTAGCTTGAGAGTAATAATTGAAGTAACCATTTGTGACGATGATCAATTTACGCCGGGAGGGAGGAGGAAGCGGGTAATGCTACCCGCTTGCGGGAAATTACCTGTGCGCCGCCAGACGCTGGCGGATATCGTCGAAATGCTGACGGTTAAACAGCTTGCCGTTGAGAAAACGAGTTTTCAGTTCCCCTTCCTGCTCTTGCTCCCAGGTCTGTTCGTCATGCAGGCATAAATCGCCTGCTTCATTCCTCGTCACACGCAGCAAACCACGGGCAGAGCGTTTTAAGCCATTATCGGTTTTCGGCTCTTTAAAGATCGTCCGCCCTTTACCGTCGACTTCTCCCCACGTAGCTTTCATCGCAAAACCGAAGGTGTCACGCGTGTTGTACTGATAGGTAAAAGAACCGACGCCAAACACCACATTTGAACTGGCAAAACCTTTCGCTTCCAGACGACGCAGGATCTCATTCGCCCGCTCAAGGGTGATGGAATCGCCATAAATCAGCCCCACATGTGGGTCGAGCACCTTGTAGCCTTTGGCGTTAACCGTGCCGCCAAATATCTCCCACAGCACCTCCACAGAGCCTTTCTCCTGTGCCGTACGATCGGCTCGGGTATCCTCATCCGCGCCAGTACCGCACAGGATCTCAACCGGGTTACCGCTGTCCGGGCGGAAAACCACCCGTCCCTCGCGCGCCAGAATGATGTTCTTCAGCTCGCGGGTGTACTCCGTCAGTACCTGCCAGTAATCCCACGTATCAGAGACAATCGACACAAATCCCTGCGGGTAGAGATCGGCAATCAGGCGGCGGAAGGTTTCAATCTCATGCTCACGCTCCCCCATACACATCACGCTGTGCTCGGTCGCCGGAATGCTGGCGCCGATAAAATAGGGCTCGCCGTCGGTGTAATAATCGCGGGCGTACAGCAGAGATGGAATACTGTCGGTCCCTTTAAAGCTCAACAAGTGGCCGCTGCCCGCCTGCATGGTGTCCTGCAATCCGGCCATACCGCGAAAGGAAAAGTCATGGCACTGGAAGTCCAGGTGCGTCAGGTCGCTACAGGTTTTCTGTGCCCAGCGCGCGCAGATTCTACGATAGTGATGAGCAATGGTGGCATTTGTTGACGCCTTCCACAGTTCTGCCGACAGCACGGTCTCCAGGTAATTCACCAACCAGAAAAACTCAGGTTGGGTATTGATGATAGTTAAAACGGGCACCGCCATCGGCACTTTGCTGCCTTCATCCAGCGCTTTGATGTGCAACGGCAGATAGCCCAACTGATGCAGGGCGCGGATATGATCAACCGCTACCGCATCTTTGCCGAGATAGCTGTCCATAACCTGTTTGTATTCCCTGACCACCTCGTCTTCCGAACGGGCAAAGAACGCCTCGTTAAACAGATCAACCAGAAACCACTGCAGAAAACCTTGCAGACCAAAAAACACCAGTTTGCCATCCACCAACGGCGAGGAGAAAAAGCGATCGCTGCGCGGGGTAAAGTTGGAATACACGCGGCTGGTTCCTTGCGGATACTGTACGCGGTGAGAAACTTTATAGCCGTCGATAGCCAGAATCGGGTTCATTTTCATAATCAGTATCTCCCTCAGGCGCGGTAAATCGCGTCAATGTCGATAAGCTCAAGCTGCGGATGTTCCAGCGTCGGGGCAGCGAAAGAGGTGGTGGTGTAGATGGCATCAATACCGTTCGCAAACAGCTGTTCGACGCCCTTAGAGAAAAGACCGTGGGTGACATACAGGCTGACGCTACGGGCACCTGCATCACGGAGTACCTGCGCAGAACCAATAAACGTACCGCCGGCATCACACAGGTCATCAACAATCAGCATATCCCTGCCCCTCACGTCTCCAGCCACTAAAGCAAATCCCGTCAGCTTGCCGCTTGCTACATCGCGCTTTTTGCTCAGGACGGCGTACTCCGCTACACCGACCGCTCTGGCAACGGCATCAATTTTCTTCAGTGCTCCGGCATCGGGGGCGACCAGCATTAGCGTTTTTTGCTGGAACTGGCGCTGCAAAGTCGCGCAGTGCAGCAGGCAAGTCTCTTGTGAAATCGCCACAAAATTATTGATAGCTGCCGCCGCCGCGTCGCTGTGCGGATCGAGCACCTTCACCTTATCGAATTGCAGCGTATTGAGCTGGCTGGCAAAGACTTTCAGCGCAAAGCTATCACCCGCCACCATATGGCGATCCTGACGTGCCCACGGCAACCAGGGAAGCTCGAGATGACTGACCAGTACATCCGTTTGATGGCGAACCGCCTCCACCAGTTGCGCCAACAGCATAAAGTCGTTCATGTCGCGCATTGCCGTCGCACGAATGCGCATCAGACGAGCAAAGGGAGGTAATACTTCAGTAACCTTCAACCAGACGGCGCCATCAGGAAAAACACCGTGCGTCATTCCGTAGTCCTGGTCGTCCAACGTTAGTGTCAGTTTTATGCTCATCACGCTCACCTTTAATTGTGTCCCTTAGACACAATTAATAATGTCCCTAAGACACATATTAAGCAAGCACAAAATGCATTTTTTTAGACCGCGGCATAATAGACTGATAAATAATAAGAAAAAACGAACCTTGCCCCCCGGTATTGGACTGGTACACTTGTGGGCGTTGCAAATCATCGTGAGTACTTTATGACCACCGAAGCCGACTACCTGAATCAATACGATGCCCGCCGCTTTCCCTCACCTCTGGTGACGGTCGATAGCGTGCTGTTTACCCTGCATCAACAGGCGCTGTGCGTATTACTGGTTGAACGTGCAAACCAGCCGCAAAAAGGGCGTTGGGGATTACCAGGTGGCTTCATTGATATCGAGCACGATGACTCCACTCGCGCCACAGCGCTACGCAAGCTCACTGAAAAAACAGGTGTTTTGCCTTCGTGGCTGGAACAACTGGATACCTTTTCCGGCCCGGATCGCGACCCGCGCGGCTGGAGTCTGACGGTTACCTGGTTTGCGCTAATCGCCTGGGTAGACTGTGCGCCGCACATAGCCAGCGTCAGCAATGCCTGTTGGGTCCCGGTTGATGAGCTGAAAAATTATTCACTCGCGTTCGACCACGGAGATATCATTACGGCGGCCCTGCATCGCTTACGGCAAAAAACGATGTACTCACTCCTGCCTGTATACTGCTTGCCGGAGACATTTACCCATGGGCAACTGCTCGAAGCCACCGAGGTGATCCTCGGTCAGTCGATCCAGCGTAAAAGTCTGATTCGCCGCTTTGAAGCGTCAGGAATGTTTGAAGATACCGGAGAAAGCGTAGCGACAGGGACGCGTAAAGCTCGCCTGTGGCGACGAAAGCCCGACGTCGATTTTCATCTTTTCTCGCGTAACCTGCTGACTGACTAGCGACAAAATCACATATTGGCTAACCCGCAAGCGCTGCGCGCGGTATAGTTATTCTTTCCGATTATTAATTGCTCTGGTGTTATGGTTGAAATCACGTCCACAGAAATGATCCCACCTACTGATGATTCGCGAGAATTCCGCCCGATGCGCGGTATCAGTAACCGCCATTTGCAGACAATGCTGCCGCGTTTAATTCGCCGCAAGGTGAAGTTCGACGCCCATTGGCAGCGTCTGGAATTACCCGACGGTGACTTTGTCGATCTGGCATGGAGTGAAGATCCGCAACAGGCGAAGCACAAACCGCGCCTGGTCGTTTTTCACGGTCTGGAAGGCAGTCTGAACAGCCCGTACGCACATGGCCTGATTGAAGCAGCGCAAAAGCGTGGCTGGCTGGGCGTGGTGATGCATTTTCGCGGCTGCAGCGGCGAGCCAAATCGTCTCAACCGTATTTATCATTCTGGTGAAACAGAAGATGGCACCTGGTTTTTACATTGGCTGGAGCGCGAGTTTGGTCGTGTGCCGACCGCGGCGGTAGGCTATTCACTCGGCGGGAACATGCTGGCCTGCCTGCTGGCCAAAGAAGGCAACGACATTCCCATTGATGCAGCGGTTATTGTCTCTGCGCCTTTCGTGCTGGAAGCCTGTAGCTACCATATGGAGAAGGGGTTCTCACGCGTCTACCAACGCTATCTGCTCAATCTGTTGAAAGCTAACGCCTCGCGTAAGCTACAGGCCTATCCGGGTTCGCTGCCGGTGAGTCTGACCCAGTTGAAATCCCTGCGTCGCATTCGTGATTTTGACGATCTGATCACCGCCAAAATCCACGGTTTTGCCGATGCTATAGACTATTACCGCCAGTGTAGCGCCATGCCATTGCTTAATCAGATCGCCAAACCGACGCTGATTATCCATGCCAAGGACGATCCGTTTATGGATCATCACGTGATCCCTGAACCGGAAAACCTGCCCTCACAGGTGGAGTACCAGTTAACTGAACACGGTGGACACGTCGGATTTATTGGCGGCACGGTGCGCCGCCCTGAGATGTGGCTGGAATCCAGAATTCCCGACTGGCTGACAACGTATCTGGAGGCGTCATCATGATTATCCCTTGGCAAGACATCTCCCCGGACGCGCTGGACAATCTGATTGAAAGCTTTGTCTTGCGCGAAGGCACCGATTATGGTGAACATGAACGTTCGCTCGAACAAAAAGTCGCCGACGTCAAACGCCAACTACAATCAGGTGAAGCCGTCCTGGTGTGGTCCGAACTGCATGAAACGGTCAACATCATGCCGAGGAAGCAGATTCACGAGTAATCCGTAGCCGACGGCCGACTATAATAAAAAATCAACCTATTCATGGAGTTGTTATGTCTGCCAAACATCCGGTGATTGCGGTAACAGGATCCAGCGGCGCGGGGACCACCACCACCAGCCTCGCGTTTCGTAAAATTTTCGCGCAGCTAAATCTGCGCGCCGCCGAGGTGGAAGGTGACAGTTTTCATCGCTATACCCGTCCAGAAATGGACATGGCGATTCGCAAAGCGCGCGATGCCGGGCGGCATATCAGCTATTTCGGTCCCGAAGCCAATGACTTTGGTCTGCTGGAACAAACCTTCATTGAATACGGCCAGACGGGAACAGGTCAGTCGCGTAAATATCTGCACACCTACGATGAAGCCGTACCGTGGAACCAGGTTCCGGGAACGTTTACCCCCTGGCAGCCATTGCCTGAACCGACGGATGTCCTGTTCTATGAAGGGCTACACGGCGGCGTCGTCACCCCACAGCAAAATGTGGCCCGGCATGTCGATCTTCTGGTCGGCGTGGTGCCGATCGTTAACCTGGAATGGATCCAAAAGCTGACCCGCGATACCAGCGAGCGTGGACACTCGCGTGAAGCGGTGATGGACTCGGTTGTGCGCTCAATGGACGATTACATCAATTACATCACGCCGCAGTTTTCCCGTACGCACATTAACTTTCAGCGCGTACCCACCGTCGATACCTCAAACCCCTTTGCAGCCAAGAGCATTCCGTCGCTGGACGAAAGCTTTGTGGTCATTCATTTTCGTAATCTGGAAGGGATCGACTTTCCGTGGCTTCTGGCCATGCTGCAAGGCTCATTCATTTCCCACATCAATACATTAGTCGTACCTGGCGGCAAAATGGGTCTGGCGATGGAATTGATTATGCTGCCGCTGGTCCAGCGATTGATGGAAGGTAAAAAGATAGAGTGATGTACGGGATGTGCCCGATGGCGCTACGCTTATCGGGCATCACGTATTACGCAGCAACCACTTCATAGGAGTGGGTAATATTCACCGCCTTTTCCAGCATCAATGCCACAGAACAATATTTTTCCGCCGAGAGATCAACAGCACGGGAGACCGACGCCTCTTTCAGATCGTTGCCGGTGACGATGAAATGCAGATTGATGTGGGTAAACAAACGCGGCGCTTCTTCACGGCGCTCAGAGGTGAGTTTCACTTCGCAGTTGGTCACATCCTGACGCCCTTTTTGCAGGATCGACACCACATCGATGGCGCTACAACCACCTGCAGCCATTAATACCATTTCCATCGGGCTCGGCGCTTTATCACCGGAGTTACCGTCCATCAAAATTTGGTGGCCAGAGGCGGACTCACCGAGGAAGGTTAACCCCTCAACCCACTTTACACGCGCTTGCATAATTCGTAACTCCAATGTTTCAATTTTCCTGACAGATTACGCGTACATAACAATTCTCGCAACGGAAGGCGACCTGCGTCATGCTGAAGCGAGACACCAGGAGACACACGGCGAAAGCTATGCTAAAACAGTCGGGATGCTACAGTAATACATTGACGTACTGCATGTATGCAGAGGACATCACATTACAGGCTGCAGTATATTTTTAGTAGCCCCCTTCCCAGGTAGCGGGAAGCACATTTTTGCAAACCCAGAGGCAGCGTCGTTTTCTGGCTCTGGAGACAGCTTATAACAGAGGATAACCGCGCATGGTGCTTGGCAAACCGCAAACAGACCCGACTCTCGAATGGTTCTTGTCTCATTGCCATATTCATAAGTACCCATCGAAGAGCACGCTGATTCACCAGGGTGAAAAAGCGGAAACGTTGTATTACATCGTTAAAGGCTCAGTGGCAGTGCTGATCAAAGACGAAGAAGGGAAAGAAATGATCCTTTCTTATCTGAATCAGGGCGATTTTATTGGTGAATTAGGCCTCTTCGAAGAAGGCCAGGAACGTAGCGCTTGGGTACGGGCCAAAACCGCATGTGAAGTCGCTGAAATTTCCTACAAAAAATTTCGCCAATTAATCCAGGTCAACCCGGATATTCTGATGCGCCTGTCTTCTCAGATGGCTCGTCGCCTGCAGGTCACGTCTGAAAAAGTAGGCAACCTTGCCTTCCTCGACGTCACCGGTCGTATTGCTCAGACTCTGCTGAATCTGGCAAAACAGCCTGACGCGATGACTCACCCGGACGGTATGCAGATTAAAATCACCCGCCAGGAAATCGGCCAGATCGTTGGCTGCTCCCGTGAGACCGTTGGTCGTATTCTGAAGATGCTGGAAGATCAGAACCTGATCTCCGCTCACGGTAAGACCATCGTCGTTTACGGCACACGTTAATCCCATCGAAATGGCGCGTTACCCGGTAGCGCGCCATTTTTGTTTGCTCCGATGTGGCGAAGACTGATTTATCACCCCGAGATCAACTACGCACTACGACAGACCCTGGTGCTGTGTTTACCTGTGGCCGTCGGTCTTATCATTGGTCAGCTTCATCTGGGGCTTCTGTTTTCCCTCGTCCCTGCCTGTTGCAACATTGCCGGTCTTGATACCCCGCATAAACGCTTTTTTAAACGTTTAGTTATTGGCGCATCGCTGTTTGCCGGTTGCAGCCTGATCATGCAGTTACTGCTGGCGCAAGATATACCACTGCCGCTCATCCTCACCGGCCTGACGCTAATTCTTGGCGTAACCGCCGAGCTAAGCCCGTTGCATGCGCGACTGCTGCCAGCCTCACTCATCGCGGCAATTTTCACGTTAAGCCTTGCCGGGAACATGCCCGTCTGGGAGCCATTGCTGATCTATGCACTGGGTACGTTGTGGTACGGTCTGTTCAACTGGTTCTGGTTCTGGATGTGGCGTGAGCAGCCACTGCGTGAATCGCTCAGCCTGTTGTACCGCGAATTAGCCGATTACTGTGAGGCCAAGTACAGTCTGCTGACCCAGCATGCCGATCCAGAAAAAGCGCTGCCTCCGTTGCTGGTTCGTCAACAAAAAGCGGTGGATCTGATTACCCAGTGCTACCAGCAAATGCATATGCTGTCGGCGCATCACAATAATGAATACAAGCGACTGTTGCGTGCCTTTCAGGAAGCGCTCGATTTGCAGGAACATATTTCAGTTAGCTTGCATCAGCCGGAAGAGGTGCAAAAGCTGGTCGAGCGAAGCCACGCGGAACAGGTGATTCGCTGGAACGCGCGTACCGTCGCCGCCCGCCTGCGCGTACTGGCCGATGATATCTTGTATCACCGCTTACCGACTCGTTTCTCAATGGAAAAGCAGATTGGCTCGCTGGAGAAAATCGCCAACCAGCATCCGGACAATCCGGTGGGGCAATTTTGCTACTGGCACTTCAGCCGTATTGCTCGTGTGCTGCGGACCCAGCGCCCGCTGTATGCCCGTGATTTAATGGCAGACAAACAGCGGCGGTTGCCGTTGATCCCGGCGCTGAAAAACTATCTGTCGTTGAAATCCCCGGCGCTGCGTAACGCCGGGCGCATAAGCGTCATGCTGAGTATCGCCAGCCTGATGGGTAGCGCCTTACATCTGCCTAAACCTTACTGGATTTTGATGACGATCCTGTTCGTCACGCAAAATGGCTATGGGGCGACCCGGGTGCGTATTTTGCATCGTTCGGTGGGGACGCTCGTCGGACTGGTGATTGCGGGCGTCACATTGCACTTTCATATTCAGGAAGGTTTCACGCTGGCAGGCATGTTGCTGATCACGTTAGGCAGCTATCTGATCATTCGCAAAAACTACGGCTGGGCCACCGTTGGCTTTACGGTTACGGCGGTATACACCCTGCAACTGCTGACGCTTAACGGGGAACAATTTATCGTACCGCGGTTTGTCGACACGGTGATTGGCTGCTTAATCGCCTTTGGCGGCACGCTCTGGCTGTGGCCGCAGTGGCAGAGTGGTCTGTTGCGTAAGAACGCCCACGATGCGTTAGAAGCCGATCAGGAAGCCATTCGCCTGATCCTCAGCAACGATCCGCAGGCCACGCCGCTGGCGTATCAACGCATGCGGGTCAACCAGGCGCATAACACGCTGTTTAACTCACTGAATCAGGCAATGCAGGAGCCGGGATTTAACTCGCACTATCTGGCAGATATGAAACTGTGGGTCACGCACAGCCAGTTTATTGTCGAACACATCAACGCGATGACCACGCTGGCGAGGGAACATACGATGCTGACGCCGGATTTGGCACAGCGGTATCTGGAGTCCTGCGAAATCGCGCTCCAGCGCTGTCAGCAGCGGCTGGAATATGACGGACCGGGAAGCTCGGGCGATGTGAATATTCTCGAGGCACCAGAGATGCTGTCCCACGGTCCGTTAAGCACCCTGGAACAGCATCTGCAGCGGGTTCTGGGGCATCTGAACACCATGCACACCATTTCGTCGGTCGCATGGCGTCAGCGCCCACACCACGGCATCTGGCTGAGCCGCCGACTGCGGGATATGAAAGGTTAAGATCGACTGCCGGATGCGCTACGCTTATCCGGCCTACGAATCAAACCTTACCCTGTAGGCCGGATAAGGCGCTCGCGCCGCCATCAGGCAATCAGCCCACCACCTTCGCGACAGCCTGCGCGAAACGCTGCATCCCTTCCTCGATATCCGCGTCTTCCACCACCAGCGACGGCGCGAAACGCATCACGTCCGGCCCGGCATTCAACACCATCACCCCTTCGTGCGCGGCGGCGTAGAGGAAATCGCGCGCCCGGCCTTTAAACTGCGGCTTCAGCTCGGCGCCAATCAGCAGCCCCATGCCGCGAATATCGCTGAAAATATCGAACTGCTGATTAATCTGCTGCAAATGCTGCACAAACTTCTGACGTTTGCCCTGAATACCTTCCAGCACTTCCGGGGTGTTGATGATATCAAACGCGGCATCTGCAACTGCACAGGCCAGTGGATTACCGCCGTAAGTGGAGCCGTGCGAACCCACATGGAACGCGGAGGCAATTTCCTGGGTGGTCAGCATGGCGCTCACCGGGAAGCCACCGCCGAGAGCCTTGGCGCTGGTGAGGATATCCGGCGTCACGCCGTAGTGCATATAGGCAAATAAATCGCCGGTACGCCCCATCCCACACTGCACTTCATCAAAGACCAGCAGCGCCTGGTGTTGATCGCAAAGTTCACGCAGACCGTGCAGGAATTCAGGTGTCGCCGCGGTAACGCCGCCTTCACCCTGAATAGGCTCAACCACCACCGCGCAGGTATGATCGTCCATCACCGCTTTGACCGCATGCAGATCGTTAAACGGCACATGGATGATATCCGCCGGTTTTGGTCCAAAGCCGTCGGAATATTTCGGTTGCCCACCGACAGATACGGTAAACAGCGAACGACCGTGAAACGCATTATGGAAGGCAATGATTTTGGTTTTGAACGGGCTGTGGCGCACGCAGGCATAATGACGCGCCAGCTTAAAGGCGGTTTCGTTGGCTTCGGTACCGGAGTTCATGAACAGCACGCGTTCAGCAAAGGTCGCATCAATGATTTTACGACCTAAGCGCAACGCTGGTTCGTTGGTGAAAACGTTACTGGTGTGCCACAGGGTTTCGCCCTGGGTTTTTAACGCCTCAACCAGCGCCGGATGGCAATGCCCTAACGCGGTAACTGCAATGCCGCCCGCAAAATCAACATACTCTTTGCCCTGTTGATCCCAGACTCGACTCCCTTTTCCTTTTACCGGGATAAACTCAGCCGGTGCATAAATCGGCAGAATTACTTCATCGAATGTCGCGCGCGTAATCGCAGTTTGTTCAGTTGCCATGTCATTACCACCCTGTTAAGCAGAAATGCTAGTGAAATTATAATCACAAAATATGAATAAAAAATCACTGAATAGCAACCATAAATCACCGTTGGAGGAAATTATCCAGCAGCTGATGCCCCTGTTCGCTGAGAATACTCTCCGGGTGAAACTGCACACCTTCCAGATCCCACTCGCGGTGGCGAATACCCATGATCTCCTGTGTCTCACTCCAGGCCGTCACTTCAAAGCAGTCAGGAAGCGTTTCGGGGGCAACCACCAGAGAATGGTAGCGTGTCACGGTTAATGGGTTGGCGAGTCCCTGAAAAACGCCCTGCCCGTTATGCGTAATCGGCGAGGTTTTACCGTGCATCACTTTTGCTGCCCGAACCACGGTCGCGCCAAACGCCTGCGCCATCGCCTGGTGACCGAGACACACGCCCAGCAGCGGGATGTTGCCCGCGAAATGGCGAATAACGTCCAGCGAGATACCGGCATCATCCGGCGTGCAGGGGCCCGGGGAAATCACGATTTTTTGCGGATTCAGCGCGTCAATTTGCGACAGCGTCAGCTCGTCGTTACGCCTGACGAGAACATCAGCGCCCAGTTCGCAGAAGTATTGGTACAGGTTCCAGGTAAAAGAATCATAGTTATCGATAAGCAGGATCATGGCGGCTCCGGTACATAAGACCCGCGCTATTCTACTCAGTTTCCGGGGCTTCGCTTACCACTTTACGAAATATCGCCCGCAGAGCGCTCAGGTCGCCCATTGCCCCGCTCTGGTTCGCCTGGTTCCACTCCTCAACCTGAATGTCATCCCAGCTCAGCATATACCCGGCATGAATCGCTAACTGTTCGAAGAAAATACGCTGCGCGAGACCGCTACCAATACGAAACGGATGCAGCACATTAATTTCGCAATAATAGTGCGCGAGGCGATCGACGAATTTGTCTTCCGGCAATCCCACCAGCCAGGACTCCTCTTCCAGATCCTGCATCAGCGCATTGCCCTCTTTCTCGATATAGGCAAAATGGCAAAAGCGAGTATCGCCCTGGTAGATATCAACTTCCCGCAACTGCCCCGCCCAGTCGAAAATATCCTGGTATAACTGGCGATGAATGGCGCACAGGTGTGGCAAGCCACGCTTTAAAGGCCCCAACTCAATCGTCGCGGCGCGCAGTGCTGTTAATTCGTATGCCGCTTGTGCCAGACGCTGGGCCTGATGAATCCCCAGGCGGTTACGCATCACATTCAGACCGGGGTACAGATAAGGGTCACGTCCATCACCGAATTTATCGCTCATAGTGCCTCCTCAACTCTTCCAGACGCGCCAGGGCGTCTTCCGCGTTCAGAGTAACCTGTGGAATATCCACGCCTTCCAGTCGTCGGCTTCCCTGGAAATTGACATTACGCCGTTGCTCCCAGAGTCTGGACTTTTGTTTATCGGTGAGTTTTTTCACGTGACCTCCCTGAATGTAAGCGGCACTTGCCACAAGTATAAGCAGCAATTTCGGGTTACGCAGAGAAGGGAGAGAACGCGGGCAGGAACTACCCGCGAAAAATACGATTACGGCAGAACTTTAGCTGAAAGGATAACAATCGGTTTTGACGGGACATTCTGGTAAGGACCAACATCATGGGTCTGTACCTGAGAGATCTTATCCGCGACATCCATACCTTTCACAACTTTACCGAATACAGCATAGCCAAAGTCGCGTTGGCCGTGATCGAGGAAAGCGTTGTCTGCGATGTTGATAAAGAACTGGCTGGTCGCGCTGTCTTTATCTGCTGTACGCGCCATCGCAATCGTGCCACGGGTGTTACGCAGCCCGTTATCGGCTTCATTCTTGATTGGCGGGTTAGGTTTCTTCTGCTGCATCTGCTCGGTGAAGCCGCCGCCCTGTACCATAAAGCCCGGGATCACACGGTGGAACGTGGTGTTGTTATAGAAACCACTGTTCACATAATCGACAAAGTTTTGCACTGAAACCGGGGCTTTCTGGCTGTTCAGCTCCAGCTCAATGTTACCCGCAGAGGTGGTCAGCAGGACATGTGGGTCACCTTTTGCTGCCAGTGCTGCAGGGGAGAGAGCGGAAAGAGCGAGAACAGCTGCAACAGCCGCCAGAGTCGATTTGAGCATGAGAATTCCTTAACAAGAGCAGAAATGAAGCAAGTGAATTGATTCTAAAGAGCCTTCAAGGACAAGGCCATCCCTTTACTTAATTTTACGTACTTGAAACAAATGTAACCTCACAGTCGCAATACTCATTGTGATCGAGATCACATACAAAAATGTAACGAAGCAAGTTATTGCCATTAAATATTTAAATGTGTCACTAAAGCGCCTAAAATCTGCCCGCTCACGGCGCAGTCAATGCGCCTTACACTTCTATACAGGCCAGTCATGACTAACAGCAACCGCATTAAGCTCACATGGATTAGCTTTCTCTCCTACGCCCTGACAGGCGCGTTGGTAATTGTCACCGGGATGGTGATGGGAAATATCGCAGATTACTTCCATTTGCCCGTTTCCAGTATGAGTAACACCTTCACTTTCCTGAATGCCGGCATCCTGATCTCTATCTTCCTGAATGCATGGCTGATGGAGATTGTGCCCCTGAAAACCCAGTTGCGCTTTGGCTTTATCCTGATGGTTCTGGCGGTCGCCGGACTGATGCTCAGCCATAGCCTGGCCTTGTTCTCAGCAGCAATGTTTGTCCTTGGGCTGGTGAGCGGTATCACCATGTCGATTGGTACATTCCTGGTCACGCAGATGTATGAAGGTCGCCAGCGCGGTTCCCGCCTGCTGTTTACGGACTCTTTCTTCAGCATGGCTGGCATGATTTTCCCGATGGTGGCAGCATTCCTGTTAGCGCGCAGCATTGAATGGTACTGGGTTTATGCCTGCATCGGCCTGGTCTATGTCGCTATTTTCCTGCTGACCTTCGGTTGCGAATTCCCTGCGCTGGGCAAACACGCGCAGCAGTCAGACGCACCGGTAGTAAAAGAAAAATGGGGCATTGGCGTACTGTTTCTGTCCATTGCGGCTTTATGTTACATCCTCGGCCAGCTTGGTTTTATCTCATGGGTACCGGAATATGCCAAAAGTCTGGGTATGAGCCTGGGTGATGCGGGTAAACTGGTCAGCGACTTCTGGATGTCTTACATGGTTGGCATGTGGGCGTTTAGCTTTATTCTGCGTTTCTTCGATCTGCAGCGCATCCTGACCGTACTGGCGGGTTTGGCCACCATCCTGATGTATCTGTTTATCACCGGTACGCCAGAGCATATGCCGTGGTTCATTCTGACACTGGGCTTCTTCTCCAGCGCGATTTATACCACCATTATTACCCTCGGTTCCCAACAGACGAAGGTCGCCTCACCTAAACTGGTTAACTTCGTTCTGACTTGCGGCACCATCGGTACCATGCTTACTTTCGTCGTCACTGGCCCGATCGTCGCTCATAGCGGTCCAATGGCGGCACTGCAAACGGCTAACGGCTTGTATTCCGTTGTGTTCGTAATGTGCTTTGTTCTTGGGTTTGTCACGCGCCATCGCCAGCATAACGCTCCAGCCACGCATTAATCTCACTGCCGGGGACGCTTCCGCTTACCCGGCCTGCACACTACCGGATGGTGTCCGCGCCATCCGGCATATACCTCGCATCCCCCACCTCTCCAGGTGATGCAGGCCAATTCATACAAAAACCCCTTAATTTGTACGCTATTTATACAAACACGAAAAGCCAGTCAATTCCGTAACTTATAAAAATGTAGGTAAATCAGTCATATACCTCTTAAGGAGTATATGAGAGCGAATTTGATTTGTATCAATAAGCGGGGTTGCTGAATCGTTAAGGTAGGCGGTAATAGAAAAGAAATCGAGGCAAAAATGAGCAAAGTCAGACTCGCTATTATCGGTAATGGTATGGTCGGCCATCGCTTTATTGAGGATCTTCTTGATAAATCCGACGCTGCCAATTTTGATATTACCGTCTTCTGTGAAGAACCCCGCAAAGCGTACGACCGCGTACACCTGTCTTCCTACTTCTCCCACCACACCGCCGAAGAGCTTTCTCTGGTGCGCGAAGGATTCTACGAGAAGCACGGCGTTAAGGTATTAGTGGGCGAGCGCGCAATTACCATCAACCGCCAGGAGAAGGTGATCCACTCCAGCGCGGGGCGTACGGTTTATTACGATAAGCTGATCATGGCGACTGGCTCTTATCCGTGGATCCCGCCGATTAAAGGTTCGGAAACACAGGACTGCTTCGTTTACCGCACCATTGAAGATCTCAACGCCATTGAGTCTTGTGCGCGCCGTAGCAAACGCGGTGCTGTCGTAGGCGGTGGTCTGCTGGGCCTGGAAGCCGCCGGTGCGCTGAAAAACCTCGGCGTTGAAACCCACGTGATTGAATTCGCTCCGATGCTGATGGCTGAACAGCTGGATCATATGGGTGGCGAACAGTTACGTCGCAAAATTGAAAGCATAGGCGTGCGTGTGCACACCAGCAAAAATACGAAAGAGATTGTCCAGGAAGGCGTCGAAGCGCGCAAAACCATGCGTTTTGCCGATGGTAGCGAACTGGAGGTCGATTTTATCGTTTTCTCTACCGGTATTCGTCCACGCGACAAACTGGCTACCCAGTGCGGTCTGGACGTCGCTCCGCGCGGTGGGATCGTGATTAACGACACCTGCCAGACTTCTGACCCGGACATCTATGCCATCGGCGAATGCGCCAGCTGGAACAACCGTGTGTATGGTCTGGTGGCACCCGGCTACAAAATGGCGCAGGTTGCCGTTGACCATATCCTCGAAACCGAAAACGCCTTCGAAGGCGCAGATTTAAGCGCCAAGCTGAAGCTGCTCGGCGTTGACGTTGGCGGGATTGGCGACGCACATGGCCGCACACCGGGCGCGCGCAGCTACGTTTACCTCGACGAGAGCAAAGAAGTCTACAAACGCCTCATTGTCAGCAAAGATAACAAAACGCTGCTCGGCGCGGTTCTGGTAGGCGACACCAGCGATTACGGCAATCTGCTGCAACTGGTGCTGAACGCTATCGAACTGCCGGAAAACCCGGACTCATTGATCCTGCCTGCGCACGCGGGCAGCGGCAAACCGTCTATAGGCGTCGATAAACTGCCGGACAGCGCGCAGATTTGTTCCTGCTTCGACGTCACCAAAGGCATGCTGGTTGCTGCTATCAATAAAGGTTGCCACACCGTTGCAGCGCTGAAAGCTGAAACCAAAGCCGGTACCGGTTGCGGTGGGTGTATCCCACTGGTAACGCAGGTCCTGAACGCTGAACTGGCGAAACAGGGTATTGAAGTTAACAACAACCTGTGTGAACACTTCCCATACTCGCGTCAGGAACTGTTCCATCTCATTCGCGTAGAAGGCATTAAAACCTTCGAAGAGTTGCTGGCAAAACATGGGAAAGGCTACGGCTGTGAAGTGTGTAAACCGACCGTCGGTTCCCTGCTGGCCTCGTGCTGGAATGAGTACATTCTCAAACCTCAGCACACGCCGCTACAAGACACCAACGACAACTTCCTGGCGAATATCCAGAAAGACGGCACCTACTCTGTAATCCCGCGCTCCGCTGGCGGTGAAATCACCCCTGAAGGTCTGGTGGCCGTGGGGCGTATCGCGCGTGAATTTAACCTGTATACCAAAATCACCGGCTCTCAGCGTATTGGCCTGTTCGGCGCACAGAAAGATGACCTGCCGGAAATCTGGCGCCAGTTGATTGAAGCCGGTTTCGAAACCGGTCATGCCTATGCTAAAGCGTTGCGTATGGCGAAAACCTGCGTGGGCAGCACCTGGTGCCGCTACGGCGTGGGCGATAGCGTCGGTTTCGGCGTCGAGCTGGAAAACCGCTACAAAGGCATCCGTACGCCGCACAAGATGAAGTTCGGTGTCTCCGGCTGTACCCGTGAATGCGCGGAAGCCCAGGGCAAAGATGTGGGTGTCATCGCCACGGAAAAAGGCTGGAACCTGTACGTTTGCGGTAACGGCGGGATGAAACCTCGTCATGCGGATCTGCTGGCGGCGGATATCGATCGCGAAACGCTGCTGAAGTATCTCGACCGCTTCATGATGTTCTACATCCGCACTGCCGACAAACTGACCCGTACCGCACCATGGTTAGACAACCTGGAAGGCGGCATTGAGTATCTGAAATCGGTCATCATCGACGACAAGCTGGGCCTGAACGAACATCTGGAAGAAGAGATGGCCCGTCTGCGTGAAGCGGTGGTATGCGAGTGGACAGAAACCGTTAACACCCCATCCGCGCAGGTTCGCTTCAAGCACTTCATCAACAGCGACAAACGCGACCCGAACGTCCAGGTTGTGCCTGAACGTGAACAACATCGTCCGGCAACGCCTTATGAGCGTATCCCGGTGACTCTGGTGGAGGAAAACGCATGAGCCAGTGGCAAAACATCTGCAAAATCGATGACATTCTGCCTGCAACAGGCGTCTGTGCCCTGTTAGGTACTGAACAAGTCGCGATTTTCCGCCCGTATCACAGCGACCAGGTGTTTGCGATCAGCAACATCGATCCGTTCTTTGAGTCCAGCGTGCTTTCTCGTGGTTTGATCGCTGAACATCAGGGCGAACTGTGGGTCGCCAGCCCGCTGAAGAAACAACGCTTTCGTTTAAGCGATGGACTGTGCATGGAAGACGAACAGTTCTCGGTAAAACATTACGAAGCGCGAGTAAAAGACGGCACGGTGCAGTTGCGCGGTTAATAAATTTTTGGGAGGCGCAACGCCTCCCCTTTTTTGTATTTTTTTCATTTTAATTGTTATCACAAAATCATTTGTACGGCATCGCGGCGGCAACCGAGAAAATCCCCAGGAGCATAGTTCACTATGTGACTGGGGTGAGCGAGGGCAGCCAACAAAGAGGCAGTGCAAAGGATGAAGTGAGAAAAGGATAATCAAATGTTTACTGACACTATTAATAAGTGTGCGGCTAACGCTGCGCGCATCGCACGCCTGTCGACTAATAACCCGCTCGGATTCTGGGTCAGTTCAGCAATGGCAGGGGCTTATGTCGGTCTTGGCATCATTCTTATTTTCACCCTCGGCAATCTGCTCGACCCATCCGTACGTCCTCTGGTGATGGGTGCAACCTTTGGTATCGCCTTAACGCTGGTCATCATCGCGGGTTCTGAACTGTTTACCGGTCACACCATGTTCCTGACGCTCGGCGTTAAAGCGGGCACCATCAGCCACGGTCAAATGTGGGCCATTTTGCCGCAAACCTGGCTGGGTAATCTGGTCGGATCCGTGTTTGTCGCCCTGCTTTATAGCTGGGGCGGCGGCAGCCTGTTGCCGGTCGATACCAGCATCGTGCATTCGGTTGCACTGGCGAAAACCACAGCGCCTGCAACGGTGTTGTTCTTCAAAGGCGCGCTGTGTAACTGGTTGGTTTGTCTGGCAATCTGGATGGCAATTCGTACCGAAGGCGCAGCGAAATTCCTCGCTATCTGGTGGTGTCTGCTGGCATTTATTGCTTCCGGCTACGAGCACTCAGTTGCCAACATGACGCTGTTTGCCCTCTCCTGGTTCGGTCATCATAGCGAAGCCTATACCCTGGCCGGAATTGGTCATAACCTGTTATGGGTGACACTCGGTAATACTTTGTCCGGTGTCGTATTCATGGGATTGGGTTATTGGTATGCTACGCCAAAATCGGAGCGTCCGGCTCCGGCAAAAATCAATCAGCCAGAGGCTGCTGCCAATAATTAAGGGGTAATGTCGTGGACCATTTGCCTATATTTTGTCAACTACGTGACCGCGACTGCTTGATCGTCGGCGGTGGTGATGTCGCAGAACGCAAAGCGCGGTTGCTGCTGGAAGCGGGCGCCCGTATAACGGTTAATGCGCTGGCGTTTATTCCGCAGTTCACCGTATGGGCAAATGAAGGCATGCTGACACTGGTTGAGGGGCCGTTCGATGAGTCCCTGCTCGATCCTTGCTGGCTGGTTATCGCCGCCACCGATGACGATGCCGTTAACCAAAGCGTCAGCACCGCCGCAGAATCACGGCGTATCTTCTGCAACGTGGTCGATGCGCCAAAAGCAGCCAGTTTTATCATGCCCTCCATTATCGACCGCTCGCCGCTGATGGTGGCGGTCTCCTCTGGCGGCACTTCACCGGTGCTGGCCCGTCTGCTGCGTGAAAGACTCGAATCCATGCTGCCTCAGCATCTGGGCCAGGTCGCGCAATATGCCGGCAAGTTGCGCTCTCGGGTTAAAAAACAGTTTGCCAGTATGGGTGAACGTCGCCGCTTCTGGGAAAAATTGTTCATTAATGACCGCCTGGCGCAGTCGCTGGCAAACAGTGACACAAAAGCCGTCGAAGAAACCACCGAGCAGTTGCTTAGCGAACCACTGGATCACCGTGGAGAAGTGGTGCTGGTTGGTGCCGGTCCTGGCGATGCCGGGCTGCTGACGCTGAAAGGGCTGCAGCAGATCCAGCAGGCAGACGTAGTGGTTTATGACCGTCTGGTTTCCGACGATATTATGAACCTCGTGCGCCGCGATGCCGACCGGGTGTTCGTCGGTAAACGTGCGGGTTACCACTGCGTACCGCAGGAAGAGATTAACCAGATCCTGCTGCGTGAAGCGCAACAGGGTAAACGCGTCGTGAGACTGAAAGGTGGCGACCCGTTCATCTTTGGTCGCGGTGGCGAAGAGCTGGAAACGCTTTGCCACGCCGGTATTCCATTCTCTGTCGTACCGGGTATTACCGCAGCCTCCGGTTGTTCCGCCTATTCCGGCATTCCACTGACCCATCGTGATTACGCCCAGAGCGTTCGTCTGGTTACCGGGCACCTGAAAACCGGCGGCGAGCTGGACTGGGAAAATCTGGCGGCAGAGAAACAGACGCTGGTGTTCTACATGGGGCTGAACCAGGCGGCCACGATTCAGGAAAAACTGATCGAATTTGGCATGCAGCCCGATATGCCGGTTGCACTTGTAGAAAACGGCACCTCCGTGAAACAACGCGTCGTCAACGGTGTGCTGACGCAGCTCGGGGAATTAGCGCAACAGGTTGAAAGCCCAGCGCTAATTATTGTTGGTCGTGTGGTAGGCCTTCGCGATAAGCTGAACTGGTTCTCTAACCATTAATTAAAAAAAGCCCTGTTCCCCAGGGCTTTTTTTTACAACTACTCGTAACTTCGAATTAACTTTACTTAAAATTGAATTAAGCAACCCAAATTAAATTCATGAAGTGAATTTGATTATTAATAATATTGCGTAAAAACTCTTTCATTAGCCAAATTCGCCCCACATCCATTCATACCGCAAATAGTATCGTTAAGTATTCAATTTGACCTACCCAGGTTATCGGGTGATAAAATAAACACTAAAGGATAATTTTACTCTGGCCATTTCATCATTGCCTGTATCGCTATCTGCATATATTTAGTACGCAAGGAAAATATTAATCAAGGATGAACCCTATGCAAAAGAAAAAACTTATTTCTATCGCTATAGCTCTCGCGATGCAAAGTTATTACATTCCGGCCATCGCCGCAGAGAATAACGATGATGAAAAAGAATGTCCCAGTAATATCTCCTCCCTGCCTAAAGAAAAGCGCGAAAAACTCTCACCGGCCTGCCTTGCTACATTATCTGAAAAAGATAATCACTGGGGCTGGGTTGCTGGCGGCGTTGCTGCGCTGGCCGCGGGCGTGGCTATTGGCGTTGAAAATAACAGTGGCGGAGATTCCACTCATTCTTATATGCCCCCTACGCCCGACAATGGCGGCGACGTAACCCCGCCCGACGATGGCGGCGATGACGATGTGACCCCGCCCGATGATGGCGGCGATGACAATGTAACCCCGCCTGACGATGGCGGCGATGACACCCGACAATGGCGGCGACGTAACCCCGCCCGACGATGGCGGCGATGACGATGTGACCCCGCCCGATGACGACGACACGCCCCCAGATAACTCTGTTACTACCTTCAGCAACGGCGTCACCATCGATAAAGGCAAAGACACCCTGGCCTTCGATAGCTTCAAACTGGATAGCGGCAGCGTTCTCGAGGGTGCCGTGTGGAATTATTCAGAACAGAACAACCAGTGGCAGCTCACCACCCTGGACGGCAAAACGCTGAACGTCTCCGGCTGGGACGTGACCGACGCCAATGCCGCCGTGATTGAAGGCACCCAGGAAAACGGTCTCTACTGGAAGTACGACAGCCGTGGCTATCTGATTATTGCCGACGATAAAACCGCGGTTATCAGCGGCGACGACGAATCGCATTCCACCGATCGCGGCATGGATATCAGCGGCCAGGGCAGTACCGGCGCGATTATTTCCGGCGATAGAACCGTCAACACGCTCACCGGGGACTCCAGCGTGACCGACGGTGCCACCGGTATGGTTATCTCCGGAGACGGCACCACCAACACCATTTCGGGCCACTCAACGGTGGACAACGCCACCGGCGCGCTGATTTCCGGCAACGGCACCAGCACCGATTTCTCCGGCGACATTACCGTAAGCGGCGGCGGCACCGCCATCATCATCGACGGCGACAACGCCACGATTAAGAATACCGGTACCTCCAACATCAACGGCGCAGGCTCCACCGGCACCGTCATTGACGGCAATAACGCCCGCGTCAACAACGACGGTGATATGACCATCACCGACGGCGGCACCGGCGGCCACATTACCGGCGACAACGTGGTTATCGATAACGCCGGGAGCACCACCGTCAGCGGCGCGGACTCCACGGCGCTGTATATCGACGGCGACAACGCGCTTATTATCAACGAAGGTAATCAGACTATCTCCGGCGGCGCCATCGGTACGCAAATTGATGGCGACGGCGCCCGTATCGCCAATACCGGCGATATCGCGGTGGATGGCGCAGGCTCTGCCGCCGTAGTTATCAATGGCGATAACGGCAGCCTGACCCAGGCGGGCGATCTGCTGGTGACCGATGGCGCGATGGGTATTATCACCTACGGCAGCGGCAACGAAGCCAAAAATACCGGTAACGCCACCGTGCGTGACGCAGACTCAGTGGGTTTTGTGGTCGCAGGCGAAAAAAACACTTTCAAAAACAAAGGGGATATTGACGTCAGACTTAACGGCACCGGCGCGCTGGTGAGCGGCGATACGTCGCAGGTGACGCTGGATGGCGATATTAACGTAACCTCAGTGCAGGACAGCGAAGGCATATTCCGCACCGCAACCGGGGTGAGCGTGAGCGGCGACAGCAATACCGTTGATATCACCGGCAATGTGAATATCAACGCCGACTACGGGCAGGACGCTCTGGCTCAATCCGACACGCCGATAATCGGCGTCACCGTCAGCGGCGACGGCAACGACGTGGCGCTTAATGGCGCACTGAATATCGACGATAAAGATCTGTCCGCCGTCAGCGGCCAATACCTGGACGTTATTGGCCTGAACGTCACCGGTGATGATAACAACGTTGAGATCGGCGGCGGTATTAACATCACCCACGGCGAACAACCGGATGATGGATACTCCGCAGAGGTTGTGGGCATTAACGTCAGCGGTAACAGTAACGTCACGCTAAGCGGCCATTCGACCATCGATACAAACACGATCATGGGGGGTCATGTCATTCTGGCGCAGGTCAGTAACGGCGGTTCCCTGATACTGAACGACGACTCGGTTATTGAGGTTACTTCCAGCTATATACCCACGGGTTATTACACCGATTACGCCTTATTAATGGGTAACGGAAGTGGAGCCTCTGTTGAAAACAAAGGCGATATCACAAGCTACGGCGTGTATTACATTATGCGCGCTGATAACGGCGCAGAAATCAGCAATAGCGGCAATATTCTGTCTTACACCACCGGCGATGGCAGTAATATTGAGGATCGTTCCGCCATTGTTCGCGCCGACGGTAAAGGCTCTGTTGTACGTAACAAAGCGGATGGCGACATTACCGTCATTTCTGACCAGACTCCACGGTCCAGTGGCGGTTATGGCGTATACCCAATGAAATGGTATAACCATACTTTTTACGCCATGCTGGCGTCCAATTATGGCGATGTCGTTAACGATGAGGGCGCCACGATCCATTTGCAGGGGGCGGGCGTGTATGGCGTCGCTGCCAGCAGAGGAACCGCATCAAACGCGGGCGATATCTACCTGGACGGCTTTGTTCCGACGCTGGATGATGAAAATAACATCACCGACACAAATTACTGGAAACCATCGCAGCTTTATCTCACCAGTTCGGGGATGGTCGCTGGCTCCACCGATGGTGACGGCGACGCCACCGCCATCAACACCGGCAACATTACTGTCAACAACGCCGGGTTCGGTATGATGGCGCTCAACGGTGGCACCGCGATTAACCAGGGTATGATCACCCTGACCGCCGATGAGGGCGTTGAAGGCCAGGCAAACGAGTTGGTCGGCATGGCGGCGCTCAACGGCGGCGTCGTCATCAATGACACTACCGGTGTGATTAACATCGACGCCGATTACGGCCAGGCGTTTCTGAGCGACAGTTCCAGCTACATCATCAATAACGGCTCCATCAACCTTAACGGCAGCCCGATGGATGACGCTGATTCCCATATGGGCGACGCACCAACGGATAAAATCTGGATTCAGTCCCTGCCTGGCAGCGGCGACAGCGACACCCAGACTTCTGACGCGGGTTTCTTCACCAATGGTACGCTGGCAAACTACGGTACTGAAACCCTGAACGGTGATGTGGACGTTAGCGGGGGCTGGTTGTACAACGAGGCTGGCGCTTCACTTACCGTCAACGGCACCCTGACGATTAACGGCGGGGCTAACGCGCTGGCCAACTACGGGACGCTGGACGCGGATGCTATTTCCACCTGGCACAGCCTCTTCAATGAAGAGGGCGGCAGCATCACCACTGATCTGTTAACCCTTAACGGCGACGTTACTTTCTACAATGACGGTGATTTTACCGGCTCCATCGTGGGCGGCAGCTACCAGCAAGAAATCGTCAACACCGGCGATATGACGGTGGCGGAAGATGGCAAATCGCTGGTCAGTGGTAGCTTCTACTTCTATAACCAGCAGGGCGCAACGCTTGCCAACAGCGGAAGCGCGGTGGAAGGCGGCGAGAACACCATTATCAACCTGACACGCGCCAATGATTCGCTGACCCAGGTGAACAGCGGCACCATCACCGCCACTAACGGTTACAGCGCCATCACCACGGTCAACGGCAGCAATGACCCCAAATGGATCTGGAACACCGAAACCGGCGTGATCAACGGTATTAACCCGGATGCGCCGCTGATTAACCTGGGCCGCGGCTATAACTTTGGCAACCAGGGCACTATCAACGTGCAGGGCGATAACGCCGTGGCGATTAGCGGCGGCACCAGCAGCTATGTAATCAACCTGGTCAACAGCGGCACCATCAACGTCGGTACTGAGCAGGGCAAGGAGGACGGCACCAACGGCACCGGGCTTATCGGTATCAAAGGCAACGGTAAAGCCACCACTATTAACAACGCCGCAGACGGCGTGATCAACGTTTACGCCGATGACTCGTATGCGTTTGGCGGCCAGACCAAAGCCATCATTAACAACGGTGAAATCAACCTGCTGTGCGACAGCGGCTGCGACATCTACGCACCGGGCACCACCGGTACGCTGGATGACCACAACGGTACGGCAGACATCGTTATCCCAGATGCGGCTACCGCCCCAACCGAGGGCAGCATCCCCACGCCGCCAGCGGATCCAAACGCGCCGCAGCAGATCTCCAACTATATTGTCGGCACCAACGCCGATGGCAGTTCCGGTACGCTGAAAGCCAATAATCTGGTGATTGGTGACAACGTGAAGGTGGATACCGGTTTTACCAGCGGCACGGCGGAGACCACCGTGGTGGTGGATAACGCCTTCACCGGCAGCAATATCCAGGGTGCGGACAACATCACATCCACCAGCGTAGTGTGGAACGCCCAGGGTAGCCAGGACAGCGACGGCAACGTTGATGTCACCATGACCAAAAACGCCTATGCCGACGTGGCCACCGACGCCAGCGTTTCTGGCGTGGCGAGTGCGCTGGACGCTGGTTACACCAACAACGAGCTGTACACCAGCCTTAACGTAAGCACCACTGCTGAGCTGAACAGCGCGCTGAAACAGGTAAGCGGCAGTCAGGCCACCACGGTATTCCGTGAAGCGCGTGTACTCAGCAACCGCTTTACCATGCTGGCCGACGCTGCACCGCAGATCAAAGATGGTTTAGCGTTCAACGTCGTAGCGAAAGGCGACCCACGCGCTGAGCTGGGCAACGATACCCAGTACGACATGCTGGCATTACGCCAGACGTTGGATCTCACCGCCAGCCAGAATCTGACGCTGGAGTACGGTATTGCGCGTCTGGATGGCGACGGTTCGAAAACCGCGGGCGATAACGGCCTGACCGGCGGCTACAGTCAGTTCTTTGGTCTGAAGCACAGCATGGCGTTTGATGAAGGTCTGGCGTGGAACAACAGCCTGCGTTATGACGTGCACAACCTCGACAGCAGCCGTTCTGTCTCATATGGCGACACCAACAAGGTGGCGGATTCCGACGCACGTCAGCAGTATCTTGAGCTTCGCAGCGAAGGAGCGAAAACTTTCACCATGATGGGCGATGCGCTGAAAGTGACGCCGTATGCCGGAGTGAAATTCCGTCACACCATGGAAGATGGCTACAAAGAGCGCAACGCTGGCGATTTTAACCTGTCGATGAACTCTGGCAGCGAAACAGCGGTGGATTCCATTGTGGGTATGAAGCTGGATTACGCCGGGAAAGACGGCTGGAGCGCCACCGCTACCCTGGAAGGCGGCCCGAACCTGAGCTACAGCAAGAGCCAGCGTACAGCGTCATTACAGGGTGCGGCGGGTCAATCGTTCGGCGTGGATAACGGTCAAAAAGGCGGCGGCGTTAATGGTCTGGCAACCATCGGCGTGAAATACAGCACCAAAGACGCCAGCCTGAATCTGGATGCTTACCAGTGGAAAGAGGACAACATCAGCGATAAAGGTTTTATGTTGAATTTCAGAAAAACATTCCGCTAATAAATTAAACCAGTAGCCTGGTATTACTTATTAATACCAGGCTGTTTTAATTTAAAAACAATTCACTAACTGTATGTTTTATATAAAAATTACCAAGTCCTTTTCTGGACTACTTAAGTTTTATTTTAGTTGATATCCTAACCGCCGAGAAATGGATTTCATCCATTTTAAAATAGATATCTAACAAGGATTTTTAACATGTTTAAATTTGCAAAAATCACCATTGTCGCTGGGGTTCTGGCTACACTGACTGCATGTACTGGTCATATCGAAAACAAAAAAAACAACTGCAGCTACGATTATTTCCTGCATCCGGCAATTTCAATTTCTAAAATTATTGGTGGCTGTGGCCCGGCTGCAGATCAGTAATAGACGTTATTGCGCAGATACAAAAAAACCGGGTATTTCCCGGTTTTTTGCATTTTCAGATTCTATGCCCATTCATATGCTATCGCATTCACGCTCTCACGCAAAATACGTAGTACGGTCTCTTCTCCACTCCGGTTTGGATTAATACGAATCGCATAATCGCCCAGCGACGGATTTGCTTCGCGAAACGTCCCGGAAAGACGATAAAACAGAGGAGGGATCTCATATTTCGACTCTGCCCCCACCGGGTACGGTAATGCGCCTTTCTCTTGCGCCGCTTCCAGTACGCGGGCGGCAATTGGCTGATGAAACTCAACAATTAGCACCTTCGACTGGGCATTGGCAATAACCGCCTTTTTCACCTCAGGTATCACGCCGCTATTGAGTAGCGTCAGCAATCGTTCAGAAACGCCAGCCTGTACCGCATGCATCACCGGAGCGAAAACCAAACCACGAAGCACCTCCAGGGCCTGCGCCCCCCTGAATCTGGCTGCCGCCGGAATAGAGAGTCGCACGGATTCTGGCGATAACCTCCGCCTTGCCGATAACCGCCCCAACTCCCTCCGGGCCAAAGAGCTTGAAGCAGGAAAATGTAGACAGCGTCGCCCCATGTTCACAGCCGATACCGTCTACCTTCATGACGGCGTAGTTATCATCGGTTAACGTCGGTACGCCGCAGCGCGCAATCTCCGCCAGTACCTCGGTTAAAATGTAACGATCCTGCGGCTGCTGACGCGTATGTTGCACCAGCGCGGCATCCGGGCGATGCTGCGTAATAACCCGTGTGATTTCCGGGAGGCAGTTGAAATCTGCCCTGACCAGAGTAATGCCCATCTGCTCGATGAGTACCTGTGTTGTGGGGTAAACGGGCGCATTATGAACCAGCAGTCGCTGGCCGGGTTTGAGCAGCGCCGCCAGTCCGGCGCGTATCGCACCGGTACCAGCCCCCTGAACCAACACACCGGCCTCAGCATGAAATGCCTCGGCCAGCACTTTTTCCACACGCTGCGTCACCCGAGGCTGATTCAGCCCCGGCACCAGTCCCAAGTCACCTCCGGCCAGAAAATCAGCGCCGGGAAAGTGACGGCAGAGCGTATCCACCAGCGCAAACTGCTTCTGCTGCGCTTCTGCGAGCGTCAGGCTTTGCAGAGGGAATGTTTTCATTTTTTACGCCTCCTCAAGCCGGAACAAACAGTCCAAACCAGTAGAGAATATTCAGCACAATACCGGTGATCATCACCGCCACGACCGGGGCCGCCATCTTCTGAACCGGACGCCCTATCGATTCGTTGAGGAAGTAAATCGCCACCGCAATTGAGAAGCCGGTGTAGCCAGCCATCTTGATAGCGGCAAAAATCGAGCCGACCAACAGCGCCATTTCCATCAGCATATTCATGGCATTACGAATATTGTCCGACGCGTTACGCACTGACGGATACCGTCCCAGCCATTTGCCAATCGAACGCAGCAGCAGCACTTCCGCTGAAATCACGATAGCGCCAAGGATTGCCGCAATCCACGGGTTCGGCGCCAGGTAGCCAACGGAATAGACGAACGTGAAGCCAGCTACCGCATAAACACCCGTCGCCAGCGCGGTTGTCGCAATCATTGGCACAAAACCCAGCCCGCGCATAAATTCCGCCAATGCCGCCTGGTTAACCAGTGTCTGCGATTGCTCCGGCGTAATTCCCGCCGAGTAAGCTTTTTCCAGCGTAAAAATCGAAACTTCACTGCCGGCGAAAATCTTCATACTGGCGACGGCGGCAATCAACGCGCCGACAATGGCGATGTACGGCAGGTTTTTAATAATCCGCGAAGTTCTCTCTTCAAAGACCGATAACCCGCTGGCATCTATCTCGTCATCACCACGATGGCGAATATCATGCGTAATGGCGATGGCCAACAGCATCATCATCCCGACGAAGATCTCAATGGATTCCGGGTTCAGATGCGGGAAGTAACGCACGACCACCACACGGGTCATCAGTACCACTACCGCGGCGACAATGCTGTGCTTCCAGCCAAACTGGTAAAAAATCGCCACCAGCGGGAAGAGTGCGAATGCAGAAACCACCGGAGAACTCAGCTCGCCGAGGCTACCCAGCACATCAACCGGCAACGCCGTGAGCAGATGGTTTACCGGCAGGAGGCAGGTCAGAATCAATACGCCCCAGATAGCGCCCAGACCGAACGCCAGCAGGCTGTTCATCGCCAGCACACCGAGAATGTCCGTTGGCAGGAACAGCAGCCAGGCGTTAAGCAAACCTGTTTTTAGGGTAAAAGAGATCCCCACCGACGCCACAAAACCGATACTCAGACCAAACGCGATACTTCCCGCCTCGCGGCGGTTCATGTATCCCTCGATCAGCTGCGGCAGAATCGGACGGATACCGTCATGAAAGACAGCCGCCGAGCGATGCGCCAGAAGTGACGTCATGCCGGTCAGGCAGGCCACCAGCACAATCTGAATGTACAGATCCATAGTCATGCCTTTTATTTCAGATGGTTAACCAGCATCGGTATCGCATGTTCAACATGTTCGACGGAGAGGCCAAAAGCCACTTTCCCTTCCGCAACCATTTTTGCGATATGTTCGTCTTTCGCCTTAATACCCGGCCTGGCGATAGTGCAGCTTTTGTTGTAGCCAATCACCGCAATGGCAATCGACAGTGCTGCGCCCGCGCCGGTGTTACAAGCGCCGATGTAGTAATCCAGTTGCCCGGATTTCACCTTCATCGCCGCTTCCATATCGTTATAAATGGACACCTCAAAGCAGCCAGGGGCGGCGGTTTCGATGGTCTTTTTAATCTGCTCACGTTGTAAGCCAGCAACGCCAATCTTTTTCATGATTCTGTCCTTATTGGAAAAATTGTGAGGGGTTATCACGTAACATCGTGTCCACATCGGCCTGGCTGAATCCTGACTGGCGCAACTGTGGGATAAAAGTGGTTAACAGATAGTCATAGCCATTGCCGCCATTGGCTTTTAAATGCGAGCGGCGGGTAATGTCCATAGAGAGCATCACGCGATTTAGCAGCCCACGATTGCGTAGCGCGTGCAGCATGCCAATGCGTTTCTCGTCCGGGTAATAGTTGTTTTTACCGATGGTATCGAACTGCACATACGCGCCGAGATCGATCATGCGTAAAATATTGTCGAGGTTATCTTTCAAATCGCAGTGACCAACGGTTACGCGAGAAAGGTCAACGCCGTACGTCCTCAGCAGGGTCAGTTGTTCCAGTCCCATGGTGCTAAAAGAGGTATGGGTCGAAATGGGGCGTCCGGTTTCGTTATGCGCGCGTGCTGCGGCGATAAAAACCTTCTCTTCAAGCGGCGTAATCACTCCTTCACTGGAGCCGATTTCCGCGATAATTCCAGCCTGCAACTCGGTGCCATCGATACCGATGATAATCTCATCGATCATCTCTTGCGCGAGCTGTTCCACGCTACGTGTCGCAACATGCTCGGGGAAAAAAGCATCCTGATAATAGCCTGTGCAGGCCATCACGTTGATGCCGGTATCGCGCATCAGGTCGAGCATGAATTGCGGATTACGCCCCATATAGCGGTTGGTCATCTCAATAATGTTGCTGACACCTAACGCCCGGAGATCCTTCATCTCCTGGCAAATGAGGTCGTACTGATCTAACCGGCAATCAAGGTTATTCTTGAACCCGGAGAGATCGATATGCAGATGTTCGTGAACCCAGGTGTAACCCGTCGGATCAAAACTCATAAGATGTCCTCTTTAAGCCGTAATGCCGAAAGAAAAGAGCTACCGTTTTGTGGTAACGACGCGCCGAAAAATTCGCACACCGTAGCGCCAACATCGGATAACGTCGCCCTAATACCTAATTTTGCTGGCTCCAGCCCCTGCCGATACACCAGAACCGGTACAACCTCTCGGGTATGATGACTGTGCCCAATGGTCGGATCGTTGCCGTGATCGGCCATGACCACCAGACAATCATTTGGATCCATAGCGGCCAGAAGGCGCGAAAGATTAAGGTCAACAACCTGCAACCGTTCGGCATAACGCGCCGTGTCTTCAGCGTGTCCGGCAAGATCGGTTTCCTGAATGTTGGTACAGATAAATACCGTCGGCTCCGCGTTAAATTCGTTAAGGGTGATATCCATGATCTGCTGGCTATCAACCAGGTTTTGCCAGCTGCGCCCGTGCGGATTGCCAACGATATCCGCCACCTTACCGACCAGCACGGTAGGGATTCCGGCTTCATGAAGTTTTTGCGGAACCTGCACCTGCTCATCTACGCCGTAACCCATATGCCGGACCTGAAAACCGTTGTCATAAGCGCCGGAGCGTGGGGCGCTTATACCGATAAAGCGTCCTTCTTTGGTCTCAGCGGCATCCAGAATGCGCTGACTGTCTGTAAGCAGCCCACCAAACGCGATCACGCGCCCAACCTGTACCTGCTCACGTACCACGCGGCCAATTTTCAACACCTCATCAAACGGCATAACAGCAAGATTGGCGGTAACGTTATAGACCTGTCCTAAATCCGCTTCGAGGTTATCCCCTACCGCCACCGCGTCGTTAATCCACAGAAACGACAGGTCGCTACCACGCCTTTCCACCTGCCAGCCTGCGGCTTTCAACGCTTGCTCAACACCATCGATGACGTCGTTAAACGGCATCCGCAACGGCGCCTGAGGACGCGTACCCAGGATCTCCTGATGACCCATAAAGGTATCGCCGCCTTCATGCTGCAACTGTGCAACGCCCCAGACTGCCGATGCTGAAGGTTTCATCACCCCCGGCGCAAAGCCCAGGGCGTTAATCAGTCCCAACTTTTCCAGCGTTGGCAGCTGTAGCTGCGGGAACTCGCTCAGGATATGACCACAGGTATTCGCTCCGGCATCCTGCGGCCTGACAAGCGTGACGTCTTTCATTGCGCCAACGCCAAAGCTATCAATAACCAACACCACGAATCGGGCCATTAGTCCTCCAGGATATTGCCAAGACTGTCGTAGCGGGCGACGATTTCAGCCGCGTTACGCTGAATACCGGACACCAGCACGACGTCGCTACGCGTCACGAAGATCTGTGTGCGAAAACAGAAGATCACCGCGCTGCTCACCGGAAACTCACCGGCCACAGGCAGGTAGTAGTCAATGCTGCTGTCATCCACGGGTTTCAGCGTTGCGGCGATCGGCGCGTCGCTTTCTGGCGTAAAGACCAGCGCGTTTTGCGCATGGCCGCGACGGTAATACCCCCCGCCGTAGCAATAACTGTCTCCACGAAAATTGTGCGAAACCTCGCTCAACCACAGCATCGCGATGCGTTCAGGCTGGTCGCCTTTTTGGTTGGAAGGGATAGTGCCGGTCAACGCATGGCCCGGCTCGGCGTGGGTGACACCATATTCCGCCAACAGGGGTAACGACGTGCAACTACTGGCTGACGGCGCATTAAGTTGCTCAATGGCAATTCCGGCTTCCGCCATCTGGTGTCGGGCACTCACCAGGGTATGCAGGTTAGGTGTCGGCACTGTCTGCGCTGATTTTTCATCCCATAGCAGGCAGGGAAAATGGGTTAACCCGCTCAGGCGCAGACCCGGCAGTCTGCGGATTTCATTGACCACATCCGTCAGATACGCCAACGGAAAACCACTTTCCTGCCCCGGATAGAGAAAATCATCCTTGTCATACACCTTCAACATCACGTTCTGTTCACAGCCGGCTTTCACCGCGGCAGCCGAGACTTCGCGCGCTTTTTCTAACGAGAACAGCGTGATAACCTCGGTCCCCTGCGCCACAGCCTCATTGACCAGTCGCGACGGGATCTGCACCAGATGTCCCTGATGCGCAACCGGTAACCCGGCACGGCGCATAACGCGACTCTCTTTGTAATCCACAACCACAATGCCTTCATAGCCAAGCTGCAACAGCTTGTCCGCCAGCCAGGGGTTGCGTCCAACCTGTTTGGTCATCAGATACAGCGAAATGCCATGTTGCCTGGCGACATCCAGCAGGCGTTTGCCATTCTCAATAACCTGGTCAACATCAATGACCCAACTGTCAGGTGCGATTTTTCCCTGCTGCCATAACTCGATAGCGGCCGAGATCAGCGCGGGGTTCTGGCGTTTCAATGCCTCTATAAACATTTCTCTGCCTCGTTTCTAATCCTTCAGTTAAATATTCATTTTTTTGAATATTTAGGATGCGCTAAGCTAATTCTTCATTGATTTCAGACGCCTTCGTTCGCCGCCATCCACAATCCATACAGGTTCGCCAGCATGTAACCTTCCTCATTAGCGTGCGGCGTCACCGTAAACTCTTTCAGCAGCGCCTGATGAACCAGCAAAATAGTTGGCCAGAGAGGCGATTGCGCCATCTCCACCAAAATCTCACCGTCCAGCGCTTCAATCACTTCGCCCTGGCGGCTGCGCATCAACGCGCTCGCCATATGGGTCATCGCCATAATCCCTTGCTCGCTATGAACCGGCAAACGCCACTCTTCATCCAGCCGTCTGATCACCTGCAGCATGCCGCTACAAATATCCTTGTCGATAACGCCCGCTTCACACAGCAGGTTAAGCCTGTTTTCCATGTCGTTCGCCTTTACTTAATAGCTGGGTTCCTGTTCACCGTTCGCCACACGTTGTTGGTGGGCAAGCAGTGCCTCTTTATTCACGACGGCTCGCAGAAGCTGCTGCATCGGATAATCCTCTGCCCGGGTCAGTATTACAGCCTCTGTGGCCCGAAGAAACCGCGCATCGTTGGTGAGCGGCGTGGCTTCTAACCCCAGTACAGCCAGCTCAGCCTCCGCAACCACGTTCCAGATAACCGCATCGACATCGCCTTTCGCAATGCGCTGCAAGCTCTCGTGATAAGGCATATCGATCAATTCAACGTTGCGGTCGCCAAAACAGGCCTCGGTCATGATTTTCTGATCCGCCGAGCGGTTATCGAGTCCGACTCGTTTTACCGCTGCGGATTCACCCTTGCGGCAAATCAGTTGGTGCTCGCCAACGTAGGTATGCGGTCCCAGCGCCAACGTGATGCGCAATCCATCCTGAGCGAGATAACTTTCCGCAGCCAGCCGGGAAACCACCGCCATGTCGTAGACGCCGTTCAACAGGCATTCCACACGAATATCAGCCCCGCGCATATGCGCGTAATAAAACGGGATCCCCTCGAACTGCGCCTTTAGCCCACTCGCCAGCCCTTCATATAAACGGGTATAGGGCAGCGGCATTGCGCAGACGACGTTATTAATATCCACATGCTTGAGCAGCGCACGATTATCCATCTCCACCAGATAGCTACCGTTTCGCCCACGACGCTCGATACGGATCGCCCCCGAGGATTCCAACGTTTTCAACGCAGCCTGGGTTAACCCTACCGATGAGTGACACTCAGCGGCCAGTTCATCTATCGTTTTCAGTCGGTTACCACACTTCTCACCGAGCAGGTAACGGGCCAGGGTTGTCAGCACAACCCCCTCTTTCTTAATAAATGTCCGACGCATTTTATATTTTCAGTAAATTGAATATTTATATCTTCATTAAAATGAAGATATAGCGCAATGGGGAAATATGCAAACGGCGAGACGGTTCACATTTTTTGAGATTTACCAACGAGCAGGCGAAAAAAAACCGGGCGAAACCCGGTTTCTTCAACAACGCAGAGAACATTACGGCCTGGCGACAAAACCAATCGCTTCGTAAACGGCTTTCAGCGTAACAGACGCGCGTGCGCTGGCTTTTTCCGCACCTTCTTTCATCACTTTCTGCAGGAATGCTTCATCGTTACGGAAACGGTGATAACGTTCCTGAAGCTCGGTCAGCATACCGGAAACGGCTTCTGCGACTTCGCCTTTCAGATGACCATACATTTTGCCTTCGAAGTGCTGTTCCAGCTCCGGAATACTCTGGCCAGTGACGGCAGAGAGGATATCCAGCAGGTTAGAAACGCCCGCTTTTTCTTTCACGTCGTAACGCACAACAGGCGGCTCTTCCGAGTCGGTCATCGCGCGTTTGATTTTCTTAACCACAGATTTCGGATCTTCCAGCAGGCCGATCACGTTGTTGCGGTTGTCATCCGACTTGGACATTTTCTTCGTCGGCTCCAGCAGCGACATCACGCGTGCGCCGGATTTAGGAATGAACGGCTCCGGCACTTTGAAGATGTCGCCATACAGCGCGTTGAAGCGCTGAGCGATATCGCGGCTCAGTTCCAGATGCTGTTTCTGATCTTCGCCAACCGGTACCTGGTTGGTCTGATACAGCAGAATGTCTGCCGCCATCAGTACCGGATAATCAAACAGACCGGCGTTGATGTTTTCTGCATAACGCGCAGATTTATCTTTGAACTGAGTCATACGGCTCAGCTCGCCGAAATAGGTGTAGCAGTTCAGCGCCCAGCCTAACTGTGCGTGTTCCGGTACGTGAGACTGAACGAAAATGGTGCTTTTTTCAGGATCGATCCCGCATGCCAGGTACAGCGCCAGCGTATCCAGCGTTGCTTTACGCAGTTGCTGAGCATCCTGACGAACGGTAATGGCATGTTGGTCAACGATGCAGTAGATGCAATGGTAGTCATCCTGCATGTTCACCCACTGACGCAGCGCACCCATATAGTTGCCAATGGTCAATTCACCTGAGGGCTGTGCGCCACTAAAAACGATGGGCTTAGTCATTTTTCGATTCCTGATTTTCGCTATGCGGAAGCCCGAGAGCGGGCAGTAGTTCATTAATGCGGTCGGACATGACATCGGGCTCGCTCAAGGCGATAGACTCACCATAGTTGTAACCATACGTCAGACCAACGGACGGACAACCAGCAGCCTTAGCCGCCTGAATATCATTACGAGAATCCCCTACGAAGAGCATTTGCTCGGGCTTAATGCCAAGCTTGCTTGCCACCAGCAGTAGTGGATCCGGGTGTGGTTTTTTATTCTGCACGTCGTCACCACCGATGACCACGCTGAAGTATTTGGAGATATCTAACGCCTCGAGCAATGGCGCGACAAACGGGGTTGGTTTGTTGGTCACCAGACCCAGCGGCAAACCTTTAGCATGCAACGCGCCCAGCGTATCGGCAACATCAGGGAACAGGAATGTCCCCTCTTCTGCGACATCTCCGTAGTACCTGTCGAACAGCTTACGCAAAATACGTACCTGTTCCTCGGCGGGAATATCATCATCAACGGGGGGCTTACCCATCGTTTTACGTAATGTCGCGCGCTCCTGACGAGACCACGCCAGCGCGCGCTCCATCAGTACATCTGCACCATTACCAATCCAGGTGATAACACGTTCTTCACCAGCAACCGGCAATTCCAGCGCATACAGCGCCATATCCACCGCTGCGGCTAATCCCGGCGCGCTGTCGACCAGCGTACCGTCGAGGTCAAAGGCTACGCCCCGAATATCCTGAAACTTATCCATGGCTTACCTTCGCCAGTTCATTGCGCATTTCATCAATGACTTTTTTGTAGTCTGGTTGGTCGAAAATAGCGGAGCCTGCAACAAACATATCTGCACCCGCCGCCGCGATTTCACCAATATTGTTCACCTTGACGCCACCATCAACTTCCAGGCGGATGTCATAGCCAGATTCATCAATACGACGACGCACTTCACGCAGCTTATCCAGCGTTTGCGGGATGAAAGACTGTCCACCAAAGCCTGGGTTAACGGACATCAGCAGGATCACATCCAGCTTATCCATGACGTAATCCAGGTAGCTCAAAGGTGTTGCCGGGTTAAACACCAGGCCCGCTTTACAGCCATGCTCTTTGATCAGTTGCAAGGTACGATCAACGTGCTCGGAGGCTTCCGGATGAAAAGTAATGATGCTGGCGCCAGCGGCGGCGAAGTCCGGGACAATACGATCGACCGGTTTCACCATCAGGTGAACATCAATCGGGGCGGTGATGCCATATTTACGCAGCGATTTCAGCACCATCGGTCCGATGGTCAGGTTCGGTACGTAGTGATTGTCCATAACGTCGAAGTGTACTACATCGGCACCGGCAGTCAGCGCTCTCGCGGTGTCTTCACCCAGGCGGGCAAAATCAGCCGACAGAATTGAGGGGGCGATCAAATACTGTTTCATCCGCTTCTCCTTGAGAATTATTTTTTCGCAGGCGTTGCGACTCCTGGTTTATACAGCGCCAGCAGTTCGTTCACCTTTTTACGCGTGCCGCCATTGCTGCTGATGCTGCGCCGCACTTTGACCTGAAAATGTTTCGCTGCCCGGTACCACTCACGGGTATCGGGCGTGTCATGGTTCGAAATTAACACCGGGATCTGCTTACTGACCAGCTTTTCTGCCATCTCGGCCAAATGCGCCTGCTCTTTCGGACTAAAGCTGTTGGTATGATACGCGGTGAAATTTGCCGTCGCCGAAAGCGGTGCATAAGGCGGGTCACAATAGACTACGGAGTTGGTATCCGCACGGTCCATGCACTCTTCATAGGAGAGGCAATGGAACTCCGCATTCTGCGCTTTTTCAGCAAAATGGTACAACTCGGCTTCCGGGAAGTAAGGTTTTTTATAACGACCAAACGGTACGTTAAACTCACCGCGCAGGTTATAACGGCACAACCCGTTGTAACCAAAGCGGTTCAGATACAGGAATAGCACTGCGCGGCGGAATGGATCCTGGCAGGCATTAAATTCTTCCCGAAACTGGTAGTACACCTCAGCCTGATTAGTTTCTGGCATAAACAGCTCGCGCGAAGCCTGCACGTACTCATCGGTGCGGGTCTTCACGATGTTATAGAGACTGATGAGGTCGCTGTTGATATCGGCAAGAATATAACGAGAAAAGTCGGTGTTGAGAAACACCGACCCGGCCCCTACGAAGGGTTCAATCAGACACTCACCCTGAGGTAAATACCGTTTGATATCATCAAGCAGGGGGTATTTTCCCCCTGCCCATTTCAAAAAAGCGCGATTTTTTTTCATGCTGACTAACTAATTACACCTTCTCCGGCTGTGGAGAAAGCTCCGACAGCATCCTGCGCTTTAGTCTTTGTCCCGCAATTGGGCGAAACAGCAAACCATTGCAGAACATATCCTATCTTACTTCAAATCGGCCTGAACCTGGTGCAGCGGTTTTGCCCACGGATTTTTCGCCTGAATGTCGGCGGGTAACGTAGACACTGCACGTTTTGCATCTTCTTTAGACGCATACACACCCGTCACCAGAACATACCACGGTTGACCGTTGCGCGTCGTCTGATACACCACGTAGTTCTTCAGGTTTTCTTTCTTCGCCCAACCGTTCAGGTTGTCGTAGTTAGAAGAACTGCTGAGCTGCAGCGTGTAATGACTGGACGGCGCAGATTTTAACGCGCCAACATTCCCTGTGCTTTTCGCTCCGCCAGCAACAGGCGTTGCCGTCGCGGTTGGCGCAGGAGTTGCGGTCTGTGCAGGTGTCGTCGTCGCGGTTGCTTTCGGTTCTGCTGTCGCTTTTGGCGCAGCGGTTACCACAGGCGCTTTGGTTGTGGTCGTCGGCGCAGTCGCGGTTGGTTTTGCCTGAGCAACAGGTTTTGGCTCTGTCGTCGTCGCTTTCACCGTGGTCTGCGGTTTGCTCTTCGGCTCAATGACGGCCTGTTTACGTTCCTGGTGCGTAGCAGCAGGACGTTCAACCGTTTCCGTTTTCGCAGTCTGGCGCGCAGCAGTACCATTACGAACTGGTGCGACGGTCGCAGGTTCGGTCGGCAGCGTAGAGTTCACCACAACGTTGTTAACCTGCTCCTGACCTTGCGGTTGCGTCAGCGCATTGTTCAGATCGCCCTGCACTTCAACACGCTGCTGGCCTTCAGTTGCCGCAGGCGTCTGCCCTTGAGTTGGGGTAGAGGAAATCGGCGGCAAGGAAACATCCTGCTGGGTATTGCCCGCAGTCTGCTCTGCGCCCGTTGCAGGCGTATTCGTGTTCGCCTGATCCGTCGCATTGCTGCCAGAAAGATCGATGCTCTTCTCGCCAGACGCAGTCTGTTCACTGGAAGAAGATGAGGGGGCTTTCAGCGCAGAACCAATACCGATGATCAGAAGCAGCAGCACCAGAACACCGACACCCATCATCATATACTGACGAGAGGCAGGTTTACTGACCGCTTTCTTACGCTTGCGCGGACGACGTTCTACACGCTCTTCATCCACCGCATCGTCATCAGATTCATAGTCTTCCTCGATGTCCCGCTCTTCTTCACGCTCTTTACGTGCGCGCGCAGGACGGCGATCGTCAGCATCCAGATCAACATCATCAAAATTGATTTGCGGCTCATTATCGCGTTCAGACGATTGACGAGAACGACCAGTACGACGATCGCTGGGATCGGGTTTCAGCTCGTCTTCTGGTTTGAATTCATCCATTTAACACCCCACTCAAAGGTTAATGCTTACAACTTTGCACGTAACCTGAAGCTAAAAGACCTACGTTTTGCAACGTACGTCGGACCTTTCTTGTTGTTACGCCTGCTGGCAATCAGCAATAGCGTTAAGAACCACCTCGTGCGACACTCCGCCGCGCACTTCACTCTTCCCTATTGCCCGCGGAAGCACTAAACGAATCTCTCCCGCTAACACTTTTTTATCTCGCAGCATGTGCGGCAAATAAGCCTCGGTAGACATTTCACGCGGCCCATTAACCGGTAAGCCTGCTCGCTGTAGCAGCGTAATAATGCGCTGCGTATCCGCGGAGGTAAACTGACCCAAACGTTCTGACGTACGAGCAGCCATTACCATACCTGCTGCGACGGCTTCACCATGTAACCAATTGCCATAACCCATTTCAGCTTCGATTGCATGGCCGAACGTGTGTCCCAGATTCAGTAAAGCACGTAAGCCCATTTCGCGCTCGTCTGCTGCGACAACTTCTGCTTTCAGCTCACAACAACGGCGAATACAGTACGCCATTGCCGGACCGTCCAGACGCAATAACGCGTCCAGATTGTCTTCCAGCCAGTTGAAAAACTCACCGTCAAGAATGATGCCGTATTTGATGACTTCCGCCAGCCCCGATGCCAGCTCACGCGCAGGAAGCGTTTTCAGGCAATCGAGATCCACCACCACGGAGGCTGGTTGGTAAAACGCGCCAATCATGTTTTTACCGAGGGGATGGTTTACGGCAGTTTTGCCGCCAACGGAGGAGTCGACCTGCGACAAGAGGGTTGTCGGGACTTGAATGAAACGAACACCGCGCTGATAACTGGCTGCCGCAAAACCGGTCAGATCGCCAATCACGCCGCCGCCAAGTGCGACTAACGTGGTATCACGACTGTGCGGTTTTTGCAGTAACGCGGTGAAAACCGTGTCCAGAACCGTCAGGCTTTTATACTGTTCGCCATCGGGAAGGATAACGCTATCAACGTTAACACCCGCCTGTTCAAGTACGCCGCGAACCTTATCGAGATACAGGGGAGCCAGGGTTTCGTTGGTCACCAACATAACCTGATCGCCCGATTTCAGCGGTAAGAATGAAGCTGGCTCATTGAACAAACCAGCCGCGATGGTGATAGGGTAACTACGTTCCCCGAGAGTGACTGTGATCCTCTCCATTACGCGACATCCACCTTAGTTACTTGTACCCGCAGACGAGTGTGTATTCGGCCAGAATTAGTTGCTTTCCAACATATGAATAATCTGGTTTGCTACGACTTTTGCGCTCTGATCGTCAGTGCGAATGGTCACGTCTGCAATCTCTTCGTACAGAGGATTGCGTTCGTCAGCCAACGCTTCCAGAACTTCACGAGGCGGTGATTCTACCTGCAGCAGCGGGCGTTTCTTGTCACGTTGAGTACGCGCAAGTTGTTTTTCAATTGTCGTTTCAAGATAGACCACGACGCCACGCGCGGAGAGACGGTTACGTGTTTCACGTGATTTTACAGAGCCACCGCCAGTTGCCAGCACAATACCCTGTTTTTCCGTCAACTCGTTGATGACTTTTTCTTCGCGATCACGGAAGCCGTCTTCACCTTCTACATCGAAGACCCAGCCCACATCAGCTCCGGTTCGTTTCTCAATCTCTTGATCAGAATCGTAAAATTCCATATTGAGTTGTTGAGCTAACTGCCGCCCAATAGTGCTTTTTCCGGCACCCATAGGCCCAACCAGAAAGATATTGCGTTTCTCTGCCATTTTTTCGGTACTACTAAGACTATTCGTTAATGGTAAACCCGCTTCGCAGACACCCAGCGCAGCAGGACATGAACTGAAACCTCATAAGATATTGCGAGAGTCAGACTGAAAATTATCTCAATACTCAAGCGGGTTTGGCAACTGAATAAATCACCAAACCCTACGCATTTCTGGTCGTGACAGGCATGCAGCCCTGCAAACATCAGACCTGGCGACATATCGCGCAGTCAAATGACGGCTAAATAAGCCTATGACACACCACCAGAAAGGCAAAGCGTATTCATTGCCGCACAAGTAAAGAAAAGTACCGACGCTCAAATCGGTACTCCTTGTATGCTAAATACACCCCCACGTCAAATCCCTGAAACGTGTTCAGTGCAAAAACAACGGTTTTTCATGCATAAGTTATTCCGTTGACACCAGTCTGGGCGTAATAAAGACCACTAACTCCCGACGTTCATCTTCTTTTCCATCGTGACGAAAAAGAGAGCCAAGCCAGGGGATGTCGCCTAACAACGGCACGCTGTCAGCCGCAGATTTATTTTTATGTGAAAAAATGCCGCCCAGCGCGATCGTCTCTCCACTTTTTACCTCAACCTGTGTTTCAATTTCCTGCTTATCGATAGCCAGAACTTCACCATCAGCTTGTTGTAGCACCTGCCCGGGAACATTCTGGCTAATATGCAGTTTCAACCTGATTCGACCTTTCTGCAAAACAGTGGGCGTAACCTCCATCCCCAGGACCGCTTCTTTAAACTCGACGGATGTCGCCCCGCTTTCTCCGCTGGAGACCTGATACGGGATCTCGCTGCCCTGCTTAATACTGGCAGGTTGCAGATGAGAAGCCAGTAATCGCGGGCTGGCGATGATATCAAGCTGCTGTTTTTGCTCCAGTGCCGACAACTCCAGTTCCAGTAACCGACCGTTAATACGACCAATATTAAATCCCACACGGGATGTCGCCGCGGGCACCGAAAGATCGCTGGCAAGCGTGGTGACATTCCCCACCGCCCCCGGTTGTTGCGCGTCAGCCAGCGACCATTTAACCCCCAGCTCGCGCAAACTTTTTTCATTAATCGTGACGATATGCGCCGCCAGTTCGACCTGTTCAACGGGTAGATCCATTTGCGCCACCCATTTTTCCAGCGCGTTAAGCACCACGCTATTATCACGCAGCAGTAAGCGGTTGGTTCGTTTATCAACCGTCATGCTGCCTTTGCCGCTCAGCAGCTTCTCTCCAGCTTTTGCCAACTCGGCGGCGTCAGCGTATTGCAAAATGATGTTGCGTTGTTCCAAAGGCAGGCTGGCCTGAATCCGCGCCTGTTCATTTTCCTGGCGGGCCGCATTTTCACTCTGCCATTGCACAGAATGCACATGCAGAATGTTGCCCTCCTGACGTAGCACCAATCCGGCGCTTTTCACGACCGTTTGCAATGCCTGCTTCCAGGGCACATCGGTCAGATGAAGTGACAGCACCCCGCCAACATCCGGTGAAACCACCAGGTTTTTCTTTTCTTGTTCCGCCAGGGCCTGCAAAACCTGCACAACAGGCACATCATCCACCACCAGCGTTACGTTTTGCGGTTTTCCCGCCAGCTCGCCGGGCACCACGACCAGCAGCATCATGGCTATCCATCTCATCCATCGATTCATTTATCGCTCCCTGTCGTTGCCACTGCCATTGAGCAGGCTCGCAGCTTTTCTCTGTGTTGAGAGTTAAGCTTTCAGCCGTTATCTGCGAAATCGTCCAACCGTTTTTCAGGACGTCGTTTCGCTCAACTCGCCGCCATTTGTGCAGCCCATCCTGCACGATGCCGATCGGTCGCTCACCCACGCTCACCATGCCCTGATAGCGCCACGTCGACAGCTCGGCTATCTGGCAAGGGTCTTCCGGCGGTAAGAAGGGATTGCGCATACCGGTCAGGATCAGCACGCTAATGCACGCCAACAGCCAGCGTTCAACCGTCATTCAGATGTTCCAGCTGTAGCGTTAACAGCAGTTCAGCGCCTTCTACACTGAGAGAAAACCGGCTGACGTTCATCCCTTGTTCCGCCAGTTGGGCAAACATCGGCGGGATAGCATCCCACGCTGGCCTCAGCGTCATCTCCCCGCCCTTAATGGTGGGTTGCCAGTGAACAAGACGTGCAAGGGGGGTCTGAAACAGCAGCGGGGAAAACGGAGTAAACGTTTCTTCAGACTCTCCTGGCGATGATGCCAGCAAATACACGTTTCGCCATTGCGTCTGAATGGCGGCACGCTGCTGGTTCAGCGCCTGTTGTTGCATACCCCGCTGCCTGGCGGCGGGGTAAAGACATAGCGCTACCATCATAAGCAGCCCTAAAATCCAGCCGCATGCGCACATAAATCGAAAGCGCGGCGACTGCGCCAGCCAGGCATCACAGAGCGTTATCATGCGTGTCACTCCGCGTCAGACGATAGTGGAATTGCCAGCGCCCTTGGGCATCCTGCTGCGTTTCGCCGGGGCGATTTAACGCAAACCACGGCTGCTGGCGTAATTGAGTTTCCAGTGACTTAAGGGCGGCAAAGCTCAACGTATTTCCGGTCAGCTCCAGCGTCCCTTGCTGCCAGGTCATTTTGGTTAACCACGCCTGTTCCGGGAGTAATTCCGCCAGCTGTTGCAGAATCTGTTGCCAGCTTTGGGTCTGGTCACGCTGTTTGTTTCGCGCTTGTACCTGTTGCCATTGTTGCAGACGCTGCTGCAAACGAGGCTTTAGCGCCGTCAGCGCCGCTATGCGTTCATTTTCAGCCTCTACCAGCAGGAGTTCGACCCGGTTTTCCATGCTAAAAACACTGTAATAGATTAACGTCACGCCAATGCTCAGCAGCAGCGAAGCGCTAAAGAAGACACCCCAGAAGCGCAAACAGGCATACCGCCGTGTCTGACGCCAGGGCAGAAGATTGATGGTCGCTATCATCAATACGTTCCTCCCATGGCCAGCCCCAATGCAATGGCAAAGCGGTGACTTTGCGGTGGAATTGGCGGCTGGCGAACGGACACGACATTTAAAGGATCGAATCCGCTGGGGTCGCATAGCGCAATGGCTGCCGGGGAAAGAGATAACGTCGCGGCGAGTTCGTCGAGACGGCTAATATCGCTCGTCAATTTTCGCCCCCATGACGAGCGGGTCGCCCATAGCCACTGGGTATCATCACGCCATACCAGACACTGTTGATCTTCGGGTAAATAAGGAATAAATCGTTGTAAGGCGCTGGCGTCCGGCGTAATCGCTTTAACCTGTACTTTCAGCGTTTGTATTAACGTCAGCAGCGTTGAAATCTCTTTGCTTTGCGCGGCGGTGACGTTAAACGCCGGGCTCAACGTGTCTTCGCTATAATCAAAATGCAGCGCATCCGGCGACATATCCAGTTCACGCGCCATCGAACCGGACAACCATGCGGTTTGCTCTGGTTCGCGCAAGGCCATTGCCGGACGAGGGAACTTTTTTTGTAACGTCCTGTTGGCGGGAAAGGAGAGGTGAATATGATGTCGGCGAGGAAGCTCACGGCTCCACGGCAGTAGCGTTGCGACAAGCTGTTCAGGCTCGCGAATGTGGCCATCAACGATAACCTTAGGTGCCAGCGGCATACGCCACCAGCGCTGTAGAAACCAACCGGTCGCGTCGCGAACGACAGCGGCAGCCAGCGCTTCATGTTGCTGAATATGCAGACCAATTTTCCAGATATTGAAAGCCATTGCTGATGATCTCCGTATCACCCGTTGCTTTAACGGGTATATCAATGCGTCTGGCTTGCCTTTATACTACCGCGCGTTTGTTTATAAACTGCCCAAATGCCACTAAATGGGAAATCTCCAGTGAAGTTCGTAAAGTATTTATTAATCCTTGCAGTATGTTGCATCCTGCTGGGAGCAGGCTCGATTTATGGCCTCTATCGCTATATTGAGCCGCAATTACCTGACGTCGCGACGCTCAAAGATGTGCGTTTACAGATCCCGATGCAGGTTTACAGCGCTGACGGCGAGCTGATCGCGCAATATGGCGAGAAACGTCGAATCCCGGTCACGCTGGATCAGATGCCGCCAGTGATGGTCAAAGCTTTTATCGCCACAGAAGACAGCCGCTTTTATGAGCACCACGGGGTAGACCCGGTGGGGATCTTCCGTGCGGCCAGCGTCGCATTGTTCTCCGGTCACGCTTCACAAGGGGCGAGTACTATTACCCAGCAGTTGGCGAGAAACTTCTTCCTGAGCCCGGAACGTACGCTGATGCGTAAGATCAAAGAAGTGTTTCTGGCGATCCGCATTGAACAATTGTTGAGTAAAGATGAGATCCTCGAGCTGTATCTGAACAAGATCTACCTGGGGTATCGCGCCTATGGCGTGGGTGCTGCCGCACAGGTCTATTTCGGTAAGACGGTCGATCAGCTCAGCTTAAGTGAGATTGCAGTGATTGCCGGTCTGCCAAAAGCGCCGTCAACCTTCAACCCCCTCTATTCGATGGACCGGGCCACCGCGCGACGTAACGTCGTGCTGTCGCGTATGCTGAGTGAAAACTACATTACGCAGGCCCAGTACGATCAGGCGCGTAATGAAGCCATTGACGCCAACTACCACGCGCCGGAAATCGCCTTCTCTGCGCCGTATCTGTCTGAGATGGTGCGCCAGGAGATGTATAACCGCTATGGCGAGAAAGCCTATGAAGACGGGTATCGCATCACCACCACCATTACGCGCAAAGTGCAGCAGGCGGCTCAGCAGGCAGTACGTAACAACGTGATGGATTACGACATGCGCCACGGCTACCGCGGCCCGTCAAACGTGCTGTGGAAAGTGGGCGAAGGCAGTTGGGACAGCAAAAAAATTACCGATACGCTGAAAGCGCTGCCAACATATGGGCCACTGTTGCCGGCGGTTGTCACCAGCGCCAATCCGCAGGAAGCCATTGCCGCGCTGGCGGATGGTACGTCAGTGTCATTACGGATGGATGGCATGCGCTGGGCGCGTCCTTACCGCTCGGATACCCAGCAAGGTCCGACGCCGCGTAAAGTGACAGATGTGGTACAGGCCGGTCAGCAAATCTGGGTACGCCAGGTTGGCGATGCCTGGTGGCTGGCGCAAGTGCCGGACGTTAACTCCGCTCTGGTTTCTATTAATCCGCAAAACGGCGCGGTGCTGGCGTTGGTGGGTGGTTTTGACTTCAACCAGAGCAAGTTTAACCGTGCAACCCAGGCGCTACGCCAGGTGGGTTCCAACATCAAACCATTCCTCTATACCGCCGCGATGGATAAAGGTCTGACGCTGGCGAGTATGCTCAACGACGTGCCGATCTCCCGCTGGGATGCCGGTGCCGGTTCCGACTGGCAGCCGAAGAACTCACCGCCGCAGTATGCTGGTCCTATCCGTTTACGTCAGGGTCTGGGCCAGTCGAAAAACGTGGTGATGGTCCGTGCCATGCGCGCCATGGGCGTGGATTACGCGGCAGAGTATCTGCAACGTTTCGGCTTCCCGGCACAGAACATTGTGCACACCGAGTCGCTGGCGCTGGGTTCCGCCTCGTTCACGCCAATGCAGGTGGCGCGCGGTTACGCGGTGATGGCGAACGGAGGTTTCCTGGTCGATCCGTATTTCATCAGTAAGATCGAAAGCGATATGGGCGGCGTTATCTTCGAAGCGAAGCCAAAAATTGCCTGCCCGGATTGTGATATCCCGGTGATTTATGGCGATACCCAGAAATCTAACGTGCTGGAAAACAGCAATGTAGAAGATGTCGCTGTCTCGCAGGAACAGCAGAATGCCGCCGTGCCTATGCCGCAGCTTGAGCAGGCGAATCAGGCGTTGGTCGCGCAAAGTGGAACGCAGGAGTACGCTCCGCACGTGATCAACACGCCGCTGGCCTTCCTGATTAAAAGCGCGCTGAACACCAATATCTTTGGTGAACCAGGCTGGATGGGAACTGGTTGGCGTGCCGGTCGCGATTTACAGCGTCATGATATCGGCGGGAAAACCGGGACCACCAACAGTTCGAAAGATGCATGGTTCTCCGGTTACGGGCCAGGCGTAGTGACGTCAGTATGGATCGGCTTTGATGATCATCGCCGCAATCTGGGTCACACGACAGCTTCCGGGGCGATCAAAGATCAAATCTCCGGCTATGAAGGCGGCGCGAAGAGCGCACAGCCTGCGTGGGATGCTTACATGAAATCCGTGCTGGAAGGAGTGCCTGAGCAGCCGTTGACGCCGCCGCCGGGTATTGTGACAGTCAATATCGATCGCAGTACCGGTCAACTGGCGAGCGGCGGTAACAGCCGTGCAGAGTATTTCATTGAAGGTACTCAGCCAACGCAGCAGGCGGTACACGAGGTAGGGACAACCATTATCGATAATGGTGAGACACACGAACTGTTCTGATCAAAAAAGGCGCTTCGGCGCCTTTTTTATTGTTTGTGTATTTAGTGGGATAGATATTAAAGCCGGCCCTGCCCTTTCAGCCATTCGCGTACGAGGAACAACGCGCTCACATTGCGCGCTTCGTGGAAATCAGGATCCTCCAGCAAATCCATCATATGCGCGAGTGGCCAGCGTACCTGCGGTAATGGCTCAGGTTCATCCCCTTCCAGCGATTCAGGATAAAGATCCTCTGCCACCACAATGTTCATCTTGCTGGAGAAATAAGACGGCGCCATGCTGAGTTTCTTCAAAAACGTCAGATCTTTCGCGCCAAATCCCACCTCTTCTTTCAGTTCCCGATTCGCCGCCTCAAATACGCTTTCACCGGGATCAATTAATCCTTTGGAAAAACCCAGTTCGTATGACTCGGTCCCGACCGCGTATTCGCGAATAAGGATCAGGTGGTCATCCACAATCGGCACAATCATTACCGCTTCACGCGTGGAGGGCCGCATACGTTCATAAACGCGGCGTACGCCATTGCTGAACTCAAGGTCCACGCTTTCGACCTTAAACAGCCGGGATTGGGCGACGGTTTCCACTTTCAAAATCGTGGGTTTTTGTAATGATTTGCTCATTGTGAGGATCTTTGCTGTGAAATCTGGGGTCATTGTGCGATATACCGCACGGTTTCGGCAACGTGAATTGCCGTTTATTTACATTTATGTAACGTACTAAAAGTTAATCCCTATTTCAAATTAAAAGTCAATAGGTTGAAATAACTCCAGGAATTTGCTGATATTCCATTTTTAGTGATTTTGCTATGATTCGCATTTACTGGGCTGCGCTTTAAGATGCTCAAGTTCAACTCCACACTTGCCGATAGCCAACTAAAGAATCACGAATATTGAACAGGGTGCGACTGACCACGCCTGACAGACTAAGTAAGATGGGGAAAGCATGAGCACCATTCTGATTTTTTTAGCTGCTTTGCTGGCCTGCTCATTGCTCGCAGGGTGGCGACTCAGAACGAAATCCAGACGGAAAAATTTACCCTTGAGCAACGTCTTTTCAGACGCCGCGAAGCGTAAACTTACGCCTGAAGAACGCAGCGCTGTCGAAAACTATCTCGAAAACCTGAGTCAAATTCAGCAAGTACCAGGTCCAACGGGCGCCAGCTCTGCGCCGGTATCGTTAACGCTGAATGCCCAAAGTAACAGCGTCATTGTGCTTACGCACGCGATTACACGTTACGGCATTACCACCGACGATCCTAACAAATGGCGCTATTATCTTGATTCCGTTGAGGTGCATTTGCCGCCTTTTTGGGAACAATACATCAATGACGAAAACAGCGTTGAGCTGATCCACACCAATACGTTGCCGCTGGTTATTTCGCTAAACGGCCACACGCTGCAGGAATATATGCAGGAAGCGCGTGGCTATGCGTTGCAGCATACCGCCTCTACCCAGGCGTCCATTCGCGGTGAAGAAAGCGAACAAATCGAACTACTGAATATTCGTCAGGAAACCCATGAAGAATATGCGCTCAGCCGCCCTTCTGGATTACGCGAAGCGTTACTGATCGCCGCATCATTCCTGCTGTTCTTTTTATGTTTAATCATCCCGGATACGTTTGTGCCGTGGGCAGTCGGTGGCGCGGTGCTGTTGCTGGGTGCAGGTCTGTGGGGGCTGTTCGCTCCGCCATCTAAAACTGCCCTGCGAGAAATTCATTGTCTGCGCGGGACGCCGCGTCGCTGGGGATTGTTTGGCGAGAACGACCAGGAGCAAATTAACAATATCTCTCTGGGTATTATTGATCTGATCTATCCCCCTCACTGGCAGCCATACATTGCGCAGGATCTCGGTCAGCAAACGGATATCGATATTTATCTCGATCGCCACGTTGTTCGCCAGGGGCGTTTTTTATCCCTGCACGACGAAGTTAAAAATTTCCCGTTGCAACACTGGCTACGCAATGCCGTTATCGCAGGCGGTTCGCTGCTGGTGCTGCTGATGCTACTGTTCTGGATCCCGTTAGATATGCCGATAAAATTCACGCTTTCGTGGATGAAAGGTGCACAGACTATCGAAGCCAACAGCGTGAAACAGCTTGAGAACGCGGGCGTCCGCGTGGGGGACACGCTACACCTGAGCGGCACAGGTATGTGTAACATTCATACCCAAGGGAGCTGGAATACACAGCCCGCCACGCCGTTCATGCCTTTTGATTGCACGCAAATTATCTGGAATGACGCGCGCGCGCTACCGCTTCCTGAATCCGATCTGGTGAATAAAGCCACCGCGCTCACGCAGGCCGTAAACCGCCAGTTGCACCCCAAACCGGATGATGATTCCCGCGTCAGCGCGTCGTTACGTTCGGCAATCCAAAAGTCCGGCATGGTGTTACTGGACGATTTTGGTGAAATTGTCCTGAAAACAGCCGATTTGTGCGCAGCCAAAGATGAATGCGTACGCTTAAAAAATGCGCTGGTTAACCTCGGTAACAGTAAAGACTGGGCTGCGCTGGTGAAACGCGCTAACGCCGGAAAACTGGATGGCGTAAACGTGTTGTTGCGTCCAGTAAGCGCAGAGTCGCTAGATAATCTGGTGAATACCTCTACGGCGCCGTTTATTGCTCGCGAGACAGCGCGTGCGGCCCAGGCGCTGAATAGCCCTGCCCCTGGCGGTTTTTTGATTATCAGCGACGAAGGCAGCGATCTGGTGGATCAGCCCTGGCCGTCGACCTCTCTGTATGACTACCCGCCGCAAGAACAATGGAACGCCTTCCAGCGTCTGGCTCAGATGCTAATGCAAACACCATTTCGCGCGGAGGGGATTGTCACCAATATCTCTACCGACGCTAACGGTACTCAGCACATTGGCCTGCACCGAATCCCGGATCGTTCAGGATTATGGCGCTACCTTGGCACGACGCTGCTGATGCTCTCCATGCTCGGATGCACTATCTATAACAGCGTTCAGGCATTCAGACGCTACCAGCGCCATCGTTCGCGCATCGCGGAAATTCAGAGCTACTACGAAAGTTGCCTCAACCCAACGCTGATTGACGACCCGGAAAGCCTGATTCGATAACACGCTCGCGCGCCAGGATATGCTACCCTGTCGCGCATCATGTTTTCTTCTGGGGAGTTTCCATGCATATCAATATTGCCTGGCAGGATGTCGACACCGTGTTGCTGGATATGGACGGCACGCTACTCGATCTGGCATTCGACAATTATTTCTGGCAAAAACTGGTGCCGGAAACCTACGGCGCGAAGCAGGGCATCTCTCCCCAGGAAGCCCAGGACTATATTCGCCAGCAGTATCATGCCGTGCAGCATACGCTAAACTGGTACTGCCTGGATTACTGGAGCGAGTGCCTGGATCTGGATATTTGCGCCATGACAACGGAACAAGGACCACGCGCCGTTTTGCGTGAAGATACCGTACCGTTTCTTGATGCTTTGAAAGCCAGCGGCAAACGCCGTATTTTGCTTACCAACGCACATCCGCATAATCTCGCGGTAAAACTAGAGCATACCGGTCTGGCCTCGCACCTTGATTTATTACTTTCCACCCACACATTTGGTTATCCCAAAGAGGATCAGCGGTTATGGCACGCTGTGGCTGAAGAAACGGGAATGAGTGCAGAGAAGACGCTGTTTATTGACGATAGCGAACCCATTCTCGACGCCGCTGCTCTGTTCGGCATTCGTTACTGCCTCGGCGTAACCAATCCCGACTCAGGTATTGCGGAAAAACAGTACGCACGCCATCCGTCATTGAATGACTACCGCCGACTGATCCCCTCACTGATGTGAAGGAGACGCCATGAAAGAAAAGCCCTCTGCTGAAGTCAGGCTGGATAAATGGCTATGGGCTGCGCGCTTTTATAAAACGCGTGCGCTGGCCCGCGAAATGGTTGAAGGCGGTAAGGTGCATTACAACGGCCAGCGCAGTAAGCCGAGCAAAATTGTCGAGCTGAACGCCACCCTCACCCTGCGCCAGGGAAATGACGAGCGAACGGTCATTATCAAGGCCATTACCGAGCAGCGTCGCCCGGCCACGGAAGCCGTTACGCTGTATGAAGAAACCGCGGAAAGCGTGGAAAAACGCGAAAAAATGGCGCTGGCGCGTAAACTTAACGCGTTAACCATGCCGCACCCGGACAGACGACCGGACAAGAAAGAACGCCGCGACCTGTTACGATTTAAACACGGCGACAGCGAGTGACTGTCACCTGCAAGAGAGATGATTATGCCGCAACATGACCAATTACATCGTTATCTGTTTGAAAACTTTGCCGTGCGCGGCGAGCTGGTGACCGTTTCGGAAACCCTGCAACAGATCCTCGAAAACCATACTTACCCGCAGCCGGTCAAAAACGTGCTGGCTGAACTACTGGTTGCCACCAGCCTGCTCACCGCTACGCTGAAGTTTGCTGGTGATATCACCGTTCAGTTGCAGGGCGATGGTCCGCTGAGCCTGGCCGTCATCAACGGCAATAACAACCAGCAGATGCGTGGCGTGGCCCGCATGCAGGGTGATATTCCTGAAGGCGCGGATCTGAAAACGCTGGTAGGCAACGGCTACCTGGTGATCACCATTACGCCGGAAGAAGGCGAGCGTTATCAGGGTGTGGTCGGTCTGGAAGGCGACACGCTGGCCGCCTGTCTGGAAGATTACTTCATGCGTTCTGAACAGCTACCGACTCGTCTGTTTATCCGAACTGGCGACGTCGATGGCAAACCCGCCGCTGGTGGGATGCTGCTGCAGGTGATGCCGGCGCAAAACGCGCAGGCAGATGATTTCGATCACCTCACCGCCCTGACCGAAACCATCAAAACCGAAGAGCTGTTGACGCTGCCAGCTAACGAAGTACTGTGGCGTTTGTACCACGAAGAGGAAGTCACTCTCTACGATCCGCAGGACGTTGAGTTCAAATGTACCTGCTCACGCGAACGCTGCGCAGGCGCACTGAAAACGCTGCCGGACGAAGAAGTGGACAGCATTCTGGCGGAAGAAGGCGAGATCGATATGCACTGCGATTACTGCGGTAGCCACTATCTGTTTAACGCTATGGATATTGCTGAGATCCGCAGCAACGCTTCTCCAGCAGACCCACAGGTCCATTAATCACCGTCTTGCGTGATGGCGCTTATCTGGCCTACGGAAAACTATTGTAGGCCGGATAAGGCGTTCGCGTCGCCATCCGGCAAAACGCTATCGGCAAGAAGATCACTCGTTGTAATAATTCATCTGCAATCGGGTGCCATCAATAGTGATATCCCGCCAGATTCTGGGGGCTGAAGCCAGTTGATGGTTCGCCACCGCCTGCAGTAATTTATCCTTATTGAATCCTTCAGGAAGCTCGGCAACCGCTAACAGATCCCATTTATTTTCCTGCAAACCGAAAACCAGACTCACCCCATCGCCAAAGGCATACAGCACCTGTTCAGGCTTACCATCCGCATTGAGGTCCTGATCGACCAGCACGCATGTGTTCTCCTCAACGCAGGAGGTAATACGGTAGCTCTGCCCTTTGACATACGTCCAGAAGCTCTCATCAGGTTGCTTGCTACCCGGTGCGATCGTCACTTTCGGCGCTAACTGAGTGGCACTCAGATCCTGAATGGGATCGCGACTTCCTTGCAGCAGAGAATTCAAGTCGCGTCGGCGCTTACTGTCCTGATTAAACGCCACATCTTTTTGTAATGCTTCCAACGCGGCACGTCCCGGTTTTCCGCTGCGATCCAACATATACAGGCTGACCTGATCCGGCTTAATTTTCCCGCTGTGATACCGCCCCATATGGCTGTTGACGCTGATGCGCCAGGCATCAATAACCGGCGACGACAGCAGAATCAACAGCCCCAACGCCAGTAACGAAACACAAAGAATCACCTGCCCCTGAAACGCAAGCGGATTCCGCCCACGGCGTAAAATGCTCGCCAGATAACCAAACGCCCAGACCAGCAGCACGCAGACCACCAGCACACCATGTAAACGCTCGGGCGTCCAACCGTACTGCTGAATTCGCACCCACAATGCCCAACCGGCGATCAGCATATAGATGGGCGCGACAACCAGAGAACATTTGATCAGGTAGCGCAACGCGCCAGGATAAGGAAGCGCCTCTTTTTGCGGCTCACGCACGATAGCCATCAACAACAGCAGGAGCAGCGTCAGCGTTGACATCAACCCAGCCGCAGACACCCGCTGCGAGATAGCCTCCAGTCCAGTGAAAGGCAAGGTCAGCATAAACATCAGCGCCAGCAAAGCGACCAGGGGCAGCAGGCCAGTGGCGATAAACGTCAGCAGCTTTTGTACTGCGACGACCAGACGCGACTGCGTGCGGGCTAACACGACCGCCAGAGCCGTGATCAATCCTACCGCGACATACACAAACCAGTCGGTTTCAAAGAACAGCGTTTTAAAAAAGGTAATCCCGACCAGCTCAAACATCTCACTCCACAGCAGGAGCACCAGCCAGAACAAGCCATTAGAAATAAAGACGATCAGTAACGTCAGCGCGTTAAGCCACAAGCTCGTATAAAACTGCGCATAGCGCGTCTGCTGACGGGATGCCTGGAGCGAGTACTGAATCCACGGCAAAGCCAGCATCGCCATCAGCAGTAATCGCCAGCCGTAGAGCATAAAAATATCATTTTGCCGCCACCTGTCGCTGCCCTCGATTTGCCACTTTAGCCAGACGCTCATCGCCAGCACGACAACAAAGATCAGCGCCATCCAGAACCACAGCACACGCTGTTTGAAAGAGACCACGGTGAGTAGAAGCGCCGAAGAGAGGGCAATTGTCGCGGGCATGCCGTAGAACAGCCAGCCGTCGTTATGCGGCACAAGATACGTCATTAGCAGGTAGCACAATATCCCCTGAAGCAGGCCGATGGATATCATGCCCCAGCGAGTTGTGCGTGAAAGTTTAACACTATCCATGTCGTCATCCAGAATGAAGAGAAAAGGTAATTATCGCATCAACTTCACAATTTTGAGCATTGATGGACCGGATTCAGACCACCGCCACGGGAAGTGAATCGATATTGTTTATGTATGAGTTACGTATTTTTCTTACGTGAATGCGATTACACTCACAAGATTCCCGCCAAAAACACTCTCTATTAACGTTTTAAGAACATTTTCCACAACAAAAAAGGGTTTCCTGCCATAATATCTGCCTCTTTGTGACAGGAGTCGCAGCGCATTCGGTCGCCCGTGGTTTTGCCGGATGCGTAAATCTATGAGCCTTGTCGCGGTTAGCAATCCCAAAAAAACCTTACTATTCCAGGTAATACATATTGGCTAAGGAGCAGTGAAATGCGTGTGAACAACAGTTTAACCCCGCAAGATCTCAAGGCTTATGGTATCAATGACGTTCAGGATATCGTTTACAATCCCAGCTACGACCTATTGTATCAGGAAGAACTTGATCCAAATCTGGAAGGTTATGAGCGTGGCGTGTTAACGGATCTGGGCGCCGTTGCTGTTGATACCGGTATCTTTACCGGGCGTTCGCCGAAGGATAAGTACATTGTCCGCGACGACACCACGCGAGATACGCTGTGGTGGTCAGACAAAGGTAAAGGCAAGAACGACAACAAACCGCTCTCCCCGGAAACCTGGCAACATCTGAAAGGGTTAGTCACCCAGCAACTCTCTGGCAAACGCCTGTTTATCGTTGACGCGTTCTGCGGCGCTAACGCCGATACCCGTCTTTCCGTGCGCTTTATTACCGAAGTGGCCTGGCAGGCGCATTTTGTCAAAAATATGTTCATCCGCCCAAGCGACGAAGAACTGGTTGATTTTAAACCTGATTTTATCGTAATGAACGGCGCTAAATGCACCAACCCGCAATGGAAAGAGCAGGGTCTGAACTCAGAAAACTTCGTGGCATTCAACCTGACTGAACGCATTCAGTTGATTGGTGGTACCTGGTACGGCGGCGAGATGAAAAAAGGGATGTTCTCCGTCATGAACTACCTGCTGCCGCTGAAGGGCATCGCCTCTATGCACTGCTCGGCAAACGTCGGGGAAAAAGGTGATGTGGCGGTCTTCTTTGGCCTGTCCGGCACCGGTAAAACCACGCTGTCCACCGACCCCAAACGCCGCCTGATCGGCGATGATGAACACGGTTGGGATGACGATGGCGTGTTTAACTTCGAAGGCGGTTGCTACGCCAAGACCATCAAACTCTCTAAAGAGGCCGAGCCGGAAATCTACAACGCGATCCGTCGTGACGCGCTGTTGGAAAACGTCACTGTGCGCGGAGATGGTTCCATCGATTTCGACGACGGTTCCAAAACCGAGAACACCCGTGTTTCCTACCCGATTTATCACATCGAGAATATTGTTAAGCCGGTGTCAAAAGCGGGTCATGCCACTAAGGTTATCTTCCTGACCGCCGACGCGTTTGGCGTGCTGCCGCCGGTTTCTCGCCTGACCGCCGATCAAACGCAGTACCACTTCCTGTCTGGCTTTACCGCTAAACTGGCCGGTACCGAGCGTGGCGTCACTGAACCGACCCCAACCTTCTCTGCTTGCTTTGGCGCAGCATTTCTGACGCTGCACCCAACGCAGTACGCAGAGGTGCTGGTGAAACGTATGCAGGCGGCAGGTGCGCAGGCGTATCTGGTTAACACCGGCTGGAACGGTACCGGTAAGCGTATCTCCATCAAAGATACTCGCGCGATTATCGACGCCATTCTGAACGGTTCACTGGACGACGCAGAAACATTCCGTCTGCCAATGTTTGACCTGGCTATCCCAACCGAACTGCCGGGTGTGGATACTCGTATTCTCGATCCGCGTAATACCTACGCGTCACCGGAGCAGTGGCAGGAAAAAGCCAATGCACTGGCGAAACTGTTTATCGAGAACTTCGAGAAGTACACCGACACCCCAGCAGGTGAAGCGCTGGTTAGCGCCGGGCCGAAGCTGTAATTGACGTTGCCGGATGGCGGTTTCGCCTTATCCGGCCTACAACAACAAAAAGGGAGGCATTTCGCCTCCCTTTTTTATGCGTCTTTCGTGGTGCCCTGCGCACGAGTGAAGGGCACCGGAAGCCAGGCGCGAATCGACAACCCACCCCGCTCGCTGGTGCCAATTTCCAGCATACCGTTATGGTTATCGATAATACGCTGCACAATCGCCAGCCCCAGACCCGTACCGCTGGTACTACGCGCGCTGTCCCCGCGGACAAACGGCTGGAACAGATGTTTACGCTGCTCCGGCTTGATACCTGGACCATCATCTTCCACCTGGAACCAGGCGCGATGCGGCTCCATACCGCTACTGACCTTAATCCAGCCGTTACCATAGCGGGCGGCATTAACCACCATATTGGCAACCGCACGCTTGATCGACAGCGGATGCATCTTCACCTGAATGTTGCCCGGCAGCAGCGCAGTCTCAATTTCACGCTCATAGCCGCTTTCCGCCGCGACCACTTCGCCTAACACCGAGTTCAGATCTGCCATCTCCATCGGCATCTCCTGACCGGTACGCAGATAATCGATAAACTGCTCGATAATAGCGTTACACTCTTCGATGTCCTTATTGATGGATTCTGCGAGATAACCGTCTTCCTCGCCCATCATTTCCGTCGCCAGACGGATACGCGTCAGTGGAGTACGTAGATCGTGGCTCACCCCTGCCATCAGCAATGTACGGTCATCGGCCAGTTGCTTCACGCCTGCCGCCATATGGTTAAAGGCACGGGTAACAGAACGCACCTCAGAAGCGCCATACTCACGCAACGGCGGCGGAATAATACCTTTCCCTACCTGCAACGCCGCATGTTCAAGATCCACCAGCGGTCGGTTCTGAATACGAATAAATAGCCATGCGCCGCCAATGGCCAGCAGCATGATCGCCAACGTATAGCGGAACAGCGGCGAGAAATCACCCTGATGGATTTCAGTGAGCGGCACACGTACCCAGATATTGGGCGACAGCCAGGTTTTCAGCCACACGACCGGCGAGCTTTTGTTGACCTCAACGCGGACTTCTGTCGGGCCACCCAACTGCTGCGCCATCTGATGACTTAAGAATTCATAGTGTTGCGCCCAACGCAGTCCGGCCTCTTCAGCGGCCTCGTTGGAATAGAGGGAAATACCCAACTCACGATAAATTTCCCGACGAAACGCGGGAGGCACCACCAGTTGTGTACCGTCCTCCAGCTGCAGTTTATCGGTCATCAGCATACGAACTTCGTAGGCCAGGACCTTATTAAACTGCTGGAGGCTCGGCAAAATCGCGAAGTTCAGCACGACCAGATAAGTCGTCACCAGGCTGGCAAACAGCAAGGTGACGATGAGCAATAATGTGCGGGCAAACGAACTTCGTGGCGAGAAGCGCATTCGCCTCATGCTTTAGAACCGTCCGGAACAAAAACGTAGCCCAGGCCCCATACGGTCTGAATATAACGCGGATGCGCCGGATCTTCTTCCACCATACGGCGCAGACGAGAAATCTGTACGTCGATAGAACGTTCCATCGCCGAGTATTCACGACCACGGGCCAGGTTCATCAGCTTGTCGCGAGACAGCGGCTCACGCGGGTGGCTTACCAGCGCTTTCAGTACCGCAAACTCCCCGCTGCTGAGCGGCATCGGCTCATCTTCGCGGAACATTTCACGCGTACCGAGGTTCAGTTTGAACTTACCAAAGGCAATAACCGCTTCTTCCTGAGAAGGTGCGCCCGGCAGTTCGTTCGCCTGACGACGCAGTACGGCACGAATACGCGCCAGCAGTTCACGCGGGTTAAACGGTTTCGGAATGTAATCGTCAGCGCCGATTTCCAGCCCTACGATACGATCAACTTCTTCACCCTTCGCAGTCACCATAATGATCGGCATCGGGTTGCTTTGGCTGCGCAGGCGACGGCAAATAGACAGGCCGTCTTCACCCGGCAGCATTAAATCCAGCACCATCAGGTGGAAGGACTCACGGGTCAGCAGACGATCCATCTGCTCAGCGTTTGCGACGCTTCGAACCTGGAAGCCCTGCTCGGTCAGATAACGTTCCAGAAGCGCACGTAAGCGCATGTCGTCATCGACCACCAGAATCTTATAGTTCTCTTGCATTGTTATTACTCCCAAAGGTTCGCAACAATTAAGTGTATATTCTTAAGAAAGCTCACGTGAGTCACCAGCGAATTCTGGTATGAATTCCAGGCTAAATTGTTACAAAGCATATTAAACAGCAGCTTAAGTATACAATGTTTCTCGCAATACATTATTTATTCTGTTGATATGCTCACGTAATACTAATTGTGCGCATCATCACAGAGTCGAAGGTAAAACAATAAGATGAAAACGCCCCTGATAACCCGTGAAGGGTATGAAAAACTCAAACAAGAGCTGAATTATCTCTGGCGTGAAGAGCGCCCGGAAGTCACCAAAAAGGTCACCTGGGCCGCAAGTCTGGGCGACCGCAGCGAAAATGCCGACTACCAGTATAATAAAAAGCGCCTGCGCGAAATCGACCGCCGCGTCCGTTATTTGACCAAGTGCATGGAAAATCTGAAAATCGTCGATTACTCCCCGCAACAGGAAGGCAAAGTCTTCTTCGGCGCATGGGTCGAGATTGAAAATGACGATGGCGACATCCGCAAATTCCGCATTGTCGGCTACGATGAGATCTTCGGTCGTAAAGATTACATCTCTATCGATTCGCCAATGGCGCGGGCGCTGCTGAAAAAAGAGGTCGGCGATCTCGCGGTAGTAAACACCCCTGGCGGCGAAGCCAGTTGGTACGTAAACGAGATCGAATACGTGAAGTGAGACCGGAACAATCCGAAGCCCCCGTAGATGACTGGCATTTTTGCCAGTCAATCCGTATAACTATCCCCTGATTTTTTATCCTATAGACGAAGCTATCCATGATGAATGATTCTTTCTGCCGCATTATCGCAGGTGAAATTCAGGCTCGTGCTGAACAGGTAGAAGCTGCCGTTCGCCTGCTTGATGAAGGGAACACCGTGCCGTTTATCGCACGTTATCGTAAGGAAATCACCGGCGGTCTGGACGATACGCAATTGCGTAATCTGGAGACCCGTCTGGGATATCTGCGTGAACTGGAAGACCGCCGTCAGGCGATACTGAAATCTATCGGCGAGCAAGGCAAATTGACCGATGATCTGGCGAATGCGATCAACGGTACGTTAAGTAAGACCGAACTCGAAGATCTCTATCTGCCGTACAAACCCAAGCGCCGCACCCGTGGGCAAATCGCCATTGAAGCCGGGCTGGAGCCGCTGGCTGATCTGCTGTGGAACGACCCCTCCCACGACCCGGAAACGGAAGCCGCAAAATACCTCAACGCCGAAAACGGCGTGGCGGACACCAAAGCCGCTCTCGACGGCGCGCGCTACATCCTGATGGAGCGTTTCGCAGAAGACGCCGCGCTGCTGGCAAAAGTTCGTGATTACCTGTGGAAAAACGCGCATTTGGTTTCTACCGTGGTCAGCGGTAAAGAAGAGGAAGGGGCGAAGTTCCGTGACTATTTCGACCACCATGAACCGATTTCTACCGTGCCATCCCACCGTGCGCTGGCCATGTTTCGTGGTCGTAACGAAGGCGTGTTACAGCTTTCTCTGAATGCCGACCCGCAATTCGATGAGCCGCCAAAAGAGAGCCACGGCGAGCAGATTATCCAGGATCATCTGGGACTGCGCCTGAATAACGCACCTGCCGACAGCTGGCGTAAAGGCGTTGTGAGCTGGACGTGGCGCATCAAAGTGCTGATGCACCTTGAAACCGAGCTGATGGGTACCGTGCGCGAACGTGCGGAAGATGAAGCGATTAACGTCTTTGCCCGCAACCTGCATGACCTGCTGATGGCCGCTCCAGCCGGACTGCGCGCCACAATGGGCCTCGATCCGGGTCTGCGTACCGGGGTAAAAGTGGCTGTGGTTGACGGTACCGGCAAACTGGTCGCTACCGATACCATTTATCCGCATACCGGTCAGGCCGCCAAAGCCGCCGTCGCCGTTGCGGCGTTATGTGAAAAATACAACGTTGAGCTGGTGGCGATTGGTAACGGTACGGCGTCGCGCGAAACCGAGCGTTTCTTCCTCGATGTACAGAAACAGTTCCCGCAAGTCACTGCGCAGAAAGTAATCGTCAGCGAAGCCGGCGCATCAGTGTACTCCGCTTCCGAGCTGGCGGCGCTGGAGTTCCCAGACCTTGATGTTTCGCTGCGTGGGGCGGTGTCTATCGCCCGTCGTCTGCAGGATCCGCTGGCTGAGCTGGTGAAAATCGATCCGAAATCTATCGGTGTGGGCCAGTATCAACACGACGTCAGCCAGACGCAGCTGGCGCGTAAGCTGGATGCGGTAGTGGAAGACTGCGTAAACGCCGTCGGCGTTGATCTGAACACCGCCTCCGTACCGCTGCTGACCCGCGTGGCGGGCCTGACACGCATGATGGCGCAAAACATCGTGGCCTGGCGTGACGAGAACGGCCAGTTCCAGAACCGCCAACAACTGCTCAAAGTCAGCCGTCTGGGGCCTAAAGCCTTTGAGCAGTGTGCGGGATTCCTGCGTATCAACCACGGCGATAACCCGCTGGATGCCTCTACCGTTCACCCGGAAGCGTATCCGATTGTGGAACGCATTCTGGCCGCCACCGAGCAATCGCTGCGCGATCTGATGGGCAACAGCACAGAACTGCGTAATCTGAAAGCGTCCGACTTTACCGACGAACGTTTCGGGGTACCAACCGTCACCGACATTATCAGAGAGCTGGAAAAACCGGGCCGCGACCCGCGTCCTGAATTCAAAACCGCACAGTTTGCTGACGGCGTAGAAACCATGAACGATCTGCTGCCAGGAATGATTCTGGAAGGGGCTGTCACCAACGTCACCAACTTCGGCGCGTTTGTCGATATCGGCGTACACCAGGACGGTCTGGTGCACATTTCTTCACTGTCAAATAAGTTCGTCGAAGATCCACACACCGTGGTGAAAGCGGGTGATATTGTGAAGGTAAAAGTGCTGGAAGTAGACCTGCAGCGTAAGCGTATCGCGCTGACTATGCGTCTGGACGAGCAGCCAGGTGAAACCAACGCGCGCCGCAGCGGCGGAAATAGCGATCGTACTCAGGGCAATCGTCCGGCACCAAAAGCCGCGAAACCTCGTGGCCGTGACGCTCAGCCTGCGGGCAACAGCGCGATGATGGATGCGCTGGCAGCGGCAATGGGTAAAAAGCGCTAAGTTTGGATCATGTGCCGGATAGCGGTGTAAATACCGTATCCGGCATATTTACTATATTATCTTCTCTCTTCCTCATTATATTTATCACTTCATTAACAGATGAAACCTTAATTAAACATTAAGGATTTCAATAATTGCTAGCGCGAATCATTCGTCCCCAACCAGAATAAATATTGAGGAATATCAAAATTGGCTCAAATTATTATCTAATTGTACATTCCGTCACACTTATTCTATTGATGATAGAAACCATTCTCATTATCATTGGTTTGTTGATTATTTACTCTTTCCTTACGTTGGCTAATCATCTGGTCTCATGCCGCCCTGTCGCCCCATGAGGTAATCACCCAGTTAGCGAGATATAAGTAGGTCCCTATGCAATTCACTCCTGACAGTGCGTGGAAAATTACCGGTTTTGCCCGTGAAATCAGCCCAGCTTATCGTCAGAAACTGTTGTCACTTGGCATGCTACCCGGCTCATCCTTCAACGTGGTACGCGTCGCCCCGCTCGGCGATCCCATCCATATTGAAACGCGTCGCGTAAGTCTGGTATTGCGTAAAAAGGATTTGGCGTTATTAGAAGTGGAAGCGGTATCCTGTTAATACAGTGAGTCTATAAAAATGAAAAAACTAACCATTGGTTTAATTGGTAATCCTAATTCCGGCAAGACAACCTTATTCAACCAGCTCACCGGCGCGCGTCAGCGTGTAGGCAACTGGGCTGGCGTTACCGTTGAACGTAAAGAAGGTCATTTCGCCACGACGGACCATCAGGTCACGCTGGTCGACTTACCCGGCACCTATTCACTGACGACAATCTCATCGCAGACCTCTCTTGATGAGCAAATCGCCTGCCACTACATTTTAAGCGGCGACGCGGATCTGTTGATCAACGTGGTCGATGCCTCAAACCTTGAGCGCAACCTCTACCTGACGTTGCAACTGCTTGAGCTGGGCATTCCCTGTATCGTCGCGCTGAACATGCTGGATATTGCTGAGAAACAGCAAATCCGTATCGATATCGACGCCCTCTCCGCCCGTCTTGGCTGCCCGGTGGTTCCGCTGGTCTCCACCCGCGCCCGCGGCATTGAAGCGTTGAAGCTGGCGATCGATCGCTACAAGGAAAACGACACCGTCGAACTGGTGCATTATGCCCAGCCGCTGCTGCAGGAAGCCGATTCCCTCGCTGACGCGATGGCCAAAGATATGCCGCTAAAACAGCGCCGCTGGCTGGGCCTGCAAATGCTGGAAGGCGATATCTACAGCCGTGCCTACGCCGGTGACGCCGCGCAAAACCTCGATGCCGCCATTGCGCGTCTGAGCGAAACAATGGACGATCCGGCGCTGCATATCGCCGATGCGCGTTACCAATGCATCGCCGCAATCTGCGATACCGTCAGTAATACCCTGACGGCAGAGCCGAGCCGTTTCACTACCGCGGTGGATAAAATTGTCCTCAACCGTTTCCTTGGGCTGCCAATTTTCCTGTTCGTGATGTACCTGATGTTCCTGCTCGCCATTAACATTGGCGGCGCGCTGCAGCCGTTATTCGATGTGGGTTCCGTGGCGCTATTTATTCATGGTATTCAATGGATTGGCTATACGCTGCACTTCCCGGACTGGCTGACCATCTTCCTGGCGCAAGGTCTTGGCGGCGGGATTAACACCGTGCTACCGTTGGTACCGCAAATCGGCATGATGTACCTGTTCCTCTCCTTCCTTGAAGACTCCGGTTACATGGCGCGCGCTGCGTTTGTGATGGACCGCCTGATGCAGGCGCTGGGACTGCCGGGCAAATCGTTTGTCCCGCTGATAGTCGGTTTTGGCTGCAACGTACCGTCGGTGATGGGTGCCCGTACGCTGGATGCCCCACGTGAACGTCTGATGACCATCATGATGGCGCCGTTTATGTCCTGCGGCGCACGTCTGGCGATTTTCGCCGTCTTTGCCGCGGCTTTCTTTGGTCAGAACGGCGCGCTGGCAGTCTTCTCGTTGTATGTACTGGGTATCATTATGGCGGTACTGACCGGTCTGATGCTCAAACACACCATCATGCGTGGCGAAGCAACACCGTTCGTGATGGAGCTTCCGGTGTACCATGTGCCGCACATCAAGAGCCTGATTATTCAGACCTGGCAACGCCTGAAAGGCTTCGTGCTGCGTGCCGGTAAAGTCATCATCATCGTCAGCATTTTCCTCAGCGCGTTTAACAGCTTCTCGCTGAGCGGAAAAATCGTCGACAACATCAACGACTCTGCTCTGGCCTCCGTTAGCCGCGTTATTACCCCAGTCTTTAAGCCGATTGGCGTTCACGAAGATAACTGGCAGGCAACCGTAGGTCTGTTTACCGGCGCGATGGCGAAAGAAGTGGTTGTCGGTACGCTGAACACGCTCTATACCGCAGAAAACATTCAGGAAGAAGAGTTCAATCCGGCAGATTTCCACCTCGGTGAAGAGCTGTTCAGTGCGGTGGATGAAACCTGGCAAAGCCTGAAAGATACCTTTAGCCTGAGCGTTCTGGCCAACCCTATCGAAGCCAGCAAAGGCGACGGCGAGATGGCTACAGGCGCAATGGGCGTGATGGGCGAGAAATTTGGCAGCGCCGCCGCCGCGTACAGCTACCTGATTTTCGTGCTGCTGTATGTCCCGTGCATTTCAGTGATGGGTGCTATCGCACGTGAATCAAGCCGTGGTTGGATGGGCTTCTCGATCCTGTGGGGCCTGAACATCGCCTATTCACTGTCGACGCTGTTTTATCAGACCGTCAGTTACAAAGAGCATCCGACTTACAGTCTGGTGTGCATCTTAGCCGTCATCCTGTTTAACATCGTATTGCTGGGTCTGCTGCGCCGTGCCCGCAGCCGGGTGGATCTCTCACTGCTGTCAACCAACAGAACGGCTAGCTCCTGCTGTTCCAGTACCACTGGCGATTGCCACTAAGGTCGTCAACAATGGCATCGCTTATTCAGGTTCGTGATTTACTGGCGCTGCGGGGGCGTATGGAGGCAAAGCAAATTAGCCACACGCTGCATACCCCGCAGCCAATGATTGACGCCATGCTGAATCAGTTAGAAAAGATGGGCAAAGCGGTGCGGATTCAGGAAGATGCCGATGGGTGTCTGTCCGGAAGCTGCAAGAGTTGCCCGGAAGGTAAAGCCTGCCTGCGCGAGTGGTGGGCTTTGCGCTAGTGTGCCGCTCCTGCCGGATTCAGCGTTTATGCTGATATCCGGCTTTTTGCGTAACGGCTCCCACAACGATTTCACTGTTTCAGCAAAACAGATCTATCCCTCTGCCTTCCGCGCAGAACTATCAACTCGTGGATGATTACTGTCGATCGGGCAAGTAGAGTCTCGTCATCTTATTTCCCAGGTGACGGTTCGCCATGAATACTGACACGACAGCTACGCCGCATGACGCGATTTTCAAAACGTTTTTGAACCACCCAGCGACCGCCCGCGATTTTCTGCAACTTCATCTACCCGACTCTTTACGTGCACTTTGCGATCTGAACACACTACAACTGGAATCGGGCAGCTTTATTGAGATGATTTGCGCGCGTACTATTCAGACGTGTTGTGGTCGCTGAAAACTCGTGAAGGCGATGGCTACATTTACACCATCATTGAACATCAGAGTACCGCGGATGCTCATATGGCATTTCGCCTCATGCGCTATGCCATTGCCGTAATGCAGAGGCATCTGGACGCGGGCCATAAGAAACTACTGTTGGTGATCCCCATACTTTTTTATCATGGTACCGTCAGCCCATATCCATATTCACTCTGCTGGCTGGACGAATTTGACAACCCGGAGGCAGCCAGACCACTTTATGCCACAGCATTTCCATTGGTCGATATCACCGTTGTGCCAGATGACGAGATCATGCAGCACCGCCGGATGGCGCTGCTGGAGCTCATCCAAAAACATATTCGTAAACGAGATTTGATGGGGTTAGTAGAAAAACTCGCCATCCTGCTTGTTAAAGGACACGCTAATGACAACCAGTTGAAAGCCCTGTTTAATTACCTGATGCAGGCCGGGGACACCGCGCGTTTTAGCGAATTTATTCACCAGGTCGCCGAACGTTTACCTCAACACAAGGAAAAGTTGATGACAATTGCCGAAAGATTACGTCAGGAAGGGCACCTTAATGGTCTTCAGGAAGGTCACAGGAAAGGGTTACGAGAGGGTTTGCAACAAGGCAAACGTGAGGAAGCTCTGCGCATTGCAACAACCATGCAGGCTGATGGCATAGACCCGCTGACTATCTGCAGAATCACCGGCCTGACTGCTGAGGATCTGGCTACGTTCAGCCATTAATTCCCAGCCCGGCAGCATGATTCTACCGGGCAAAACAGCGGATTTATAGCCGCTGTTTTAACGCCACCAGCGCTGAGCAGAACTCCGTTGGATGTGAGATAAACGGCGCATGCGCGGCTTTGGCAAACACCAACGACTCGCTCAGTGGCCACAGGGTATCCAGCATCGGGACGACTTTGCGCGGAACCAAACCATCAAGATAACCGTACATCCGCAGGAAAGGCTTATCCACCGAGCATAACGGCTCACGCAGATCGACTGTTTTCAGGATCTCCAGTCCGCCATTAAGCACCTCGACTTTCGGCATGGGTAAAGCCAGCACCGTTTTCTTCAGCGCCCGCGCATCCTGACGCGCGGTTTCCGTGCCCATCGTTTGCAATGCCAGAAAACGCTCCACTGTACGCTGAAAATCTTCGCTCAGTTGCTGCTGGAAACCTGCCAGCACTTCCGGCTTAATGCCCGGCCATTCATCGCGCGCGCTAAAGCAAGGTGAAGACGCGACGGTCACCAACGCCTGAACACGCTCAGGGTGCGTTAACGCCACCTGACTTGCGACCAGCCCGCCAAGACTCCAGCCGAGCCAGATAGCGTTCTCCGGCGCCTGTCTTAATACCCGTTCAGCCATCTCTTCCAGCGACATTGCGCCGAAACCCTGACTGCGACCAAATCCCGGCAAGTCGACAAGGTGCAGCGTAAAATGCGAGCTCAGTTCCTCACTTATGCAATGCCATACTTCCGCATTCAGTCCCCATCCGTGCAGCAGCACAAGATGGCAATTTCCCGAACCCTGGGTCTGCCACCAAATGTCATTCATCAGTTATTGTTCTCTTTTAGCCTGAAAGGATGCATCTATGCTAACAGTACCAGGATTGTGCTGGCTATGCCGAATGCCGTTGACGTTGGGGCACTGGGGGATCTGTTCGGTTTGCTCGCGGGCAACGCGTCAACCTCTCAGCCGATGTCCTCAATGCGGACTACCTGCCGCACATCCTTCGCTTCCCTGCGGCCGTTGCCTGCAAAAATCCCCGCCGTGGCAGCGTCTGATCGCCGTCAGCGACTATATTCCTCCGCTGAGCGGACTTATCCACCAGTTTAAGTTTTCACGCCGCAGCGAAATGGCCATTGCCCTTTCACGTTTACTGTTGCTGGAGGTATTACAGGCCCGGCGCGTCAGCGGTCTTCCTCTGCCGGACAGGATCGTTAGCGTCCCACTCTGGCAACGCCGACACTGGCGCAGAGGATTTAATCAGAGCGACTTACTATGTCGCCCTTTGGCGCACTGGCTTGGCTGCGACTGGGACAGGCAGGCCATCACACGGGTTCGGGCCACCGCTACACAACACCATCTCAGCGCCAGATTACGCAAACGTAACCTGAAAAATGCCTTTCGCCTTGAATTGCCAGTGCAGGGACTCCATATGGTTATTGTGGATGATGTCGTCACTACCGGAAGTACCGTCGCGGAAATCGCGCAGCTGCTTTTGCGCAACGGCGCGGCGACTGTCCAGGTATGGTGCCTGTGTCGAACCTTGTAGAGCCTCGATGATGGGCGTATTATAACCAAGTAAAATAGTCAACTATTAGGCCATTACTATGATCCATATTTCCGATGCTGCACAAGCGCACTTTGCCAAACTGCTGGCAAATCAGGAAGAAGGGACACAAATTCGCGTATTTGTGATTAATCCCGGCACGCCTAACGCTGAATGCGGCGTTTCTTATTGTCCGCCAGACGCCGTGGAAGCAACCGACACCGCCATTAAATTTGACCTGCTGACCGCATATGTTGATGAACTGAGCACACCGTATCTGGAAGATGCAGAAATCGATTTCGTTACCGACCAGTTAGGCTCCCAGCTGACGCTGAAAGCGCCAAACGCCAAAATGCGTAAAGTTGCCGATGATGCGCCGCTGATGGAACGCGTAGAGTACATGCTGCAATCGCAGATCAACCCACAGCTGGCAGGCCATGGCGGCCGCGTCTCTCTGATGGAGATCACCGATGAAGGCTACGCCATTCTGCAATTTGGCGGCGGCTGTAACGGCTGTTCAATGGTAGATGTAACGCTGAAAGAAGGTATCGAGAAACAGCTGCTGGCTGAATTCCCTGAACTGAAAGGCGTTCGCGATTTAACCGAACACCAGCGCGGTGAGCACTCTTACTACTAAGTCCTAAGCTGTAGAGTTGCCGTAGGCCCGATAAGACGCATCCGCGTCGCTATCGGGCATTGCTGCCGAATGGCAGCGTAACGGCCTACAACCCTGCATTTCTCTGCCTGTGCCCTGCAACAATCCCCTGCATAATTTGACCAGCCTCTCATAATTTAAATTTTGCCTGCCCAGGTGATTTTCAAGCGCTGCATGTTACCCGTATCATTCGTATCAGCACCTAACACACACATAATAGCCAGCTAAACTGATTAGTTTTGAAGGTAATCAGCATTGGTGCTGTAAATACTCTGTTCCCGGTCGGGACAATCGGAATTTGTCATCTAAACACTGACGTTACCCATAACAAAGTAAAGGCCAGGTAAATCATGCCATTAGTCATCGTTGCTATCGGTGTAATCTTGTTACTCCTCCTGATGATCCGTTTCAAAATGAACGGCTTCATCGCTCTCGTCCTGGTGGCGCTTGCTGTCGGATTGATGCAAGGGATGCCACTGGATAAAGTCATCGGTTCTATTAAAGCCGGCGTCGGCGGAACTCTTGGCAGCCTCGCCCTGATTATGGGTTTTGGCGCCATGCTGGGCAAAATGTTGGCGGACTGTGGCGGCGCACAGCGCATTGCCACCACGCTGATTGCTAAATTCGGTAAAAAACACATTCAGTGGGCGGTGGTATTAACCGGTTTCACCGTCGGTTTCGCCCTGTTCTATGAAGTCGGCTTCGTTCTGATGCTGCCGCTGGTGTTCACAATTGCCGCGGCGGCAAATATCCCTCTGCTGTACGTTGGTGTACCAATGGCTGCTGCGCTGTCCGTCACACACGGATTCCTGCCGCCGCACCCGGGTCCAACCGCTATTGCCACCATTTTCCACGCAGATATGGGTAAAACCCTGCTGTTTGGTACGATTCTGGCCATCCCGACCGTGATTCTCGCCGGTCCGGTGTACGCACGTTTCCTGAAAGGCATCGATAAGCCAATCCCGGAAGGTCTGTACAGCGCGAAAACCTTTACTGAAGAAGAGATGCCTGGCTTTGGCGTCAGCGTCTGGACCTCTCTGGTTCCGGTTATCCTGATGGCGATGCGCGCCGTCGCGGAGATGATTCTGCCAAAAGGTCATGCTTTCCTGACTGTTGCAGAATTCCTTGGCGACCCGGTCATGGCTACGCTTATCGCGGTGCTGATTGCGATGTTCACTTTTGGTCTGAACCGTGGACGTTCGATGGATCAGATTAACGACACGCTGGTGTCCTCAATCAAAATCATCGCGATGATGCTGTTGATCATCGGTGGTGGCGGTGCCTTCAAACAGGTTCTGGTTGATAGCGGCGTGGACAAATACATCGCTTCAATGATGCACGGTTCAAGTGTTTCCCCGCTGCTGATGGCATGGTCTATCGCTGCGGTACTGCGTATCGCGCTGGGTTCCGCGACCGTTGCTGCGATTACTGCAGGTGGGATCGTGGCGCCGCTGATTGCGACGACCGGCGTAAGCCCTGAGCTGATGGTTATTGCAGTCGGTTCCGGTTCCGTCATTTTCTCCCACGTGAACGATCCAGGCTTCTGGCTGTTCAAGGAGTATTTCAACCTGACCATCGGTGAGACCATCAAGTCATGGTCAATGCTGGAAACCATTATCTCAGTCTGCGGTCTGGTGGGTTGTCTGCTACTGGGTATGGTGGTTTAACCCCTACATATCCCAGACAAAAAAGCCGGGGAAATCCCCGGCTTTTTTACTTCTTCTTCGCAGCGGCTTTGCGGCGCTTATCCAAATCCTTAATCAGCTTGTTCACCCCGTCATCGGCAAACATCTGCTCCAACGTGACGGTGAGCTTACGCCGCCAGTTTTTGTACTGGTCGCTGGTCCCCGGGATATTGACCGGATCCGCCATTCCTAACCAGTCCTCCGGTTGCAGGCCCAGCAGCGCACTATTGCTGTCAGCGATGTAGCGTTGCATGCCACGATTAAGAATCGGCGTCATCGACATCAATGAGGCCTTGTGACCCGCACGTTTTGGCAGACAACCATATTTGTGCAGCGCGTCCAGCAGCCCCTGTTTGGCCAGTTCTCTGTCCTGATACAAGCCACGCAGTACGACTTCGTCCGGATAGAGCCCCAACGCTTTACCCAGCGTCAGATCGCCGCTATCCCAATAACCTTTAAGCGTAGGAAGGTCATGCGTCGCCGCGACTGCCATTGATTGTTCCGGATACGCTTTCGGCGCACGGAAGTTTTTCTCATGGTCATTCTCAAAATAAAGCACTTTGTAGGAGTACACGCCGCTATCGCGCAGCTTGCTGACGATCTCCACCGGCACCGTACCCAAATCTTCACCAATCACCATGCAGTGATGACGTTTACTTTCCAGCGCCAGAATTGAAAGCAGGTCGTCGACCGGATAATGCACGTAGGCACCGTGATCGGCCGTTTCACCGTAAGGGATCCACCACAGACGCAGCATCGACATAACATGGTCGATACGCAGCGCACCGCAGTTCTGCATATTGGCGCGCAGCAGTTCGATAAACGGTTCGTAAGCGCGTGCCGTGATGATGTGCGGATCCATCGGTGGCAACCCCCAGTTTTGCCCCAGCGGACCGAGAATATCCGGCGGCGCGCCAACCGAGGCTTTCAGGCAGTACAGCTCGCGGTCGCACCAGGTTTCCGCCCCGCCTTCAGCCACGCCAACCGCCAGGTCGCGATACAGCCCGACAGGCATCGCAAAGCCCTGGCTGGTTTTCCAGCAGTCAGCGAACTGGGTATACGCCAGCCACTGCAACCACAGGTAGAAGTCCACGTCATCACGATGATCTGTGCAGAACTGTTTCACCTCTGGCGAGTCCACCGACTGGAATGCCTCTGGCCATACCGGCCAGCCCCAGCGCAAGGCGTCTTCTTTCACCTGATGCGCATGCAGGGCGTCAAAGGCCGCCTGCCAGTACAGGCTATCCCCTTCCTGAGCCACAAACTGGCGAAATGCCGCCATCTGCTCATCATCGCGCGCAGAGAAGCTTTTCCACGCCATACGTAGCGCGGTCATTTTTAAGGCAGTAACGGTAGAGTAATCAACCCATACGGCGTCGCGCGCGCGTTGCAGGGCTTGCTGAGTCGCCGGCTTCTGCCACCAGGCCTGCGCCTCTTTGCTGTGGTGGAAATCGTCTACTGCGTTGACATCAATATAAATAATATTCAGCCAGCGACGTGAGGACGGACTGTACGGGCTGGCGCTTTCCGGGTTCGCCGGATACAGCGCATGAATCGGATTCAAACCAATAAACGCGCCGCCACGCTGTGCCACATCCACCAACATGGCACGGAGATCGCCAAAGTCGCCAATCCCCCAGTTTTTTTCTGAACGTAGGGTGTAAAGCTGAACGCATGCCCCCCACAGCTTCTGCCCGGCCAACAACGCCTGCGGTTCATAACAGCGTTTCGGCGCCACGATGATGCGGCAATGGGCACGCAACTCCCCCTGAGTCAGGGTAAACGTGTGATACCCCTCCGGCAGCTTCGCCGGAAGGTTGAAAGATTTACCGCCGACGGCATGCCCTTTGTGCTGCACACCCTCTTCGGTAGTTAGCAGCCAGTTAAACTCTCCACTTCCCTCAACCGCCAACGGCATTTTTTTACCCGCGGTATAAACCATGACGTTCGGCACCGGGGTCACCGCCACCTTCGTGGCGGCGGTGGTGCGATGCATGGCGTCAAGCAAACGCCGCTTGGTTTCGGCGCCAATAGACTGCGGTTTACCGTGGGCATTAATGTAATTAGGGCTGATCCCCGCCGCCAGCGCGGCATTATCCAGACGTTTGCTTTCCATCGCGATTCCTTAACGTTTCGCCTGCCAGATACGAGCCTGATAATCGCGAATAGAGCGATCTGAACTGAACATGCCGCAACGCGCGGTATTCAGAATCGCCGCACGGGTCCAGGCTTCCTGGTCACGGTACAACACGTCAACCTGCTTCTGGGCTTCAACGTAGGCCGCGAAGTCCGCCATGACCAGATACGGATCACCGCCTTGCTTGCCAATACTGTGCAGCATCTGGTCAAAGGCATGTTTATCGCCGTCGCTGTATTTCCCGCTTTCCAACTCTTTCAGAACAGCATCCAGCACCTTATCTTTCTTACGCCATTTCACCGGGTCATAGCCTTTCGCTTTCAGCGCTTTCACCTCTTCCACGGTATGACCAAAGATAAAGATATTCTCGTCACCCACCTTCTCGGCGATTTCGACGTTGGCACCATCCAGCGTACCAACAGTTAACGCGCCGTTCAGCGCCAGTTTCATATTACCGGTGCCGGAAGCTTCTTTCCCGGCGGTTGAGATCTGCTCAGAGATATCCGCCGCCGGAATCAGCATTTCCGCCGCCGAGACACAATAATCCGGCAGGAAGACAACTTTCAGCTTGTCGCCAACTTTCGGGTCGTTATTGATGGTTTCCGCCACCTTGTTGATAGCGAAGATAATATTTTTCGCCAGGTAGTAACCCGGAGCGGCTTTTGCGCCAAACAGGAATACGCGCGGCACGCGTTCCGCCTGCGGGTTTTCACGAATTTCTTTATACAGCGCCAGAATATGCAGCAAGTTCAGATGCTGACGCTTGTACTCATGCAGGCGTTTGATCTGAATATCAAAGATTGCCTGCGGATTGATTTCGATACCAGTCCGTACCTTCACAAACTCTGCCAGGCGCTTTTTATTCGCCAGCTTAATGTCACGATAAGTCTGACGGAACTTCGCGTCGTCGGCGTATTTTTCCAGGTTAATCAACTGGTCGAGATCGTTGGCCCACTCTTTTTTCAGCGATTTATCCAGCAGTGCGGCAAGCGCCGGGTTGCACTGCTTAATCCAGCGACGCGGAGTAATCCCGTTGGTGACGTTATGAAATTTGTTCGGCCAGAGCTGGTGATATTCCGGGAATAGATCTTTCACCACCAGATCAGAGTGCAGCGCCGCCACGCCGTTAACCGCAAAACCGCTGACCACACACATATTGGCCATACGTACCTGTTTATTATGCACCACCGCCAGTTTCGCCCACACTTCAGCATTACCCGGCCAGGTTTTATCGACCAGTTTCTTAAAGCGGTCATTAATCTCTTTGATGATTTGCATGTGGCGCGGCAGTAGCGCTTTCACCAACTTCTCATCCCAGCACTCTAACGCTTCCGGCATCAGGGTATGGTTGGTGTAAGCGAAGGTTTTGCTGGTAATGGCCCACGCATCGTCCCAGCTCATCTGGTGCTCATCAATCAGCACACGCAACAGCTCAGGGATCGCGATAGTCGGGTGAGTATCATTAAGCTGAATCACTTCGTAATCAGCCAGTTCGTGCAGCTTACGCCCGGCCAGATGATGACGACGCAAAATGTCGGCTACGGAGCAGGCGCACTGGAAGTACTGCTGCATCAGGCGCAGCTTTTTACCCGCGGTGTGGTTATCGTTCGGGTACAGCACTTTGGTCAGTTTTTCGGCGTCGATGCCCTGCTGCTCAGCACGCAGGAAATCGCCGTCATTAAATTTGGTCAGGTTAAACGGATGCGCGTGGCTGGCCTGCCACAGACGCAGCGGTTGCGCCACGCCGTTACGGTAGCCGAGAACCGGCAGATCCCAGGCCTGGCCGGTGATGGTAAACCCAGGCTCCCAACGTCCCTCTTTGGTGACTTTACCGCCAATGCCGACCTGCACGTCCAACGCCTCGTTGTGACGGAACCACGGGTAGCTACCGCGATGCCAGTCATCCGGGGCTTCCATCTGCTGACCGTCGGCAAAAGACTGGCGGAACAGGCCGTACTGGTAGTTGAGACCATAGCCCGTCGCCGACTGGCCGACCGTCGCCATCGAATCAAGGAAGCAGGCCGCCAGGCGCCCCAACCCACCGTTACCTAACGCCGGATCGATCTCTTCTTCCAGCAGATCGGTCAGGTTGATGTCGTGCGCTTTCAGCTCATCGCTCACCCCCTGATACCAGCCCAGATTGAGTAAGTTGTTGCCGGTCAGACGACCAATCAAAAACTCCATCGAGATGTAGTTAACATGGCGCTGATTTTTTGCCGGTTTCACCGCTGGCTGGGCGCTGAGTAACTCAGCCAACGCCCCACTCACTGCCTGCCACCACTGGCGCGACGTCATTTCGTGAGCCGACAGTAAACCGAAATGCTGCCACTGACGCGTCAGGGCTGCCTGAAATTGATCTTTGTTGAAGGTTGGCTGTGACATAGGGATTCCAGGTCCTTAGGTAATAAAACAACGTTATCGCTAGTTTGCCAGGCTCGTTGTTGACCTTCCTCATCCTGGCACGGATTAGGGAGGGAGGAGGGGCGGGGATGAGCATAAAAGTGTGATCGCCGCCACTTAAAGAAGAGAGGCATTGCCGGTCAATACGTAGGTTTCCCCCGCATCCCCCTGAAATGCATCACGGTTTTCGCATTAACCTAAAGAGATTAGCCAGACAATATCAAACAGTAAGATGATATTTAGAAAAAATATGTAAACAGAGAAATAGTTTCTCACCTGAAATACGCATTCTGCTTGAGTTATTTCACATGAAAGTTTTAAGTCGAGCACAAAACTCATCGTCTTTTTATTAAACGATACAGTAACAACATAAAAAAGTGGAATCTTTCCGCTGGGTGAAAGTCACGCTGGATCCAGTCACCACGCCTGTTGCGACTCTTTAAAGAAATTATTGCAATAGATGTATAGATTTGTGACATAGTGCAAAATCAGACACACAAAAAGCCCGCTTAGCTTGCATAAAATACCAATCTGGCCGACCTTATATCTATTAATTACGAAGCGCAAAAAAAATCATTCTTCCCCATTTTCACACAGTGAAGTGACTAACTTATGTTGATTCCGTCTAAATTAAGTCGTCCGGTTCGTCTCGACCATACGGTGGTTCGTGAGCGCCTGTTGGCTAAACTTTCCGGCGCGAACAATTTCAGGCTCGCCCTGATCACAAGTCCTGCTGGTTATGGAAAAACAACGCTTGTTTCACAATGGGCGGCGGGGAAGACCGAGTTAGGTTGGTACTCTCTGGATGAAGGCGATAACCAGCAGGAGCGCTTTGCCAGCTATCTGATTGCCGCGATCCAGCAGGCGACCGGTGGGCATTGCACCACCAGCGAAGCGATGGTGCAAAAACGCCAGTATGCCAGCCTGACGTCACTGTTTGCGCAGCTATTTATTGAACTGGCCGAGTGGCATCGTCCACTTTATCTGGTGGTGGATGATTATCACCTGATCTCCAATCCGGCCATTCACGAGGCAATGCGCTTTTTCCTGCGTCACCAGCCTGAAAATCTCACACTGGTCGTTCTGTCGCGTAATCTGCCGCAGTTGGGCATTGCCAACCTGCGGGTGCGCGATCAGTTGCTGGAAATAGGCAGCCAACAGCTGGCCTTTAACCATCAGGAAGCGAAACAATTTTTCGATCGTCGTTTATCCTCCCCTATTGAAGCAGCTGAAAGCAGCCGGATGTGCGATGACGTTGCTGGCTGGGCTACTGCGTTACAACTGATTGCTCTTTCCGCTCGCCAGAACAATAACTCTGCGCACCAGTCGGCACGACGCATCGCCGGAATCAACGCCAGCCATTTATCCGACTACCTGGTGGATGAAGTGCTGGACAGCGTTGACCTCGGCACCCGTCACTTTCTGCTAAAAAGCGCCATCCTGCGTTCGATGAACGATGCGCTGATCGTTCGGGTCACCGGCGAAGAAAACGGGCAAATGCGACTTGAGGAAATTGAGCGTCAGGGGTTATTTCTGCAGCGGATGGATGACGTCGGCGAGTGGTTCAGTTATCACCCACTGTTTGGCAGCTTTTTACGCCAGCGTTGCCAGTGGGAACTGGCGAGCGAGCTGCCTGAAATACACCGCGCCGCCGCAGAAAGCTGGATGGCGCAGGGTTTCCCTAGCGAAGCTATCCACCACGCGTTGGCGGCAGGCGATGCCCACATGCTACGCGATATCCTGCTTAACCATGCGTGGGGCCTGTTTAACCACAGCGAACTGGCGCTATTGGAAGAGTCGCTGAAAGCCCTGCCGTGGGAAAGCCTACTGGAAAATCCGCGTCTGGTTCTGCTGCAAGCCTGGCTGATGCAAAGCCAGCACCGCTACAGCGAGGTTAATACCCTGCTGGCCCGTGCAGAACAAGAGATGAAAGGCGACATGGAGCCGACGCTGTACGCTGAATTTAACGCGCTGCGGGCACAGGTAGCGATTAACGACGGAAACCCTGACGAAGCAGAACGTCTGGCAAAACTGGCGCTGGATGAATTACCCATCGCCTGGTTCTATAGCCGTATCGTCGCCACCTCGGTGCATGGTGAAGTCCTGCATTGTAAGGGCGATCTCACGCGTTCACTGGCGTTGATGCAGCAAACCGAGCAAATGGCGCGCCATCATGATGTCTGGCATTACGCGCTGTGGAGTCTGATCCAGCAAAGCGAAATTTTATTTGCCCAGGGTTTTTTACAGGCGGCCTGGGAGACGCAGGAAAAGGCGTTCCAGCTGATCAAAGAGCAGCACCTGGAACAGTTGCCGATGCACGAGTTCCTGGTGCGCATTCGCGCGCAACTCCTGTGGGCATGGGCACGTCTGGACGAAGCCGAAGCGTCTGCCCGCGCGGGCATTGAGTTACTTTCCACATTCCAGCCACAGCAACAGCTACAGTGCCTGGCGCTGCTGATTCAGTGTTCGCTGGCCCGGGGCGATTTAGACAACGCGCGTAGCCTGCTCAACCGTTTGGAAAACTTATTGGGCAATGGTCGTTATCATAGCGACTGGATCTCGAACGCCGATAAGGTACGGGTGATTTACTGGCAAATGGTAGGCGATAAAAAATCAGCCGCCAACTGGCTGCGCCACACGCCAAAGCCTGAGTTCGCTAATAACCACTTCCTGCAAAGTCAGTGGCGCAACATCGCCCGCGCGCAGATCCTGCTGGGTGAGTTTGAACCGGCGGAAATCGTGCTGGAAGAGTTAAATGAAAATGCGCGTAACCTGCGCCTGATGAGCGATCTGAATCGTAACCTGTTGCTGCTTAATCAGCTGTACTGGCAGGCCGGACGCAAAAATGACGCGCAGCGCGTCTTACTGGAAGCACTGCAACTGGCGAACCGTACCGGATTTATCAGCCACTTTGTTATCGAAGGTGAGGCGATGGCGCAGCAGTTGCGCCAACTGATTCAGCTCAATACGCTGCCAGAACTCGACCAGCACCGCGCCCAGCGCGTTTTGCGGGAGATTAACCAGCACCACCGCCATAAATTCGCCCACTTTGATGAAGGATTCGTTGAGCGTCTGCTTACCCATCCGGAAGTGCCGGAGCTTATCCGCACCAGCCCGCTGACCCAGCGCGAATGGCAGGTTCTGGGACTGATTTATTCAGGTTACAGCAACGAGCAGATCGCCGGTGAGCTGGCCGTTGCAGCCACGACCATTAAGACGCACATCCGCAATTTGTACCAAAAGCTCGGCGTCGCCCACCGCCAGGATGCGGTGCAACATGCGCAGAAACTGCTGAAGATGATGGGCTATGGGGTATAGTTAATGCCTGATGCGCTACGCTTATCAGGCCTGGAATTAACTTAACACAGCTCTAACTGAATATGGTGGTCGGCAATAACCTGCATCACACTGGCTGGCGGTAGCGTGTCGGTATACACCGCATCCACCATGCTGATACTGCCCATATTCACCATCGCGTTACGTCCGAACTTCGAGTGATCCACCACCAGCATGACGTGACGTGAATTCTCAATGATCGCGCGTTTGGTGCGCACTTCGTGATAATCAAACTCCAGCAGAGAACCATCGCTGTCGATGCCGCTGATCCCCAGGATGCCGAAGTCCAGACGGAACTGGGAAATAAAGTCGAGAGTCGCTTCGCCCATAATGCCGCCGTCACGGCTACGCAGTTCGCCCCCGGCCAGAATAATGCGGAAATCCTCTTTCGCCATCAGCGTGTTTGCCACATTGAGGTTATTGGTCACGATGCGTAAGTTGCTGTGATTAAGCAGCGCATGCGCCACCGCTTCCGGTGTGGTGCCAATATCAATAAACAGCGTTGAACCGTTAGGGATCTGCGTGGCAACTTTGCGCGCAATGCGCTCTTTTTCCGCCGTCTGCGTCGCTTTACGATCATGCCATGGGGTATTGACCGAGCTGGATGGCAACGCCGCGCCACCGTGGTGACGCAAAATCATGTTTTGATCGGCCAGGTCATTCAGATCCCGGCGAATCGTCTGCGGACTGACGGAGAAATGCTCCACCAGCTCCTCGGTACTGACGTATCCCTGTTTTTTTACCAGCTCAATGATCGCGTCATGTCGTTGTGTTTGCTTCATTATTGTTCCCTGGAATTTTGCCGGATGCGCTAACGCTTATCCGGCCTACAAAGTTCGTTTCCGCACATTCATCGTATCGGCAAACGCCATTGCCAGACCCACGGCCAGCCCGGCGATATGTGCGCCGTTCGCCATCGACATGCCGAACAGATCAAACCAGCCGGCAACAATCCAGATCAAGGCAAAGATAATCAAACCACGCTGCAGGAAAATACCGCTTTGCGGATCGCGCTCGCCGCGCAACCACACGTAGCCCATCAGCGCATATACCACGCCAGACAGCCCGCCAAACCACGGGCCGCTAAATTTCTGCTGAACATAACCGCTCAGCAAGGCGCTGATCACAGTAATGACAATCAGCTTTCCGCTGCCCAGGCGCTTTTCAACCGCACCGCCGAGATACCACCACCACAGCAGGTTGAACAAAATGTGCATCAGCGAGAAGTGCATAAAAGCGTGGGTGAAATAACGCCAAAACTCAAATTTCAGCGAAGGATCGAACGGCCAGGCCAGCCAGAGCATTACCGCCTGATCGCCCAGCACATTCATAGCGATAAACACCAACACACACGCCGCCATTACCGCCCAGGTCACCGGGCCGGCACGTTCGCGCAATGTGGCCAGAAACGGATAACGTTGATAGCGCAGACCGCTGTCGGTATGACCTGACTGCCAACTGGCCGCGAGGTAACGCGGATCGCCCGGGTTATCGAGAAATCGCGCCAGTTCAGCACGCACGCGTTCAGCCTGGGACTCATCCGCCAGCCAGACATCCGTTTGCTGATGTTGTTGAATCGTCAGGATAACGCCCTGTGTCGCCATATAATCAACAAATGCCTGCGCCACGCGGGGGTTAGCAAAAGAGGTAATCATCAACATTATTGCTGTCGCTTATTCCACACAAAAGAGGACAGTATATATATCCTGTCCGTTTCAGGCTGCATCTTTGTTAGCTTACGAACCGTATGTCACTTCTGCAGGAAAATGTCGATGCCAGGCGTCGAAGCCGCCGTCAACGCTGTAAACCGCGTCATAGCCCTGCTGGAGGAGATACTGCGCCGCGCCTTTACTGCTGTTGCCGTGGTAACACATCACCATTACGGCAGTATCAAAATCATGGTCACGCATAAACGTCCCCAACGTGTCGTTCGTCAGATGAAAGGCCTGCGGCGCGTGGCCCATCGCATAGCTTTGCGGATCGCGGATGTCCACCAGCACCGCCATTCCGTGCAGTAGTTTCTGATGGGCTTCTTCGACATTAATACACTCAAACTGATCCATGGCGTTCTCTTGTTAAGTTCTACTTATATTCTGGCAGGTAACCAATATTACCCTCCAGTGTACGTTGCCTGAGCAGGTAAACGCCATAATGTTATATGTATCACTGTAAATTGTTTATCCGATGTTACCAATGGCGCGATTCTTTGCTATTATGTTCGATAACGAACATTAATGAGCTATAACGAAAGTGCGAGAGGCCAGCATGGAAACCAAAGATCTGATTGTGATAGGTGGAGGCATTAACGGTGCCGGTATCGCGGCAGATGCCGCTGGACGCGGTTTATCCGTGCTGATGCTGGAAGCTCAGGATTTAGCCTGCGCCACCTCCTCCGCCAGCTCCAAACTCATCCACGGTGGCCTGCGCTACCTGGAACACTACGAATTCCGCCTGGTGAGCGAGGCGCTGGCAGAACGTGAAGTGCTGTTGAAAATGGCACCGCATATCGCCTTCCCGATGCGCTTCCGTCTGCCCCATCGCCCGCACCTGCGTCCGGCATGGATGATCCGTATTGGTTTGTTTATGTACGATCATCTGGGCAAACGCACCAGTTTGCCGGGTTCTACCGGTTTGCGTTTTGGCGCGGATTCCGTAATGAAACCTGAGATTGTGCGCGGTTTCGAATATTCTGACTGCTGGGTAGACGATGCGCGTCTGGTTTTGGCAAACGCCCAAATGGTCGTACGCAAAGGCGGTGAAGTATTAACCCGCACCCGTGCCACCTCCGCTCGCCGTGAAAACGGCTTGTGGATTGTTGAAGCCGAAGATATCGATACCGGTAAAAAGCACACCTGGCAGGCGCGTGGTCTGGTCAACGCCACCGGACCGTGGGTGAAAGAGTTCTTCGACGATGGCATGCATCTACCGTCACCGTACGGTATTCGCCTGATTAAAGGTAGCCACATCGTGGTGCCGCGCGTACATACCCAGAAGCAAGCGTATATTCTGCAAAACGAAGATAAACGTATTGTGTTTGTCATCCCATGGATGGACGAATTCTCGATTATCGGGACGACTGACGTCGAATACAAAGGCGACCCGAAAGCAGTGAAAATTGATGAGAGCGAAATCAATTACCTGCTGAAGGTCTACAACGCGCACTTTAAGAAACAACTGGGCCGTGACGATATCGTCTGGACCTACTCGGGCGTGCGTCCGCTGTGCGATGACGAGTCCGACTCGCCGCAGGCTATCACCCGTGATTACACGCTGGATATCCACGACGAAAACGGCAAAGCGCCGCTGTTGTCGGTCTTTGGCGGTAAGCTGACAACCTATCGTAAGCTGGCCGAGCACGCGATGGAAAAACTGTCGTCGTACTATCAGGGCATTGGCCCGGCATGGACCAAAGAGTGCATCCTGCCTGGCGGCGATATTGGCGGCGATCGCGAAGATTACGCGGCAAAACTGCGCCGTCGCTATCCGTTCCTGACCGAATCGCTGGCACGCCATTATTCACGTACCTACGGCAGCAATACTGAATGGATTATCGGCGACGCCACGTCAATTGCCGAGTTAGGCGAAGACTTCGGCCATGAGTTCTATGAGGCCGAGCTGAAGTATCTGGTTGAGCACGAGTGGGTGCGTCGCGCGGAAGATGCGCTGTGGCGTCGTACGAAAGAAGGCATGTGGCTGAATGCTGAACAGCAGTCCCGCATGACCCAGTGGCTGACGGAGTATGTCGAGAAGCACCAGCTGTCGCTGGCCTCCTGAGAAAAAATGCCGGGTAAAATATTGCCCGGCATGACTATCAAATCTTATCAACGATCTGCATAGTTGCTTATGGACGAGCGCCATTCCCGCTTAGCTATAGCATTCATTGCCCCATCATTAAGCGCAACGTATTGGTCGCGTCAGTGTCATAACCGGGGATAATCTGGTCGTAAGCCACCGCCAGGATCTCTTCGGCCTCAATCCAGCGCGTTTTCTTGCCTTCCTGCTGAATACGCCCGTCAACAATACTTTGCCTGAGCATATCGTATATCGTAGCGGATGCCGAGGTCTGGGTCGTTTTCTTCATCAATCAGCTCTTCAAGGTCTAAACCCATCCCTTCCAGCGCGCCTTTGACATTCCCCACAAGTTACTTCCCTAAATATATTCCGAATTTACAATAAATTGACAACACATCACTACTTACCTTCGTTTTCCAGGCGTATGTTGCTTCATCGTTATGTCACGGAGATACACCTATGTCATTGCAGGGACTGCGTTTTATCCTGTAAGTGGATGGTCAGAAACCAGATACGAGACGGGAACGACCGATGCCTAGGGTAAGGCAGCGTGGCATTTTGCCAATGAAGCTGAAAACACTTATCTGCATATGCTAATAGACTAACTATGGCTGTTTACCAACTCAGTACCCGTATCAAATCAAACGTTCCTGCATCCTCGCTACTTTACGATCTGGTCATTTACCGGATGGATGGCCAACGCAATAAGAAACTCATCGTGGACGTGCAGCAGCAGTCCCTGAACGCGGATTACAGCACGAAGCAACATAGCACCAGCGACATCGATGACCCGCTGACAACGATCTACATCATGGAAGTCACGCTCTATCGCCAGCTAATGCTCAAGATGATATGCGTCACGCTCACGCCCTTCACTAAGATGTACACCCTGAAGGAATTTGCGTCTGGCAAAGCCTTCTCACCGGTTAAGCGTGAAAACCCGTGTTACTTTGAGTCGCAGGGTACGATGAAGCCAGAAAGTCAGGGCGGAGAAATCAAGCGACTGCAAATATCCCGCCCTGAACGCCCTTTTATTGCAAAAGAATATCCGATTGGTAACCCTCAAGACCCATTCGAAAAAACAAGGATTTATAGAGATATTGAGGATAGATTTTATCGTAGATCTTTCCCTAATCAGAATCAGACTAGCGTGTGTGGCCCTGCTGCATTTTTTTATTGTTTACAGAAAGATCGTCCCGATGTTTACAAGCAAGCCGCTCTTGATTTGTGGAGTTATGGAAAAACGGCAATTGCCGGATTAGAAATAGCACCAAGCAATGGTTGCCGACACCCTGGTGGGGATTTTTATGGTGTATACGGCGAGACTGTTTCAGGTCTCGATTGGATGACCCTCGCAGGTTTAAGAGACTCAGAAAATGCGATTTTTAGTTTTGATGCGATTGACTCTCCTGTCGCCGGAATCACGATGTGGCAAACCTTGTCCGACTGGTTTGAAAAAACCGGATATGAAAAAGTGTTTAGTAACGTTGGAATAGCTCAGGCCGATCTTCAAGGGCTTCGAGACTTAAACAGTTATGTCGAGAAAGGATATAAAGTTGTGACCCTAATCGATGACAGTCTTTTAAGAAGAAGTAATTCTGAGAGGTCAACAATTCCAAAACACTGGATCGTATGGGAAGGTCCTGTAACCCAAGGAGAGGATGGTTCTGTACATTTAAATCTTTTTTCTTGGGGGGATGTTACTGATCGTATAAAAATCGGCAAGGATCTGACATTTTTCATTAAACGCTTTTTTGGAGGTATGGTTTTCAAGCCATTAAAATGAATATGCCATTTATTAGATTTTTTTGGGCCTTGTGTATTTTTTCGTTAGTTGCGTGTTCGCCATTAAGCCCAAAAGCTGAATATATACCTGATAATGCTGTATTGCCTAATGCAACGATCGGTAAGCCTTATTTTTTTAAGATTTTCATCCTTGGAGGAGCAGTTATAGGTGGAAAACAAATTAGAGCAGGCTTCGTTCATCCAGATGATTCGGGTATATCACTGAGAAACTGTAAGCTCCCTGCCTCAGTGATCACCGCAGACACGGTGGATACGAACGATCACAACTGTGTAGAAATCTACGGTACACCTACAAAAGCTGGAGTTATAAAAATTAACATCGGCGGTGGGATGTACGGCGACATGCTGGCCCCAGCAAGTAATTTTAGCAAAGACTACACGCTGAATGTTGATGCTTCTTAATCTCAAGAGGGGGGCTCGCCCATACTTTTTGGAAATCGCTAAAATCGAGGTTATTGGTGGCCGTGTCATGGGAGGTTGGTATCATCAGAACCCTGATTATAAAGCTGGCGTGGTAAACCCGTTGAATGCAGGCATTGCTATGCGTAACTGTTTACTTTCTATTCCAACCCGCAAGAACCTCTCTATGACGGCAATTGTGTTGAAGTTTTCGAAACACCAACTCAAACGGGAATTATAAAAATTACGATCGAAGGAGGCATGTACGAAAGCACGGCTATCCCTGCAAGCGAGTACAAGAAGGACTACACATTGAATGTCTGAGGTGTAGTGATATTAAGTACGACAATCCAGAAAACCGCTCAACTTCCGAAAGATGTTAGCAATAAAAAAGGCAGCGACATTATCTGCTGCTGCCCGATTCCTGACACATGGATATCAAGTCACGTCAACCCGCGCCTACAACCGCACCGAATCAATATGCCAGATGTTTTCGGCATACTCTTTGATCGTCCTGTCCGATGAGAAGTACCCCATATTGGCGATGTTTATCATCGACTTCGTGGTCCACTCTTCCGGATGGCGATACAGCTCATCAACCTTATCCTGGCAATCGACATAGCTGCGATAATCCGCCAGCACCTGATAGTGGTCGCCAAAGTTGATCAATGAATCGACCAGATCACGGTAGCGTCCCGGCTCCTCAGGGCTGAACACGCCGCTGCCGATCTGCGTCAATACCTGATGCAGCTCTTCGTCTTTCTCGTAATACTCACGCGGCTTGTAGCCCTGGCTACGTAAAGCCTCGACCTCTTCTGCCGTATTACCAAAGATAAAGATATTCTCTGCTCCCACATGCTCCAGCATCTCAACGTTGGCACCATCCAGCGTCCCGATGGTCAGCGCACCGTTGAGCGCAAATTTCATATTACTGGTCCCAGAAGCTTCGGTCCCGGCCAGCGAAATCTGCTCAGACAGATCGGCGGCAGGAATAATCACCTGCGCCAGACTGACGCTGTAGTTGGGGATAAACACGACCTTCAATTTATCGCCAATCTGCGGATCGTTGTTGATCACCTTCGCGACATCGTTGATCAAATGAATGATGTGCTTCGCCATGTAATAGGCTGAAGCCGCTTTACCCGCGAAGATATTCACGCGCGGCACCCACTCGGCGTCCGGATCGGCCTTAATGCGGTTGTAGCGGGTGATCACATGCAGCACATTCATTAGCTGACGTTTGTACTCGTGAATACGCTTGATCTGCACATCAAACAGCGATTTCGGGTTCACTACCACGTTCAGCTGCTGGGCGATGAGCGTTGCCAGTCGCTTTTTGTTCTCCAGCTTCGCACGACGCACAGCCTGATTCACTAACGGGAAATCACAGTGCTGCTCAAGCTCGCTGAGCTGGCTGAGATCGGTTCGCCAGGTGCGGCCAATGTTCTCATCAAGTACGTCAGAAAGCGATGGGTTCGCCAGCGCCAGCCAGCGACGCGGCGTCACGCCGTTGGTCACGTTACAAAAGCGGGTCGGGAAAATCTTCGCAAAGTCAGCAAACAGCGACTGCACCATCAGGTTGGAGTGCAGTTCAGACACACCATTAACCTTATGGCTCACCACGACCGCCAGCCATGCCATACGCACACGACGACCGTTAGATTCATCGATAATCGACGTCCGTCCCAGTAGACCGGTATCGTTCGGATACTGCTCCTGCAGCGTCTTCAGGAAGTAGTCGTTAATCTCAAAAATGATTTGCAGATGGCGCGGCAGGATTTTGCCCAGCATATCCACCGGCCAGGTCTCCAGCGCTTCGCTCATCAAAGTGTGGTTGGTATACGAGAAAACCTGACAGCACACCTCAAACGCATCGTCCCAACTGAATTTGTGTTCATCGATCAGCAGGCGCATCAGCTCTGGGATCGACAGCACCGGGTGGGTGTCGTTAAGGTGAATGGCGATTTTATCGGCCAGGTTGTCGTAGGTTTTATGCAGTTGATAATGACGGTTCAGGATGTCCTGCACCGTTGACGAGACGAGGAAATACTCCTGGCGCAACCGCAGCTCGCGTCCCGAATAGGTAGAATCATCCGGATACAGTACGCGGGAGACGTTCTCGGAGTGGTTTTTATCTTCCACCGCCGCAAAATAGTCGCCCTGGTTAAATTTACCGAGGTTGATTTCGCTACTGGCCTGGGCATTCCACAGGCGCAGCGTATTCGTAGCGTCAGTGTCATAACCGGGGATAATCTGGTCGTAGGCCACTGCGAGGATCTCTTCGGTCTCAATCCAACGCGTTTTCTTGCCTTCCATCTGCACGCGGCCGCCAAAGCGCACTTTGTAGCGCGTGTTGTGGCGTTTGAATTCCCACGGGTTACCGTATTCCAGCCAATAGTCCGGGGACTCTTTTTGTCGACCATCGACAATGTTCTGTTTAAACATGCCATAGTCATAACGGATACCGTAGCCACGTCCCGGCAGACCCAGCGTTGCCAGTGAGTCGAGGAAGCAGGCTGCCAGGCGTCCGAGGCCACCGTTACCGAGACCGGGGTCATTCTCTTCGTCGATCAGATCTTCCAGATCTAATCCCATACCTTCCAGCGCACTTTTAACATCGTCGTAAATCCCCAACGATAACAGCGCATTGGAAAGCGTGCGCCCAATCAGAAACTCCATTGACAGATAATAAACCTGACGGGTTTCCTGGGATAATTGCGCACGGTTAGAACGCAGCCAGCGCTCCACGAGACGATCGCGCACCGCGAATAACGTGGCGTTCAGCCACTCATGTTTGTTGGCAATGACCGGGTCCTTACCAATCGTGAACATCAGTTTGTAGGCAATAGAATGCTTAAGTGCCTCGACGCTGAGTGTGGGCGATGCATAAGTAAATGGAGCGTTCATATAGGTGATTCCTGGATATCTATTTCAAGCGGTAGTAAAGCTCGCGGTAAGACTTCGCCGCGACTTGCCAGCTAAAATCCATGGTCATGGCCTGGCGTTGTACAAACCGCCAAAGCGAAGGCCGGGACCACAATACGAAAGCACGCCGGATCGCGCGTAGCAGCGACCAGGCATTACTGTCTTCAAAGACAAACCCACTGGCGATACCGTCCGCCAGGTTTTCCAGCGAACTGTCAGAGACCGTATCCGCCAGCCCACCGGTACGCCGCACCAGCGGCAGCGTGCCATACTTCAGTCCATACAACTGCGTTAAGCCGCACGGTTCAAAGCGGCTGGGTACCAGAATGACGTCAGCCCCGCCCATGATGCGGTGCGAGAAGGCTTCGTGATAACCAATTTGTACCCCTACCTGTCCTGGATGTTCCGCCGCAGCGGCCAGGAAGCCTTCCTGTAATACTGGGTCGCCCGCGCCAAGCAGCGCCAGTTGCCCCCCCTGTTCTAACAGACCCGGCAAAGCCTCCAACACCAGATCTAACCCTTTCTGACTGGTCAGACGGCTCACGACAGCAAACAGCGGCACTTTATCGTTAACCTTAAGTCCCATCGCAATTTGTAGCTGACGTTTGTTCTCCGCCTTCTCGTCCAGCGTGTCGCGCGTATAGCGCGAGGCCAGTAGCAGATCGGTTTCCGGGCTCCAGATTTTTTCATCCACGCCGTTCAGCACGCCGGAAAGCCGTCCTTCCCGATGACGCTGCTGCAACAGACCTTCCATGCCGTAGGCAAACTGCGGCTCGGTAATCTCCCGAGCGTAAGTCGGACTCACCGCCGTAATGTGGTCTGCGTAGTACAACCCGGCCTTCAGGAACGAAATCTGCCCATTAAACTCCAGCCCGTGCACATTAAAGAACGACCATGGCAATTGGATGTCATCCATATGCTTTGCATAAAACATGCCTTGATACGCCAGATTGTGTACGGTGAACACCGATTTCGCCGGATGGCCGCGCGCCGCCAGATACGCCGGAGCCAGACCGGCATGCCAGTCGTGCGCATGCACCACATCCGGGCGCCAGAATGGGTCAAGCCCGCAGGCCATTTCACATCCGGCCCAGCCGAGTAACGCAAAACGCAGGACGTTATCGGTATAAGCGAACAGGTTGGTGTCGTGATACGGGCTACCAGGACGGTCGTAGAGATGCGGCGCGTCAACGAGGTAAATGCCTACACCGTTGTAATGCCCGAACAGCAGCGTGATTCTGCCTGCAAAGGTATCGCGACGCGTCACTACCTGAGCATCAGGAATGCCGCGACGGATATCCGGAAACGCCGGGAGCAGCACGCGGGCATCTACACCGTCGGCAATTTGCGCGGCCGGTAACGCCCCAAGCACATCCGCCAGTCCCCCGGTTTTTAGCAGGGGGAACATCTCTGAACATACGTGTAAAACCTGCATTATCGCTCCTGTTTGATTTGCAGTTTGCGCAGCATTTCACGCGTGACCAGCACAATGCCTTCTTCTGAGCGGTAGAAGCGACGTGCATCCTCTTCCGCATTTTCACCAATCACCATGCCTTCAGGGATAACGCAGGCGCGGTCAATGATACAACGACGTAAACGGCATGAACGTCCTACCCATACTTCAGGCAACAACACTGCCGAATCAATGTTACAGAATGAATTCACCCGCACTCGCGGGAACAGAACGGACTGCACTACCACCGAACCAGAAATGATACAGCCGCCGGAAACCAGCGAGTTCAGCGTCATTCCGTGGCTACCGGAACGATCCTGCACAAATTTCGCCGGCGGCAGAGATTCCATATGCGTACGGATTGGCCAGTCCTGGTCGTACATATCCAGTTCAGGCGTCACCGAGGCCAGATCGAGGTTGGCCTTCCAGTAAGCTTCCAGCGTTCCCACATCGCGCCAGTACGGCTCGGATTCCGGGTCAGACTGTACGCAGGACAACGGGAAGGGATGGGCATACGCCATGCCAGCTTCAGTGATTTTTGGAATGATGTCTTTACCAAAATCGTGACTGGAGCTTTCATCGAGATCATCTTCCGCCAGCAATTCATACAGGTAGTCGGCGTTAAAAACGTAGATCCCCATACTGGCAAGAGATTTGGTCGGATCGCCTGGCATGGCTGGCGGGTTAGCGGGTTTTTCAACAAACTCGATAATTTTGTCGCTGTCGTCCACGTCCATTACGCCAAACGCGCTGGCCTCTTCGATAGGCACCGGCATACAAGCCACGGTGCAACGCGCGCCCTTCTCGACGTGGTCGATCAGCATACGCGAGTAGTCCTGCTTATAAATATGATCGCCTGCGAGGATCACCACATATTCCGCTTTGTAACGGCGAATGATGTCCAGGTTTTGAGTTACCGCATCCGCCGTGCCGCGATACCAGTTTTCACCCTGCATTCTCTGCTGGGCAGGCAGCAGGTCGACAAACTCGTTCATCTCTTCGCTAAAGAACGACCAGCCGCGCTGAATATGCTGTACCAGCGTGTGCGACTGGTATTGCGTGATCACGCCGATACGGCGGATGCCGGAGTTAATACAGTTGGATAAAGCAAAATCGATAATGCGGAATTTACCGCCAAAGTGCACGGCCGGCTTGGCACGTTTGTTGGTCAAATCTTTCAGGCGGGTACCGCGGCCACCGGCCAGGATCAGGGCAACAGATTTTAATGGCAGCTGGCGCGCCAACATAACACGATCGTTCTTCTCTAAACTCACCATGACTAACTCCTTTTTTATCCTCTATGGAACACACACAGTCCGTGCGCAGGTCCCTGCCAGACAGCCGTAAGCACCGGATTGTCCTCTCCGGCAAATGGGGGAATAGCTCGCCATTCCCCTTCAGGTAAAACGATATCTGTCACCTCAAGCGTGGCGTTAATTGCAATCAGGAAACGGCCAGAAAGCAGGATTTGCATCTGCCTCGGGCCGTTTTGCCACTCATCCGCACTTAAGGGTTGTGCGTACTTATTCAGCCAATGAACATTGCCATCGCCTTCTTCCCACCAGCAATCGCCTGTTAATGCCGGAATTTGCTGACGAAGATGAATCAACGCGGCGGTAAATGTGGTTAGCCCACCGTTTGCCTGCTGCCAGTCCAGCCAGGTCAGGGCATTATCCTGACAGTAAGCGTTATTGTTGCCGTGCTGGCTATGACCATGCTCGTCACCGGCCAGCAGCATCGGCGTTCCCTGTGAGAGCAACAGCGTGGTCAACAGCGCATGAATGCTGTCGCGCCGCCGTTCAATCAGGTCCAGCGTGCCGCCTAACCCTTCTTTACCATGATTATCACTGTAGTTATTGCTAGTGCCGTCGCGATTTTCCTCACCATTCGCTTCATTGTGCTTATTTGTGAAGCACACACAGTCACGTAGGGTAAAACCGTCATGCGCTGTCACCAGATTGACCGTGGCGCTGGGTTTGCGGCCATTGCGTTTAAACACGTCGCTGGATGCGGCAAAACGCCCGGCAAATTCTCCCAAAGAGAGATTACGCTGGAGCCAGAAACGTCGCGTCGCATCGCGAAAATGGTCATTCCACTCGGCAAACGGCGGTGGAAAATTCCCCACCTGATACCCGCCTTCACCGATATCCCACGGTTCCGCAATCAGTTTGACGCGTGAGAGCAGCGGACAGTTTTTAATTGCAGTAAACAACGGCGCATCCTGACGAAACGTAGGCGTACGCCCCATAACGGACGCTAAATCAAAACGAAAACCATCCACGTGGCAAGTTTCAACCCAGTAACGCAGGCATTCACACGCGTACTCCACAACGCCGGGATGGCTCAGATTGAGGGTGTTCCCACAACCGGTCCAGTTGTAGTAATCGCCATCATCCCTGATCCAATAATAGCTACGGTTATCAATTCCGCGCAGCGAGAAGACGGGGCCTTCGAGATCCAGCTCGGCGCTGTGGTTCAAAACGATGTCGAGAATGACCTCAATCCCCGCTTTGTGTAACGCTTTCACCGCATCACGGAACTCATCCAACGCGCTCTCCGGCGAGCAGGCGTAAGCCGGATGCAACGCGAACATAGCGACCGGGTTGTAGCCCCAGTAGTTCGACAAACCCAGCCGCTGAAGACGCGGTTCGCTGGCGAAATGCGCCACCGGTAGCAGCTCAAGCGCAGTAATACCAAGGCGCTTGAAATAGTCGATCATTACCGGATGACCCAGCGCTTTATAGGTCCCGCGAAGTTCTTCCGGCAGCTCAGGATGCAGATACGTCAGTCCTTTCACATGCGCTTCGTAAATCACGGTATTGCCCCACGGCGTGCGCGGCGCGGCATCGTCTTCCCAGTCATAATGGTCAGACACCACCACGCCCTTCAGCGCGATGGCGGCATTATCATGATGATCAGGTTCATTTAGCCCGCCGTGCAGCAGCGGGTTATCTTTTAACTCGCCATCCACCCGGCGCGCATAAGGATCGAGCAGCAGTTTCGCCGGGTTAAACCGGTGGCCCTGCTCTGGTTGCCACGGACCATGTACGCGATAGCCATAGCGCAGGCCCGGACGGGCGTTGGCCAGATAACCGTGCCAGACATCGCCGCTACGTCCCGGCAGGTCGTAGCGGAGTTCACAGCCTTGCTCATCGAATACACATAATTCAACGCGCTCGGCGTGGGCCGAGAAAAGCGTGAAATTAACGCCATGGCCGTCATACGTTGCACCATGCGGGGTGGCGTTGCCGGTTGCCAGATGCGTCATTACCCCTCCCGAACCAGCCAGATCGTCGCCAACGGCGGCAACGTCAGGCTCAGTGAGTGCTGGCGGCCATGACTGGCGATTTCATCGCTATGTACCGCGCCGCCGTTGCCGGTATTGCTACCGTGGTAATGCATCGAATCGGTATTGAGGATTTCACGCCATTTGCCCGGCTGATTGATACCGAAGCGATAGCCGTGGCGAGGTACTGGCGTAAAATTGCTGATAACGATAATTTCGTTTCCGGCCTTGTCACGACGAACAAAAATCAGCACCGAACGTTCTTTATCGTCAACCACCAGCCATTCAAAACCATAGGTGTCAAAGTCGAGTTCATGCAGCGCCTTGTGATGGCGGTAGGTATGGTTCAGGTCACGTACCAGACGTTGCACCCCGTGGTGCCAGTTATCGCCGCCTTCCAGTAAGTGCCAGTCCAGACTGACGTCGTGATTCCATTCACGTCCCTGAGCAAACTCGTTGCCCATAAACAGCAGTTTCTTACCCGGGAAGGCCCACATCCAGCCGTAGTAAGCGCGCAGGTTGGCAAACTTCTGCCATGCGTCTCCCGGCATGCGGTCGAGAATGGATTTTTTACCGTGCACCACTTCATCGTGCGACAGCGGCAGAACAAAGTTTTCGGTGTAGTTGTACAGCATGCCGAAGGTCAGCTTGTCGTGATGATACTGACGATAGACCGGATCCAGTTTCATGTAGTCCAGCGTGTCGTGCATCCAGCCGAGGTTCCACTTATACCAGAACCCTAAACCGCCCATGTCCTGCGGTCTTGATACGCCGGCAAAGTCGGTTGACTCTTCCGCCATGCTCACGGCGCCAGGCACCTGCTCGCCAAGAATACGGTTGGTATTGCGTAAAAATTCAATCGCTTCGAGGTTCTCACGACCACCAAATTCGTTCGGGACCCATTCCCCTTCTTTACGGCTGTAGTCGCGATAAATCATCGATGCCACGGCATCCACGCGCAGCGCGTCAATACCAAAACGTTCTATCCAGTACAGGGCGTTACCCACCAGATAGTTGCTGACCTCACGGCGGCCGTAGTTGTAGATCAGCGTATTCCAGTCCTGGTGATACCCTTCACGCGGGTCACTGTGCTCATACAACCTGGTGCCATCAAACTCTGCCAGACCAAAATCATCTGACGGGAAATGGCCCGGAACCCAGTCCAGAATGACGTTCAGCCCCGCCTGATGCGCGGCATTCACAAAATAGCGGAAATCATCACGCGTCCCGAAACGACGGGTCGGCGCATACATGCCGGTTGGCTGGTAGCCCCAACTGCCGTCGAACGGATGCTCGTTAATCGGCAACAGCTCGAGATGAGTAAAGCCCATCCACTTGGCGTAAGGAATCAGTTGATCCGCCAGTTCGCGGTAGCTCAGCCAGAAGTTGTTATCAGTATGACGACGCCATGAACCCAGGTGCACCTCGTAGATAGAGATCGGCGCATCAAACTGGTTGGCTTTTTTGCGCTCCTCGCTTTGCACCACTTTTTCGGGCAGGCCGCAGATAAGCGACGCGGTTTCCGGGCGCATCTGCGCTTCGAAGGCGTAAGGGTCAGCTTTAATGCGCAACTTACCGTTAGCATCGATCATCTCGTACTTATACAGCTGACCATGCTGTGCGCCGGGGATAAACAGCTCCCAGATACCGCTCTCTTTACGCAGACGCATCGGATGACGACGGCCATCCCAGTAGTTGAACTGCCCGACCACTGAAACACGTTGGGCGTTGGGCGCCCAGACTGAGAAACGCGTACCGGTTACGCCATCCATGGTATCCGCATGCGCGCCCAGCGTTTCGTAAGGACGCAGGTGCGTACCTTCAGATAACAGCCAGGCATCCATATCCTGGATTAGCGGACCGAAACGATAAGGGTCATCAATCAGATTCTGCTGGCCATGCCAGACAACGGCTAACTGATAACGAAAGAAATTTTTACGGCGGGGAAGTACAGCACAGAAAAAACCGCGAGAGTCGAGGCAGTCCAGCTTGCCGACTTTACGTCCGGTTTTGGGTTCGATCACCCACACTTCTGTGGCGTCTGGAAGTAAGGCGCGGACTTCAAGTCCCGCGTCAGTTTGATGCATACCGAGTACGGAAAAAGGATCCGCAAAATGGCCTGCAATTAGCGCATTAATCACGTCTCTATCGATACGAACGGACATGGTTGTCATCCTGTTTTATGGTGTCACGCCTTCCAACTGATTTTCGACATCAGGTAGTGACACTTTTTTTGACCTGAACGGCGCAGCACAATTGTGCATCCTCTCTGCGTCGTCCCACCTTCAGGCAACAACTTAATACCTCCGGTACTAAGTCACCCTTAAAGAATAGCCAATGCTTTATCTTACTCCTGGTAAAAAATGAAACATCTGCGCTTACTCCTGTATTACGCAAAAAAAGGGGTGATTCCTCACCCCTTGATCGTTAACAAATTATTACGCCAACTGGCGCAGCATACGGCGCAATGGCTCCGCAGCTCCCCACAGCAACTGATCGCCCACGGTAAAGGCTGACAGGAACTCCGGTCCCATATTCAGCTTACGCAGACGGCCTACTGGCGTGGTCAGCGTACCGGTAACGGCCGCCGGGGTTAACTCACGCATGGTGATCTCCCGATCGTTTGGCACCACTTTGGCCCACGGATTGTGCGCCGCCAGCAGTTCTTCCACGGTCGGAATAGACACATCTTTTTTCAGTTTAATGGTGAACGCCTGGCTGTGGCAGCGCAGCGCGCCGACGCGCACGCACAGACCATCGACCGGGATCACAGCAGAGGTGTTGAGGATTTTGTTGGTTTCCGCCTGTCCCTTCCACTCTTCACGGCTCTGACCGTTATCGAGCTGTTTGTCGATCCACGGAATCAGGCTCCCGGCCAGCGGTACGCCAAAGTTATCAACCGGCAGTTCACCGCTGCGGGACAGGGTCGTCACTTTACGTTCGATATCGAGAATAGCAGAAGAAGGGGTCGCCAGTTCATCGGCCACATGGCCATACAAATGGCCCATCTGGGATAGCAGTTCACGCATATGACGTGCGCCGCCGCCGGAAGCCGCCTGATAGGTCGCCACGGAAACCCAGTCGACCAGGTCATTGGCAAACAGGCCACCGAGAGACATCAGCATCAGGCTAACGGTACAGTTACCGCCGACAAAAGTCTTAATACCTTTGTTCAGACCGTCGGTAATCACATCCTGGTTAACCGGATCGAGAATGATGATGGCATCGTCTTTCATGCGCAGCGAAGAGGCCGCGTCAATCCAGTAACCCTGCCAACCGCTTTCACGAAGCTTTGGATAGATTTCGTTGGTATAATCGCCGCCCTGACAGGTCACGATGATATCGAGCGCCTTCAGCGCGTCCAGATCAAAAGCGTCCTGAAGCGTGCCGGCCGCGGTTCCACCAAACGTCGGTGCCGCCTGCCCGAGCTGGGAAGTAGAAAAGAAAACAGGGCGAATGGCGTCGAAGTCACGCTCCTCAACCATGCGTTGCATGAGAACAGAGCCGACCATACCGCGCCAGCCGATAAAACCAACATTTTTCATAGCGTTTTTTCCTGCGAAGATGTGTGCTGTGTATGTATGCCAGCGTCCTGGTGGCATATCCTTCACCATACAAAATGCAGCCAAAGTCGCAAGTGAAATTAATCAATGATAGCGAAGCCATCAGTAATGCGACTTATCCCGCTGCGCAAGCAAGCAGAAAGTCCGCGGTAATTATCAGGGAATTTGAGTTATGAATGAAATCATTTCAGCGGCAGTTTTATTGATCCTGATTATGGATCCGCTCGGAAACCTGCCCATTTTCATGTCCGTATTGAAACATACCGAACCAAAACGCCGCCGCGCGATTATGATTCGCGAGCTGTTCATTGCGTTGTTGGTGATGCTGATATTCCTGTTTGCGGGCGAGAAAATTCTGGCATTTCTTAACCTGCGCGCAGAAACCGTCTCGATCTCCGGGGGCATCATTTTATTCCTGATTGCCATTAAGATGATTTTCCCCAGCGCCACCGGGAACAGCACTGGGCTGCCGGCAGGCGAAGAACCGTTTATCGTACCGCTGGCAATCCCTCTGGTGGCCGGGCCGACAATCCTGGCGTCGTTGATGCTGTTATCACATCAGTACCCAAATCAAATGGGGCATCTGGTGATTGCGCTGCTGATCGCCTGGGGCGGGACATTTGTAATTTTGCTGCAATCTTCGCTGTTTTTACGTCTGTTGGGCGAGAAAGGGGTGAACGCGCTGGAACGTCTGATGGGATTGATTCTGGTGATGATGGCAACCCAGATGTTCCTCGATGGCGTACGGATGTGGATGAAGGGGTAATATGCTCGCCGGGTGGCGGCCTCGCCTTACCCGGCCTATGGTGTCGATATGTGCCCGTTTCCAGGCCCGGTAAGCACAGCGCCACCGGGCAACAAGACTCAGCTCAGCAGCTGGAAAGCAATCATACCGACAATCGCGCCGACCGTGCCGAGGATAGTTTCCATCATCGTCCAGGTCTTCAGCGTTTGCGCTTCGGTCGCACCGGTGAATTTCCCGAACAGCCAGAAACCGGCGTCGTTGACGTGGCTGACGACGATTGAGCCGCCTGCGATACAGATAGACAGCGCCGCCATCTGCGCACCGGAGTAGTTCAGTTGCTCAATCACCGGCATGACCAGACCGACCGCCGTTAAGCAGGCCACGGTCGCGGACCCCTGAATGATACGTACCGCCGCCGCCAGCACGAAGCAGGTAATGGCAATGGGCAGCCCCATACCAGTTAACGCTTCCCCCAGTGCCGGGCCAACGCCGGAATCAACCAGCACCTGCTTGAACACGCCGCCCGCACCAATCACCAGCAGAATAATACCCGCCGGTTGCAGCGCGTGACCGCATATCTCCATCACCCGATCTTTTGCCATGCCCTGGCGCACTGCCAGGCCGTAAATCGCCACCAGACAGGCAACCAGAATCGCGGTAAACGGGTGACCGATAAACTCGAACCATTCGTAGGTTGAAGAACCAACTGGTACAAAGCGCGCGGCGATGGTTTTCAGGCCAACCAGTACTAACGGCAGCAGGATCAGCGCCAGACTGAAGCCAAAGGAGGGCATTTTGCCTTCGCCCAGATGCGGCTCGGTAATGTCTTCTGGCACATGCAGTTCAACGTAACGGCTGATGAAATTGCCCCACAGCGGCCCGGCAATAATCATGCCCGGAATGGCTGCACACAGGCCAATCAGGATCATCCAGCCAAAGTCAGCGTGCATTTGGGATGCCAGCAGCATCGGCGCAGGTCCCGGCAGCAGGAACGCCGCAGCTGCTGCCACCCCCGCAAACAGCGGAATGACCAGCTTCACCAGGTTCGTTCCGGTGTGGCGCGCCATTGAGAACGCCACGCTTATCAGCAGCACAATCGCCACTTCAAAGAACAGCGGTAGCGCGCAAATCAGGCCGGCCAGGCCAATCGCATAATGCGCACGGCTGTGACCGAAAGATTTCAGCATCTTGACGGCAATCTGATCGACCGCGCCGGTCTCATGCAGAATCTTGCCAAACATCGCTCCCAGCGCCACCACAATCGCCAGGAAACCGAGCGTGCCTCCCATCCCTTTTTCCATGGTCGCCGCTATTTTATCAAGCGGCATACCGGAAAAGAGACCTGCACCAATGGACACCACCATCAAAGCAACAAAGGCATGCATACGCGCCTTCATCACCAAAAACAGCAGTAATAAAACAGACCCTACTGCTGTTAAAACAAGCGTTAATGTAGTCACTACTTACTGCCCTGGTTAATCACTTCAATGGTGCTAGCTACCACACCGTCCAGCGGCTGATCGATATCAACCACCAGAACATCATTTTCATTCGCACCCGGTTCTTCCAGCGCTTCGAACTGGGTTACCAGCATTTGCGTTTTGAAGAAGTGGCCTTTACGTGCCTTCAGACGGCTTTCGATTACGTCGAAATCGCCCTTCAGGTAAATGAATGAAAGGTTCGGGTTACCGTCGCGCAGCTGATCGCGATAGACTTTTTTCAGCGCGGAACAGACGATCAGCGACACCTTATTGGTACGCTGCATCGCAAAGGCGGCGTCATTCAGCGCCTGTAACCACGGTTTACGGTCGTCATCGTTGAGTGGCTCACCGGAAGCCATTTTCATGATGTTGCTGCGCGGATGGAGAAAATCGCCATCAAGAAACGCGGCCTGCAGTTGATGCGCCACTTCACTGGCGACAGCAGATTTACCGCTGCCTGATACGCCCATCAGAACGTAAACGTGGTGATCATGATTAGTCGTGCTCAAAGCGTTGCCCCCACTGGTACAAGAATCAGGAAATTGTTACGGGTAACTGTTATCGGTAACATTGTCCAGCCGGATAAATGGAGAAGCAATATCCATTCGTGCCAGAAGTGTATAAGTGTGAGCTACTTCAAAGTTGTTGGCTTAAATAGATCCACCCGGTGACAAGGTGAAACCTAAATCTAACATTTTAGGTGTGACTGCTTCACCTCGGATACGCGCCAGCAGGCGTTCTGCGCCAATGCTGCCCATCCGTTCACGCGGCGTGAGCACACTCGCCAGACGCGGCTCCATTACCTGACCGATGTCATGACCGTGGAAACCGGCAATCGCCATATCGTCAGGAATTCTCAGCCCTAAACGCTGACATTCAAATGCCGCCCCTACCGCCAGGTCATCGTTGGTACAGAACACGCCATCAAGCTGCGGGTATTCACGTCGCGCCTGACGGATAAGTTCAATGCCGGATGAGTAAGATGAAGACTGCTCCACCATCACGCTGTACGGCACCAGATTGGCATCGCGCATAGCCTGTTCGTAGCCCCTCTGTTTGATGATAGTACGTTCATCAAGACGCGCGCCGAGATAAGCAACATGACGGTGTCCACGGGCGATGATAGCGGCGGTCATCTGACGTGCGGCCTCGAAGTTATCAAAACCGACGGCGATATCCAGACACGGGGACTGACTGTCCATCAGCTCGACGACCGGGATTCCCGCGACTTCGATCATTTTCAGCGTACGGGGTGTATGGCTACGTTCAGTGAGGATCAGACCATCGATATTCCACGACAGCATCGACTCCAGACGCTCTTGCTCCATTTCGGGCTTATAGCCGTAGTGCGCCAGCATGGTTTGATAACCATGCGCGTCGGTGACGGCCTCAATGCCGCGTAACACTTCCGCAAAAACCTGGTTGGTGAGAGACGGTAACAGCACGCCGATAGCGCGACTGGTGGCGTTAGAAAGGATATCAGGTGCGCGATTGGGAATATAACCCAGCTCATCAAGTGCAGCGGCAATTTTGCCCCGCAGCGCCACGGAGACCTGCTCCGGGTTACGCAAAAAGCGGCTGACCGTCATTTTGGTCACGCCCACGCGGTCGGCTACATCCTGAAGTACGGGTCTTTTCTTTTTCATCGTCCTGAAGCGTTAAAAAGGGATAGATTTGCCCAGTTTACCACGGACGTGCGGAATTAATGACAAACGATGAAAAGCCGGATGTCGACGCTTTCGCGTCTTATCCGGCCTACAAAGGGCTACAGCACGTTATACTGGTGGCAGGTCAAACAGTAACACTTCGCTGTCGCTATCGGCATGAATCGAAATTGCCTGCTCATCCCAGATTGCCAGACCATCGCTGGTGGTGGCTTTGGTGCCGTTAATGGTGACATTGCCTTTTACCACCTGGATCCAGACGCGGCGCTCGGCGGCAATCTGATGCACCGACTGCTCATCTTTGAGCAGTGCCCAGCGATACAGCTCCATATCCTGGTACACTTTCAGCGAACCATCACGGGCATCCGGCGACAGCACCAGCTGTTTGCCCTGCACCGCATCGAAACGGCGCTGTTCATAGCGCGGCGTAATCCCGTTTTCCTGCGGCATGATCCAGATTTGATACAGGTGCAGTTTCTCAGTATTGCTCGGGTTGTACTCCGAATGACGGATCCCCGTACCGGCGCTCATAATCTGGAATTCACCGGCCGGAACCTGCTCCTTATTGCCCATACTGTCCTGATGCTCCACCGCGCCTTCCAGCACATAAGTCAGGATTTCCATGTCTTTATGAGGGTGAGTACCAAAGCCCTGGCCTGCGTCGATCACGTCATCATTAATCACGCGCAGTGCCGAGAATCCCATAAAATTCGGGTCATAGTAGTTGGCAAAAGAAAAGGTATGCCAGGAATCGAGCCAACCATGATTAGCATGGCCACGGTCGTTAGCTTTGCGTAAATAGATCATTATGTTCACCCCCAGATGTTTTCGATGGAGTAAGTGTGGACTCAATCCGCCTGGGATCATAGAGGGTGAAAATTGACTCCTCTGTTCAAAAAATATGAACAAGCCCAGAGGAGTCTGCGCAGGCTATTTAGCGAGGGTTATCGTGGCAGGCGTTGCCTGTTCGAAGGCACGCTCTAGGATTTCCAGGTTGGTCAGAACTTCAGATTCCTTGACGTAATTAGGCGTACCGACGGTCAGCGTCTGGTACAGCGCATCATAGACGCGACCGTAGTCCCCCACTTCCGGTTTCACCTCTTCTTTCACCGTAACACCGTCATCATTGACATACTCCAGCACACCAACAGAATCGTCAGCGGCGAAACCGGGTTCACCGGGCATGATATTGGCCTTCAGGCTGGTTTCCTGCTGGTCGATGCCGTACTTCACAAACGAGCCTTTGGTGCCATGAACGATAAACTTCGGATAGTCAATTTTCACCAGATGGCTGGTTTTCACAATGGCTTTCAGGTCGCCATAGAACAATTGCGCTTCAAAGGTATCATCCGGGTTCGCTTTGTTGCGCAGACTGCGAATGTCATAGGCTACATGGTCGGGACGCCCGAAAAGGGAAATAATCTGATCCATGGTGTGTACGCCCAGACCATAGAATGCGCCGTCCTGTGGCAGGCCCGGTTTGGTTTCCGCCACGGGTCGGTAGTAGTCAAAATGGCTTTCAACTTCCACTATTTCACCCAGTTTGCCGCTCTCAATCGCTTTTTTAGCAGTGAGAAAACAGGAGTCAAAACGCCGATTCTGATACGGTGTGACGGTCAGTCCTTTGCTTTTCGCCAGTTCGAACAACACTTTTGCTTCCGCCAGCGTCGGCGTGAACGGTTTCTCAACCAGCACGCTTTTACCCGCTTCCAGCGCGCGTTTGGCGTATTCAAAATGGCTATCAGCATGCGTACAGACGATCACCAGTTTTACCTGCGGATCGCCCAACACCTCATCCAGATCGCTGGTGAAGTGAATGTGGGAATAGATCGGTGCCTGCTCTTCCGGTTTAGCGTGACGACGGAAAATATGCGCGACATGCCAGGTATCTTTACGATTCAGAACGTAAGGGAGATGGTAACGGGTGGTGCTTTTACCGAATCCAATAAATGCGCAGTGTAAGGTCATGAGACGATCCTTTTGAAGGTGATTGTCTACACCATAGCGCAAAGCGGCTGGAGACTGAATGTTGGATTCTTTACCGGATGGTGGCATTGCCTTATTCGGGCTACAAAAGCAGATGCCTCAAAATCGGCCGTCGGCGTCGCGGTCAGTTTGTTCACGGCAAGCGCGCAGGGCCCAGAGCGTACTAAATGTACATGAGGAGCACTTCCCGGGGACAAAATGGCAAGTAAGCCAGGCTGAAACAAAACGCAAAAAAAAAAGCCAGCAAAAGCTGGCTAAAGTAATACTGGAAGCAATGTGAGCAATGTCGTGCTTTCAGGTTCTCCGTAGGGGTTCCCCTGAACGCAGAGCAATAATAATCATTCTCATTCGCACTTGTCTACTTCTTTTTGCAAAAAAATGCAGTTGACGGAATTTTCTTTCTCAGCGAGTGTAAATGCTCAATTAACCCTGCAGGAGATAAGGAATGAGTGAGATAGTGATACGCCACGCTGAACCGAAAGATTACGATGCCATTCGTCAGATCCACGCCCAGCCGGAGGTGTACCACAACACGCTACAGGTTCCTCATCCTTCCATGGAGATGTGGCAAACGCGACTCGCCGATCAGCCGGGGATCAAACAGCTGGTTGCCTGCATCGATGATATCGTCGTGGGACATCTTTCCATTGCAGTTGCCCAGCGCCCGCGCCGCAGCCACGTTGCTGATTTCGGTATTTGCGTTGACGCTCGTTGGCAAAACCGCGGCGTCGCCAGCGCGCTGATCCGCACCATGATCGACATGTGTGACAACTGGCTGCGCGTTGACCGTATCGAGTTAACAGTGTTTGTTGATAACGAGCCCGCCGTAGCGGTCTATAAGAAGTACGGTTTTGAAATCGAAGGCACCGGTAAAAAATACGGCCTGCGCAACGGTGAATACGTTGATGCGTACTTTATGGCGCGCGTGAAATAAATTTAAGGGCGAGTCATATCGCCCTGATTATTGAAAGGACGCAATAGTGAAAAAGTTTCTTCCCCTGGTTTTGCTGGCCTCGCTCTCCCCTGCTTTTGCCACTACTGTACAAAATCTCGATTCCGTACCCAGTGCCATCCAACATCCGGAAGGTAAACAGATTTTCGCTGAACAAATGGCGGGAGCAACCCCTGCAAAAGGATTTGGTGAGCTTCCTCAGGGCTTATCTGAAAAGCAGTGGATTGCCTGGGTTGCACCGAATGAAGATCCTGACAACCTGATCCTGACTGGTGCTAAATCTTGGGGAAAAGACGGTAAATATATTGGCATTGCCTGTTTTGCCGATAATACGGCTGACGCCGAGCAAGCAAAAAAATACGCGGATAACACCTGCCCGGAAAACTACAGCAACGGGCGCGCTAATAAATTATATCTCGGCGTTTTTTCCTGGCAGAATCCACAGCTAACGCCGATTGCACGCTCGGAAAAACCGTTAAACCAGCTCTCAGAGTGGAATAAAGCCGCTGAAAAAGAGAGCGATGATGAGTCCGTCAGACCGCTGGCTTATTATACAAAGCTGGATCTGGCACCGTACCGGATAGCACCCGATACCCTGGCATTCGGGGTACGGGGTGGATACTCCGATGCCTACTCCGGCGGTGGCGCATTTTATGAAGTGCTGGAACTCTACACCATCAAAGACAGCAAAATAATCAACGTGTTTTCTGACCTTGTTTATTACTATTCAGACATCGCCGGAGACTGGAATAAAGACGGCACAAGGCAGCACGACATCAGCGAAAGTAAGTACATTCTCAAAATGCGCTCGGCAAAGACGCACGGGTTTTATGACTTAGAGCGCGTTAATCTACAGGATAAAAGCAGCCAAATATTCCGCTGGTCCGAATCACTGCAGCAATATGCGCCATAACCTACCAGTCAGGCCTACATCGTTCAGAATGCTGTAGGCTATCGATATGGATAAAACAATATCGACCAATACTCCATCTATAACTCCAAATTATTGAATATATAAATTCTCATCTTACACATTATTTATATTCAGATTCCCCTCAAAAAAACTCACTTAAAGTGAAACGTTTTATTTCTGCTATATACGAACGCCATCAGAAAGCGTAATTACAACAAAGAAAGAATTACCCTTTTCACGACAACACGTAATAAAAGGATAAGGATGTCATGAGTGATATCGTCTATCTGATGGTTTCTGGACAACAGCAGGGCGCTATTTCTGACGGATGTGGAACCGTTGCATCTGTGGGTAACCGCTGGCAATCAGGGCACGAAGACGAGATTTTTGCCTTTTCGCTCTCTAATAGTATAACCAGTACTGGCAGAGGTTCACATTTGCACGGACTGCGATTTTGTAAACTTATCGATAAAAGTACACCGTTGTTTGTTAATACGATTAATAACAACGAACAGTTGTATATGGAGTTTTATTTCTACCGTATCAATAGATTCGGTAGATGGGAGAAGTATTATTATATTCAACTGCGGGGAGCATTCTTATCAGGTATTCAACACCAATTCAGTGAAAATAATTTAGATACAGAAACAATAACCATCAGCTATGAATATATCCTTTGCAAACATCTTATTGCCAACACTGAGTTCAGCTACCTGGCATTGCCCGAAAACTACAACCGTCTGTTTATCCCCCGACCAAAAACCCCCGCAGACAACGGCCTCAAAACGTTAAACAGCAAAGGGGTTGGCAGACTGCTTGCCGCCGGAGGGATCTACAACGGCAATATCGACGGTTTCAGGGAAACGGCGGAAAAGCTGGGTGGCGATGCTCCTGCGGGTTACGAGCAGGTTATGGATAACAAAGGATTGCTGATTCTTGGTGCTTCAGTAGCTGCAGGCTTAACTATGGGAAGGATGAAATTTCCTGAATTAGAAGAACTGGAGCAGTTTGGAGCGAAAGGAACTTATACATCAAGGCCATTTGATCCAGATAAAGCGGGAGGCCCTGTTGAACATCTTACAACTGAAGGCGTAAATATTACCCATGAAGGAATTGCAATTGTAGAAAAACACATATCTCGCTTCGATCCAGATCCTGGTAATGAATTTATGGTAAGCCGTTAAAAAAGATAGCGAACGGTGAGTTGTTACCAGAACAAGTGGATTTAAACTACTACACTCATGAATGTCGAGAGTATCAACGTTATTGCAATTTAGGTTGGGAAACTGGCAGGCCAAGCGATAACCAAGAGGCTTATGATCTATGGAATAACACGCATACATCAACACTCGAAGATTATAGAATAACTGGTAATGACCTTTATCACCCGGATGCACCATCATGGTAAACAATACTGAACTTAACATCTTGAAATTATTAGCTTCCAGAGATGACGTAAATTGGACCTGGTATAATCTTGATCGCGCAATGACCAGTAGGAAAATGGATGGAGTTGGTAACGTAGTCAGGCTCATAAATAACCTATCTAAAGCGGGTTTAGTCGATATAGTAGCAAGGACCCCCTCAGGAATGGATTATTATCGCGTATCTGCCCAAGGCCATAAGTTGCTAATCGAAATTGACCAGCATCACCAAGACCATTCACTATAGTGAAAACTACCCGACAAGCCCTCTCCCATCGAAGAGGGCCGTTATGCTTAGTATCCCGCCGTTAAGTCATCTACGGAACGCGGGTCGGACGCGCCATACAGTGCGCCATCCGGCCCAACCATAATACTTTGGGTGCTGCCCATCGCCTCTTTCAGCGCCACTTTCTGTCCTTTTTGCTCCAGCAGTTTGATTGTATCCGGGCTGAAGCCCTTCTCAACGCGAAGCTCATCCGGCAACCACTGATGATGGAAGCGCGGCGCGTTGGTCGCTTCGGCGACGTTCATTCCGAAATCAATGCTGTTCACTACCATTTGCAGCACAGTAGTGATGATTCGACTCCCGCCAGGGCTGCCGGTCACCAGCCAGGTTTTTCCGTCTTTTACCACGATAGTCGGCGACATAGACGACAGCGGACGCTTCTTCGGACCAACCGCGTTGGCGTCGCCGCCCACCAGTCCGTATACGTTCGGCACGCCTGGCTTGGCAGAGAAATCGTCCATTTCATTATTGAGCAGAATACCGGTATTACCCGCCACAATCCCGGTGCCGAAGGTAGTATTCAGGGTATAGGTCACCGCCACGGCATTGCCGTCTTTATCCACCACCGAGAAGTGGGTGGTCTGGTTGCTTTCATACGGGGCGAGCTTGCCCGGTTTTATCTGGCTGGAAGGTTTGGCCTTGTTGATATCAATTTGATCGGCCAGCGTTTTCGCATAGGCTTTGTTGGTCAGCGCCTGCCACGGCACTTTCACAAAGTCCGGGTCACCCAGATACTCTGAACGGTCGGCATAGGCGTATTTTTCCGCTTCCGCCATGATTTGCATGGCATCGGCACTGCCAAAGCCGTACTTCTTCATGTCGAAGTTTTCAAGAATATTAAGGATCTGCACGATGTGAATACCGCCCGAGGATGGCGGCGGCATGGAGAAGACCTGATACCCGCGATAGTCACCACTGATTGGCGTACGTTCAACGGCTTTATAGCTGGCTAAATCCTCTTTGGTCATCAGACCGCCGTTCTTCTGCATTTCCCCGGCAATCTGGTCGGCAATCGCCCCTTTATAAAACGCATCCGGGCCATTTTCGGCAATCATTTCCAGGCTTTTCGCCAGATTCTTCTGGACCAGCTTATCGCCTTTTTTCAGCGGCTCACCGTCTTTCCAGAAAATGGCTTTGCTGTTCTCATGATTAGGGATCACTTCGCTGCCGTAAGTTTTTAAGTCATCGGCCAGCGCATCGTTAACCACAAAACCCTCTTCCGCCAGCTTCATCGCCGGGCGCACCACTTTGTTCAGCGGCATCGTGCCGTATTTCTCCAGCGCCAGCGAGAAACCCGCCACGGTACCCGGCGTACCGGATGCCAGATGCGACGTCAGCGACTTTTTCGCATCGGCGTTACCCTGATCGTCGAGGAACATATCACGGGTCGCGGCAGCAGGCGCCATTTCACGAAAATCAATCGCCGTCGTGTTACCGTCTTTGGTGCGCAGCAGCATAAAACCACCACCGCCCAGATTACCCGCCTGCGGATGCGTCACCGCCAGCGCATAGCCAACGGCCACGGCGGCATCGACGGCATTGCCCCCCTGTTTGAGGATATCCACCCCAACCTGGGTGGCTAATGCATCCACCGAGGCCACCATTCCCTGCTGCGCACGCACGGGATGGAACACATCTTCCTCGACACCGTAGGATACCGGTGGTGGCGCTGCCGGCGCAGCAGCAACGCTAAAACAACTTCCTGAGAGCAGAGCAGCAATGGCTACCCGGCGTAAAAACGTCGGTTTTATCATCGTTATTCTCCAGATGTATGGGGTCGGCCCCCACTAAGCCTGGTGCATAACTCTGAAATAATCATCGTAACGGCGAGAAAGGAGTAAACTTAAACGATCCCCGAGAGGAGAAAAGCGATGAAACGACTCTTACTTTTAGCCATGCTATTGCCGTTTGCAGGCTTTGCACAGCCCATCAACACCATGAATAACCCGAATCAACCGGGTTACCAGATCCCGAGCCAGCAGCGTATGCAGACCCAAATGCAAACGCAGCAAATTCAGCAAAAAGGGATGCTCAACCAGCAGTTGCAAACGCAAACCCGCATGCAGCAACAGCATATGGAAAACCAAATCAACACGAACTCCCAGCGAGTCCTTCAGTCTCAGCCGGGAGAGTTGAATACGGGTCAACAACAGATGCTGCCCAACAGCAACGGTGGCATGTTGAACGGAACTCGTAACCCGGACAGTTCGCTGAATAAACAGCAACATATGCTGTCGGAGAAAAAGAACGGCGACATGCTGAAGCCCTCCAGCACGCCGCAGCCTAACGTTCCGTTAAAAACGATCGGGCCTTAATAGGGCTGGAAATCCGGCCCTATTGTATCAATGGCATCGGTACAGATGCAGTCCACTCCCCAGCGCAGCAGCTCTGCCGCGCGCTGGGGTCGGTTGACGGTATAAACCAAAATACGTAGCCCCGCGTCGCGCAGCGCATCCACGCGCGCTTCATCCAGCAGCTTATGATTAAGATGAATCGAGACGCAGCCGAGCCGGGTAGTGAGTTCGCGCCAGTCGTCACGCCATTCATCAAGCAGTAAACCGCGCGGCAGTTCCGGAGCCGCCTGCTGCGCTGCTTCAAGCGCGTCAATTTCAAAAGACGACAACAGCGGCGGCGTCATTCCCACCCACAGTTCACGCGCAGCCAGCGCCACGACTTTGCCGGTTAACGTTCCGGTGCCGGTCGTGGGTTTAATTTCAATATTCGCCATCATGCCGTGCTGACGGCAGCGCTCAGCCACTTGCGAGAGCAGCGGCAGCGGTTCGCCTTTAAACTCGCCGCTAAACCAGCCGCCTGCGTCCACGCGTAATAGATCCTGCCAGTTCAGCTCACCCGCCACGCCCCAGCCGTTACTGGTCCGCTCGAGATTGTCGTCGTGCAGCAAAAAGATCTCGCCGTCTTTCGACAATTTAGCGTCAAATTCAATCATGGTATGCCCGTATCGCGCCCCCACGTCGATCGCCGCCAGGGTGTTTTCCGGTGCCAGCTTACCGCCGCCGCGATGGGCGGCAATGTGGGGATAAGGCCAGTTACTCATACGCGTTGTCCTGTTTCGCCATCAAAGAGATGCAAATGATTTTCTGGCAGATGCAGCCATAGCGTGCTGCCTGCCGTCGGGCGATGCTGATGCGCCAGTCGCACCACCAGTTTTTGCTCACCCCAACGTCCGTGCGCAAGGTTATCCGCGCCCAGCATTTCCAGCGTGTCGACAACCAACGGCACACCGCCATCGGCCTGCGAGCTTAACGCAATATGCTCCGGGCGGATACCCAGCGTCATGTTACGCCCAATATACTCCCGGACGTTCCTGGCGATGGGCAAGGCCATGCCGTCATCCAGTTCAAAATGCGTACCTGAAGCGCTGATGCGCCCGTCCAGCAGGTTCATCGCCGGGCTGCCGATAAAGCTCGCCACAAAACGGCTGGCAGGTTTCTCGTACACCTCAACCGGCGTACCGATCTGCTCGGCAATGCCTTTGTTCATCACCATCACCCGTTGGGCGAGGGTCATCGCTTCAACCTGGTCGTGCGTCACGTATAGCGAAGTGGTTTTCAGGCGGCGATGCAGATGTTGTAACTCCAGACGCATCTGCACGCGCAGCTTGGCATCGAGGTTAGAAAGCGGCTCATCGAACAGGAATACCGCTGGGTCGCGCACAATCGCTCGCCCCATCGCTACGCGCTGGCGCTGACCGCCAGAAAGTTCGCGCGGGCGACGTTTAAGCAATTCACCCAGTTCGAGAATACGTGCCGCCTCTTTCACTCGTTCGGCAATATGCTCCTTGCCCATTCCACGAATCTTCAATCCCCAGGCCATGTTTTCTTCCACGCTCATATGCGGGTAGAGGGCATAGTTCTGGAACACCATTGCAATGCCGCGATCTTTCGGCTCCATCTCGGTGACGCGCTTATTATCGATCCAGATATCGCCGCCGCTGACCCGCTCCAGCCCAGCCACCATCCGCAGCAGCGTAGACTTGCCGCAGCCGGATGGCCCGACCATCACGATAAACTCACCGTCCGCAACGTCCAGCGTCAGCGGTTTAATCACCTGGGTTTTGCCATCCCAGCTTTTGGTTACTGCCTGTAGTTTTAAACCAGCCATTTTATTTCTCACTGTCCACTAAACCACGCACGAAGGCACGCTGCATGGCTAACACGATGATTACCGGAGGGATGAGCGTCAGCAACATGGCTGCCATCACCTGATTCCATTGGGTGGTACCTTCGCCGGTGGCGATCATGCCTTTGATGCCCGCCACCGCAGTGCCCAGGTTGACATCGGTAATAATTAACAACGGCCACAAATACTGGTTCCAGCCGTAGATAAAGGTGATCACGAACAGCGCCGCCAGATTGGTTTTTGACAGCGGTAGCACGATATCGCGGAAAAAACGCATCGGTGACGCGCCGTCAATACGCGCCGCTTCAACCAGCTCATCCGGTAGCGTCATAAAAAACTGACGGAACAGGAAGGTCGCAGTAGCCGATGCCATCAGCGGCAACGTCAGACCCGCGTAGCTGTCGAGCATTTTCAGGTTGGCGATCACTTCCACCGTCGGGAAAATACGCACCTCAACCGGCAGCATCAGGGTGATAAAAATCATCCAGAAGAACAGGTTGCGCAGCGGAAAGCGAAACCAGACGATAGCGAACGCAGAGAGCATAGAGACGGTGATTTTCCCCACCGTAATACTGAACGCCATGATGAAACTGTTGAGCATCATCAACCAGAATGGCGCGCTGTTGACGCCCACGCCGTTGACCCAGATATATTTCATGTTTTCCAGCAACTGCGTGCCGGGAACCAGTGTCATCGGCGTTTCAAATACCGCTTTGTTGTCCAGCGTCGCCGCGACAAACGCGACATACAACGGGAACAGGATCACCATGATCCCCAGCATCAGCATGGTATGGCTGAATATTGTCAGCCCACGACGGTTCTCAATCATTGGTAACGCACCTTACTTTCCACATAGCGGAACTGCACCACCGTCAAAATAATGACCAGGAACATCAGCACCACCGACTGCGCGGCTGACGCAGAGAGATCCAGGCCGACAAAGCCTTCACGATAGATCTTATAAATCAACGTCGTGGTCGCCTGTACCGGCCCACCTGCCGTGGCAGCGTCGATCACTGGGAAGGTATCAAAGAAGGCATACACCAGATTCACCACCAGCAGGAAGAAACTGACCGGCGCAATCAGCGGTAGCGCCAGTTTAAAGAAGCGGCGAATCGGCCCCGCGCCATCAATTGCGGCGGCTTCGATCAGCGACCGGGGAATAGATTGCAGTGCGGCAAAGAAGAAAAGGAAGTTGTAACTAATCTGCTTCCAGACCGACGCGAACACCACCAGAAACATTGCCTGACCGCTGTTTTGCGCGTGGTTCCAGTCATAGCCAAACTCACCGAGAAAATGGGTAATCAGCCCGCGACCCGGGTTGAACAGGAAGATCCACAGTACGGCGGCGACGGCAGGCGCAACGGCGTAGGGGAGTAGCATTAACGTCTGGTAAAAACGGCTACCGCGCACCACGTAATTCACCAGCGCAGCAAAAAACAGCGACACCAGCAGGCCGCTTACCGTAACCAACGTACTGAACTTTATCGTCGTCCAGAACGAATCAAGGTAGTACGGGTCATGAAACAGCGCGACAAAGTTTTCCAGTCCGACAAACTGGCTGGAAAGGCCAAAAGGATCAACGCTTTGTAGCGAGTACCACAGCGCTTCACCGGCGGGCCAGATAAAGAAAATAACGGTGATAACCAACTGCGGGGCCACCAGTAAATAGGGAAGCCAGCGCGAGCGGAACACCGGACGGGATGAGGACATGAAGGTTCTTTTCCTGGAAGGTGCCGGATGGCGCTACGCTTATCCGGCCTACGCGTACTTTGTAGGCCGGGTAAGGCGAAGCCGCCACCCGGCATTTCATATTAAGATTTGGTCGATTGCTCAAAGCGGCGCAGTAACTGATTGCCACGCTCAACCGCGGCATCCAACGCCTGCTGTGGGGTTTTCTTTCCGGTCCACACGCTTTCCAGCTCTTCATCCACGATGGTACGGATCTGCGGCATGTTGCCCAGACGCAGCCCTTTAGTGAACGGTAACGGCGGTTTGTTCAGCATCTGACGGGTGGCGATATCGGCCCCGGGGTTCTTATCATAGAAGCCCTGCTCCCGAGTCAGATCGTACGCGGCAGTGGTGATCGGCAGATAGCCGGTTTTCTGGTGCCATTCGGCAGCAATCTCTGGTTTCGCGAGGAAGTTAAGGAACTGCGCTACGCCTTCGTAGGTGGCTTTGTCTTTGCCTTGCATCACCCACAGGCTGGCCCCACCGATAATCGCATTCTGCGGCGCGCCCTTCACGTCGGCATCGTACGGCATCATGCCGACGCCATAGTTGAATTTGGCGTAGTGACGGATGTCGGCCAGAGAACCAGAAGAAGCAGTGGTAATGGCGCAATCCCCATTGTAGAACTTCTCGGTGGATTCATCTTTACGTCCGAAGTAGCTGAAATCACCTTTTTTATTCAGCTCTTCCAGTAGTGCAATGTGTTTCACCTGCTCCGGTTTATTGAACTCCAGCACCGCGTCAGTACCGTCAAAACCGTTGTTTTTGGTGGCGACCGGCAGACCGTTCCAGGCGCTGAAGTTTTCGATCTGAATCCAGCCCTGCCAACCGCTGGCGTAGCCACACTTCATACCTGCGGCTTTCAGCTTCGCGGTGTATTCCGCCAGATCCTGCCAGGTTTTTGGCGGTTGCTCAGGGTCTAAACCGGCTTTTTTGAAGGCGTCTTTGTTGTAATACAGCACCGGCGTGGAGCTGTTAAACGGCTGGGAGAGCAGATGTCCGCTTTTCGAGTCAGTGTAATAACCGGAAACCGTCGGCACGAACTGAGATTCATCGAAGTTGATGCCAGCCTCTTTGAATACTTCATAGACCGGTTTAATGGCTTTTGAGGCCATCATCGTTGCCGTACCCACTTCATAAACCTGCAACAGCGCAGGGGCGTTTCCGGTACGGAAGGCGGCAATACCTGCGCTCAGGCTCTGCTCGTAGTTACCTTTGTACTGTGGAACAATTTTGTAGTCGGGGTTGGCGGCATTAAAACGTTGCGCCAGTGAATCAACTTCTTTACCCAGTTCGCCTTCCATTGAGTGCCAGAACGGGATGGTGGTAACTGCCATCGCCTGACCTGCAAATGCCAGGCTAAGTGCCAGTCCTAAAGCTGTATGTCGTAACGATATCATCGGTTATCTCTCTTGTTGTGCCGGATGCGCGATATCACGCGTTTTATGCTCGCGGGGGTAACATGACATGCTCGAATGACAGAAAAATAACTTTTTTATTACAAAAAAAAGATAGTAAGGCGACAAACAGATGGCAAGGCGGTGAAAGCGGAGTGACAGGAAAATGCGGGGTGGAGCACAACAAAGCCGGGGAGGTGCCTTACCCGGCCCATAAAAAGATTTGCCGTACAGATGAGATCACTCAGGTTGTGCGAACGTAAACTCCAGCGCCAGGCCCAGAACCTGCATACCGTGGATATTATCTTCCGGCGATATCGCCACCAGACTTTCCAGAAACTTGAGCCGTCGCGACTGGGCGTTAATGATGAGCTTTCCTCGTAACGCAGGAAGCTTCAGCGAAGTGATGGGATAAACCACACGGCCAACGACTTCAACCGGCAGCTTGCGTAACTCGACCTGCTGCAGCACACCAACAGAAGAGTACAGCAATGCAACAGGCGTAACGGCAAGCAACGGCGCGCTACTGATACTCACGAAATCCAGAAGCAGCTCGGGGCGCAGATAGTGCAGTCCATTAAAAGAGACCGTGACACCTTCTATTGCGGGCATGGGCAGCACGTCAGTTTGACGCGGTAAATCATTCATTCAATTACCATTGACTCGAGATATACATCAAGCCGTTGATTATGCAGCAAATAACCTATGCTTGCTGGGACAAGGCTCGCAATACCTGCAGATTTAGCTAGCGACGTGACCTGACACGCTGCCCATTCACTCCGGTAACGTTAATCCCGACGCCAGCGTCGTTCAAATTCATTCTGTAAACGCTGCTGTTCCCGCCGCTCACGTTCACGCTGGATATCTGATTTCTCATCTTCCCAGCCAGGGCATACCGAGCTGGTGAAGACTTCGCAGGGCGAGCTGGACTGTGCCAACGGGTTGGTTGGTTTCTCTTCCCAGATAGACGGATCGCGCGGGTCGAACGTTTGCGGTTCCAATGCCTGAGCGCCAGATGCAAACGCCAATAACAGAGTTCCAATCATCATGCAGGTACCTGAACGTATCATCCTTTCTCCATGTTCATATTATTATTGATAACCATTCTCAATAATAACATAACGCGATAAAAAGGGGCCATCAGGCCCCTTAACTCTTAAGAGAAATCTTAACCGCCCAGATAAGCGCTACGCACCGCTTCATTCGCCAGTAGCGCATCGCCGGTGTCTTCCAGTACCACATGACCGTTTTCCAGCACGTAGCCGCGGTCGGCGAGTTTCAGCGCCTGGTTGGCGTTCTGCTCGACGAGGAAGATGGTCATCCCCTGCTCGCGCAACTGCTCAATGGTGTTAAAGATCTGCTGGATGATAATCGGCGCCAACCCCAGAGAAGGTTCATCCAGCAGCAACAGGCGCGGCTGGCTCATCAGCGCGCGGCCAATCGCCAGCATCTGTTGTTCACCGCCGGACATGGTGCCCGCACGCTGAATGCGACGCTCATGCAGGCGCGGGAACAGGTCATACACCCACTTGATACGTTCCTGAAACTGGTCCTTCTCGGCAAAGAAGCCGCCCATCGCCAGGTTCTCTTCCACCGTCATACGCGAAAACACACGACGCCCTTCCGGAACGATCGCCACCGCTTCGCGCATGATTTTCGCTGTCTGCCAGTCGGTAATGTCTTTACCATCAAAGACAATTCGCCCGCTGGTCGCGCGTGGGTCGCCGCATAACGTACCGAGCAGGGTGGTTTTCCCCGCGCCGTTGGCGCCGATAAGCGTTACGATTTCACCCTGATTGATATACAGGCTAACCTCGTGCAGCGCCTGAATTTTGCCGTAGTGGGCGCTGACTTTATCGAACGATAACATCGCCTTATCCATATTATGCCTCGCCCCCATTATGCTTCACCTAAATAGGCGCGGATCACGTCCGGGTTATTACGAATCTGTTCCGGCGTCCCGTTCGCCAGCGGCGTGCCCTGGTTCACCACGTAAATACGGTCGGAAATTCCCATCACCAGTTTCATATCGTGCTCAATCAACAGAATGGTGGTGTTGTGATGGTTGCGCAGCTCGGCAATCAGCTCGTCCAGCTCTTTAGTCTCTTTCGGGTTGAGGCCAGCGGCCGGTTCGTCGAGCATCAGGATTTCCGGCTGTGTCACCATGCAGCGGGCGATCTCCAAACGACGCTGGTCACCGTAGGCGAGGTTACTGGCCTGACGGTTGGCATGCTCCAGCAAACCAATACGCGCAAGCCAGGTGGCGGCGCGATCCAGGGCTTCACTCTGCGCGCGACGGAACGACGGCGTTTTTAACAGGCCGGAAAAGACGCCGGTTTTCAATTGCTGATGTTGCGCCACCAGCAGGTTTTCAATCACCGTCATTTCACGAAACAGGCGTACATGCTGGAAAGTACGCACCACGCCCATACGCGCGATTTGCTGACCCGGCAGCCCTTCCAGATGCTGGTCGCGCAGCTTAATCGTCCCGCCCGTCGGTTTATAAAAACCGGTCAGGCAGTTAAAGACCGTGGTTTTACCCGCGCCGTTTGGCCCGATTAACGAGACGATTTCCTGCGGCCTCAGTTCCAGCTCAACGTTGTTCACCGCCAGCAGACCGCCGAAGCGCATCATCAGGCCGTTAACGGATAATAATGGCTGACTCATGCCTGCTCTCCTTTTGCTTCCCCGTTTTTCAGCTTCAACTGCGGACGGGTCATCGGCAACAAGCCCTGCGGACGCCAGATCATCATCAGTACCATCAAACCACCCAGCATTAACATGCTGTATTCATTGAAATCACGCATCAGTTCGCGTGACACGACCAGCAGGATAGCTGCGAGGATGACCGCAAACTGCGAACCCATCCCACCCAGTACCACAATCGCCAGCACAAAGGCCGACTCGGCAAAGGTGAACGATTCCGGGCTGACAAAACCCTGCCGCGCGGCAAACAGCGTGCCGGCAAAACCCGCGAACGCGGCGCTGATGGTAAAGGCGGTCAGCTTGATGCGTGTAGGATTTAAGCCCAGCGAACGGCAGGCGATTTCATCTTCACGCAGCGCTTCCCACGCACGTCCCAGCGGCATGCGCAGCAGACGGTTGATGACAAACAGCGAGAACACCACCAGCAGCAGCGCCACCAGATAGAGGAAAATCACGCGATCGGACGGGTCATACTTCACGTTAAAGAAGTTGCTGAAGGTATCCCAGCCGCCTTCACGCGCGCTGCGGCTGAACTCAAGCCCGAAAAAGGTGGGTTTCGGGATCTGGCTAATACCGTTCGGGCCGCCGGTGATTTCGGTGTTGTTGAGCAGCAGGATACGGACGATTTCGCCGAAGCCTAAGGTCACAATCGCCAGATAATCACCGCGCAGGCGCAGTACCGGGAAGCCCAGCAGGAAGCCCGCAGCAGCGGAAACCAGCCCTGCCAGCGGCAGACAGGTCCAGAAGCCGAGGCCGTAATAATGGTTCAGCAGTGCGAAGGTGTAAGCGCCGATGGCATAGAAGCCGCCGTAGCCCAGCACCAGCAGGCCGGAAAGCCCCACCACCACGTTTAAGCCGAGGCCGAGGATGATATAAATCATCGTCAGCGTGGCGATATCCACCGTTCCGCGCGACACCATAAACGGCCACACCACGGCAATCACCAGCAGCGCCACCAGGAACAGCTTCTGTTTAACGGTGGAGCCATCAATCGCCGGCAGAATAAACTTCGGCCCGGAGACACTCTTCAGGCCCTTCTGGAAGGCCGGACGCAACAGCTGGAAAAGGAACACCACGCCAGTGCCGATGAACACCCACTGCCAGCGGATATCCGCAGCGGTATCCACCACCAGTTTGGTGCCATCCAGTTCTAACTGAACGCCCATAAAGACGCCCGCCAGAATGAAGAACATGGCGGCAGAGAGCAGCGCCATTGCAAAATGCATCGGTTTCATACTTTCTCTACCTCCGGACGACCCAGAATACCGGTCGGCATCACCAGCAGTACCAGAATCAGCAGCGCGAACGACACCACGTCTTTGTATTCGGTACTCAGATAAGCAGAAGAAAGCGCTTCGGCAACGCCCAGAATCAGGCCGCCGATCATCGCGCCAGGGATGCTGCCAATGCCGCCCAGTACCGCCGCGGTAAAGGCTTTCATCCCGGCCATAAAGCCGATGTAGGGGTTAATTACGCCATAGAACTGACCGAGCAGCACGCCCGCAACCGCCGCCATTGCCGCACCGATCACAAAGGTCAGCGCAATCACGCGGTCGGTGTTAATGCCGAGCAGGCTGGCCATTTTCAGATCTTCCGCACAGGCGCGGCAAGCGCGTCCCATACGCGAATAGCGGATAAACAGCGTCAGCGCCAGCATCGCGAGGAAGGTTACAATCCAGATAACCAGCTGCATAGTGGTGATAGATGCAGAGAAGTTATCACTACTGCCGACAGTCCACTGGCCGTTAAACAGGCTGGGCAGCGCCACGTCGCGCGAACCTTCCGTCAGGCTGACGTAGTTTTGCAGGAAGATGGACATCCCGATAGCGGAAATTAGCGCGATCAAACGCTTGGAGCTGCGCACGGGCCGATACGCCACCCGTTCAATACTCCAGCCGTAGGCGCTGGCAATCACAATCGCGCCGACGAAGCCCGCCGCGACCAGTAGCCAACTGGAATCAATCCCCATCATCATTAGCGCAGCGATGATCATAAAGGAGACATAGCTGCCGATCATATACACCTCGCCATGGGCGAAGTTAATCATGCCAATAATGCCGTACACCATCGTATAACCGATGGCGATCAGCGCGTAGGTGCTTCCCAGCGTGACGCCGTTAAACATCTGCTGCAAGAAATAGAGGAACTGCTCGGACATAAGGTAACCTTTCTTAACCCGCCCGTTTTGCACGGGCGGTGGGATAACTCGTCTTCAGGTATTACTTCGCGACGGTCGATGATCCGTCGGCGTGCCACTGGAAGACACCAAACTCAAATCCCTTCAAATCGCCTTTTTCGTCCCATTTCAGCGGCCCAATCACGGTATCAGCCCCGTGTGCTTTCAGATCTTTCACTAGATCCAGCGGCTCTTTGCTTCCGCTGCGATCCATTGCGCTCGCCAGTGACTGGACGGCTGCATAAGTGATCCACACGTACGGCCCGGTTGGATCTTTCTTGTCAGCTTTGAGCGCATCGACAATCGCTTTATTCGCCGGATCCTGGTCATAGCGTTTTGGCATCGTCACCAGCATGCCTTCTGCGGCATCACCAGCAATGTTAGACAGAGAGGCATTACCCACACCCTCTGGCCCCATAAACTGAGTTTTCAGGCCAACGGAGCGCGCCTGGCGCAGCATTTGCCCCATTTCCGGGTAGTAGCCGCCGTAATAGACGAAGTCGATATTTTCTTTCTTCAGGCGGGCAATCAGCGCAGAGAAATCTTTTTCCCCGGCGGTGATGCCATCAAAGAAGACGATGTTGGCTTTGCCCGCTTTCAGGCTGTCCTGCACCGAACGCGCCAGACCTTCACCATATTGCTGTTTATCATGGATGATGGCGATGCGCTGCGGCTTCACCTTCTCCAGAATGTATTTCGCGGCCGTTGGTCCTTGGGAGGAGTCCAGACCCGCAGTACGCATAATGTGTGCGTAACCGCGCTGAGTCAGTTCCGGGTTGGTTGCCCCCGGGGAAATCATCAGGATCCCTTCGTCTTCATAGATGTCTGACGCTGGCTGAGTCGAAGATGAGCACAGGTGGCCAATAACATACTGAATACCGTCGTTGACGATTTTGTTTGCTACGGCAACAGCCTGTTTTGGATCGCAAGCATCGTCATATTCCACGGCGACCAGCTTGTCGCCTTTGATCCCACCTTTGGCATTGATATCTTTAATGGCCTGACGTGCGCCATTAAATTCCATATCACCCCACTGTGCGACCGGACCCGACATCGCCCCGACAACAGCAACCTTAATATCTTCTGCCATGACAGCATGCGACATTGCCAGTGCTATCACCCCTGCGATGATTGTTTTCGCATTCCGTTTCATTACCTGAATCCCCATTCGTGACGTAATTAATATTTTGTATTTATGTGGTTAAAAAGCAGACTGTGCTTTTTTTGAACTGCACTATTTTTACCAATCTCATTAATGGTTTAGCACAGTTTTTTAAGCAAAATCAGGCTAAAATCTCTATATTTCAGTCGATTAAGAAAAGATAATATTCTGCTTTTCACTATAGATAAACAAAAAAAAGCACGTTTGTCAGCATAAAATAACGGTACAAAGAGCGGAATAAAATGCTGCATCCCAGGGTATTATCCTGCCTGTTTTTCAATCTCTAATGTTTCAAACTGTCATTACCGTCGTCGCAAAACGATTAACCTGGTTAATCGCATAAAAAAGAGAAAGCATCCGGGTGAATTATTTCGGTACACTGCTTCCATCTTTTGTGATTTGGACATGCTGCTAATGAAGCTGACCATCGTTCGTTTAAACAACTTTAGCGCCCAGGATCTGATTGATCTGGGCAAAATCTGGCCGGAATATTCCGCCTCATCGTTAAGCGTAGATGAAACGCACCGGATCTACGCCGCGCGTTTTAACGAGCGTCTGTTAGGCGCTGTACGTGTCACCCTGAGCGGTACCCAAGGCGCTCTGGATTCATTGCGCGTACGTGAAATCACCCGTCGTCGCGGCGTCGGGCAGTATTTGATCGAAGAGGTGATCCGCGAAAACCCATCTGTGAGTTCATGGTGGATGGCAGATGTAGGCGTTGAAGACCGCAGCGTGATGGCCGCGTTTATGCAGGCATTAGGGTTTACGGCCCAGGCGGATGGCTGGGAAAAAAGATAAAAAAGCCGGATGGCGCTGACGCTTATCCGGCCTACATGCTGGGAGCAAAAAATAAAAAACCACCTCGCAATTTTCCAGGTATGTAGGCCGGGTAAGGCGAAGCCGCCACCCGGCACTCAATTACTTCGCGTCGGTCGCCGTACCATTAGCATGCCAGTCAAACACACCGAATTCGAAGCCTTTCAGATCGCCCTTCTCGTCCCAGGACAACGGCCCCATTACGGTTTCTACTGAGTTTGCTTTCAGGTACTTGGCAATTTCAGCCGGATCGTCAGACTGGTTCAGACCGGCCTGCAAGGATTGCAGCGCGGCGTAAGTGGTCCACACGAATGCGCCACTTGGATCCTGTTTCTTGGCCTTGATAGCATCCACAATCGGTTTGTTTGCAGGCACCTGATCGTAGTTCTTCGGCTTAGTTACCAGTAAGCCTTCCGCAGACTCACCCGCGATGTTAGACAGCGACACGTTCGCTACCCCTTCCGGTCCCATAAACTGGGTTTTCAGACCTGCGGCACGAGACTGACGCAGGATCTGCCCCATTTCCGGGTGATAACCACCGTAGTAAACGAAATCGATATTCTCTTTCTTCAGGCGCGCCACCAGCGTCGAGAAGTCTTTTTCACCGGCGGTAATTCCGTCAAAGAACACCACGTTGGCGTTGCCTTTCTTCAGGCCGTCCTGCACCGCACGCGCCAGACCTTCACCGTACTGCTGCTTATCGTGAATGATGGCGATACGTTGCGGCTTCACTTTTTCCAGAATGTATTTGGCGGCAGTTGGCCCCTGATCGGAATCCAGGCCGGTGGTGCGCATCACCAGCTTATAACCACGCGCGGTCAGCTCCGGCGCCGTCGCTGCCGGGGTGATCATCAGAATGCCTTCATCTTCATAGATATCTGACGCGGGCTGGGTAGAAGATGAGCACAGATGGCCGATAACGTATTTAATCCCGTCGTTGACCACTTTGTTCGCGACCGCTACCGCTTGTTTCGGGTCGCAGGCGTCGTCGTATTTCACCACGACCAGTTTGTCACCTTTCACCCCGCCCTTGGCGTTGATATCCGCAATCGCCTGCTCTGCGCCAGTAAACTCCTGATCGCCATACTGTGCTACCGGACCGGACATTGCGCCGACAACGGCCACTTTAATATCCTTAGCAAACGCCATATTGCTCAAAGACAGGGCGATACATCCTGCCAATAACGCTTTACCCTTCATATTCATCCTGACAATCCCCATTATTGTGGTTATTACGTGTGTTGTGATGTTGTTGTTCAGCACTTTATTTCGATTATTGGATAGCCACCCGTGCTTTAGCAGCATACTCTGCTAAAACATACCCGATTTTTATTATTTTGGAATAGCTAAATTTACATCCAGATAACAAATTCGTGTCTGTGGAGGGGAGGAAAGGTCGTAGGCCCGATAAGCAAAGCGCCATCGGGCAAAGGTGTTGCCGGATGGCAGCGTACACGCCTTATCCGGCCTACAAAAAACAAAACCCCCGAATTCACATTCGAGGGTTCATTGGCAATGCGCGAAGATTACGCTTCGATAGCGGCGCGAAGTTTTTTCATGGCGTTCTTTTCAAGCTGACGAACACGTTCAGCGGAAACGCCGTAGCGATCGGCCAGTTCCTGCAACGTCGACTTGTTGTCTTCGTCCAGCCAACGGGCGCGGATGATATCCTGGCTACGTTCGTCCAGACCTTCCATTGCGTGAGTCAGTTTGTTCGCGGCCTGATCTTCCCAGTTATCTTCTTCAATGCCATCGGCAAAGTTAGAGGATTTATCCTGCAGATACAGAACCGGCGCCATCGGCTGGCTGTCAGACTCGTCGTCTGAAGACATATCAAACGTCATGTCCTGCGCCGCCATACGGGATTCCATTTCACGCACGTCTTTGCTGGAAACACCCAACTCACGAGCCACCATTTCAACTTCGTCCTGGTTGAACCAGCCCAGACGCTGCTTGGTTTTACGCAGGTTAAAGAACAGCTTACGCTGTGCTTTAGTGGTCGCGACTTTCACGATACGCCAGTTACGCAGAACGTATTCATGGATCTCAGCTTTGATCCAGTGCACAGCGAAAGAAACCAGGCGCACACCCACTTCCGGGTTGAAACGGCGCACGGCTTTCATCAGGCCGATATTACCTTCCTGAATCAGATCCGCCTGCGGCAGGCCATAGCCCGCGTAGTTACGAGCAATATGAACAACAAAGCGCAGGTGAGACAGGATCAGCGTTTTAGCTGCTTCCAGATCGCCCTGGTAATGCAGCTTTTCAGCCAGTGCCCGCTCCTCGTCAGCCGACAACATCGGCCACGCGTTCGCAGCCCGGATGTAAGATTCCAGGTTACCAACAGGGGCTAAAGCTAAATTTTGCATTTCTTTGGTCATTCAAATCCTCTCAATCTTTTCATCTGGCGCGTTGGCAAAAAACTAATTAACAAAAACCAATAGCAACAACCATGCCAGAGCTTATGAGCAACGAGAATATCATTCAATCTTTTATCAGACAGTGATTTTATCCACAAGTTCCATGTCGTAATGTGTATAAATTACGCACAAAATGTGACATCACAATGAATACGCCGGGAAGAGATAACAGGGACTCTTTCCCTGCAGAGCGAACTACTCAGTGCAGGGAAAGATTATACCAGAGATTTTTTAATCGGGGGTAAAGTGGCGTAAATGTTGAACCGTGGCAAGCCAGGCTGCCACCCAGCCAATCATTGAGCACACCAGCAGCAATAACAGGCACTCGTCGAATGATAAGCCATTGATATCAAACTTTGTTCCAAAAACCTGCGCCACTTCAGTCACCGCTGACGACAAACGCATCACCAAAATTTCTGACAAAATCAGTGAAAGAAATGCGCCGGAAAAACCGAGCAGCGCGCCGCCGTAAAGGAATGGACGCAGGATAAATCCGTCCGTTGCGCCAATCAGCTTTTGCACGTTAATGGTATCGCGACGCGCAAAAATACTCAGGCGCACGCTGTTACCGATGACGAGGAAGACCGCCGCCACCATCAGCACGCCAATCATCGCGGATACGCGCCCCACGAGTCCCGTCAGCGCCGCCAGACGAGCGAACCAGCTGTCGTCCATCCGCACTTCATCAATACCGTTGATTTGTGCAATACGGTCGCGCAGGGTGTTCAGCGACTCCGTCCCCTGGAAGTCCAGTTTCGGGATCACCACCGCTACGGCAGGAAGCGGGTTCTCTTCCAGCATGTCCAGCGCACCGCCAAAACCGGACCAGTTACGGAATTCACCCAACGCATCTTCGCGGGAAAGATAATTTACTTTCTCGACGCCCTGTTCGGCCTGCAACTGACCCACCACCCGCGCGGCGGCATCGTCATCCAGCGTTTTTTGCAGATAGACGGTGATTTGTGGCGAGGGATAATACTGGCTTGCCGCCTGGTTTACGTTTTTATAAACCATGTAACACACGCTTGGCAGCGTCAGGGAGATGGCGATCACCATCACCGTCAGGAACGTCGCCAGCGGCTTACTTTTCAGGTCCTGCAACGCGCCCTGGAACGCGTAACGCACCTGCTCGTTAAAAACGTTGGTTTTACGTGAGTTCGGTTTTGGCGCGGCTTTCGCACGCTTCGGCGCATTACGACCGCCATCACCCGGCGCGCCGCCTGATTTACGAAAACGATCCAGTCGGCCACCGAACTGTTTGATTTGATTGATAGCGTCACGTCTATTCATGCGCCAGGCCTCCATGCAGGTGTCCATCACTCAGGACCAGCTGGCGGTAGGAGCGACGGGAGATCAGACCAATATCGTGCGTGGCCATTAATACCGTGACCCCGACGCGGTTAAACTCTTCGAACAGGCGAAGGATCCCTTCCGACAGCGCGTCATCCAGGTTCCCCGTCGGTTCATCCGCCAGCAGTACCGCAGGTTTATTCACCACCGCACGGGCGATGCCCACGCGCTGTTGTTCACCGCCGGAGAGCTGAATCGGGAAGTTTTTCGCTTTGTCCAACAGCCCGACCTTATCCAGTGCCGCTGACACGCGACGACGAATATCGTCCCCGCTGGCGCCCGCGATGATCAGCGGAATTGCCACGTTGTCAAACACGGTTCTGTCCATCAACAGGTGGTGATCCTGAAAAATCATGCCAATCTGACGACGCAGAAACGGCACTTCACGGTTTTTCAAACGGCTGATGTCATGCCCGCTGAAATAGATTTTTCCGGCGCTGGGCCGTTCAATTCCACAGATCAGCTTCAGCAGGGTACTTTTACCCGCACCAGAGTGGCCGGTCAGAAACGCCATCTCGCCAGGCTGCATATGGAAGGTCACTCCCTGCAGCGCTTGTCTCCCACCGAGATAGGCCTTGCTGACATGTTCAAAGCGAATCATTGTTAATCCTCTCGGGCAAAAAGTGCCTCAATAAAATCGTCCGCTTTAAACGGACGTAAATCCTCGATACGTTCGCCCACACCAATATAACGGATAGGGATGCCAAACTGATCGGCAACCGAGAAGATGACCCCACCCTTCGCCGTACCGTCCAGCTTGGTCAGGGTGATACCGGTTAAGCCCACCGCTTCATGGAACAGTTTGGCCTGGCTTATCGCATTCTGCCCGGTACTGGCGTCGATAGTCAGCATAACTTCATGCGGCGCCTCTTCGTCGAGCTTCTTCATGACACGAACGATTTTTTTCAGTTCTTCCATCAGGTGCGATTTGTTCTGCAAACGTCCTGCGGTATCAGCGATCAGCACGTCTACGTTACGTGCCTTCGCGGCCTGAATAGCATCAAAGATAACGGAGGCGGAATCCGCGCCGGTATGCTGCGCAATCACCGGGATATTGTTACGCTGACCCCAGACCTGCAACTGCTCTACCGCTGCCGCACGGAAGGTATCGCCCGCCGCCAGCATCACCGTTTTCCCCTGCTGCTCAAACTGACGCGCCAGCTTACCAATGGTAGTTGTTTTACCCACGCCGTTGACGCCAACCATCAAGATAACAAATGGCGTTTTACCCTCGACGTTCAGCGGCTCATCAACCTTCGCCAGAATCTCGCCCATCTCATCTTTCAGCAGGCCATACAGCGCTTCTGCATCTTTGAGCTGCTTGCGGCTGGCGCCTTCCGTCAGATTCGCAATAATTTTGCGGGTCGTTTCTACACCCACATCGGCGATCAGCAGTTGCTCTTCCAGCTCTTCAAACAGATCATCGTCGATCTTTTTACCGCGGAACAGACTGATAAATCCGGAACCGAGGTTTTCTTTTGTTTTCAGCAGGCTGCGTTTCAGACGCGCAAAGAAACCTTCTTTAGTTGGTTTTTCCTGCTCCTGGACCGCCTCTTCTACCGGTTCTTCAACGGCAGGTTCTTCAACCGGCACCACCATGACGGCTTCTTCCGCCGCCTCAGCGGCCAGGGCCTGCGCTTCAAGTTCTTCATCGGTCAGTTGCGGTTCGTTTTCGGCTTCTTCTTCAACCGCCTCGACGATTTCTACAGTTTCTGCTTCAGCCTGCCACTCTTCGGCAGAAACGTCTGCGGTTTTCACCTCTTCCGGCAGCGGCAATTCTTCGTGTTCGATAACCGCCGCCGCAGGGGTTTCCACTGCAGGTTCAACAGTGGATTCAGCAACCGCTTCAACTTCCGGCTGCAGTTGCTCAGCAACAGGCTCTTCTTCCGGCTGCAGTTTTTCGATTTCCGCAACCTGTTCAGTGACTTCAACAACTTCAGCAGCAAAGGCTTCCGTTTGTGCCTCGCTACGGGTTTCCTCGGCGCGCGGCTGTTCGTCAACGACGGTAGTTTCTTCAGCAACCGGTTGTTGTTCTTCGTTTTTTAGTTCTGTCTCGTTTTCCGGTGCCTGCTCTTTTTGACCAAAGCCCAGCCAGGAAAAAAAGCCACGTTTTTTCTCTTTCGCCATTTGCGACTACACTCCCCCGCTGTTGCTTCATGGCACAGCGTCAACGCTATGTACATAGCAGCTAAAAAAATGATGAAATAGTCTATCACTTAACTTAACTCACATCACCGCCTGGAATGACACGTCAGCAGCGGATTGAACAATAATTGAAATGAAAAAACCGAATCACTCTGGTAGCGGCCAGATCCGCATTATTGGCGGGCAATGGCGTGGCCGTAAACTCCCGGTTCCGGACAGTCCCGGCCTGCGCCCGACCACCGACCGCGTGCGCGAAACCTTATTTAACTGGTTGGCCCCGGTAATGGTCGATTCACATTGCCTGGACTGCTTCGCCGGCAGCGGCGCGTTGGGGCTGGAAGCCCTCTCTCGCTATGCGGCAAATGCGACGCTGCTGGAGATGGATCGCGCGGTATCGCAGCAGTTGCAAAAGAATCTTGCTACGCTGAAGGCAAATCATGCCCGCGTCGTCAACACCAATACGCTGGCGTTTCTGGCCCAACCCGGTACGCCGCATAACGTGGTGTTCGTTGACCCGCCGTTTCGCAAAGGATTACTGGAAGAAACATTAACGCTTCTGGAAACCCATGGTTGGCTGGCAGATGAAGCGTATATTTACGTTGAAAGCGAAGTCGAAAACGGCCTGCCGCCGGTTCCGGTAAACTGGTCACTATACCGTGAAAAAGTGGCAGGACAGGTCGCCTATCGCCTGTATCAACGTGAAGCACAAGGAGAGCACGATGCTGATTAATCTGGGACGTCTGTTGATGCTGTGCGTCTGGGCCTTTTTACTACTGAATATTTTTCAACCCTTTCCACGCCCGCTTAACATCTTCGTTAACGTCGCACTGATATTTATGGTGCTGATGCACGGCATGCAATTGGCGCTACTGAAAAGCACCATGCCAAAAGATGGCCCGCAGATGACCAGCGGGGAGAAAATCCGCATTTTCCTGTTCGGCGTCTTTGAGCTGCTGGTCTGGCAGAAGAAGATTAAGGACCAGTTGAAGAAGTAACTGTAGTTTTTCGCCCGGCGGCGCGTTGCGAGCCGGGTCTGCAAAACGTCATCACGGTGGTAATATACCGTCCAGTTGATCTTTCAGTTTTGGAATATCTTTACTGGCTCTTGTTTTCCGCAGGTGTTTCACCTGCTCACAAATCTCTTCGGTCCGGGTGTAATAGGTGCCAGACGTCGGGCCTGGACGCTCGCATAAAACATAGTTAGTTCCAAGCGGATAAAAAATGACAATAAAAGAGAGGATATTACCAATAACAAATCCTACCCCCGCGACGTGGAAAACAATGGTAAATGTCCTGTCGAAGAATTTTGGCGGCTTCATGCTTTTCGCAAAAGCCAGGTAGGCAATGCCCAAAGTAAAGCAGCCCGTCACCGGAATCATGAAAAACATGCAAAATGAACCCCAGAAAAAATAGACGATGCTTCTGGATTCAACGAGATCGGTGAGATCCGGTACGCTGGCAATATACTCCACCCAAGTCCCCCCCCCAAAAATGAATATACAGAGAAATAAGTTGCATCTCTTCTTAATATTCATCAGATTAATATTATGCTTCATGTCAATAATTTCCGCCGTAAAGGGAGCTTCTGTACCCCAGCCGTTGGATGTTCCACTCTTCGATTCTTTGCCGTTCTTTAAGTCCCTCACGAATACACGCTATCAGTTTGTCTGATAGCTCATATTTTTTGTCCACTTCATTCAGAGACCGGGCAATAATAAAACCTAATACAACGACACCGACAATTTCTCCCCAAACCGGAACGGCGGCGCTAGAGAACAATAGAGGTACAGCTAACTCAAGAGCACTACCCACTGATTGCGAGACAAAAATACTTACAATCACCTTCGCCACATCCATCGTCACATTCCCCAGTAGTGCGGCGACGTCATGCTCGGATTTAAACACCAGCTCAATCAACCGCCAGCATGCGGAGAACCAGATGCAGAACCTGGCGCCTGACATAATGCCATCCCGAAACCCGGCGCTGCCAATACCCACTTCAAGTACCTTAGGATGATTAATCCGGTAACGGGTTCCGTTAAGAATGCGCCGCAGAGAAGGGTAGCCCGTAATCTTCACATACAGCTTTCCCTGATAAGCATATTGCGTGGCTTTAATCCCAAGGCCTTTTAAGGTGAAGACAATCTTTCCGGCCTGCTGATAAGAAAAAAGCTTCGACAGTTTTTTAGTCGCATCAGCCGTATCTTTGATATTACCGGCATAATTCGTCGAAAAACTGACGGATTTACTACTTAGCAAATCTTCAATCACGCCCTGCGCCTCTTCAGGCGTGAGCAGTATAATGTGTTGTGTATTGCTATTCAGATTATTTTTCAGCTTTCTGATTTCGTTCTCAACGCGCTGATTACGTTGCCAGTTATTTCCTCTAAGAATATCTTCACGGTGATTTCCTATCCAGTCATAATACCTTTCCATCCTTATCCCTTAATAAATTCGCTCATCCCAAAGGCTGTATGCGCTGGTTCCCGCCATAATGTGCTCCCAGGTAATTGACTCATACGAAAGCTCAATGATTTCCTCTGGCTGCCCCGCACTGTCATCAATGGTATGAGGCACCTGTAAATGGATGCTGGATATTCTGGCATTAATAAGTTTTATCGCGTAATAACACTCATTTAAACCCGCCGGACTCGTGCGATAGAAGCTAAATTCACAGTTTAATGTTTCATTGTCAGTTATGGCTTTTCCTAATAATGGCGAGGATTTATCTACTGGCTTTATAAACGTCAAACATTGATGATTCACATTTTGTACTCGGCTCATGCCATGATTAACTGCCATTACCATTATCTGATCGCGATGGGCAGTTTGTGATTTATTTCCAATCGAATTTACCGATGCGCATCCAGCAGAAATCAATCCCTGCGCCTGCCCATGCAAGGTCAACCACATTGTATTCGCCATATAAATTCCTTAGCCATTTTAAATTACATGTTTATATGTATGCGATAACATTGAAATAATAGGGTAGTGAAAATCTGATAGCAGAATAGTGATACCATCGATATTTTAGACACACAAAAAAAAATATAATACCAACGATATTTGCACAGAAGAATAAATAATAACTATATTTTAACGATGTTATATATTTCAGTTGAATTCATTATCGGCACTGGCAAGATAAACACAGTGCCGCTCGGCGTTATTGCCCAGGCTTAAAATCCTCAAAACGCGAACCTTTATAACTCAGCGTGCCTTTGTCTCCGACAGTTAGCGCATGGTACTGCTGGGCATCCAGGCGAAACGTCAGCTCCAGACCACCGCTTTGCGGCTTAAAGCTGGCTTCATAGCGCATGCTGGTTCCTGCCGGGCTCACTTCCTGTTGACGTGATCGCCGATCGTTAAGTGGTTTTTCCCGCTTATTACTCACTACCACCTGCTTTTGCACCAGCGGTGCTGCATCGTTATCCGCTTTTTCACGCCGCTGCTGGACAAAGCGAAACGACGCAGCTACAACAATTAAGACAATGATAACAATGAAAAAAAGTGGCGGCTTGCTCATAGTATTAACCCATCAGAAAATGCGGAAATAAGCATACATTGCCTGTTATGGTGTTGTCATCTGGCAGTGTCGACCTCTACACTGAACAATAGAGCCGTAAGCACCCCGCTTACGAAAAAATAACGAATTCAAGGAACTAAGATGCTTTGGTCGTTTATCGCTGTCTGCCTTTCCGCATGGTTGTTCGTGGATGCTTCCTATCGTGGGCCCGCCTGGCAACGCTGGGTCTTTAAACCCCTAACTTTACTCCTGCTGGCGCTGCTGGCCTGGCAGGCGCCAATGTTTAACGCCATCAGCTATCTGGTGCTGGCAGGGCTGCTTGCCTCACTGCTGGGCGATGCGCTGACGCTGTTGCCGCGCCAACGTCTGCTCTACGCCGTGGGGGCATTTTTCCTCTCACACCTGCTGTATACCATCTATTTCGCCAGCCAAATGACGCTGTCGTTCTTCTGGCCTTTGCCATTGGTATTGGTGGTGTTGGGAGCACTGCTGATCGCTATCATCTGGACGAGACTGGAAGAGCTGCGTTTAGCCATCTGTACTTTTATCGGCATCACGATGATGATGGTCTGGATGGCGGGCGAACTGTGGTTCTTCCGCCCCACTGGCCCCGCGCTGTCGGCATTCCTCGGCGCCTCATTATTGTTCATCGGCAATTTTGTCTGGCTGGGTAGCCATTATCGCCGCCGCTTCCGCGCCGATAACGCCATTGCCGCCGCCTGCTACTTCGCCGGACATTTCCTGATTGTTCGTTCGTTGTATCTGTAATATCGCTTGACTCTGGAGTCGACTCCAGAGTGTATCCTTCGGTTAATACGAAATGATTATTAACCGGAGGATGCCATGTCGACGCCCGATGTCCCTGGCAAAAAAGCCCCACAATTCTCTTCTTTCAAGCCAGCACCTGCCCCACAAAAAACGGACGACTGCTGCTGTGAAGGAAGTTGCTCAACCCCATCACCCGTATCCGAAAGGGTAATTGGCACCCGTTATTCCTGGAAAGTGGCAGGAATGGACTGTGCCGCCTGCGCCCGGAAAGTGGAAAATGCGGTCCGCCAGGTGAGCGGCGTCAACCAGGTCCAGGTGCTGTTCGCCACCGAAAAACTGGTCGTCGATGCGGGTTCTGATATCCGTCAGCAAGTTGAAAGCGCGGTACAAAAGGCAGGTTATACCCTGCGCGATGAACAAGCACCGGAAGCCGCCCCCGAATCACGCTTTAGAGAGAACCTGCCGTTGATTTCGCTGATAATCATGATGGCGATTAGCTGGGGGCTGGAGCAGTTCAATCATCCTTTCGGTCAGATAGCGTTTATCGCCACCACGCTGGTGGGCCTGTATCCCATTGCCCGTCAGGCGCTACGTCTGATGAAAACCGGCAGCTACTTCGCCATTGAAACGTTGATGAGCGTGGCCGCGATTGGCGCGCTGTTTATCGGCGCGACGGCGGAAGCCGCCATGGTGCTACTGCTGTTTTTAATTGGTGAGCGTCTGGAAGGGTGGGCCGCCAGCCGCGCCCGTAAAGGGGTCAGCGCACTGATGGCACTCAAGCCGGAAACCGCCACGCGCCTGCGTAACGGCGAGCGCGAAGAGGTGGCTATCAATACCCTCCAGCCTGGCGATATTATCGAAGTTGCCGCCGGTGGGCGTTTACCTGCCGACGGTAAGTTGGTCTCCGGCTTTGCCAGCTTTGATGAAAGCGCCCTGACCGGCGAATCGATCCCGGTTGAACGCGCCACCGGCGAGAAAGTCCCGGCGGGCGCCACCAGCGTAGATCGTCTGGTTACGCTGGAAGTGCTTTCCGAGCCGGGCGCCAGCGCTATCGATCGCATTCTGAAGCTGATTGAAGAAGCGGAAGAACGCCGCGCCCCCATTGAGCGCTTTATTGACCGTTTCAGCCGAATTTATACCCCCGCTATTATGGCGGTTGCGCTGCTGGTTACCCTCGTCCCGCCGCTGCTGTTTGCCGCCTCGTGGCAGGAGTGGATTTATAAAGGACTGACGCTGTTGCTGATTGGCTGCCCGTGTGCGCTGGTTATCTCAACCCCCGCAGCGATTACCTCTGGTCTTGCCGCCGCGGCGCGTCGTGGAGCACTCATTAAAGGCGGTGCGGCACTGGAACAGTTGGGTAGAGTCACGCAGGTGGCGTTTGATAAAACCGGCACCCTGACCATCGGTAAACCGCGCGTGACGGCGATTCATTCGGCAAGCGGTATTGATGAGGCTGAACTGCTGGCGCTGGCAGCGGCGGTAGAGCAAGGTGCAACACACCCACTGGCGCAGGCGATTGTTCGGGAAGCGCAAACGCGTGAGCTGACAATTCCTGTAGCGAAAGAACAACGGGCGCTGGTTGGCTCCGGAATTGAAGCGCTGGTCAACGGCGAGCGCGTACTGATTTGCGCTGCGGGCAAACAGCCTGCCGATGCCTTTGCCGGACAGATTAGCGAGCTGGAAAGCGCGGGCCAGACGGTGGTGCTGGTGCTGCGTAACGATACCGTTCTCGGCGTACTGGCTCTACAGGACACGCTGCGCGATGACGCCCGCACGGCCATCAGCGAGCTCACTCAGATCGGCGTGAAAGGGGTAATCCTGACCGGCGATAACCCACGCGCGGCAGCAGCCATTGCCGGGGAGCTGGGTCTGGAATTCAAAGCAGGATTAATGCCGGAAGATAAGGTGCGGGCCGTTACCCATCTCAACCAACAGTCGCCGCTGGCGATGGTCGGCGACGGTATCAACGACGCTCCGGCAATGAAAGCGGCGACCATCGGCATTGCCATGGGTAGCGGGACCGACGTCGCGCTGGAAACCGCCGATGCCGCCCTGACCCACAACCGTCTGCGTGGCCTGGTGCAAATGATTCAACTGGCGCGCGCCACCCACGCTAATATTCGCCAGAACATTGCGATTGCGCTGGGTTTGAAGGGGATTTTCCTCGTCACCACGCTGCTCGGGATAACCGGACTGTGGCTGGCGGTGCTGGCTGATACGGGAGCGACGGTGCTGGTGACCGCGAACGCGCTGCGGTTGTTGCGTAAAGGGTAACCTGTAGGCCGGATAAGCGTTAGCGCCATCCGGCATAACAAGATTACTGCCCTTTGCGCACTAAATAGCGGTACGGCAGAGAGTCGGTCTCTTTGGCCACCAGTTCATGCTCCATAAAGGTACAGAAGCCGGGAATATCGCGGGTTGTCGCCGGATCGTCGGCGACAATCAGCAACGTTTCACCCGCCTGCATACCGCGCACAGTTTTACGCACCATCATTACAGGTTCCGGGCAGCGTAGTCCCTGGGCATCAAGCGTATGGTCGGGAGAGGTAAACAGATCGCTCATCGTAGTCTCATTCATGCAAAAACGGCGTTATTTTACGCTCTGTTGTGGCGTAAGCCAATCAGGTTAACGATTGCGTGAAAAACAACCATTGCAATGTGCTCTTAAAGCAGTATCATGCGACGGTTTTTTATTGGGTTCCCTCACCCCATCCAACAAAAAGGTCACAATATGACTCCGTTTACACAATCTCAGCGCGTAAAAGCGTTGTTTTGGCTATCGCTATTTCATCTGCTGGTGATCACCTCCAGCAACTATCTGGTGCAGCTACCGATCTCCATTTTTGGTTTCCATACCACATGGGGCGCTTTTAGCTTTCCGTTTATTTTCCTCGCGACCGACCTGACCGTGCGTATTTTTGGCGCGCCGTTGGCACGACGTATCATCTTTGCGGTGATGATCCCCGCGCTGCTGATCTCCTATGTTGTGTCATCACTGTTCTATATGGGGTCGTGGCAGGGGTTCAGCGCGCTGCAGCACTTTAACCTGTTTGTCGCCCGTATCGCTGCAGCCAGCTTTATGGCTTACGCGCTGGGACAAATTCTGGATGTGCATGTCTTTAACCGCCTGCGTCAGAACCGCCGCTGGTGGCTGGCGCCGACGGCTTCCACGCTGTTTGGCAACATCAGCGATACGTTGGCCTTTTTCTTTATCGCTTTCTGGCGTAGCCCGGATGCCTTTATGGCCGAGCACTGGATGGAAATCGCGCTGGTCGACTACTGCTTCAAAGTACTAATCAGCATTATTTTCTTCCTGCCGATGTACGGCGTACTGCTGAATATGTTACTGAAAAGGCTGGCAGATAAATCTGAATTATCTGCATTGCAGACGAGTTAAAGGTTCATTTTCCGAGTTGTGATAAGATGGTCGAATGAGCCGTTATGGCCGTTTATCGAAAGGAAGAAGTCAATGCGCAATCTGGTTAAATATGTCGGTATTGGCCTGCTGGTTATGGGGCTTGCGGCCTGTGATAATAGCGATACAAAAGCGCCAGCAGAAGGTGCTGCCGCAGAGAGTAGCGCCACCGGACAACCGGTCAGCCTGCTGGACGGCAAACTCAGTTTTTCCCTGCCAGCGGATATGACCGATCAGAGCGGCAAGCTGGGTACCCAGGCGAACAATATGCACGTGTATTCTGACGCAACCGGCCAGAAAGCGGTGATTGTAATTGTCGGCGACAATACCAACGAAGATCTGGCGGTGCTGGCAAAACGCCTGGAAGATCAGCAGCGTAGCCGCGACCCGCAGTTGCAGGTCGTCACCAATAAATCTATTGAGCTGAAAGGCCACACGCTGCAACAGTTAGACAGCATCATCTCGGCCAAAGGCCAGACCGCTTACTCTTCCGTGGTGCTGGGTAAAGTGGACAACCAACTGCTGACGCTGCAAATCACGCTGCCTGCTGACGATCAGCAAAAAGCGCAAACGACCGCAGAAAACATCATTAACACGCTGGTTATCCAGTAACGGTTAAGACGATGACTCGGCCTCCGGTGACACCACCTGAGGCCGTTTTTTTAGCCGCCAGGTCAGCAGTAACGCCACCGCCACCAGCCCGGCTGCCGCCAGATAGATAACCGGTACACCCGCCCACGTCATTACCAGCCCGGCCAGCGGCCCGGTAACGCCCAGCGATAAATCCATAAACACCGTATAGGTCGCCAGCGCGGCGCCCTGATTTTGCTGCGGGACGGCTTTTACCGCCACCACGCCCAGCGCCGGGAAGACCAACGAGAACCCGGCACCTGCCAGCAGAACGCCGATTTTCGCCATCCACGGCATGGAGGCCATGCCCACCAGCAGCAGACCAACAATCTCGACGCTAAAACAGATCATCGCGACATTGAGCCCACCTAACCGGTTGATACCATTTGGGAATAACAAGCGAGTGCCCACAAACGTACAGCTAAAAAGCGTCAGCGCAAAAGCTGCACCGTCCCAACCTTTAGCATCATAAAACAGCGTGATAAAGGTGGCGATCACGCCAAATCCGGCGGAGGCCAACGCCAGCGCCATGCCGTACAACCAGACGCGTCCAAGTACCGCGCGAAACGGCAACGGTTTGCCTTTGCTGGCCTTCACCGCCGGTCGGGGGAGCGCCAGCAATATTGCCAACAGCGCCACGCCCATCACGGTCAGCGCCAGCCCCTGTAAGCCACCCCAGGCATAAAACAGAACGCCCAGCGGAGCGCCTATCGCCATCGCGCCATAGGTCACGATGCCATTCCACGAAATCACCCGTCCGATGTGCATCGAGCCAACAACTCCCACGCCCCATAGCGTAGAGCCGGTCCCGGCAAAGCTTTGCCCGATGCCCAGAATCACCCGCCCGATGCATAACAGCAACAAACTTACCAGCGGCCAACCTTGGGTTGATCCCGCCAGCAGATAGCCCAAACCACTTAAAAAGCAGCCGCACAGTCCGAATACCACGATTTTTTTCGGCCCCAGCAGATCGGCATAGCGACCGGCATGAGGGCGGCTCAGCAGCGTGGCGAAATATTGCAGACTGATGACCAGTCCTGCCCAGAAGGCGCTAAATCCCATCACATCATGGACATAGCCAGGCAATACCGCGAGCGGCAGGCCGATGGTCAGATAGCTGGCGAAGTTAAACATCACCACCGAGACAATGCGCAGATTAAGGCGCAAACCGCTTAGCGTCGGTTCAGCGACGGGTTCGGGCATGGAAGGTCACCACATTTTCACAACAGTGTTTCATTTCTACCATGTTGCAGACCATAAATCAGCAGCCAGTTTAGGAATAACAGACGCAAGCCAACCGCTACACTTAATGCAAAAACGCAAACAGGAAGAAAACATGACAACCGCTCAGCCCGATAAAACGGGTATGCATATTTTGCTCAAACTGGCCGCTTTGGTGGTGATCCTCGCGGGCATCCATGCCGCGGCGGATATCATTGTGCAACTGCTATTGGCGCTCTTTTTTGCCATCGTATTGAACCCGCTGGTCACCTGGTTTATTCGCCGGGGGGTGCGTCGCCCGGTAGCCATTACGTTAGTGGTAGTAGTAATGCTGATTGTTCTTACGGCGCTGGTTGGCGTGCTTGCATCGTCGATCACTGAGTTCATGGCCATGTTGCCAAAATACAATAAGGAGTTGACGCGCAAGGTTCTGTATCTGCAAGAAATGGTCCCCTTTCTGAACCTGCATATGTCCCCGGAGCGCATGCTGCAACGGATGGACTCCGACAAACTGATGACCTTCACGACCACGCTAATGACGAGTCTTTCCGGCGCCATGGCCAGCGTCGTCCTGTTGGTAATGACGGTCGTCTTTATGCTGTTTGAAGTGCGCCACGTTCCTTATAAGCTGCGCTTCGCGTTAAACAATCCGCAGATTCACATTGCGGGGCTGCATCGGGCGCTGAAGGGCGTTTCACACTATCTGGCGCTGAAAACGTTGCTCAGCTTATGGACCGGCGCCATTGTCTGGCTGGGGCTGGCGCTGATGGGGATTCAGTTTGCTCTGATGTGGGGCGTGCTGGCATTCCTGCTAAACTACGTGCCCAACATTGGCTCGGTCATTTCCGCCGTCCCGCCCATGGTTCAGGCGCTGCTGTTCAACGGCATTTACGAATGCGTGCTGGTTGGCGCGCTGTTTCTGGTCGTGCATATGGTGATTGGTAATATTCTCGAACCCCGTATGATGGGGCACCGCCTGGGATTATCGACGCTGATCGTCTTTCTCTCCCTGTTGGTATGGGGATGGCTGCTCGGCCCGGTCGGCATGTTACTCTCCGTGCCGTTAACCAGCGTGTGTAAAATCTGGATGGAAACCACCAAAGGCGGCAGCAAACTGGCAATTTTGCTGGGACCAGGCAGACCCAAAAGTCGATTACCGGGATAAACTTGCAAATGGCACGTGAAGAATGATACACAACCCCATTATTACTAAAGGTTAGTCCTGATATGTATCAGATCGTTCTTGGGAAAGTTTCTGTTTTAAGCGCTGGCGAACTGCCTGCCGCGATGAAAGAGCAAGCGCCGCAAGGTGCTCGCCGGGCACGCTGGCTGGCTGGCCGCGTGCTGCTTTCCCATGCCCTTTCGCCATTGCCGGACATTGTCTACGGTGAACAAGGAAAACCTGCCTTTCCCGCTGATACGCCTCTGTGGTTCAATCTCAGCCATAGCGGCGATGACATCGTCCTGCTGCTCAGCGACGAAGGGGAAGTCGGCTGCGATATTGAAGTCGTGCGCCCGCGCGATAACTGGCAGACGCTGGCAAACACGGTGTTCAGTCTCGGAGAACATGCCGAAGTAGAGGCCGAACGCCCGGAGCAACAGCTGGCGGCGTTCTGGCGTATCTGGACGCGTAAAGAAGCTATTGTGAAACAGCGTGGCGGCAGCGCCTGGCAAATCGTCAGCGTCGATAGCACCGCGCTGACCTCCTCACTCTCCGTCAGCCAGTGCCAGATCGATACCCTGAGCCTGGCGGTGTGCACCCCCACGCCATTTACCCTGACCGCCGACGCCGTGCAGCGTCTGGAAGCCTTAGCGTAAATTTTCCGGGAAGTTTTTCGGCAACTCACTCGCCGCGCAGGCAATCACGTCGTCATTGTTTGCCCCGCAGTCACGCACGAAGGTGATGGTCGCGAACTCATCAATCACCTCGGTTGGATACGCCGGACCCGCATCGCGATACGACATCATCAACGGAATATGATCATTCTGGAAGCACACCGTTTTTTCCGGATTGTTAATCACCCAGCGCGGGAAAAAGATGGTGCCGTGAAAGAGTTTGTCGCCCAGGTTTACGATCAGGCTGACGTCGGTCCCGGTCGGTTCGGTCCAGGAAATTTTATAAACACTCGCCCCTACCCGCACAATATACGCCCGCTGATCTTTCACCCAACGATTACCCACAATACCGCTGTGAATGCGGTAATCCAGCGTGGTCTCATTTTTTACGTAGATCTCGTAATTCCAGCCATTATCGTAGGTATAGACCAGATGTTTGCCGACAAATTCGCTCAAATCATGTTTATCAAAAGCGCTCATATTCGTTCTCCTCTTACTTGATGCGAAGATCTTAACGCTTCAAAAATTGGATGAATAACGCTATGTTTACATCATATTCATTCAATTTTTAGATGAGTTATGCACAAAACAACCCTCGAACAATGGGCCCTGCTGGAGAAAGTGGTGGAACTGGGCAGCTTTGCGAAAGCCGCGGAAGAGACCAACCGTAGCCAGTCATCGGTAAGCTACAATCTGGCGCTACTGCAGGAGCGACTCGGCGTGCCGCTGCTGACGCCGGAAGGCCGCAGGGCGGTTTTAACCCCGGCGGGCGAGTTGTTGCTAGCTCAGGTCAAACCGTTACTGAAGGCCTTTTTATGGGTGGAGACCCGGGCAGCAACGTTGCAAAACGGCACGCGAACACGGCTGGATTTGCTGGTGGATAGTATCTTCCCACGCAAACGCCTGTTCGCGATCCTCAAGCAGTTTCAGCTGGCGTGGCCGCAAACGCAGGTGCGGCTGACCGAGGTACTGGAAAATGCAGACGACAGGCTGGCAGCGCATGCCGATGCGGACGTAATGGTCCTGACCCGGCGTCAGGATGTTACCGGGCGTGGTGAATGGCTGATGAACATTGACTTCGTGGCCGTTGCCCATCGCGATCACCCGCTCTGCACTCTTGATGCACCGCTGGATGAAGACGCATTACGCGCATGGCCACTGATTCGCATTGCCGATCGCGACAACCCGCAGCAACCGGTGCGCGATGCCTGGACCTTCTCTACCATTGATGCCGCGATTGATGCTGTCATGTATCAGGTCGGTTACGGCTGGCTGCCTGAGGAGCGTATTCAGACGCAACTGGCCCAGGGGCTTTTACGTCCGCTGCCGTTAAGCCATGGCGCTCGCCGCGCCACGCCGCTGCATCTGATCGTTAAAGATACGCTCGCCCCGCTGGATGAACAGGTCAGTACCCTGCTGCGTTTATTGCGGGAGCATTAACCTTTTCCCCGGATGCCTGACGTATGTTACAAAATACGCTATTCCCTTTATTCCCTGTGCGCCAACGCGCCACATGAAAGGTTAATTGCAGATGCAACGAGTCACCATTACCCTCGATGACGATTTACTGGAAACGCTCGACGGCCTGAGCCAGCGCCGTGGCTACAACAACCGTTCCGAAGCGATCCGCGATATTCTGCGCGGCGCACTGGCGCAAGAAACCACCCAGGAGCACGGCACCCAAGGCTTCGCGGTACTCTCATATGTTTATGAGCATGAGAAACGCGACCTGGCGAGCCGTATTGTTTCCACCCAGCACCACCACCATGATTTATCGGTCGCCACATTACATGTGCATATCAACCATGACGACTGCCTGGAAATCGCTGTGCTGAAAGGTGACATGGGCGATGTGCAGCATTTTGCCGATGACGTCATTTCCCAGCGCGGCGTACGCCACGGTCATTTGCAGTGCCTGCCGAAAGAAGAGTGATTGCCTGTTTCGTTGCCGGATGGCGGCTGCGCCTTATCCGGCAATAATGTTTACGCCATCGTGCCAATCGTCTTGCGAAAACGCAGCAGCGCTATCAGGAAGAACGCCCCGCCAATCGCCAGCAGCGTCAGGAACTGCGGCCAGACGATGTTAAACCCGGCCCCGCGATAAAGTATCGCCTGCGCGAGACTGACAAAGTGGGTGGTCGGCATGGTCAGCATAATGTCCTGCACCGCCTGTGGCATGCTTTCACGCGGCGTGGAGCCGCCGGAGAGCATCTGTAACGGCAGCAGCACCAGAATCATCAACAGCCCCAGTTGCGGCATGGAGCGCGCCAGCGTCCCCATAAAAATGCCGATCGAGGTGGTGGCAAACAGGCTCAGCGCCACCCCCAGCATAAACAGCGGAATGGAACCTTCAATTGGCACCCCGAGTACGCCTTTTACCATCAGCATCAGCGACAGACCGGAAACCACCAGCACCACCAGTCCCATCGACCAGATTTTCGCCATCATTATCTCAAACGGTGTCACCGGCATCACCAGCAGGTGCTCAATGGTCCCATGTTCGCGCTCGCGGATCAGCGCCGACCCGGTAAGCACAATCGCCAGCATGGTAATGTTATTGATAATTGCCATTACCGCGCCAAAGCGGGCAGGCTCCAGGTTGGGGTTGAAGCGCATGCGCATTTCCAGCGCCACCGGCGGCTCATTATTATCGCGGTAACGCGCCACAAAACTGTTCACTTCACCACTAATGATATTCTGGATATAGCTGTTGCCGGTGAAGGCCTGGCTCATCCGCGTGGCATCGACGTTGACCTGGATATCTGGCTGTCGCCCGGCCAGCACATCACGCTGAAAATCAGGCGGAATGTTCACGGCGAAGGTGTAGCGACCGGCATCCAGCCCGGCATCCATCTCATCGGCGGTGATCATCTCCGGCGGTAAAAACCACGGGCGATAAAAGCTGTTCACAATCCGGTTCGACAACTGCGACTGGTCCATATCCGCGATGGCAATCGGCGCCAGATGTAGCGACCCCGGCAGGACAGTTGCGGAGGAGTAAACCGAAATCGTGAAGGCGAAAACGATCAGCGTCAGCATCGCTTTGTCACCCAGCAGACTGCGTAACTCTTTGATGCCAAGGTTATAAATATTGCGTAATCGGCGCATCACCCCTCCTGTTTTTTCAGCAGTAATACGCTCAGACCAACCACTACCGGAATAGCGATTGCCAGCGGGATAAATAGCTGCCAAAGATCCGCCAGATCCAGCGCTTTAGAGAACGTCCCGCGCGCAATGGTCAGAAAATGGCTGGTCGGATAAATTTCACCAATCCAGCGTCCCGGCCCTTCCAACGAGGCCACCGGATCGATCATCCCGGAAAACTGCGTCGCCGGGATCAGCGTAATAATCGCCGTACCAAAAATGGCGGCGATCTGGCTTTTCATAAACGTAGAGATTAACAAGCCCAGTCCGGTAGCAATGGTAACGTACAGCAGCGCGGCCAGCGTCAGTGTTAAAAAGCTACCCTTATGCGGGACGCCGAAAACAAACACCGACAGCGCACATAGCAGCAGGAAGTTCAGCATTCCCAGCACGATGTAAGGCAACTGTTTGCCGAGCAAAAACTCGCTGCGGGTGGTGGGCGTAACGTACAGGTTGATAATCGACCCCAGCTCTTTTTCGCGCACCACACTGAGTGCGCTGAGCATGGAGGGAATCATCATCAACAGCAGCGGGATAACCGCCGGAACAATCGCCGGCAGGCTCTTCACATCCGGGTTGTAACGATAGCGCGTCTCGATGGTCATCAGCCCGTTTTGCCCGCTGGCATTGGGCTGACGGGCCATCACATCCTGCAGCCAGGTCTGGTGCATCGCCTGTACATAGCCTCTGACCGTTTCTGCGCGGCTCGGCATCGCCCCATCAACCCAGACGCCAATCTTCACCGGCGTTCCACGCGCGATATCGCGGCCAAAATTGGGCGGGATTTCAATGGCTACCGCCACCTCGCCCGAACGCATCCGTTTGTCCAGTTCGTCATAACTGGTGAGCGGCGGCTGCTCGATAAAATAGCGCGACCCCGCCAGATTCAACGTCCACGCCTGGCTACTGACGGTCTGGTCACGATCGAGCACCGAAAAACGCAGGTTTTCCACATCCATACTGATGCCGTAGCCCATAATCAGCATCAGGATCACCGTCCCCATCAGCGCCAGCGTGGAGCGCACCGGATCGCGCCGCAATTCCAACGCTTCACGCCGACTGTAGCTGAACAAACGCCGCAGGCTAAAGCCCTGGCGTGGCGGCTGATTATTTTCATGCACCACCGGCGTATCCGCTTGCGAAAGCGTAGTCTCCGGCGCCGGACCAGCCGCTTCCTGTAACCAGGAGATAAACGCCTCTTCCAGACTGGCGGCACCGCGTTGCTTCACCAGTTCCTGCGGCGTGCCGCTGGCCAGCACTTTTCCGGCATGCATCAGCGACATGCGATCGCAGCGCTCCGCTTCGTTCATAAAGTGGGTGGAGATAAAAATGGTCACTTTATCCTGGCGCGACAAATCAACCATCAGTTGCCAGAACATGTCCCTCGCCACCGGATCGACCCCGGAGGTCGGCTCATCAAGGATGAGCATTTCCGGGCGATGAATCACTGCCACCGCCAGCGACAGGCGTTGACGGATCCCCAACGGCAGAGCGCCGGGCAACGCGTCTTCGACATCGGCCAGGCTAAAGCGCTCGCTCATCTCTTGTACGCGTTGAGGGATTTCTGCCTCGGGGATATGGAACAGCCGCGCGTGGAGTTCGAGGTTTTGCCGCACGGTCAGCTCGCTGTAGAGCGAAAACGCCTGTGACATATAGCCTACCCGGCGGCGGGTATCGATATTCTTCGGGTCAACCGCTTGCCCAAACAGCCATGCCTCGCCTTCGCTTGCGGGCAGCAGTCCGGTGAGCATCTTCATGGTGGTAGATTTGCCGCAGCCATTGGAGCCGAGAAAACCGAAGATTTCCCCGCGCGGAATGCGAAAGTTAACGTGGTCAACGGCGACGAACTTGCCGAAGCGCATGGTCAAATCTTTCGCCTCAATGGCAATCTCTTCCCGCTCAGCGTGATACGGCGGGATCACCACCGGTTTGTGTGCCTGACGCTGGGCTTCGGGTAACAGCGCGATAAACGCCTGCTCCAGCGTGTCGCTGGCGGTTTGTTCCCGTAGCTGTTGCGCGCTCCCGGTGGCTAACACCTCCCCGGCGTTCATCGCCACCAGCCAGTCAAAGCGCTCGGCTTCTTCCATGTAGGCGGTCGCAACCAGCACGCTCATGTTGGTCTGGCGCTGGCGAATACTGTCAATCAGATCCCAGAACTGAGCGCGGGACAGGGGGTCGACCCCGGTGGTGGGTTCATCGAGAATTAATAGCTCTGGGTCGTGGATCAACGCGCAGCACAGCCCCAGCTTTTGTTTCATCCCCCCCGAGAGTTTCCCGGCAGGACGATCGCGAAACGGCGCCAGGCCGGTACTATTCAGCAGCTCGGTAATCCGCGCTTCGCGCTCCGCTTTATCATGACCAAACAGGCGGGCAAAGAAATCGACGTTCTCATACACCGATAGCGTGTGATACAGGTTTTTCCCCAGCCCCTGCGGCATCCAGGCAATGCGCGGGCAGACATCCCGGCGGTGCTGCGGGTCGTGCATATCGCCGCCCAGCACCATCACGTTGCCGTGTTCAATGACCCGCGCGCCGGAGATGAGTGACAACAAGCTCGATTTCCCAACGCCATCCGGGCCAATCAACCCCACCATGCAACGGGCGGGAATATCCAGCGTGATATTGTTCAGCGCGACCGTTTTCCCGTAATGCTGACTCACGCCGTCAAGGTGCGCCACGGGAGGAACGGGAACCAGCGCCAGATGCGTCATTGCGGCAACCTCACCATCAGATCCTCAGGCCAGGCGCGATTTTCATCGACACGCACCCACGCCATGCCCGGCAAACCGGTTTTCACGTACTCGAGGTGCTGCTGCAACAGCTCTGGCGGGATACGCGCTTTGACGCGGAACATCAGCTTCAGCCGTTCATCACTGGTTTCCACCGTTTTCGGCGTGAACTGCGCGACGCTGGCCACAAAGCTGATGGTCGCCGGAATACGCAGATCCGGCGCGGCATCCAGCACCAGTCGCGCTTCGCCGCCAATCTTCAGTAAGCCCGCCTGTTCAGTAGGTAAGAAGAACGTCATGTAGACATCGCTGAGATCGACCATATTCAGCACGCGCCCACCCGCGGAAAGCACCTCGCCCGGTTCGGCTACGCGATACTGTACGCGACCATCGCGCGGAGCTTTCAGCTCACTGTCATCAATATCAGCGGCAATGCGACGTTCGGTAGCCTGTGCGGCTTCTACGCGGGTCTGCGCCTGAATGATGCTGGTACGAGCGGCTTCAATTGCCGCTTTGGCCGCAGAGACCTGCGCCTTTGCCGACTCCAGCGCGGCACGTGCACTTTCCGCCGCGGCCCGATCGTCATCCAGTTGTTGCTCGGACACCGCCCCTCGCTGGGATAGCGAACGGGAACGCACATGACGTTTAGAGACCGACTGCAGTTCCGCCTCACGCTGTTTTACCACCGACTGCGCGGCGCGCATTTCACTTTGCCGCTGTTCCAGCAACGCTCGCGCCGCCGCCACCGCGCTTTCTGCTTCTTTGATTTGCGCGATCGCCTCCAGCCGCTGCTCCTGCAGCACGCGGGTATCCATTTTCGCCAGCACCTCGCCCTGACGAACAAATTGCCCTTCCGAAACGAGGATGGTATCAATACGCTCGGCGATCTTAGTGGCAATATCCACTTCGGTGGCTTCAATTCTGCCGTTGCTGGCTGCAAACCCCTCCGGTATTCCCGCAGGGCGCAGCATCCACCAGGCTGTCGCGGCCACCACCACAAGAACACCCGCTCCCCACCACATCAGATAACGCTTAAACTTATCCATATTCGACCCGCCGTAATCCCTGTTATCAAACGTTGCGTGTCACAAAGCCCACTGAATAGCTATTCAGCGGGAGATTCCATCCGGGATGAGAAGGAATGAAAAACAATGGCCATTGAGCGAGCAGGCGTTAAGGCAACGCGCGCCACGAAGGAAGTGAATGACGAAAATGCTGTGAAATCGGGTAGTAATGTTGTCATCATCAGCGTTCCTGGCCGGAAATGAAACACGCATACTCATAACTGCTGTCTATTGAATACTAACACCTGGATTCAATATGTCTATTCGGTTGTAGTGGGTATATCGCCGCCGATAAAGCGTGTCTGGTGATCCACTCACCGGACACGTTCAGGGTTTAATAAGCCTGCTGGTAAAGCCGCAACGCATCGTCTTCATTAAGCGTAACAGGATTATTGCCCAGCAAGCGGGTCTGCTGCATGGCATCCTGCGCCAATATCGCCAGACCGTCTGCGGGAACACCAATGTCACGTAGCCTGTTCGGCGCCCCGGTTGCCGCAATAATGCTTACCATCCCGGCAATAAACGACTGGGCATCGATATCCACATTTCCTGTCACCTGCGCCCCAATGACGGGAGCCAGCTCGGCATAAAGTGGGGCAGTTACCGCCACGTTAAACTGCAGTACCGGAACCAACATTAGCGCATTCGACAAGCCGTGCGGGATATGGTGTCTGCCTCCCAAGGGATAAGCCAGTGCATGCACCGCCGCCACCGGAGAGTTAGCGAAAGCCTGTCCCGCCAGCATCGCGCCCAGCAGCACATTTTCTCGCGCTTCACGGTTGTGCCCGTCACGACATGCGGTCACCAGATGGCGACTGATTAAACGTAACGCTTCGCGGGCCAGCGCGTCCGAGAGTGGGTTTTTCTTATGCTTGCCGGTATAGGCCTCAATCGCATGCACCATCGCATCTATCCCGGCGGCGGCAGTATGGACAGGAGGAAGTCCCAGGGTCAGTTGCGCATCCAATAGCACCAAATCGCCATACAGTTGCGGGGAGACAATGCCCATTTTGCTGTCATCGTTGGTCGTCAAAATTGCAATATTGGTGACTTCAGACCCGGTGCCGGCGGTGGTGGGAATGTTAACCAGCGGTAGACGTTTCCCGGCGACCTTGTCGATGCCGTAAAGCTCCGGCAGGTCTTGTTCAGAGTTGATTAATACAGCCACCAGCTTTGCGACATCGAGCGAGGAGCCGCCGCCCAGACCAATAACCATTTCGCAGTTACCATCGCGGGCAACCTGTAAAGCTTCGCGAACGAGGCGCTCGTGTGGATCGGGTTGGACCCGATCATACAGCGTCACCTGAAACCCTGCGTTGCGCAGACTGTGCAGAACCGGTGGCAAAACCCCAGCCTTGACCAGACCGGGATCGGTCACCAGCAATACACGACGTGCGCTAAACCGTGGCTGAAGGATCTCTCCTAACCGTGACGCCCCCGCCCACTCGACGATGATTTCCGCTACCGTGGTAAACGCAAAATCCTTCATGACATTTTTCATTGGGGTATTCCTTGCAGTGAAAATGGACAGCTTTTAGCAATGCGGTTCATCGGGATGAATGTGAAAGCTTTTCACCTCTTTACGCGCCAGCATCGGGGCAATAATGCCAGTGCCAATACGTTGGAAATGCTCCGTTTGCCGATGAAGTTCCAGCCCCTCTGCACAACGATAAGTTTCAAGAATCACAAAGCGATCGCCATCTTCCGTGGAGCGGAAAAACTCATACGATATATTTTCAGGCTCCTGACGCGTTGCCTCTGCCAGCATTTTGAGCGCGTCGTTAACCTTGTCACCCATCGTCGGTTGGGCAAAATAATGTGCAACGACAAACAGCTGCGTGTTTTCCATTTTTGGCTCCCGGTGGTTTAACGTAGCAAATTCACATCCCATAACGCGCTGTCGCTGCTTGATACAGCTATCGCGCCGTGCAACAGCGCCGTCCGGGCATGTTCCTCATTGCAGACAAACCCGGAGGCCACAATCGGCGGCAACACATTACGATCGGCCTGCGGCAGCAACGGCAGCATCTGCGCAGGCATCAGTTGCACATAATCGGGTTCGCTTTGCTCCACGGCTTTCAGGCTGCGTAGCCAGGTGGAGCGGTCGGTGACGAAGATTTTCTGCATGGTGATCAGCCCGCATTTTTTCGCGCGCTGTACGGTTTGCAGACGCGTGGAAAGCAACCCCATCGCCCCCGTTTCGGCCACATAATCAATGCCGCCTTTATCCTGAGACAGCCCATTACAACTGTCGATATTCACGATGACGTACTTTCCCGCCTTCGACAGCAGTTCGATCACCGGCTGGAGCTTGATCAGATCGATATTGGCAATAATGCAGACTTCAGCTTTGCTGGACAGTGCGGTTTTCAGTTGCTCAATACCGTAAATCGCCATGATGACGGGCTGGCGTGCCAGAAGCACGCCAAGGTTTTTTATCATGATTGACCTGCCTGATGTGCGTAAAGCTGAGCGCTTAAGCCCAGCTTGCCCGGGTTAAGGATATTCTGCGGATCCAGCGCTTTTTTAATATCAGCCAGAACCGACAGCGATTCGCCTAAAGAAGCCTGCATGTAGGGGGAACGGAGCAGCCCGACGCCATGGTGATGGCTAAGGGAAGTCTTGTGTTTAATCAGTACCGCATTTGCCGCATCCCATGCCGCACGATACCAGGCCGCACGCTGCTCGACGGGCACATCGCCACGCAGCGAGAAGTAAAGACATGCGCCGTCGACGTAGGCATGGGACTGATGCGCAGACCCCGCCAGCGTGCCCGGTACGGCGTTAATCGCAGCCACCACATCATCATAAACCGCACTGAGATCGCGCCAACGCCCCACCATTTCCAGCGTATCCGCCACCAGGCCGGGGCTTTTCTTAAAGCCTTCGGCGCTTTTTCCCGTCAGATACCGGGTATCCAGCCAGCGCTCAAAGATGGATTCACCGTCAAGTTCTTCTCCGCTCTGCTGACAAATACGTTCACTGATCGCCAACACCGCGTCGACAATGTCAGGTTCTCCCTCATCCGCAATCAACAGGACATTGGTCTCGGGCAGGCCAAACTGCACGCCGCTTTCCAGGTTATCGTACAAGCGCAGTGCCGCTGGATTAGCGCCATGCTGTAAGATTTCGCGACACGCCTCCAGCCCGCTGGCGAAACTGGAAAAACCCCAGGCGATAGCACGGCCATAATCCGGCAGACGATGTAGCTTCAAACGCACACGTACTATCACGCCCAGCGTGCCTTCCGAACCGATAAACATTTGCTGTAAATCAGGTCCGATAGCGCTGCGGGCATAACCGCCAACGGTGATTAAGCGCCCATCAGCCAGCACCACATCCATGCCAAAAACCATATCTTCAATTTTTCCGTAGCGTGTAGATAGCTGTCCCGCACCGCGACAGGCAACCCAACCGCCGACAGTACTGATCCCAAACGATGACGGCCAGTGCCCCATGGTCATGCCATACTCTTTTTGAATAGTTTTCTCGAAAATATCGCCAAACATGCCGGCTTCTACCTCAACAATCTGGCTTCGCGGGTCATAATCGAGCAATTTGTTGAGTTCGCAAACGTCGAGCACAATCCCCCCGCGCAACGGCAATGCGGCTCCGGTAACGTTACTGCGCCCGGCAGAAACTGTGACCGGAATAGCGGATTCACTGGCGAGGCGCATTACGTCCTGAATCTGTTCTACGGTAGAAACGCGTACAATCACGCCTTTTGAGGTGGCGGGCGCGCCCTGGGTTTCCGCAATCATCGAACCGGCCCACCAGTCGCGGGTCCAAGTAATCACATCGGACTCCGACGTCAGCACCTCATCAGCAATCACCCGCAGCCGGTCACACGTCGCTTCGCTAACCGCAACGGGATCTACCTGCATTCCTTTTGCGCCATTGCTGCGGGTGATATCCGTTGCCCATGCGGGGCGAGTATGTGCGCCAACGGTATAGTTTCCACGGTTGTAACCACGTTTAATCGCTTCTTTACTGATCATTCTGATGTCCCCATAAGCATTGATTTTTCATGTTTAATTGCGGCCTGATAGCTGGCTACCTGTTTTGCAACCTGTTCAGGCTGTAACCGGAGTTCTTGTTGCAGTATCTCCCCAACGCGTTCAGCGGCAGCGGCTGACGCATCGCGTGCCATCAGACGCGCGCGAATTCGACGCGACAGCACATCATCAACGGTGCTGGCAAGCTCATGGCGTACGGCATACACCACTTCCGCTTCGGTGTAGGGAAGCCCTTCCACAATAGGTTTAACCAGCGAGGAATCGGCCTGAATAATGTCACTGACAAAATGCGCTTCGGTGCCATAGCGCTCGCCCAGATGCGCAGACAGGCCGCCAGAGGCCAGAATGGCCTGTGGGTCATAGCCAGCCGCGCCCAGCAAATACGCAGTTTTCGTTGAGCAGGCTTTTTTACGGCCCAGTATTTTGCTGGCCGCATCAATGGTTTCTTCCGCCATGTGGCGTGATGTCGTCAGTTTGCCGCCGACAATGGTAATCAGTCCGTCCGCTGCAACCCTGATCTCATGGTTACGCTTCATCTCAACGGTTTTACCGCCCGCGGTACCGACAAGCGGGCGGCAACCAGCAATACTTCCCACCACATCTTCCGGACGCAGATCCGTTTTCAGCGCCGAGTTTGCGCCTTCCAGCAGAAAGTCCAGTTCAGTGCGATTGCAGTGAACATCGTTCAAATCACCCTGATAGTCTTCATCCGTGGTGCCCAGATAGGAGACGTTGCCCCAGCGCGTAATGGTCGCGCGCCGACTGCGTCCGGCCACCGGAATGGTCACCGTGCAATCATTGCGAATTTTCATCCACGGGATGGCGACATGAACCCCCTTCGCCGGACGGATATTCAGCGGCGATGATTCCCCTTTTTTCAGCCCACTCCAGTCACGCAACCAGACGCCCGTCGCCATAATGACCACCCGCGCTTTGACCCGGATTTCCCTGCCATCGGCATACACGATGCCCCCATTGACCTTGCCATGCTGGTCTCGTGTGGTTTCGATGACTTCGGCATGATTTGTCACCGTCGCCCCATGAAACGCCGCCGTCCGCACCAGGGCCAGCGTTAACCTGGCGTCATCAACGCGGGCATCGAAATACATAAAGCCACCGGAGAGTTGCTCTTCTTTCAGCGTTGGGCAGTGCGATAACACTTCCGCCGGAGTTAATTTTTGGTGAAGAATACCTTCCCGCCATCCCCCGGCGAGATCGTAGGTCCAGAGCAGACTTTCAAACGCAGAGGACATGCGTTTATCAAACACGCCATTCTTATCGAGTACCGGAAATAAAAAGGGCAGCCGCTGCACCAGATGGCGAGCATTGCGGCGCATGCGCTGGCGTTCGAGCAAAGAATGACGTACCAGTCCGAGGTTCCCTTGCTCGATGTAACGCAGGCCGCCGTGCACCATTTTTGATGACTTCGATGACGTCCCCGAGGCAAAATCACTCTTCTCAATTAACGCCACCCGATAGCCGCGCAGGCTGGCATCCAGCGCCGCATAGGCTCCCGTCACTCCGCCGCCGACAATCAGAATGTCGTAGGTTTCGCTTTCCAGCCGGTCCAGTTGCTCAGGACGCTGAAGACGCAACGGCTCGGCGCCGTACATATCACTGCGTGTTTTGTTTGGCTTTCGCGAAGGGAAAAACTTCATGAGTCGGCGTGCTCCTGATTAGCGGTAGTGAGGCTGCTGGCGGTTTCCATTTCGAGCGCAATACGCATCTCCCAGCGGTTGATTTTTTGTTCGCGAAGGTCATGACTGATTTTGGGTTCAAACAGACGCGCCGTTTTCAGCGTGGCGCAGGCATCAGACAACGAATCCCACAGCAGCCCATCGGCTCCCGCCAGAAACGCCGCGCCGCGTAAGCTGGCCCTCGCCGTTTCGGCCATCCGTCGTACGGGGATCCCGCTAACATCGGCCTGGATTTGCAATAACGTGTCGCTATTGGACAACCCGCCGCCTACCACCAGCTCTTGCGTTGCGATGCCGGTTGCCGCTTCATTCGCGCGCATACAGGCGGCTACCGAATGCGCAATGCCTTCCAGAATGGCGTAGGCCACCTGCGGGCGCGTGGTCGAGATTGAAATACCGTTAAGCGAGGCGCGGGCATGCGGCTGCAAATGAGGAACACGCAGCCCCGTTAATGCTGGAATGAAACTCACGCCGCCAGAATCATTGGCCTGCGCAGCCAGCTCGCTGATTTGCTCGGGTGAGTCGAACCAACGCAGCTTTTCGCACACCCAGTTCAGGGCCGAGCCGGTCGTCGGGACGAATGTTTCTACAGAGAAGTGTGAGCGTCCTTTTTGTCGGCGCGCGGTCATGGTGAGCGTACTTTCACAGCTTTTTTTCAATGTCGGCACCGTCGGCCCCATCATTAAATCAACAAAGCTGCCGGTCCCATGCATACACAACGCCTGCCCGCGCTCAGTGCAACCCAGCCCAATAGCCCCCGCAAACTGATCCCCGGCGCAAGCCCGGATCGGGACGCTGATCCCGAGGATATCTTCACGTGTAGAGCCAAAATCATCGGTATCATCGTGCAATTCAGGCAGCAATGACGTCGGGAACCTCAGAGTCTGCAGCCATGGCAAATGGTACTGATGCTCGTTGAGGCAATACGCGCCCGCAGAGGTGGCGTTGGTGGGGGTGGTGACACATTTTTTTTCTTCCGCCAGATGCCAGAGCAACCAACTGTCAACGGTGCCAAAAACCAGGGTTCCGGCCTGGTGCGCCCTCTTCACTGCCGGTGTATTGGCGATATGGTATGACGCCCAGAGGTAAGGTGAACGTATCCCAACCGGTCGTCCAATTACTGGCAGCAGTTTCGTATCCCATTCGGGAGCCAGTCGCGCCAGTTCATCCGTAAAACGTGCATCCTGCCAGACCATCGCAGGTGCCAGCGCCTTGCCAGTGTCTGCATCCCAGAGCACCGCCGTTGAACGTTGCGTCGCAATCGCCAGCGCCACAATACGCATCTTGCTGTGCTGCGCATTAGCAATCGCTGTACGACATACCGCAATAGTGGCCTGCAAAATTTCATCAGCATCTTGTTCAACAACGCCATGGCGCTGGCTACTGACCTGAAGCGGTTGGTATTCAAGGCAGTGGACCTGGCTATTTCGCCCCACCACTGCCGCACGCGTACCAGATGTACCTTCATCAATAGCCAGAATGACATCTTCATATTCAATCATTTCGTACTCCTGTTTGATTCTGGGGCCATCGACTCGGGATAGGATGAATGGGATGATTCGAACTGCGGGGCGCCAGGCTCGTTATCCGGCTGAATCGTGGTGCGAGTGGGATCCCATGGGATCACAAAGCAGACGATGCTGGCGAACAACGGCACGGCGGACATGATCAGGAAGGTCGTTTGCAAGCCGTAGAGATCACGGAAAACGGGGAAGATAAACAGACCGAGCGCCGCACCTATTGCCCCGAGCGCACCGACCACGCCATTCGCGCCCGCCCGCAGTTCACTGCGAAAAGAGAGGGATGAAAGGCTTTTCCCGTTTGCACCGGGTCCACCTGAGTGACAAAGAATAAACAACGCGGGAACCAGCAAAGAGGCCCACAGCGGCATACTGTCGCTGAACAGTCCCAGCGTGAGCAGTACGAGAAAAGCCACGGCAAAACCGATCGCCGAAGAGCGGCGCAAGCCCAGACGACGACCGATTGCAGGAGACAAGAAACCACCAACAATACCAAATACGTTAAAAAATAGTGAACACAAGGTTGCGTACACAAAGTTTTTACCGAACATCGCGGCGCTAATAACCGGCAAATACCAGCCGACACCAAAATATTGGATTGACTGGCAGATCTGAACCGTAGAAGCCAGAATCGTACGCGGTAAATATACGCCACGGAATATTAGCAGTACATTTCTCGCCCCTTTTTCTGCTTGCCCAATGACAGGTTTTTGCTCCGCTTTTGGCGCCAGAATAAAATTATCACCGTATATTTTATTCATAGCGATCACAGCATCAGAAAGCCGTGATTTTCTCGCCAACCATACCGGACTTTCTACTAAATAACGGAACTGGAAAAAAAGTACGATGAGTCCACATAACGCTGTCACGGCAATAGAATAACGCCAGATAGCATCCCCAACATCCCAGGAATAAAACATCAGCGCTAATGCCAGATTTAAACAAACCGCAACATACCAAACCCCTTGCCAGGTGTTTAAACGGCTTTTTAGTTTCACTGGCGTGAACTCTGCCAGCATCGCCATGGCCACGGCAAAATCCATCCCATAAGACACGCCAACAAAGAAGCGGCCCACGATTATGGTGCTGAAACTGGAGGATGACATCACCAACAGCGCACCAATCACCGCCATTACTTTGGCGATAATCAGCGGTGGTACACGCCCCCAGCGATCGGCAATCCAGCCGCCAATGGGATTAAATAATATGGCAACCCACGATGAAAATGAGGTAAGTAACGCAACTTCAGTTGCGCTCAGATTTAAATTGCGGGTCATTGGATTTAATCCAGCACTCAGAGCTGAATTTGAAAAAGCATCAAGAAACAGGCCGCCTAATGCTAACCACCAAATAATACCGGCTCTGCCACTTATTTTTCCGCGAGAATCGATGCAATTGATAACGTCATCAACGCCACGGATTTTTATCGGATTTGAGAATGAGCATGCGGACATGGCTTTCCCCTTCATAATATTCGGAAGAAGGTCGCCATTAGCTAAAAAAATGCAATAAGAGACCATCTTAATTTCACAGATAGTCTCTTATCTAAAATCTGTATTTTTCCACTCTAGAAGGTAAGGCAAAGCGTGTCAAAGCGACTTTTTAAGCTGGCTTTAATTTTGTGATATGTAGCACAATTGTTAATCAAGCATTTAAAAAAAGTTAGGCGACAGGCGTTTATACCCGCCACCTGCGTCGGAGGTATTAAGTTAGTTTTTTTCGATCAAATCCTGCGCGCACGCCCAGGCGCTCGACCATGCCCACTGGAAGTTGTATCCACCCAGCCAGCCGGTGACGTCCATCACTTCACCGATAAAATAGAGTCCTGGCACTTTGCGGGCTTCCATTGTGCGCGATGACAGCTCGTTGGTATCCACGCCGCCCAGCGTGACTTCAGCGGTACGATACCCTTCCGTACCGTTCGGCTGCACCCGCCATTCGGTCAGGGTCTCCACCAGCGTTTGCTGATCGCGCACGTTCAGTTGTTTCAGCGAGACATCCGGGATTTGCCCTAACTGCTGTAAACATTCCACCAGGCGTTTTGGCAACTGCATAGCAAGCGTATTCTTTAAGCTCTGATTAGGGTGGGCGCTGCGCTGTTCATCAAGGAAGCTCGCAAGGTCAACATCCGGCAACAAATTAATGCTGACAAATTCACCTGGCTGCCAAAAACTGGAAATCTGCAGCACGGCCGGACCAGAAAGCCCGCGATGCGTAAAGAGCAGGTTTTCACGAAAGACCGTACCGTCCTCGGCGGTGATAACGGAGGAAACGGATACGCCAGAGAGCACCTGAAGCTGCTCCAGCAGCGGCTTGTGCAAAGTAAAGGGCACCAGACCTGCGCGCGTCGGCAACACGTTCAGACCGAATTGTTCGGCAATTTTATAGCCAAACGGCGTCGCGCCCAGACCCGGCATCGAAAGACCACCAGAGGCGATAACCAGTTTTTTCGTGCCGACAGTCATCCCGTTCAGCGCCAGGATGAAATCTTCACCCTCCCGCTCAACGCTGAGGACTTCGCTCCGTAACCGCATAGTTACGTTACCTTTTTCACACTCGTCCACCAGCATATCGACAATTTGCTGGGCAGAATCGTCGCAGAACAGCTGACCCAACGTTTTTTCGTGCCAGGCGATACCGTGCTTGCCCACCAGATCGATAAAATCCCACTGCGTGTAACGCGCCAGCGCCGATTTGCAAAAATGCGGGTTTTGACTCAAATACGCGGCAGGTTCGACATAAAGGTTGGTAAAGTTGCAGCGGCCCCCGCCAGACATGAGGATCTTGCGTCCCGGCTTTTTACCATTATCAATCAGCAGCACACGACTACCTGCTTGTCCTGCCTGCGCGGCACAAAACATACCCGCTGCGCCAGCGCCTATAATAACGGTATCAAACCTTTCCACGTTGCGATCCTCTCTAAAAAGCGGAGGTGAATTGTAAAGATTCCTCAGTGGTCGCACCAGCGCCAAACTACCGATAAAGGGTATTTATCTGAAATATATAGGATAATTCTTTAGTGGTGTAAAACAAAGCAGGAGACAAATCAAAAAAACTCTATATTTCACTTTGCCCGCGCCGCCAAAGTCACTGATAATGCGCCGCGTTCATGTCCTCAAAATGGCGTAACGTCCTATGCTACATTTGTTTGCTGGCCTGGATTTACATACCGGGCTTTTACTATTGCTTGCTCTGGCTTTCGTGCTGTTCTATGAAGCAATTAACGGCTTCCATGACACAGCCAATGCTGTCGCAACCGTGATCTATACCCGTGCAATGCGTTCGCAATTGGCGGTGGTCATGGCTGCGTTGTTCAACTTCTTTGGTGTTTTGCTGGGTGGTCTCAGCGTAGCGTATGCCATCGTGCATATGCTGCCAACGGATCTGCTGCTAAATATGGGATCATCACATGGCCTCGCCATGGTGTTCTCCATGCTACTGGCGGCAATTATCTGGAACCTGGGTACCTGGTACTTTGGTTTACCTGCATCCAGCTCCCACACGCTGATTGGCGCGATTATCGGTATTGGTTTAACCAATGCGTTGATGAACGGCACCTCGGTGGTGGACGCACTTAACATCCCGAAAGTGATGGGGATTTTTGCCTCGCTTATCATCTCGCCGATTGTCGGCCTGGTGGTTGCTGGCGGTCTTATTTTCATTCTGCGTCGCTACTGGAGTGGTACGAAAAAACGTGCCCGTATCCACCTGACCCCGGCAGAACGTGAAAAGAAAGACGGCAAGAAAAAGCCGCCGTTCTGGACGCGTATTGCCCTGATCCTCTCCGCTATCGGCGTGGCGTTTTCTCACGGCGCGAACGATGGTCAGAAAGGCATTGGTCTGGTGATGCTGGTGCTGATTGGCGTAGCGCCTGCGGGCTTCGTAGTGAATATGAATGCTTCCGGTTACGAAATTACCCGTACCCGCGATGCTATCAATAACGTCGAAGTCTTCTTCCAGCAACGCCCGGACCTGCTCAAGCAGGCGACTGGCGTTGACCAGCTGATTCCGTCCCCGACGGAAACGGTCACAACGGCATCGACAGAGTTCCATTGCCACCCGGCGAATACCATCAACGCGCTGGAACGCGCGAAAGGTATGCTGGCGAATCTGGAAACTTACGACAAGTTAAGCGTTGAACAGCGTGGTCAGCTGCGCCGTATTATGCTGTGCATCTCTGATACTACCGATAAAGTGGTTAAGCTGCCTGGCGTAAGCGCTGACGATCAGCGTCTGCTGAAGAAACTGAAAGCTGACATGCTGAGCACCATTGAGTACGCGCCTATCTGGATCATTATGGCCGTCGCACTGGCGCTGGGTATTGGTACGATGATCGGCTGGCGTCGCGTAGCCACCACCATCGGCGAGAAAATCGGTAAGAAAGGCATGACCTATGCCCAGGGGATGTCGGCGCAGATGACTGCCGCAGTCTCTATCGGTCTCGCCAGCTACACCGGTATGCCCGTTTCCACCACCCACGTTCTCTCCTCTTCCGTTGCGGGAACGATGGTTGTTGATGGCGGCGGTTTGCAGCGTAAAACGGTAACCAGCATTCTGATGGCCTGGGTCTTCACCCTGCCGGCGGCGATTATTCTTTCCGGGGTGCTGTACTGGCTCTCCCTGAAGCTTATCTAAGCGGATGCACGGTAAAAAAGCGGGTCAGGAAACTGACCCGCTTTTTTTGTATCCGTTGTTGGTAATCAGTGCCAGATAATCAGCGCAACCATGCTGATAAGCACCAGTCCGCATAACGCGCTGGTAAGAATGAACTGACCGCGAACCCGCTCACAGCGGCGTATAAATTCATCATCATGATGATCGCGGTAACGCTGAGCGTAGATATACCACACCAGACGCATCTGCTTGTTGGGTTGCCCATGCGAGGTAAAAAATCCCCCACCATCGACATACTGGTAAAGTAATGGATCGCAACCACGAAGTACCACTAACAGTGCGCGTAACGAAGAAAAATAGCGCGCCATATTAACAATGCAAACGACACACAAAGCCCAGAACAACGCAATGGTGCTTATCATATCTCCTCCCCGGCGACCCGCCCACGGAACTCCTTTCCGGGACTACCGCTCCCCGATACCCTACCAATCATTCAGTGAAGAGTGCTACCGAAACCGCTCGTGTTAGTATCACGCATCCGAGCGCCTCTCTAAATAGTGTAGGAGATTAGTTAATTTTTTTGCCAGAAGGTTAATCGCTATCAATGCAATTAACTAAAAAATTTGTTTAACTGCTTGGCAAGCAAGGCGGATTGACGGATTATCCTGGTCGCTATAATGTAAGGATAGTCCTTATATGATACGTTTTTACGACTGGGCTAGCCCCGCGCATAAGGTTCGCAGGACGCGAATGACGCGGCGGCAGATAAACGCCAGCAGGCTAGTCATCGACAACTTATGGAAGGAGTAACACTATGGCTTATAAACACATTCTTATCGCGGTTGATCTTTCTCCGGAAAGCAAAGTTCTGGTTGAAAAAGCGGTCTCCATGGCGCGGCCTTACAATGCTAAAGTCTCCCTTATCCACGTTGACGTAAACTATTCCGACCTGTACACCGGGCTAATCGACGTGAATCTGGGCGACATGCAGAAACGTATTTCTGAAGAAACCCACCACGCGTTAACCGAGCTGTCCACCAACGCAGGCTACCCTATCACCGAAACCCTGAGCGGTAGCGGCGACCTGGGCCAGGTTCTGGTTGATGCCATCAAAAAATACGACATGGATCTGGTCGTTTGTGGTCACCACCAGGATTTCTGGAGCAAACTGATGTCCTCCGCACGTCAACTGATCAACACCGTCCACGTCGACATGCTGATTGTTCCGTTACGTGACGACGAAGAAGCATAAAATGCTTGCCGCCGGGAGATAACCCGGCCCGCTGCAAACAGTAAAGCCTGTAAACGCCCGCTCGCGCGGGCGTTTTTGTTTTTATCATCCGGACACAATTAGTACATCAACCCAACAAATAAATCATAATTAGTGTGATCAACTAATTGGATCGAAAATTATCTGTATAATACTCTACCCGCACGGCTAATCGCCGCAGTCTATAACAAAACAAGACTTTTTCGGCGCGTTTAAGCATACGCGTTCATACTTTTCGGGATGGCTTTGAAAGGCGATGGAATATGAATAAAACTGCACCTACGGGCTTGCTGCAGCAACCTCGTCCGTTCTTCATGATCTTCTTTGTGGAATTATGGGAACGATTTGGCTATTACGGCGTTCAGGGCATCCTGGCGGTATTTTTTGTTAAGCAACTCGGTTTTTCTCAGGAACAGGCATTCGTCACCTTTGGTGCTTTTGCCGCACTGGTCTACGGCCTGATCTCGATCGGCGGCTACGTCGGCGACCACCTGTTAGGGACCAAGCGCACGCTGGTACTCGGTGCGATTGTGCTGGCGATCGGCTACTTCATGACCGGGATGTCGCTACTCAAGCCCGATCTGATCTTTATTGCTTTGGGTACCATTGCCGTGGGTAACGGGCTGTTTAAAGCCAACCCGGCAAGCCTGCTGTCAAAATGCTATCCACCGAAAGACGCCCGACTGGATGGCGCTTTCACCCTGTTTTATATGTCGATTAACATCGGTTCGCTGCTGTCGCTGTCGCTGGCGCCGGTGATTGCCGATAAGTTTGGCTACGCGGTGACCTACAACCTGTGCGGGGCCGGGCTTATCGTCGCACTGCTGGTCTACTTTGCCTGCCGTGGGATGGTGAAGAATATCGGTTCTGAGCCAGATCATAAGCCGCTGAATTTCCGTAATCTATTCTGCGTGCTGGCCGGTACGGTAGTGACGATATTTATCTGCGCCTGGCTGATGCACAACGTGAAGATTGCCAACCTGGTGCTGATCGTTCTGTCGATTGCCGTGACGATCATTTTCTTCCGTCAGGCCTTCAAACTGGATAAAACCGGGCGCAACAAGATGTTCGTGGCCTTTATCCTGATGCTGGAAGCGGTCGTGTTCTATGTACTGTACGCACAGATGCCTACGTCACTTAACTTCTTTGCTATCAATAACGTGCACCATGAAATTCTTGGTTTCGCCATCAACCCGGTAAGCTTCCAGGCGCTGAACCCGTTCTGGGTGGTACTGGCAAGTCCGGTGCTGGCCGCAATTTATACCCGTCTGGGAAACAAAGGCAAAGACCTGACCATGCCGATGAAGTTTACACTCGGTATGTTCCTGTGTTCGCTGGGCTTCCTGACCGCTGCTGCTGCCGGAATGTGGTTTGCCGATGCGCAGGGACTGACGTCGCCGTGGTTTATCGTGTTGGTGTATCTGTTCCAGAGTCTGGGTGAACTGCTGATAAGCGCCCTGGGACTGGCGATGGTCGCCGCGCTGGTGCCGCAGCACCTGATGGGCTTTATTCTTGGGATGTGGTTCCTGACCCAGGCAGCCGCTTTCCTGATGGGGGGTTATGTCGCGACGTTCACCGCAGTACCGGAAAACATCACCGACCCGCTGCAAACGCTGCCTATCTATACCAATGTCTTCAGTAAGATAGGCCTGGTGACGCTGGCGGTAACGGTCGTAATGGCAATTATGGTGCCATGGCTGAACCGAATGATTAATACGCCAAGTACCGAACAGTAATACTCAGTGCCGGATGCGGCTTACGCCTTATCCGGCCTACATTTAACAAGCCCGATTGCCTTGCACTATCGGGCATTTTCACTCACTACCCTTTGCGCGCGTCTATCCACTCCTGCACTTCCACCACAAAGGTGTCCGGTGCTTTGCGGTACATTTTGCGCGCCAGGTCCAGAATCGTATGCTGGCCGAGCGCTTCTTCCATTCGCTGCTGGGCCATGTCCATTACCGAACGCACACCGCAAATGCCTTCACAAGCCCACTCCGGTGGATGCTCCTCAAATACCGCCAGCCGCTGACGGATCTCGCGGCACTCAAATATGCGTTTATCGCCGTCAATGGCGTTGGCAACGTCCAGCACGGTGATCTCCTCCGCCGGTTTCGCCAGCTGGAAACCGCCGCCCTTCCCTTCGCTGCTCCGTACCAGCCCGGCCTTCGACAGGCGGGTAAAGATTTTGGCCAGATAGTCATATGGTACGCGCTGCAGCTCGGCGATTTCGCGCACGCTCATATCGCGTGCGTCGCCTTTGCTGTCCACCATACACATCAGGCTATGGATGCCGTACTCAACCCCGGAACTGTAAAATGCCATGCTCTTATCTCAGCAAAAATGAATCTGAGTATATTGTAGCTTTTTCGCATCACGCATTCCAGATACCGGATAACACCTGCAAATAGATTGAAATTTAAAACTATATTTATCATAAAGATAATAACAAATCACCGGACTCGATCCACGACAGGATCCAAATCTCATTGCAATCTTTAACTACGATAAATAAAATCCGAGTCAATAAATCGGAGTCACCAGTGAGATAAGCATCATGCAAAAACAAATTCTGATCGTGGGCGCCGGCTTTGCCGGGATGTGGGCAGCGCTGAGCGCCGCGCGTTTGGCGGATAAAAACCAGCAACATATTGATATTACTGTGATTGCACCTCAGCCCGAGCTGCGCGTGCGTCCACGCTTTTATGAAAATGCCGTTCAAACGTTGGTCGCTCCGCTACAGCCGCTGTTCGACGTCACCGGCATACGCTTTTTACAAGGGCATGTAGAACAGATCCTACCGGGATCCCACGAAGTTAGCTGGCAAGACACCAACGGCGAAAACCATCTGCATCGCTATGATCGCCTGGTACTAGCCAGCGGCAGCCACGTTAACCGCGACGCCGTTTCCGGTGCCGCCGAACACGCCTTTGATCTCGACCAACTGGAGAGCGCCGCAGTGCTTGAGCAGCACATTAAAGATCTGGCCTTACAGCCGGAAAGCGAGGCGCGCAATACCGTGGTGGTTTGCGGCGGCGGCTTTACCGGAATTGAAATGGCGCTGGAATTACCCAGCCGTCTGCGCAACATTTTAGGGGCTGATGCTAAGACCAGAGTAGTCGTAGTTGAACGCAGTGCACAACCGGGCGGACGTTGGAGTCAGGCGCTGCGCGATGTGATTATCGACGCTTCCGCCGAGCTGGGCGTGGAGTGGCTGGTCAACGCGGAAGTAGAGAGCGTCGACGCGGCTGGCGTAACGCTGAAAGATGGGCAGGTTATCGCTTCACAAACGGTGATCTGGACCGTCGGCGTCCAGGCGAGCGACCTGACCGCACAGATAAACGCCCCACGCGATCGTCAGGGACGCCTGCATGTGAACAAGAACCTCCAGGTACTGGGTCATGAGGATATCTACGCCACCGGCGACGTCGCCTATGCGGCTACCGATGACAAAGGCAATCATGCGCTGATGACCTGCCAGCACGCCATTCTGCTGGGGAAATTTGCCGGTAATAATGCGGCGGCGAATCTGCTGAACGTCGCGCCGCTGCCGTATCGTCAGGAGATGTATGTCACCTGTCTGGATCTCGGCGCGTGGGGGGCGGTATACACCGAAGGATGGGATCAGCAGGTGAAATTGACGCGTGAAGAGGCGAAAAAGCTGAAGATGTCGATTGTCAGCGAGCTGATTTACCCGCCGAAAGCGGATCGTGCAGTGGCGTTTGAGATTGCGGACCCGCTGGCGCCGTTTGTTTAAGTCGTAATGCCGGATGCGGCTACCGCCTTATCTGGCCTACGAATTATTGAGAATCGTAGGCCCGATAAGCGTAGCGCCATCGGACAATCCGTTACTCCGTCAGAGGGGTTCCGGCATAAATATCAAACCGATGCCCTTTGGTCACCACCGCGTTAGGCGTGGCCACGTCAGCCAGCGGCGGCGCGTAGTCCGGGCGCTTCACCACCACACGTTTGGTTGCCAACTGACGCGCCGGTTCCAGCAAACCATCAGCATCCAGATCCGGCCCCACCAGCGACTGAAACACGCGCATCTCTTTTTTCACCAGCGCGCTTTTCTGCTTGTGCGGGAACATCGGGTCGAGATAGACCACCTGTGGGCGTGGGGTAATATCGGTTAACGCCGTCAGGCTTGAGGCGTGAATCAGCTGTAAACGTTCCTGCAACCACGGGCCAATTTCCGCATCGGCATAGCCGCGCGCCAGGCCGTCATCGAGTAACGCGGCGACCACCGGATTGCGTTCCAGCATCCGCACACGGCAGCCGACGGAGGCCAGCACAAACGCATCGCGCCCCAGCCCGGCGGTGGCATCAACCACGTCCGGCAGATAATCTCCTTTGATGCCGACGGCTTTCGCCACCGCTTCACCACGACCGCCGCCGAATTTACGTCGGTGCGCCATGGCACCGCCGACAAAATCGACGAAGATGCCGCCGAGTTTCGGTTCGTCTCGCTTGCGCAATTCCAGATGTTCCGGCGTCATCACCAGCGCCATCAGGTTGTCTTCATCATGCTCCAGCCCCCAGCGGGTGGCCAGAACAGATAAGGCGCCGTCTCCGGCGCCCGTTTCATCCAGTAAACAAATTTTCACGCGAACAATCAGCCCTTGATGCCGTAATGCGCCAGCATGGCATCAAGCTGAGGTTCACGGCCGCGGAAGCGTTTGAACAGCGTCATCGGCTCTTCCGAACCGCCACGGGTCAGGATGCTATCGAGGAATGACTGACCGGTTTCGCGGTTGAAGATGCCTTCTTCTTCGAAGCGGGAGAATGCGTCTGCCGCCAGCACGTCGGCCCACAGGTAGCTGTAGTAGCCCGCCGCATAGCCACCGGCAAAAATGTGGCTGAAGGCGTGCGGGAAGCGGCCCCAGGTTGGGCCAGGCACCACGGCGACCTGTTTCTTAATTTCGGCCAGCGTCTCAAGGACCTTCGCCCCCTGCTCCGGGTTGTACTGCGCGTGCAGGCGGAAGTCGAACAGGCCGAACTCCAGCTGACGCAGAATAAACAGCGCGGCCTGGTAGTTCTTCGCCGCCAGCATTTTATCCAGCAGTTCCTTCGGCAGCGGTTCGCCGGTCTCATAGTGACCGGAGATAAACGCCAGCGCTTCCGGCTCCCAGCACCAGTTTTCCATAAACTGACTTGGCAGTTCGACCGCATCCCACGGCACGCCGTTAATACCGGACACCCCGGCGGTTTCGATGCGGGTCAGCATATGGTGCAGGCCGTGACCGAACTCGTGGAACAGGGTGATCACTTCGTCGTGGGTAAACAGCGCCGGTTTGCCGTTCACCGGACGGTTAAAGTTACAGGTCAGATAGGCGACCGGTTTTTGCAGCGTGCCGTCGGTTTTGCGCATCTGGCCGACGCAGTCGTCCATCCACGCCCCGCCGCGTTTGTGTTCGCGGGCGTACAGGTCGAGGTAGAAGCTGCCGCGCAGTTCGTTGCTTTCATCGTACAGCTCGAAGAAACGCACTTCCGGATTCCACACGTCAACATCGGTACGCTCTTTCGCGGTGATGCCGTAAATGCGTTTTACCACTTCAAACAGGCCGTTAACGGCTTTGTTTTCCGGGAAGTACGGGCGCAGCTGCTCGTCACTGATGCTGTACAGATGCTGTTTTTGTTTCTCGCTGTAGTAAGCGATATCCCACGGCTGCAGCTCTTCAACGCCAAATTCTGCTTTGGCAAAGGCACGCAGCTGGGCCAGCTCTTTTTCACCCTGCGGACGGGCACGTTTGGCCAGATCGGTCAGGAAGTCGAGCACCTGCTGCGGGTTTTCCGCCATTTTGGTGGCCAGAGATTTAAAGGCGTAGCTTTCGAAGCCCAGCAGTTGTGCCAGTTCATGACGCAGCGCGAGGATCTCTTCCATTACCGGGGTGTTGTCCCACTTACCGGCATTCGGCCCCTGGTCAGAAGCGCGAGTGGAGTAGGCGCGATACAGCTCTTCACGCAGAGCCTGGTTGTCGCAGTAGGTCATTACCGGCAGGTAGCTTGGGATATCCAGGGTCAGCAGGTAACCTTCCTGCTCTTTGGCTTCAGCCTGGGCCTTCGCTGCCGCCAGCGCGCTTTCCGGCATTCCGGCAAGCTCCGCTTCGTCGGTCACCAGCCTGGTCCAGCCCATGGTGGCATCGAGCACGTTGTTGCTGTACTGGTTACCCAGCTCAGACAAACGGGTGGCGATTTCGCCGTAGCGCTGTTGTTTCTCTTTCGGCAGGCCGATACCGGACAGCTCGAAATCACGCAGCGCGTTATCGACCGCTTTTTTCTGTGCAGTATTCAGGGTGGCGTAATGGTCGCCGTCACGCAGGTCGCGGTACGCTTTGTACAGACCTTCATGTTGCCCAACCCAGGTGCTGTACTCGGAGAGCAGCGGCAGCGTTTGCTCGTAGGCTTCACGCAGTTCCGGGCTATTTTTCACCGAGTTCAGGTGGCTGACTGGAGAGAAAATACGCCCCAGCACATCGTCTACTTCCGCAAGCGGCTGGCAGAGATTTTCCCAGGTGTACGGCGCGCCCTGCGCAACGACTCGCTCAACGTTTTCGCGACAATCGTTCAGCGCCTTAGTAACGGCTGGCACAACATGTTCGGGCTGAATTTTAGAAAACGGCGGCAGTTCGAAGGGAGTCAGCAATGGATTGGTCATTAGCGCGGTCCTGTTGAAAAGAGTGAATGAAGCGCGTATCCGGCGCTGTGCATATTAATTTGTACAATGGGGTTAAGTGTAGAGGATTTCAATGCTCACCGTGACGGAAAGACGCCCGGTGGTGCTACGCTTACCGGGCCTACGGGTAATCTGTGCCGATCTGCTGTAAACTGTCGCAAATCGTCATTTCAGCGGAATTTCATTACCCATGCTCAGCTATCGCCACAGTTATCACGCAGGCAACCACGCCGACGTCCTTAAACACACCGTTCAGAGCCTGATCATTGAATCGCTCAAAGAGAAAGAAAAACCGTTTCTCTATCTGGACACCCATGCTGGCGCAGGCCGTTATCAGCTGAGCAGTGAGCATGCCGAACGTACCGGTGAATACCTGGAAGGTATTGCCCGTATCTGGCAGCAGGACGATTTGCCTGCTGAACTTGAACCCTATATTTCCGTGGTGCAGCATTTCAACCGTAGCGGCCAGTTGCGCTACTACCCAGGCTCCCCGTTAATTGCGCGTCAGCTGCTGCGCGAACAGGACAGCCTGCAATTAACCGAGCTGCACCCGAGTGACTTTCCTTTGCTGCGCGGCGAATTTCAAAAAGATGAACGCGCACGCGTAGCCAAAGCCGACGGTTATCAGCAGCTAAAAGCAAAATTACCGCCGGTTTCCCGCCGCGGGCTGATCCTTATCGATCCGCCATACGAAATCAAAACCGACTACCAGGCGGTAGTGACCGGCATTAACGAAGGCTACAAGCGCTTCGCGACCGGCACCTATGCGCTGTGGTATCCGGTGGTTCTGCGCCAGCAAATCAAACGTATGATCCACGATCTGGAAGACACCGGCATCCGCAAAATTCTGCAAATTGAGCTGGCGGTGCGCCCGGACAGCGATCAGCGCGGCATGACGGCGTCCGGCATGATTGTGATTAACCCGCCGTGGAAGCTGGAGCAGCAGATGAACAACGTCCTGCCGTGGCTACATAGCAAGCTGGTTCCCGCTGGAACCGGACACACTTCCGTAAGCTGGATCGTGCCGGAGTAATCGCAGCCATCGGTGGAACCTTTTAATTTCAGGTATACAATCGCGAATATTTTGGCGGATGGCGTAACGCTTCTCCGCCCTACAATGAACATGAAGGAGCGGTCATGACCAAGCACTATGATTACATCGCTATTGGCGGCGGCAGCGGCGGTATTGCCTCCATTAACCGTGCGGCAATGTACGGCCAGAAATGCGCACTGATTGAAGCCAAAGAGTTAGGTGGCACCTGCGTTAACGTTGGCTGCGTACCGAAAAAAGTGATGTGGCATGCCGCACAAATCCGTGAAGCGATTCATATGTACGGCCCGGATTACGGTTTCGATACCACCATTAATAAGTTCGACTGGGATAAACTGATCGCCAGCCGTACCGCCTATATCGATCGCATTCATACCTCGTACGACAACGTGCTGGGTAAAAATAACGTTGATGTGATTAAAGGCTTTGCCCGCTTCGTTGATGCCAAAACCATTGAAGTGAACGGTGAAACCATTACTGCCGATCATATTTTGATCGCCACCGGCGGGCGCCCGAGCCATCCGAATATTCCAGGCGTGGAATACGGTATCGACTCCGATGGTTTCTTTGAGCTGCCAGCGCTGCCAAAACGTGTAGCCGTTGTTGGCGCAGGCTACATCGCCGTTGAACTGGCAGGCGTAATTAACGGCCTGGGCGCAGAAACTCACCTGTTCGTGCGTAAACACGCGCCGCTGCGCAGCTTTGATCCGATGATCGTCGAGACGCTGGTCGAGGTGATGAACACCGAAGGTCCGACCCTGCATACTCATGCGATTCCGCAAGCGGTCATTAAAAACGCCGACGGCAATCTGACTCTGCAACTGGAAGATGGCCGTAGCGAAACGGTGGATTGCCTGATTTGGGCGATCGGTCGTGAACCAGCCACCGATAACTTTAACCTGGCCGTTACTGGCGTGAAAACCAACGAAAAAGGCTACATCGTCGTTGATAAATACCAAAACACCAGCGTACCGGGGATTTATGCCGTTGGCGATAACACCGGTGCCGTTGAGCTGACGCCGGTTGCCGTTGCCGCGGGCCGTCGTCTGTCCGAGCGTCTGTTTAACAACAAGCCGGACGAGCATCTGGACTATAACAACATCCCGACCGTGGTCTTCAGCCACCCGCCGATTGGCACCGTGGGCTTGACCGAGCAGCAGGCTCGCGAACAGCACGGCGATGACCAGGTGAAAGTGTATAAATCCTCGTTTACCGCGATGTACACTGCCGTGACTTCACACCGCCAGCCGTGCCGCATGAAGCTGGTTTGCGTGGGTCCGGAAGAGAAGATTGTTGGTATTCATGGCATCGGTTTTGGCATGGACGAAATGCTGCAAGGCTTCGCGGTGGCGCTGAAAATGGGCGCGACTAAGAAAGACTTCGATAACACCGTTGCGATTCACCCAACGGCGGCAGAAGAATTCGTCACTATGCGCTAATTGCCCACGTGTAGACGCTATTCACTTAACACGCGCCCCTCCGGCAACCAGAGGGGCGTTATCTCACCGCCGCCAGCGCTATTCGGCCAACGCGCGCATCTCTTTAATCAGGTCAGATTTACCTTCAAACCCTATGCCCGGCAGTTCTGGCATGACGATATGACCCTCTTCCACCTTAACTGAATCCGGGAAACCGCCGTACGGCTGGAACAGATCCGGATAACTTTCATTCCCACCGAGACCAAGACCCGCCGCAATGTTCAGCGACATCTGATGACCGCCATGCGGTATGCAGCGTGATGGGGACCAGCCAAACTGCGCCAGTACGTCGAGGGTACGCAGATATTCGACCAGACCGTAGGAAAGCGCACAGTCAAATTGCAGGTAGTCGCGATCCGGGCGCATGCCGCCGTAGCGCAGCAGGTTGCGCGCATCCTGATGAGAAAAGAGGTTTTCACCGGTCGCCATCGAGCCTGGGTAAAATTCTGACAGCGCGGCCTGGAGAGAATAATCCAGCGGGTCGCCAGCTTCTTCGTACCAGAACAATGGATAATCTCGTAGCATTTTGGCATAGGCAATACTGGTTTCCAGATCAAAGCGTCCATTGGCATCAACGGCAAGACGCGCTTCGTCGCCAATTTCAGTCAATACCGCTTCGATACGGCGACGGTCTTCTTCCAACGATGCACCGCCGATTTTCATTTTAACCACGTTGTACCCGCGGTTCAGGTAGCCTCGCATTTCCTGACGCAGCGCGCTCAGGTCTTTACCCGGATAATAGTATCCCCCCGCTGCGTAGACAAAGACGCGTGGATTCGCCTCAACGCCCTTCATCTCAGCCAGCAAACGGAACAACGGCTTGTTGGCAATTTTGGCAACGGCATCCCAGATAGCCATATCCAGCGTACCCACAGCCACCGAGCGCTCACCATGGCCCCCCGGCTTTTCATTACTCATCATGACGTCCCAGATTTTATGCGGATCCAGGTTATCGCCTTCGGCATTCAGCAGACTTTCCGGGTCAGCGTCCAGAATGCGGTTACGGAAGCGTTCGCGGATCAATCCCCCCTGGCCGTAACGACCATTAGAGTTAAATCCGTATCCCACTACGCGACGACCCTCTATCTCAACGTCAGTCACAACGGCCACCAGACTGGTCGTCATCTTGCTGAAATCGATATAGGCGTTACGAATAGGGGAAGCGATGGGTTTGGTAATTTCTACAACATCGAGGATACGCATGTTTTCTCCGGCGGGTTGTTAGTCAGTTATGCTCGCACTTACGCGCCTGTAAAAAGTGATAACTCATGCCGGTTTATTATTGGCATAATGCACTCAGGCAGCATTTAAGGACGCCATCGTCCTGTATTTCTCCATCTTAAGCAGTGCTTATTTACTGATCTAATGCCAAAGAGGCTGGCTGTAATGCAAAATCGGCATCACCTGGAACTCACCTGGCTTGAAGACTGCGTTGCGCTGGCGCAGTCACTCAATTTCTCCCGCGCAGCCGCTTCCCGATATGTGACGCAGCCCGCATTCAGTCGGCGCATTGTCTCGCTGGAAGAGTGGCTTGGAACGCCGATTTTTGAGCGTAACCGCCGTGGCGTCAGCCTGACCCGTGCGGGGGAGGTTTTCGTCGCTCAGGTGCCGGAGCTGATCCGGACGCTATACACCCTGAGAAATGAAACTATCGAAGCGGCGGGAAATACCCGACCGGATGTTATTTTCTCCGCAACGCATTCCCTGTCGTTCTCATTTTTTCCAGCGCTGATGCGTAATAACGAAAAAATCGCCCGTTTCGGCTCATTTCGCCTGCTGTCAGACACGCTCAGCGCCTGTGAACGGATGATTGAAAAAGGGGATGCGCAGTTCCTGCTGTGTTATTACCACCCTCACATGCACATCAACCTTGATCAGACGAAATATCTCAGCGTCCGCCTTGGGCGAGAAACGTTAATACCTTACGCCAAATGCGATCCCCGCTCTCATCAGCCGCTCTGGCAGGCTACGGGGGGCAAAAAGTTTCCGTTTCTCTCCTTCTCTGCAGAATCCGGTCTGGGGAGGATCCTCTCGAACACGTCATCGGTGAATCATGCCCGACGCGGTATGGACATCGCCTTCACCGCCGATCTGGCCGCCACGCTGCTGGCGATGGTTAAAGCCGGGGACGGCATTGCCTGGCTGCCGGAAAGTCTGGCAGCTCCGGACGTTCAGGCCGGGACGATCGCCGCAGCGGCTCCGCAGAAGAGCGGGTTATGGGTACCCATTGATATCCGACTGTTTAGACCTGCAGGCAGAATGTCCAGAGCGGTAGAAGAATTATGGGAAATATTCGTGGGCGAGCAGAGGTAAACACCCGCCAGGTAAAGGAGAATTATCCAGCCTGCAAAATGCGCCAGGCTGGATAGGGGCAATAATTATTTACCCTGCATGTACGGCGTATAAACCCCATTCAAACTTTCGAGGAACGCCACGATATCGTCGATATCTTCCTGCGGCAGTTCTTTACCCACCTGATAACGCAGCATCAATTTGACCGCGCCATCAAGCGTTGGCACATCACCGCGATGGAAATAAGGCGCAGTCAGCGCAACGTTACGTAATCCTGGAACTTTCTGACGAAGTTTGTCACGTAGTTCATTGGTCACGTTCATCCTGCCAATATCTGCGGCAGTAACTTCGCCGAAATTAAAGTCCTTTTTCAAACCTAATGGTTCAAATGAGCGTCCGCCTAAAATAATACCTCCGTGACAGGTCGCACACTTATTTTCTTTAAATAATTGATAGCCATGTTTTTGCTGGGCCGTTAACGCCTCCTCATCACCACGTAACCACTTATCAAACGGCGAATTTGGCGTAATCAGCGTTTTCTCAAACTCAGCAATCGCATCGGTAATATTATCTCCGCTGAACCCCTGTGGATAAACCGCAATAAATTCTTGCTTCAATAGCGGATCTTTATCCAGCTTCTGGATAATTTCATCCCAGGATTTAGACGCCATTTCAATTGGGTTCAACGGCGGACCACCTGCCTGCGCCTGCAATGTCGGCGCACGACCATCCCAGAACTGTTCCACGTTGAAGACTGAGTTAAACACCGTTGGCGCGTTGATCGGCCCGACCGCTCCGCCTACGCCAATTGACGTTTTCCGGCCATCCACACCACCCGCATTCAGGGCATGACAGTGCGCGCAAGAGATCGTGCTGTCGCCGGAAATACGTGGATCGTGATAAAGCGTAAAGCCCAGCGCCACCTTGCGGGCATCGGTCGGGATGCTTTCTGGTATTGGCTGTACTGGTTCATTACGATGCTGCGCGGCGGTATCATTACTGGCGTAGTACTGTTCACGCTGTTTCGCAATCCAGCCCAGAATTTCTTCGCGCTCCGCATCGCTCACTTTACCGGCCCAGTGCAGCGCGGTATAACGCGTCGGTGGCATGGTGTCGTACTGCATCACCCATTCAATTTTATTCAGGTCGCTTTGCGAAACGGGTTTATCCGCGACCAGCGCCGCACGAACGGCCTCAAGATTGAAGGATTTGTATCCCAGTTGAATGTCGTAATTCATCAACTGCTTAGCGACAGGAAAAGAAGAATAGAAAGGTAATTCAGCCGAAGGCGTGTGACAATAATCGCATCCTTTTTCGCGTAAGAATCCTAAAACTTTATTATTTGCTTCCAGCGAAGAGGCCTGAACATCAGCCTGTTTGCTCCGTTGATTATCGTGATACCACACATAACCGGATAATCCAAAATAACAAATCACGACGCCAGCTATGGCAATCGCGGTAAGACGGGTAATGATTTTCATTATTTTACCCTCACCGTTGTGAGTTATTGTGACCCAGAAAAATTAGAATAATTAATGCACAGTCTTTGTCAGACTTGACCATCATAGGAAATGAGGGGATTACTATTTTGATAAGTATCAAGCAATTACATGGAAGAGAACTATCAATAGAATAGCCTGTGCCTATTATAGCGTTAAGCCATTAGCAGGTTTCGTTCACACCTCGTTGCAATCGAATGTTCTGAAAATGGAATATCTTAAGGTCGTGTACGATTCTGAATTATTCATTATTATCATTGAGATAGTTTAATTTTTTAAATAACGCGTGACTCTAAAACGTGATCAACCGCACGCTTTACTCAGCCAATACCGAAGCGAATGTCTACGCTTAACTGACGACCGGGCAACAGCCTTACTATTTCAACGTCCATCGGAGGTCTTTCTCATTATGCTCAACCAGAAACTACCCCACGCCCCTTCTGAAGAACTGACGATCGACATCGATCTGCTTTATGAAATGGATCCGTGCGAGTTAAAGCTGGATGAAATGATTGAGGCAGAGCCTGAGCCGGAGATGATTGAAGGGCTGCCCGCCTCAGATGCCTTAACCCCGGCCGATCGTTACCTTGAGCTGTTCGAACACGTTCAGTCATCGAAACTGTTTGCCGATAGCAAAACCTTCCCCGACTGTGCGCCCAAAATGGACCCTCTGGACATTTTGATCCGCTATCGCAAGGTCAAACGCCATCGGGACTTTGACCTGAAGCGCTTTGTTGAGAACCATTTCTGGCTCCCGGAAACGCCCTCCAGTGAATACGTTTCTGACCCGGCAAATTCGCTGAAAGAGCATATCGATCAACTATGGCCAGTGCTGACGCGCGAACCGCAGGACCACATTCCCTGGTCCTCTCTGCTGCCGTTACCGCAGTCATATATTGTGCCTGGCGGACGTTTTAGCGAAACCTACTACTGGGATTCCTATTTCACCATGCTGGGTCTGGCAGAGAGCGGTCGCGAAGATCTGCTGAAATGTATGGCGGATAACTTTGCCTGGATGATCGAAAACTATGGTCACATCCCAAATGGTAATCGAACGTACTACCTGAGCCGCTCGCAGCCGCCAGTCTTTGCGCTGATGGTGGAACTGTTTGAAGAAGATGGCGTACGTGGCGCGCGCCGTTATCTTGATCATCTAAAAATGGAGTACGCGTTCTGGATGGATGGCGCCGATTCCCTGGTGCTCAACCAGGCCTACCGCCACGTGATCAGAATGTCGGACGGATCCTTGCTCAACCGCTATTGGGACGATCGTGATACGCCGCGCGATGAATCGTGGCTTGAAGACGTCGAGACCGCCAAGCATTCGGGGCGACCGCCCAATGAGGTGTATCGCGATTTGCGTGCAGGCGCGGCCTCGGGATGGGATTACTCCTCGCGCTGGCTACGCGATGCAGGTCGCCTTGCCAGCATACGCACGACACAATTCATCCCAATTGACCTAAACGCATTCCTCTACAAGCTGGAGAGCACCATCGCCAATATTTCGGCGCTGAAAGGTGATAAAGAAGCTGAATCGCTGTTTCGCCAGAAAGCCAATGACCGGCGCGACGCGGTGAATCGCTACTTATGGGATGATGAAAACGGCTGCTATCGCGATTATGACTGGCGACGTGAACAAATGGCCCTCTTCTCTGCCGCCAGTATCGTACCGCTGTATGTCGGCATGGCAACGCATGAACAAGCCGACCGGCTGGCCAATGCGGTACGCAGCCGCCTGCTAACGCCCGGGGGCATTTTAGCCACAGAACATGAAACCGGTGAGCAGTGGGATAAACCCAACGGCTGGGCACCGCTGCAATGGATGGCTATTCAAGGTTTCAAACTGTATGGCGACGACCATCTTGGCGATGAAATAGCCCGTAACTGGTTGAAAACGGTGAATCTCTTTTACCAGGAACACCACAAGCTTATCGAAAAATACCATATTGCCGACGGCATGCCGCGCGAAGGCGGCGGCGGGGAATATCCGCTGCAGGATGGCTTTGGCTGGACAAACGGCGTGGTGCGCCGACTCATCGGGCTGTATGGCGAACCTTAGCCGCTAACGGCCTGACTCCTCAGGCCGTTAGTTAATCGCATCGTAGAGTTCAGTATGAATTTTTTGCCACTTCTTATTCTCCGGGCTGGGCTCTGCACGAGCGCGCCGCTGAGCCTGTTCCAGATCATACTGCTGACGCGCGATAACCGCCGGAACCGAACAAAAACTTTGCAGGTAGCTTTTGTGCAAGGAAGTGAGTGACGCCCCATTCGACATGGCATGACTGAGCGTACTCATAAACTGTCTGCAAGGTTTGCTCTCGTTCATCTGCGCAGGATAGCGCAGCAGCAGTCTCAATACCTCGGTATTGCCCGCAGAAAATGCCTGCTCCGTCCACGCCAGCTTCCAGTCCATCCCGCCTTGCAGGAACAGTGACGTCACGCGAGTATCGTTGCGATCGATAGCCGCGCGCATGTTAAAAGCATCCCAGGTGATCCCCATTCGGGTCACAGATTCCCGTGCGGAAGGTGCATCACGCCGTGGCTCCTCCTGCACGATTTCAACGGATTGTCCGGATGACGCCTGTGGCGCTGGCGAAGTGAATAACCAGAACGCACCCAGCGAAATCACCAGCACCATCACGCCGACCGCGACCCACAACACGCCGGAAATCAGCTGTTCACGCTCCTCCGCACTGCGCTTTGCCCGCTTCTCCGGCGGATCAATACTGTCGGCAATTTCCTGTTTATCGCCGCCCGCCTGCTCATCCTTTTGCTTTGCCGTTTCCCAGAACTGGCGGACGGTCGCCTCATCAGACTCCATATACGACGCGGGATTAACACGCGTACGCCGTTCTGCAAATGCCCGTTGTACAGGGTGAGTAATCTGTCGGTACTGACACTCCAGCAGCATCAGTTGTACCGAGGTCAGCGGCTGCTGTGCAATAACGCCGTTACGGGCCAGCCGACAATCATCGAGGAACATACGCAACGTAAGACGGGGTTCGACAAACAGCGTCAGCACCGAGGTGTCGTTAAAAATCTGGGTAAAGTGGCGTACAAACAATTTCTTATCCACGACCATCAGCGCCAGCTCGCTGAACATCATGCCGTCCAGCGCATCCCGACTTTCACCCAGCTTTAACCAGCGACGCAGACGTTCACCCCCGAAGTGCTGCTTCAGGAAGCTGTTGAGTGGATGTTGATCCGGCCATACTCGTGCGATAAGCGATTTGAGCGTTAACTCTATTGCACGAAGCTGACGCTGCGCGTGGATCTGTGCTTCCGGCTCTGCACGTTCAATCTCAGTTTCATACTTCAGGATCGGCTGTTGCTGGCGCAATTGTTCCAGAGACGCCACGAAGCGCAGCGCAGAAATCAGCTGGTTTTCACTGACGTCCTGGCCATTTTCATACTGTGGCACGCTCTGCTGCAGATGACGCAGCCGCAGAGTGAACTGGCTCAACTGCGCATCATTCATCTGCAACCGTCTGGCGACAGCTCCCCAACCGCCCAGATTCAGTCTGGCCTGGTCAAGCTGCTCGAGGAACCATCGCGGCTCTTTGCCTTCTGCTACATGCACGCCTAACAGCAGCAATATTTCTACCGATGCCTGACGAATGATTGCCAGACAACGTTCAAAGGGTGTACTTGTCGCTTGTAACGCGCTATTGGTCATCATCTTCCCTAAAAGGACCCAAAACGTGCGGCCACACAATGGTATGTCGTTATTTTCTATGAAAGCAGATATGTATCGACGTAGACTAAAATACATTCATATAACAAATAAATCTGTTTTACAGTGACTTCCGCACAATCATTGAAAATTATTCAGGAGATATGCCCGCGCCTGTATTGAAAACATCACGCCCGATCTGTCGTCCACTGAGGGTGAACGAATACATTCACAAAGATACGCTGCGGGAAGCGGCTGCATCACATATGGCGCGATGACTGAATTTTCGGCCTGTTAAAACGTGAATATCGGCCGCCAATGCCATAAGGCGTTTTGCTGTAAAAACTGGCCACATGGCAACTGGCGTAACAGAGTGGATTTCTTAAAATATATCTCTTTGTTCAGAGAGTCTTATGCCGCTCCGTTCGACGCATTTCACACCCGCCTGTGTCGCATTTATTAAGCAATGGCAAGGCCTGTCGCTGGAAAAGTATCAGGATAAAAATGGGGTTTGGGTGATAGGTTACGGGCATGAAATTGCCGCAGAAGAAACCTTTGATACTCCCATTACGCTAATGCAGGCAGAATCACTTCTGCTCGCCGATCTGCATCTCTGCGAGGGGTTCATACATGAGAAAAGACCGCAAATAAAAGATCGGTTTCAACTGGAAGCATTAATTACGTGGATATTCAGCGTGGGAATAACTCGATTTAGCGCTGCAGAAATTTGGCCTGTGGCGATTTCACAGCCAGAAGTGTTCTGACTGTGAAATTTGCGGCCATTAAATGGCGTCGTTTAACATCATTGCCGCCTGGGTACGGTTTTTTACCTCCAGGCGCTGATAAAGCGATTCAAGATGGGCTTTTACCGTTCCGGTACTGATATTTAACAGTCGACCAATTTGTTTATTCGATTCGCCCGCGGCCAGCATCGTCAGAATCTCCCGCTGACGCGCACTGAGCGATTTTATATTTTGTCTGCTACTCTCAGTCGCTGTAATACAGTCTCTGGGGATAAACATCATGCCCATCGCGACACTATTGAGCGCCAGTGTGAAGGTTTCCGCGTCAGAGTCACGTGGAACAATGGCCAGCACGTTTAATTGCGTGACCTCCTGTAGCCATCTTTTACGGCAATCCGTTACTGTTACCAGCACTTTTGCCGCCGCATAGCGCTGCGCGATCTGTTGTAGCAAGCTGCGGCAGAACTCAGCATCAAGATCGCCATCCAGCATTACCAGCGCATCAGGGTTGTCTTCCAGTTTCTGCCACAGATCATCTGCCTGACTGACACCCTGAACATTCACTCCTGGAATACGTTGCTGTAAACTTACATTCATTCCATGAATAAATATTGACTGCCTGTCAAACATTATTAACTGCATTATTTATCTCCGTCTGAATAAGATATTAGCCTTAGCGCGCGGAAGGGTATAACCCATAGGGTAAAATAAGAAGTCACCATTTGGCGGAGGGCTATTCTACCGATAGTCGCAGAAGAAAGAAGCAGAAATTATGATTAGTTACAGCTCAATCAACAGAATCACACAAAGGAACAAAAACAGCGACACATATTAAGTAAATTCTTATATTCTGACGTTTATATCCATCAAATTAAAATTAATTAAACGCAGTCTATATTTGTGGCGAAAAATAAGGAATCCATACTATCAGCCAAATGTGTTACAAAATACAACATCGCATTAAATGCTTATTCAGCCAATATCTGGCTGAATAAGACACTATGGATTACAGGAACATCCCGCCGGAGACCTCAATACGCTGCGCCGTCATCCAGGCCAGCTCATCGCTGAGCAATGCGGCAATCGCGTCACCGATATCATCCGGCAAACCAACGCGCCCCAACGCAGTTTGCGATGCAATGTACGCATTCAGTTGCGCGTTATCCCGCACATTTCCACCGCTAAAATCCGTTTCTATCGCGCCGGGGGCAATAATATTGGCGGTAATTCCGCGCTCTCCCAGCTCTTTTGCCTGATAACGGGTTAACACTTCCATCGCCCCTTTCATGGCCGCGTATGCGCTGTAACCCGGCAATGCAAAGCGCGCGAGCCCGGTTGAAACATTGAGGATCCTGCCGCCTTGATTCATCAGCGGTAAAAGATTCTGCGTCAGGAAGAATGGACCTTTAAAGTGAATATTCAAAAGTTGATCAAATTGCGCTTCGGTGAACGCCGGATACGGCGCATTAATACCAACCCCGGCGTTGTTCAATAAATAATCAAAGGTGTCGCTTTGCCACTGGGCCTGTATGGTTTTCTGCACCTGTTTTATAAACTGAGGGAATGTTGAAATATCCCCGACATTCAACGGCAATGCCGCGGCTTTACCGCCTGATTGGCGAATTTCATCCACAACCTGCTGCGCTTCTTTTTCATTGCTGTTCCACGTCAGGATGATACCAATTCCTTTGCCCGCCAGCTTAAGCGCGGCGTTTTTACCGAGTCCACGACCGCCGCCGGTCACCAATGCGATACGTTGCGTCATAAGAAACCTCATTTCTTGTGTAGTGAAGATTGAGACAAAGCTTATTAGGTGGTAAAAAAACAATAAATACCGCTAACTACGCATTACTGTTTCGTACAGAACAACAATAGGGCATGGGAATGGATAAAATTCACGCAATGCAGTTGTTCATCCGCGTCGCAGAACTGGAGAGTTTTTCGCGTGCGGCGGACACCCTTGGACTACCTAAAGGTAGCGTATCGCGACAAATCCAGGCCCTGGAAAATCATCTTGGCACGCAGCTGTTGCACCGCACCACCCGACGCGTCCAGCTCACACAAGACGGCATGATCTATTATGAACGCGCGAAAGATCTGTTAAGTAATCTGGATGAACTGGATGGGCTATTTCATCACGATCCGGCCAGCATCAGCGGCAAGCTGCGCGTGGATATGCCGGTGGGCGTTGCGAGAAATCTGGTGATGCCCCGCCTGACAGCCTTCTTGCATCAATATCCGGGACTTGAACTCGAACTCAGCAGCAGCGACCGTCTGGTGGACTTGATCCGCGAAGGTTTCGACTGCGTGGTACGCGTCGGTACGCTGAAAGATTCAGGGCTGATTGCCCGTCCCCTGGGGAAACTCACGCAGATTAACTGCGCCAGCCCAAAATATCTGGCCCGCTTTGGCTACCCGGAAAGCCTGGAAGATTTAGCCTCGCATGCGGTGGTGCATTACTCAGTGAACCTGGGAACCCGTGCGCAAGGTTTCGAAGTGGCGACAGACAACGGTACTCAATGGGTTAAAACCGGCGGCATGCTGACGGTGAACAGCACGGAAACCTATCATGCCGCGTGCCTTGCCGGCCTGGGCATTATTCAGGTGCCACGCGTCGGCGTACGCGACGCCCTGCGCACCGGTACGCTGGTCGAGGTATTACCGCAGTATCGTGCCGCGCCAATGCCGGTTTCTCTGTTGTATCCGCATCGCCGCAACCTCTCCCGCCGGGTTCATCTGTTTATGGAATGGCTGACCGGCGTAATGAAAGACTATGTTGACTGACAAGCTATACTGTCCTGAGAATGAACAGAACAAGGAATACTGGCCTGATGACGCAGGAAAAAGAGATAAAACGCCCCATTCAGGAACTTGAGCACGCACCGATCCCAAAAATTGAGACCCAGGAGCGTGAAAAAACAGAAACCAACGGTACAACCAACCAGGCATTGCAAACAGCCCTGACCCTCGCCGATAAAATTCAACGTCAGCCCGTCATCGCCCATATGATTCGAGCCGCAGAGCGTTTTAATGACCGCATGGGAAACCAGTTTGGCGCCGCTATCACCTACTTCTCGTTCCTGTCGATGATCCCTATCCTGATGGTGTCATTTGCCGCCGCCGGTTTTATTCTCGCCTCGCACCCTACGCTGTTACAGGATATCTTCGGCAAGATTCTGCTTAATGTCAGCGACCCGACGCTCGCCTCCACGCTGAAAAACACCATTAACACCGCCGTTCAACAGCGAACCACCGTGGGTCTGGTCGGGCTTGGGATCGCCCTTTATTCCGGGATTAACTGGATGGGCAATCTGAGAGAAGCGATTCGTGCCCAGTCGCGAGATGTCTGGGAGCGTACACCGCAGGATCAGGAAAAAATTTGGGTAAAATACCTGCGTGATTTTGTCTCATTGATTGGTTTGCTGATTGCGCTGATTGTCACCCTGTCCATTACTTCTATCGCCGGTTCCGCCCAGCAGATGATTATCTCTGCGCTGTATCTCGACGGCATCGAATGGCTGAAGCCCGCCTGGCGCCTGATCGGCCTGACCATCTCTATTTTCGCCAACTATTTACTTTTCTTCTGGATTTTCTGGCGACTGCCGCGTCACCGGCCACGTAAGAAAGCACTTATTCGCGGTACGTTTATCGCGGCGCTGGGGTTTGAAGTTATCAAAATGATCATGACCTACACGCTGCCATCATTGGTGCAATCGCCGTCAGGCGCGGCGTTTGGTTCCGTGCTTGGACTGATGGCGTTCTTCTACTTCTTCGCTCGTCTGACGCTGTTTTGCGCCGCCTGGATTGCGACAGCGGAATACAAAGATGACCCGCGAATGCCGGGGAAAACTCAATAGCCACTGCCGGATTAGTTGTGAATTGCCGGATGGCGACGCACGCGTCTTATCCGGCCTACGGGTGAGTTTGTAGGCCGGATAAGCGCAGCGCCATCCGGCAATTATAATGCCGCCTGCTCTTACTGATTTAGTGAATAAATCCAACTCGTAACTTTTATTTAACCAAAAACCAGTTTTATCATCTAAGTTTTAAATTATGTGAAGCATTTCATGGAAGTGAAATCTCCAGCATAAATATTATTCCCTTTTTACTCATTTTTTAACCAATCACAGAATTTGTTACAGATTGAAATATCGCTTTTGCTGTGCGTAATATGGCCTTTCGTTCGGCCAAAAATAAGAAAATATTATGCAAGCAACAGCCACAACACTCGACAACGAACAGGAACACACCCCGGTCAACTCGCGCAATAAAGTCGTCGTCGCCTCACTCATTGGTACCGCCATTGAGTTCTTCGACTTCTATATCTACGCGACCGCCGCGGTGATCGTGTTCCCCCATATTTTCTTCCCGCAGGGAGATCCGACCGCGGCTACGCTGCAGTCCCTCGCCACCTTCGCTATCGCTTTTGTGGCCCGGCCAATCGGCTCCGCAGTATTCGGTCATTTCGGCGATCGCGTAGGCCGTAAAGTCACGCTGGTTGCTTCACTGCTTACCATGGGGATTTCAACGGTTGTCATTGGCCTGCTGCCGGGCTATGAAACTATCGGCATTTTCGCCCCGTTGCTGCTGGCGCTCGCTCGTTTTGGTCAGGGCTTAGGTCTGGGCGGTGAGTGGGGCGGCGCGGCGTTGCTGGCAACGGAAAACGCGCCGCCGCGTAAACGCGCACTGTACGGGTCATTCCCGCAACTGGGCGCGCCTATCGGCTTTTTCTTCGCCAACGGCACCTTCCTGATGCTTTCCTGGCTGCTGACCGATGAACAGTTTATGAGCTGGGGCTGGCGCGTACCGTTCATCTTCTCTGCGGTACTGGTGATCATCGGCCTGTACGTTCGCGTTTCATTGCATGAGTCCCCGGTCTTCGCCAAAGTGGCTGCGGCGAAAAAACAGGTGAAAATCCCGCTGGGTACCTTACTGACAAAACATGTTCGCGTAACGATCCTCGGTACGTTCATCATGCTGGCGACCTATACGCTGTTCTATATCATGACCGTCTATTCAATGACGTTCAGTACAGCCGCTGCGCCTGTAGGGCTTGGCCTGCCGCGTAATGAAGTGTTGTGGATGCTGATGATGGCGGTAATTGGCTTTGGCGTTATGGTGCCTGTAGCGGGGCTGCTGGCCGACGCATTTGGTCGCCGCAAAAGCATGCTCATCATCACCACGCTTATCATTCTGTTTGCGCTGTTTGCCTTTAAACCGCTGCTCGGCTCTGGCAATCCGGCACTGGTGTTCGCTTTCCTGCTGCTGGGTTTAAGTCTGATGGGACTGACATTTGGTCCAATGGGCGCATTGCTGCCGGAGCTGTTCCCAACCGAGGTTCGCTACACGGGCGCCTCATTCTCGTATAACGTTTCGTCGATTCTTGGCGCTTCCGTTGCCCCTTATATTGCCGCATGGCTGCAGGCGAACTACGGTCTGGCAGCGGTAGGAACGTATCTGGCGTCGATGGCGGCGTTAACATTGATCGCGCTGCTGTTAACCCATGAGACCCGTCATCAGTCATTGTGATTCTTTTGCCGGATGCGGCGTAAACACCGCATCCGGCCTGACATCACTTCTTCATTTGCGACAGTATCGTCCGGCACTGATTGGTTTCACCTTCGGAAGGGGAAATCAGCGCCAACAGTGCCGCCGCTGGGGTGACTAACGTGGCTAATGCGGCGGCAACCGCACCACGCGCAATCAATGGCCCAGCTTTTACGCCTGCCTGCGGGTTCTTGAAGGTCCCGCGAACATACAGCGGCGAACGCAGCGTAATAATACGAATACCTTTGCTCTCCGGATCGATGGTTAAATCCAGTTGCTCAGACGCAAAACTCGCGGTCCCGGTCACATTGATCACCGCATTTTCCGTATCAAAAGCAAAGATCTGCGGACGTGCCACGCCGTTAACGATATCCAGATTCGCCGCCGCGCAGTTTACGCGAACTTCGTCGTCACCAAATATCTGACCAACAAGATAGTTACCCAGATTTAACCCCACAATTTCCATCAGATTCCGGCTGATTAAGCCATCGTTCATCAGCAGCTTCAGGTTGCCATTGCTGTTCCCCAACAGCGCGGCCACCGAGTTTCCACTGCCGCTAAATTTAGCGTCACCGTTCATTTCACCGAGCGTTTTCTGCATCAGTTCTACATCCGGCATGAGCTCTTTTAGTTTCAGGCGGCGAGCCTGAATGTCCGCCTGCCCGCGCATCGGCTTTTTATCCCCTTCCAGATGGATTCTGGAAACAATGCTGCCTCCCGCCAGGCCAAATTTCAGCGGCTGCAGGCGCAGGTCGGCATTTTTCAGGATGATATGGGTGGAGAGATCGCTAATCGGTAGGCTGCTGCCGTGCTCAATGCGTCGACCTTTGAAACGTACGTCAGCATCCATAACATTCCATTTGTCAGTTTCGAAGCGGTCATACGGTAAGACTTTATCGGCAGGCTGGACGCTCTTCTCACCTTTGCGCTGTTCAGATTGTTTGGCCTTTTCCGCGCCTTTACCCGAATCCACACCAATCAGCGGTCCCAAATCAGCCAGTCTCAGCTGGCGTGATTCGACGTCCCCTTCCAGTTTCGGACGCGGCTTACCGGTCGTATAAGTTAGCGTTCCATGAATAGCGCTGTCGCCAATGCGACCATTAAAATCGCGGTAATCAAAAACAGAGGATTTTTCCGGATCGATTTTCGCCACCAGACGCCCGTCGGTTTCAAATGGCGGCGTATCCGGGAGCAGCACCCCCGTCAAATCGTACAAATCCCCTAGCGAATCACCCGAGAATTTAAGCCGCAGATCCACGCCGCCCATATTCATCGGGTCATTTACCGTACCGGTAAATGCTACCCGCGTATTGCCCGAACGGAAATCAGCCTGCACCGGGAAAGGGGTTCCTTCACCCCTCAGCGCCAGCATCCCGCCTATTTTTCCGCTACCGCTTAGCGGTTCGTCGTTATAGCGTCCTTTGGCCTGCAAACCAAATACGTAATCCTCAACGCGGGTTTGACTCTCTTTACTTTTTGCGCCCGTCACTTCGCTAAAGGGCAATGGCTTACCCAGCGGATCGACCAGAATCTCAAGTTCCGAGCGGGTCACCTTATCGTTAATAGCGATGCGTCCTTGATCGAAGAGAATATTATCCAGCCGGAAAGACCACGCGGATGGCGGCGCATTCGGATCACGGTTTTCGTCTTCTGCGAGGGTAAAGGTCCAGTTATTGTTTTTCTCCGACAGGCGGATAAGGCGCGCATCAGGCTTTACCAGCTTGACCCACGGTAGCCAGACGGTTTTTGTCAGTAATGCCAGTGGCGCGAGCGTGGCTTCCACGCGGGGAAGATGCACCATGGTGACGTCGGGAATCTCCGGCGGGTTGCCAAGGATAATATCCTCGGCATGAACGTGCGGCCACGGAACCCAGCTACGCCAGCCGGTTTCCTGCTTCTGGCGCTCCCAAACCACCCCCAGATCGCCCCGTATGGCGAAGGGCCGGTTGAGTTCTGTAGAGACTTTCTGGTTGATGGTCGGTTTGAGCCGGTTCCAGTCAAATGTCGCAATCACAATGATGAATACGACGATCAACAACAAGAAAACCCCTGATATTGATACGGTTATTTTGCCTGCTTTTGTCATAGTTAGCGTCCTCACTTCCTTCCTTGCCTGTCCTAAAGATAGTCCAGCAGGGCAAAATGAGGGACGTTACATCCGAATCAAAGCGACAGGATCACCTCTTCGAGGGTGTCCAGAGGTACTGGACGAGAAAGAAAATAGCCTTGCGCCGCGAAAGCCGGTGAGTTTTGCACATCACGCCACTCTTCAAGTGTTTCAACACCTTCAACAATCACCCCGCGGCAATAGCGGTTCATCAGCTGTAACAACAGCGTGAAGAGATTGCGGCCTTCCGGCGTCTGACGCAGCATGACAAACAGATCCCGCGCCACTTTAATATAGTCGTAACTCACTTCGCTCAGGGCCGAGAAGTTCGCCATTCCGGTACCAAAGTCATCCAGCCAGAGTGGACCAAACTCGCACATTGAGGCGAACGACGATCCCTTCGGCAGGCGGATATGCTCCACCAGCTCAAAACGCAGCCAGGGCAGGCATTCGATGATTTTCAGGATTTCAGGATCCTGGCGCATTGCAATCAGCGTTGGGCCATCGACATTCACTGAGGCCAGCAGGTTATTGGTTCTGAAAAAGTCACCTTTCAGCTCAAGCTGCAGAAGCTGCTCTTTCACGACCTCTATACGGTGTCGGACGGCCACTTCAGCAAAATAGCGATCTGGCGCAATACGTTGGGCAGGGTTAGCAGGATGGCTCACGACGGTCAACAGTTCAACGGCCATCAGCCGTCCATCAGTCTGGTAAATCGGCTGATAGGTGTAAGCACGCTCGCACTGCAGCCAATAGCGTCTCGCCTGCAAGCTTTCGATACTCGCATCGGGCGTAATGAGCTGCTGGGTAACCTGCTTTATCATCAAAGATGTCCTGTAAATAAGAGTGTGACTGACCGGACTCGTCAAAGGTTATCGGCGCTCGGGCGCAGAACTTTACGTTCCGCCGCAGGCAAAATAAAAACTAAGCGGCAAAAACAGCGCAGAACACGTGCTGGCTCAAAAAAATAATGGAACGTTGTTTTAATATAGTTGACCACTTAACACCCACAGCGCACACTAACGCTAATTTTTTTCAGAGCAGGTTACGACTATGTCCAGAAAGATTGCCGTGATTGGCGAATGCATGATTGAGCTGTCACAGAAAGGCGCTGACGTTCAGCGCGGATTCGGTGGCGACACGTTGAATACATCCGTTTATATCGCCCGCCAGGTCGATGCGGCGGCACTTTCCGTACACTATGTGACTGCACTGGGTACTGACAGTTTCAGCCAACAAATGCTCGAATCCTGGCAGAGTGAAAATGTTGACACCTCATTAACCCAGCGTATGGAAAACCGCCTGCCGGGACTCTACTACATTGAGACCGACAGCACCGGCGAGCGCACCTTCTACTACTGGCGTAATGAAGCTGCCGCAAAATTCTGGCTGGAGAGCGAACAGTCCGCCGCGATTTGCGAAGAGCTGGCGACGTTTGACTATCTGTATCTGAGCGGAATCAGCCTGGCGATTCTAAGCCCGGCCAGCCGTGACAAACTGCTGACGTTACTGCGTGAATGCCGCGCTAACGGTGGAAAAGTCATTTTTGACAATAACTACCGCCCACGCCTGTGGAGCAGCAAAGAAGAAACGCAGCAGGTTTATCAGCAGATGCTGGAATGCACCAATATCGCGTTCCTGACGCTGGATGATGAGGACGCGTTGTGGGGTGAAAGACCTGTAGCCGAGGTAATTGCCCGTACGCACGCGGCTGGTGTTCAGGAAGTCGTGGTGAAGCGCGGCGCAGATTCTTGCCTGGTTTCTATCGAGGGCGAAGCGCTGATCGACGTCCCGGCCGTTAAATTGCCGAAAGAGAAAGTGATTGATACCACCGCTGCGGGAGATTCCTTCAGCGCCGGGTATCTGGCGGTACGTCTGACCGGTGGCGATGCCGCCGATGCCGCAAAACGCGGTCACCTGACGGCAAGCACAGTGATTCAGCATCGCGGGGCGATTATCCCACGCGACGCTATGCCGCAATAACGTGTTGTTCTTGTAGGCCGGGCAAGCGAAGCGCCCCCGGCATACCCACCCAAGGCCGGATGGCGGCGTAACCGCCTTATCCGGCCTGGAGGTTACTGTACCGGCGGGATATCCGTCACTTCAGAATGTGACTCATCCGTGTCTACCGGCGTTGCCGCTGCGGTAACGGGTGCCATAATGCTATCCCACGTCGCCTGCAGTTCCTTCATATTGAATTCAGGCTCCCCCTTCGGCTGCAGCAGAATTAACGCCATATCTTGCGACAGTTGCTGGCGCAGATCCTGATTCAGCATCTCAACGTTCAGACTGTTGAGGAAGCTCTGGCGTAAACGCTGATACTGTTCAGGCGCGATATCCACCACCTGATTTTGCAGCGAGCGCAAACGCTGGCTGATCAAAATGTCGGTATCGGTACGGCCATAGGTGGCAAACAGTTTCTGCAGTTCCAGATTCTTTTGCGCCACCAGCGCATTGAACTCTTCTTCCGGCAGTCCCTTGTCACGCACTTTCGCCAACTCACGCGCAACCGTACCGAGGTTCGCGTTCAGCTTATCGTTCGGCGACTCCACGTTGATAGCGCACTGGGCACGCAGGAACAGGACCCGACAATCAAATCCAAGGCCGATATCTTTGGCATTGTTTTTGGTCAGTTCCTGCTGAATATGCCAGAACAGCGCTTCACGGGCTAAATCAGCGCGCCAGTAGCGTAATAGCGCGGCGGATTCACGGATTGGCTGCCACGGCGTGTCCCACATGATGGAAAGGCGATCCTGGCGTACCGCATCGGTCATAATGCTCACGGCTTCCGCACGCAGCGGCGAAAGCGTCGGCACCGGCGCAGGGGTTTCCCGTTTTCCTTTTAACTCGCCAAAGGTTTTATTGATTTGTTCAGCCACGCTGCGCGCATCTACGTTACCCACGATAATCAGCGTCATCGCGTCCGGGGTATACCATTTCTGGTAGAAGGACTGGATTTTCGTGGCGTCGACAGGCGTTTTCAGCGGATCGGCTGGATCGTGCCCCAACAGGGTTGAGCCCTTCAGACGGTAGCGCCACCACCCCTCTTTGGTATCGGACGGCCAGGTTGCGACCATATCTTCGCTACTCAGCGCGTGGTTGATCGTTTCAGGGGTGATGCTCAGATTGCCGGAAATATTCGCCAGGTAAGAAAGTGACTCTTTCAGCAGATCGTTACGGCTGTTAGGCAGACTGAGGTTATATAGCGTGGAATCATAGGAAACGATAACGGGCGGCATGGGACGCTTGGGATCGAACCCCTGCTGCCATAATGAACGGGCTTGCGTGGCATCGAGGCCACCGCTTTGCGTCAGCGCGATACGCGGGATCGCATGGCTGAAACCACTCTGTTGCGTACTTTCGGTGAGTGAACCGGTATTGACCAGCAGGCGAACCTCAATACGGTCGCTGGGGCGCTGGGGAGTGGCTAACACTTGCCACTGTAAACCATTTGCCAGCGTGCCCTGTTGCCACGCCGGGTCAGGCTGGAGCGCATCTGCCTGCACATAGCCGGCAGCGGCCATCATCAGCAAGCCGCCCGCTAAAAGTCGAATTTTTGTGCCCTGCATGTGAACCCCTGATCAACTATCCTGGTAATAAAAAGACAGCCCGCGAAAGGGCTCTCTGAATATGACGTTAAAAACACTTCGTGTTAGACCGCAAGAACATGAAAATGTCACGGAGGAAGTGAAAAAATCCCGACGCCGCCGAATCGACGGTTTCAGGCACAGGGGGTAATTATGCGCAAACACCCGCAGTCCTGGAAGGGACTACGGGCATAAGTGACGAGATTAAGAGGATAAATCGTGCGTTTTGCCATCCGGCGCACGATTATTCAGCGTGTCATCCAGCTTTTTGGTATCCAGTTCTTTCACCCATTTAGCCACAACGACGGTTGCAACACCGTTACCAATCAGGTTGGTAAGCGCACGGGCTTCAGACATAAAGCGGTCAATACCGAGAATCAGCGCCAGGCCAGCGACCGGTAAATGCCCCACCGCAGAGATAGTCGCGGCCAGAACAATGAAGCCACTCCCGGTCACACCCGCTGCGCCTTTCGAGGAGAGCAGGAGCACCACCAGCAGGGTTATCTGATGGAAGATATCCATGTGACTGTTGGTGGCCTGAGCGATAAACACCGCCGCCATCGTCAGATAGATTGATGTTCCATCAAGGTTAAACGAGTACCCCGTGGGTATAACCAACCCGACAACCGACTTCCGACAGCCCAGTTTCTCCATTTTATCGAGCATACGCGGCAGTGCGGATTCAGAAGAAGATGTACCCAGTACGATCAGCAACTCTTCACGGATATAGCGGATGAATTTGAAGATGCTAAAGCCAGTCGCGCGAGCAATGGAGCCCAGTACAAGAACCACAAACAGAATACAGGTGATGTAGAAGCAGATTATCAGCTGCCCCAGTTGCACCAGCGTTCCGACGCCATATTTACCGATGGTAAAGGCCATGGCACCGAAAGCACCGATCGGCGCCAGGCGCATGATCATATTGATGATGCCGAAAATAACCTGCGAGAAGCTTTCAATTACGTTGAAGATCATCTGGCCTTTGCTGCCCAGACGATGCAGAGCAAAACCAAACATTACCGCAAACAGCAATACCTGCAGGATATTACCGCTGGCAAACGCGCCAATGACGCTCGCAGGGATAATGTCCATCAGGAAACCTACGATCCCCTGGTCTTTTGCCTGTTCGGCGTAAATCGCTACCGCTTTGGCATCCAGCGTTGCCGGATCGACGTTCATCCCGGCACCGGGTTGCACCACGTTGACGATGATAAGGCCGATGATCAGCGCAATCGTACTGACAATTTCAAAATAGAGCAGTGCAACCGCACCGGTGCGGCCTACTGCTTTCATACTTTCCATACCTGCAATGCCGGTCACGACAGTACAGAAGATGACAGGTGCGATGACCATCTTGATGAGCTTAACGAAAGCATCACCAAGCGGCTTCATTTGGGCGCCTAATTCAGGGTAGTAATGGCCAAGGAGAATACCAATGGCAATTGCTGTCAGGACCTGAAAGTAAAGGCTTTTGAATATAGAGGTCTTCATAGGGTGTCCTTAAAGTAAAAACCACAGGTCTTGTAAGGTTTTGTTTAACCTGCGGCCTTAAAGTAACACCCACTCAACATGACAGAAATGCACCTGGATCATAATTGATACAAAAATGTTAAAAATTTTGAGCTGGCTCGCACAAGCGAGACCTTTTTTAACTTTTGTAATCAGCGCTTTCCGGTGCCAGGTAACGTTCTTCAAAGATATTTGCCGGAACGGGTCGGGCAAACAGGAAGCCTTGCGCCACTTCCACCCCGGCTTGTGATAACCATTCGCGTTGCGCTTCCGTTTCAACGCCTTCGGCGATCATCTGCAAATTGAGGCTGTGTGCCAACTGAATGATAGCGGAGATCATGCTGCAATCTTCGGGCACACCATCGACAAACATCTTATCGATTTTGAGTACATCCACCGGTAGCGACTTCATATGCTGTAGCTGTCGCAGACCCGCATACCCCATGCCAAAGTCGTCCAGCGCGATGCGCACGCCCGCGTTGCGCAGCGGTCGCAAAATGGTCACTGCGGCGTGGGGATCGTCAATATGCCGACTTTCAGTCACTTCCAGAATCAATGTGCCAGGCTTAATGCGATAGCGCGTCAACAACTCCAGCAGATCAGACACCATACTTGGGTGCATCAACTGGAGAGCGGATAAATTCACCGAAAGCGGCAGCATCAGACCGCGTTCTTGCCAGGCTGACAGCTGGCGGCATGTTTCTTCCAGCACCCAATAACCGACTGTCACCATCAGACCACAAGACTCAATTCTGTCGATTAACCCTTCCGGAAGCTCCCAGCTACCGTCCGGCTGCTGCATCCGCAATAATGCTTCTGCGCTCAATACCTTGCCGCTGGACATCTCTACCTGGGGCTGCATCCAGAGCGCAAATTGCTGGTTATCCATAGCGGTTAAAATATCGTTTTCCTGGGTTAAACGCTGCTGCGCCTCTTCCATTTGCAACGGATCAAAGAACTGAATTTGGTTTTTACCTTTATGACGCGACGTTAACACGGCGGACAGGGCGCGGCGGTAGAGCTGCTCTGCGGTTAAATCACCATAAAACATCGCCACCCCAATGTTGCAGTTCGGACGTAGTTGAATGCCCTGAATCGGTAACCGCTCATTAACGATAGTGAGTACTTGCTGACCTAGTGTAATAGCATGCCAGGGCTCTTTTACACCATGCGCGATGATGGCAAAGTCATAGCCGCTCACCTGGGTAAGCACCATTCTGGGAGCCAATACGGATTTCAGTTTTTCGACCAGCGTGAGCAGCAGGATTTCTCGCTGAGTTTCGGTTAACACGCCCGCGGTATCACGCAGGGTTTCACAGGTGACAATCATCAACGCCGTCGTTTGCTGACGCGTCACTACCTGCTCCAGTAATCCCATTAAAAACGACTTGTTGGGCAATTCTGAAACCGGGAAGCGCATCGAATGGTCGCTTTGCTCTTCGCTATGGCGTTTGATGAGCTGCTGATTGAGGTTGTAGCTACGCACCAGCATACCAATCTCATCATCCTGATGCAGACGTGGTAATGCCAGTTGATAGCCAATCAGGTCCTGCTGTTGAATGTCGTTCAACTCACGAGCGATTTTGCGTAATGGATGCACAATCAAACGGTTAATACACCATGAGATAGCTACCGTGAGTATTAACGATAAAAGTAAGTAAATGGTCACTAACGTTGAGAGCGTGCTCATCACAAACTTGTACATGCGGTACGAATCCGCCTGCAGCACCAGATACGCCAGCGGTTGTGGGTTCGCTGAACGCTCAAGTGAATAGACCGGCAGCGAAATTTGCACCGGCAGCTCAAACAGGCGGGTCACCGTAACGGGAACCGGGCGTTCGGGAATAAAGCTCATCCGCAGCGCCTGAAACTGATTGGGGAGCACCACATCAGCGCGGCTGACCACGCCTGCTGGCCGAATACTGCGTAGAACGGCTTCCGCTTCGGGAATATCCCCTTTCAGGATAGTGTCGGAAAGAGGTTCACGGACGGAGCGAGCGATACTTTCCAGTTGTGTAGCCGTGTTATAGCGGTTCTGCTGTACCAGATGGAACAACAAAACGGTGCAAAAAATGAAAACAAACACCATGACAACGGCCGCGACCATTGCCATCTGCTTAATTGTTAACGAGCGACTGACACGCAAACTGACTCTCCACGGATAGACGAAACTGCCGTCAGAGTATACCCGATCGTAGCGGTATTAAGAGAGACGGTATCTGAAAACTTCCCAGCGTGCATTATCGCGACAGGATAGGCACCTGACGACGAGATTTATCTGCATTTAAGCCGAAAAAGGCCGCAAGGTCACCCCTGCGGCCTGGTTCGGGCGCATGTTGCCATCACGGCAGGCAGACGCCCACTAAGAGCATTACTTCCTGTTACGCAGCCAGCTCAGAATCAGGCTGGCAATAATACCAGCGATGATCGGAGCCGCTAAATCGTGCCAGAAGGCCACGCCTAACTGTGCGAGCGTCATATAGCCGCCTGTGTTGCAATGGCAACTGTTCGCGGCTATTCTTAACTTGTCTGGAGTCAAGTTAGCCCCCGTTTTGTTGCCAGGTTTATACCGAACAACGTGCGGGGGTTTTCTCTTTCCAGCAACCGATGCCGCCGGGGATCAAGCCCCCGCAACATTGCGCCTCACCGGGAATTCCCAGCTTGCCGCTGATTCTACGGTAGCCCATTCGCCATATCACCGCGCAATATTCCGCTCTGCGTAGCGCCTCGCATTTCACCCGTTTCTCGCCAGGACGCTGGAAAGATTCTTGCCAGTTGGCAACATTCCTGCCGACCATCAATCCAGGAAAATACATAACTCATTGATATCTATTAATTCAATTTCTGGCACAGCGATTGCTATTTGAGTGTGAGCTGTTCTGTTCCGAATTAAAGGAGATATCATGTCTGACTGTCGTACTTACGGATTCAACACCCAGATCGTTCACGCGGGGCAACAACCCGACCCTTCAACTGGCGCGCTCAGTACGCCTATTTTCCAGACTTCAACGTTTGTGTTTGACAGCGCCGAACAAGGTGCCGCCCGCTTTGCGCTGGAGGAGTCCGGGTACATTTATACTCGTTTGGGTAACCCCACCACCGATGCGCTGGAGAAAAAGCTGGCGGTACTGGAAAGAGGTGAAGCCGGGCTGGCAACCGCATCCGGTATTTCTGCTATCACCACAACGCTACTCACTTTGTGCCAACAGGGCGATCATATCGTTTCCGCCAGCGCGATTTACGGTTGCACCCACGCGTTTCTGTCACACAGCATGCCGAAGTTCGGGATTAACGTCAGCTTTGTCGATGCGGCGAATCCTGAAGAAATTCGCGCCGCCATGCGCCCGGAAACCAAAGTGGTGTATATCGAAACGCCCGCCAACCCGACGCTCTCATTGGTTGATATTGAAACGGTGGCCGGTATTGCCCATCAGCAAGGCGCATTGCTGGTGGTGGATAACACTTTTATGTCGCCGTACTGTCAGCAGCCTTTGCAACTGGGCGCAGACATCGTGGTGCACAGCGTCACCAAATATATCAACGGTCACGGGGATGTGATTGGCGGCATTATCGTCGGCAAGCAGGAGTTTATCGACCAGGCGCGGTTTGTTGGGTTGAAAGATATCACCGGCGGCTGCATGAGTCCGTTCAACGCCTGGTTGACGCTGCGCGGCGTTAAAACACTGGGCATTCGAATGGAACGTCACTGCGAAAATGCGATGAAAATCGCCCGCTTCCTGGAAGGACATCCGTCCATCACCCACGTTTATTATCCCGGCCTCTCTTCACATCCGCAGTATGAGCTGGGCCAACGGCAGATGAGTCTGCCAGGAGGAATTATTAGCTTCGAAATCGCCGGCGGCCTCGAGGCTGGCAGACGGATGATCAATTCTGTAGAATTGTGCCTCCTCGCGGTCAGTCTCGGTGATACCGAAACCCTCATTCAGCACCCAGCGTCTATGACACATTCGCCCGTTGCGCCAGAGGAACGGCTTAAAGCAGGTATTACCGACGGGCTTATCCGTCTTTCTGTGGGTCTTGAAGATCCAGAAGATATTATTAACGACCTTGAACACGCCATCAGAAAGGCAACATTCTGACCACTACAGCCTGAGCCGACGCCGATCGGTTCAGGCTGTTGGGAATCAAGGCACAACAGTCTGGCTATACGCGCAATCCTTTTCCGGGGAGAGCGTGTATTTTGGGCAGGGGGTTCTATGCAGGACAACACATTACAATTAAGCAACAATACAGCAACCGCCGTACCAATCTCAAAAAAAATACCGTTCACGAAATACGATTTTGGCTGGGTATTACTCTGTATCGGCATGGCAATTGGCGCCGGAACGGTACTGATGCCGGTACAAATTGGCTTAACTGGTATTTGGGTATTTATTGTCGCCTTTATTATTGCTTATCCCGCAACCTATATTGTGCAGGACATTTATTTAAAAACATTATCAGAAAGTGAAACCTGTAATGACTATACCGATATTATAAGTCATTATTTGGGGAAAAACTGGGGCGTATTTCTTGGCGTCATTTACTTCCTGATGATTATTCACGGTATATTTATTTATTCCTTATCCGTAGTATTTGACAGTGCCTCTTATATCAAAACCTTTGGCTTGACCGAGGCCGACCTTTCGCAGTCAATAATCTACAAAGTTGCCATTTTTGCCGTGCTGGTCGCCATTGCTTCCGGGGGAGAAAAGCTGCTGTTCAAAATCTCCGGTCCGATGGTAGTAGTAAAAGTGGGGATCATCATCGTGTTTGGTTTTGCGATGGTCCCGCACTGGAACTTTAGCAATATCAGCGCATTTCCTGAAGCCTCGGTTTTCTTTCGCAACGTGCTGTTGACCATCCCGTTCTGCTTCTTCTCTGCGGTGTTTATACAGGTATTAAACCCAATGAACATCGCTTATCGCAAACGGGTGGCTGACCGGGTACTGGCGACGCGCATGGCGATACGCACGCATCGCATCAGTTACATTACGCTGATTGCGGTTATTCTGTTTTTCTCCTTCTCTTTTACCTTTTCGATTAGCCATGAAGAGGCCGTTTCGGCCTTTGAACAAAATATTTCCGCCCTAGCGTTGGCAGCGCAGGTTATTCCAGGACAAATTATTCATATCACCTCAACGGTACTGAATATCTTCGCCGTATTAACGGCGTTTTTTGGTATTTACCTGGGGTTCCATGAGGCGATTAAGGGTATTATTCTTAACGTCCTGAGTCGTGTCATTGACGTTGAGAAAATTAATCCGTTAGTGCTTACGCTGGGTATTTGCACATTTATTGTGATCACCCTGGTTATTTGGGTGTCGTTCCGCGTATCGGTACTGGTTTTCTTCCAGTTGGGTAGCCCACTGTACGGGATTGTGTCGTGTATTATTCCTTTTTTCCTGATCTATAAAGTAACGCAACTGGAGAAATTGCGCGGCGTTAAAACCTGGCTGATCCTGCTGTACGGAATTCTGCTATGCCTGTCGCCATTATTGAAGCTGATTGAATAACCCGTCTAACGCGCCGTCAGCCACTGGCGGCGCTTAACTCACACTCTCCAACTGATAGCTGCGAATTTTATTCAACACCGTCGTATGCGACACCCCCAACGCTTTAGCGATATGCCGCGACGACACATTATCTTCGACCATTTGTTCGATGAGCTGACGCTCAGCACTAAGAACCTGTTCTTTAAAAGGGCGTTCCGTTGGGGCTTGCTCAACCGCGGGTAAATTCACCATTCCCAGTTCGTCCAGGGTAATGACATCCGATTCCGCCATCAGCATCAGACGAATAATGGTATTTTCCAGTTCACGGACGTTTCCCGGCCAGGCGTGATGGTGCAAGGCCGCAAAACAGGCTTTATCCAGGATTATCCGGCGCTGAAATTCCTTCGCGTACTTCTGCACAAAGTGGCGAATAAGTAGAGTGATATCCTGCGGACGCTCCCTTAAAGGAGGAATGGTGAGTGAAAGTACGTTGATGCGATAATAGAGATCGGCACGCAGCAGACGTTGTTCCACCATCTCTTCCAGATTGGCGTTGGTCGCCACAATAATACGTACATTAACCGGTATAATTTGTGCCCCGCCAACGCGACGGATCCCACCATCCTGAAGCACACGCAGTAATTTTGCCTGCAAGCTCAGCGACATTTCACCAAACTCATCGAGAAATAGGGTGCCTTTATCAGCCATTTCAAACAGCCCTTTTTTGCCTTTACAATCTGCGCCGCTAAAGGCCCCTTTCTCATAGCCAAAGAATTCACTCTCCATCAACGACTCAGGTAATGCAGAGCAGTTGACCGGAATAAACGGATAAAACCGCCGCTGCCCGGAATTATGGATAGCCCGGGCCAGTAACTCCTTGCCGGTTCCCGTGTCACCGCGGATCAGAACGGTATATTTGCTGTCGGCAATTCTGATCGCCTTTTCGATAAGTAAGCGCATGCTCTGGCTGCTGCAAATAATGTCAGAGAAATAGCGCGGGCGTTCCGGCTCGGACGTTGACAGTTCGCTTATCTCTTCACACAGGTAAGCGACATTAATAATATCGGCGCGCTGGCTTAAACAGGATTGCACGCAGGAAATATCCTGTAACTGGCGGCACCAGGATTTAATCAGGATCCGTCCCGGCGTGACTTTCATGGAGATGATATTGATATCACAGCAGGAAAATTCCTTCAGGACATCCTCAACCATCGACAGACGATCAATTGTTTTAATATCCCAGCGTATCGTGACCACATTTGCTCCTGATCGTTAGCAACTGCGAAATCGCTATTTCTGTGACAAAAGGGAATCTGACTACATTTTAGACGCTGTGGAATAATGTTCTGCCAGAGGACTCACATTGTGGACGTAAAAACAAAATATAAAAAAACCGGAGCACAAGGCTCCGGTTATTAGGTCATAACCCACGTTTATCGCTGTTGGTTTTCATCCTGGTCAACGGCGAAACAGGCCACCAGCTGACCGCCATAGTCTTTCAACTGCGGCTGAAGCTGGGTACACGGACCAAAGCGGCGGCGGCAACGAGCATTGAACGCACAGCCCGGCGGCGGATTCAGCGGGCTCGGCAGCTCGCCGGTCAGTTTGATACGCTCGCGGCGGTCGTCCGGGTTCAGACGTGGCGTGGCAGAGAGTAGCGCCTGGGTATACGGATGACGCGGATTATTGAAGATCTGATCCTTGGTCCCTTTTTCCACGCAGCGGCCTAAATACATCACCATCACTTCATCGGCAATGTGCTCCACCACCGACAGGTCGTGCGAGATAAAAACGTAGGACAGTCCAAGATCCTGTTGTAAATCCATCATCAGATTCAGTACCTGCGCACGAACCGAAACGTCGAGCGCCGAGACCGGTTCGTCGGCAATCACCACGTCCGGGTCCAGCATCAGACCACGGGCAATCGCGATACGCTGACGCTGGCCGCCGGAGAACATATGCGGGTAACGATCGTAGTGCTCCGTTTTCAGCCCGACTTTCGCCATCATCGCCAGCGCTTTTTCACGCCGCTGCTCTTTGCTAAGCGTGGAGTTGATCAGCAACGGCTCTTCCAGAATCTGCCCCACTTTCTTACGCGGATTCAGAGAACCGTACGGGTTCTGGAACACAATCTGGATTTTCTGCCGACGCAACTTCTGCGCATGCGGGTCGTGCTTGAGCAGATCCTGCCCCTGGTAATACAGCTCACCGCCGGTCGGCACTTCAATCATCGTCAACAGGCGGCCAAGCGTGGATTTTCCACAGCCGGACTCACCTACCACCGCCAGCGTTTTACCGCGCTCGAGGGTAAAGGAGACACCGTCCAGCGCTTTTACCAGGCGTTCCGGGGCGAACATGCCCTTTTTCACCGGGTAGTGCTTTTTCAGATCGATAGCCTGCAACAGCGGCTGTTGCAAGGTGGCCTCATGCGTACTCATAGTGTGGGCCTCCCGGCATCATCAAGTGGGTAGTGGCATTTCGACTGACGACCGCCTTCCAGCAGATTCAGTTCAGGTTCTTCAGCGCGGCATTTGTCGGTTGCATACGGACAGCGCGGGTTCAGCAAACAGCCCGTCGGTCGATCATATTTACCTGGGACCACACCCGGTAACGAGGCCAGACGCGCTTTATCCTGCGCAAACTCCGGCAACGCGCGTAGTAATGCCTGGGTATACGGATGACGCGGCGCGCGGAAAATATCCTGTGCTGCTCCGGTTTCCACGACCTGCCCGGCGTACATCACGATGATTTTGTGCGCCGCTTCCGCCACCAGCGCCAGGTCGTGGGTAATCAAAACCAGCGCCATATTCTCTTTTTGCTGCAACTCCAGCAGCAGCTCGATGATCTGCGCCTGAATGGTCACGTCCAGCGCCGTCGTCGGTTCGTCGGCAATCAGCAACTTCGGACGACAGGCAATCGCCATCGCGATCATCACGCGCTGGCTCATCCCACCAGACAACTGGTGCGGATACACGTCCAGACGCGAAGCCGGATCGGGGATCCCCACCAGCGTCAGCAGGTCAATCGCCCGCTGAACGCGCGTTTTTTTATTGCCGCCCTGATGCACCTTGATGGCTTCCATAATCTGATAGCCGACGGTGTAGCACGGGTTAAGGCTGGTCATCGGATCCTGGAAAATCATCGCCACTTCCGCGCCCACAAGCTGGCGACGCTCTTTCTCAGAGATGCGCTTCAGGTCACGACCGTTAAACTCCAGATTTTCGGCCATCACACGGCCTGGGTAGTCAATCAACCCCATAATCGCCAGCGAACTGACAGACTTACCAGAGCCGGACTCTCCCACAATGCCAACCACTTCACCCTGGTTCACACTGTAGCTAATGCGGTCTACGGCGCGGAATTCGGAGCCTACGTCGCCGAAGTGCACCGATAATTTATCTACATTTAATAACGCCATCTCGAACCTCTTACTGCTTCAGTTTGGGATCGAGCGCGTCACGCAGACCGTCACCCATCAGGTTAAATGCCAGCACCGTCAGCAGGATCGCCAGCCCCGGGAAGGTCACGACCCACCAGGCGCTTTGGGCAAACTGCAGAACGTCAGAGAGCATGGTGCCCCATTCCGGCGTAGGCGGCTGTGCGCCCATCCCCAGAAAGCCGAGGGCAGCCATATCGAGAATAGCGTTAGAGAAACCAAGCGATGCCTGAACAATCAGCGGCGCAAGACAGTTAGGCAGAATATTGACGAACATTTGGCGCATCGCACCGGCTCCCGCCACGCGCGAAGCGGTAACGTAGTCGCGGTTGACTTCCACCAGTACGGCGGCGCGTGTAAGGCGCACATAGTGCGGTAACGCCACGAACGTCAGCGCCAACGCGGCGTTGCCAATCGAAGGACCAAATACCGCCACCAGCACCAGCGCCAGTAACAGGCTCGGCAGCGCCAGCATGATATCGACCACGCGCATGATAACGTTATCGATAATCCCGCCAAAGTAGCCGGCGATCAGCCCGAGAATGACCCCCATCAGCAGGGAGAGAACCACGACCAGACAGCCGACCAGCAGCGACAGACGCGCGCCGTACATCAGACGAGAGAGCACATCGCGGCCCACATCGTCAGTACCAAACAGGTGCGCCATCGTGCCGCCTTCCTGCCACGCAGGCGGTGCCAGCAGCGCATCACGGAACTGCTCAGCCGGATTATACGGGGCGAGAACATTCGCAAAGACCGCAATCAGAATCATGATGACAACATAAACCAGCCCGACAACCGCGCCTTTATTGCGCTTGAAATAGTGCCAGAACTCCTGCATCGGGGTCATCGGCACCGGTGCGGCAATAACTTTATTTTCAGTAACCTGTGACATGATGGCCCCTTACTTCTTATGACGAATACGCGGGTTCACCACGCCGTACAGCAGGTCTACCAGCAGGTTGACGAGAATAATCATCGTCGCGACCAGTAGCACCCCGCCCTGTACCACCGGATAATCGCGGCGCTGTAACGCATCGATCAACCAGCGTCCCAGCCCAGGCCATGAGAAAATAGTCTCGGTCAGGATCGCCCCGGCCAGCAACGTACCAACCTGTAGGCCGATAACGGTGACAACGGGCAGCATGGCGTTACGCAAAGCGTGAATGATGATGACGCGCATACGGGTCAGGCCTTTGGCACGGGCGGTACGAATGTAATCTTCACCCAGTACTTCCAGCATTGATGAACGAGTCATACGCACAATTACCGCCAGAGGAATGGTACCCAGCACCATCGCGGGCAGGATCATATGCGCCAGCGCATCAATAAAGTTACCCTCTTCACCCCAGATAGCGGTGTCAATCAGCATAAAACCGGTCAGCGGGTTGGAATCATCAAGGAATACCATGTCGCTCACCCGGCCGGAAACCGGCGTCAGGTTCAACTGCACGGAAACCAGCATGATCAGCATCATGCCCCACCAGAAAATCGGCATCGAGTAACCGGTCAGCGCCAGTCCAACGGCGGTGTGATCGAAAATGGAACCGCGCTTAACGGCGGCAAGCACACCCACCGGAATACCCACTGCGACGGCGAAAATCATCGCGCAGACACCAAGTTCCAGCGTGGCTTTAAAACGAGGCACGAACTCATCCCACACAGGTAAACGACTTTTCAGCGAGATACCTAAATCACCATGCATAACCCCCCAGATATAATGGAGGTACTGCTGCCACATCGGTTTATCCAAACCAAGTTCGGCCAGCAGTTGAGCATGACGCTCAGGGGAGATCCCACGCTCACCCGCCATGATCATTACCGGATCGCCGGGGATCATATGGACGAAGGCAAAAGTGAGAAGAGTGATACCGATAAACGTGGGGATGACGAGTCCCAAACGTCGGAGAATGAACTGCAACATAACCCGGATTCTCTCTAATGACGCACGGCCTGGAACCGTGAGTCTGTATTGCTCACAAATCTTATCCCACGCAAACTGCATCGCGGGTAAAGCATTACGCCGGATGGCGCTGCGCTTATCCGGCCTACACAACACCGGGGCGCAGCGCTTCCTTGATTGCTTTTAATTATTCGACAGAGACGTTTTCGAAGTGATGTTTGCCTAATGGATCAACCACATAGCCTTTGACTTCTTTACGCACTGGCTCGTACACGGTGGAGTGAGCAACAATCAGAGCCGGAGCCTGATCGTGCATAACAACCTGAGCTTGTTTGTACAGTTCGATACGCTTGTTGTGATCGTCGGTGGCACGCGCTGGCTGGATCAAGTCTTCAAATGGCTTGTAGCACCAGCGAGAGTAGTTTGAACCGTCTTTCGCTGCCGCACAGCTGAACAGGGTGGCGAAGAAGTTATCCGGATCCCCGTTGTCACCGGTCCAGCCCATCATAACGGCCTGATGCTCACCCGCTTTGGCGCGTTTCAGATACTCGCCCCACTCGTAGGTCACAATCTTGGCCTGAACGCCAATTTTCGCCCAGTCAGCCTGAACCATCTCCGCCATACGGCGCGCGTTCGGGTTGTACGGACGCTGTACCGGCATTGCCCACAGTTCAACGGTAAAGCCCTTGTCCTGACCGGCTTCTTTCAGCAGCGCTTTCGCTTTCTCAGGATCGTAACTGTAGTCTTTAATGTCATCGTTATAACCCCACATGGTCGGCGGGATCAGGTTCTTCGCAGCTACGCCAGCGCCCTGGTAAACGGCTTTGATGATCGCTTCTTTGTTTACCGCATAAGTCAGCGCCTGACGAACTTTAACGTCATCAAACGGTTTCTTCTCGGTGTTGTAAGAGAGGTAGCCCACGTTCAGACCAGCCTGCTCCATCAGGTTGATGTTTTTATCCTGCTTCATGCGCGCGATGTCTGCCGGGTTCGGATACGGCATCACCTGGCACTCATTCTTCTGCAGTTTGGCGTAACGCACGGAAGCATCAGGCGTAATAGAGAAGACCAGACGGTCGATCTGCGGCTTAGTACCCCAGTAGCCAGGGAAAGCTTTATACAGAATACGGGAGTCTTTCTGGTATTGCTGCAGCTGGAACGGACCGGTACCAATTGGGTTGAGGTCTACTTTCTCCGGGGAACCGGCTTTCAGCATGTTGTCCGCGTATTCTTTAGAAAGAATAGAAGCGAAGTCCATCGCCAGATCGGCCAGGAACGGTGCTTCCGGACGCGTCAGTACGAACTGAACGGTTTTATCATCCACTTTTTTCACTTCGGAGATCAGATCTGGCAGACCCATCCCTTCGAAGTATTCATAACTGCCGCCAGAGACTTTGTGGTACGGGTTCTGGGCATTTTTCTGACGATCGAACGAGAACACCACGTCATCGGCGTTAAAATCGCGCGTCGGTTTGAAATCTTTGTTGTCCTGCCACTTCACGCCCTGGCGCAGGTGGAAGGTGTAGGTTTTACCGTCTTCGCTGATTTCCCACTTCTCAGCAAGGCCCGGGATCACTTCGGTGGTACCGATTTTGAATTCAACCAGGCGGTTATAGATCGGTACGGAGCTGGCATCATAGGTGGTGCCAGAGGTGAAAAGCTGTGGGTTAAAGCCTTCAGGAGATCCTTCTGAACAATAAACCAGAGTTTTAGCCTGTACGCTTGCTGCGACGGTCATGGCCACCAGGCTCAGACCAAGCTTCAGCATCCCTGACTTCTTCAAGGAAATACTCATTCTTCTGCTCCAAATGTGATGTTTGTTGTTTTACCCTTTGCAGTGGGTTTGCACCGCCTGGCCTTTTTTGTTTTTTACCCGGCCGGGTCGGCGTTAAGAGGATGGGGATTCCGTTCACATAAGCGACTGAGTTGCAGTGCGGATTCTCCATGAAATGCCCCTCATGCCCTACAATCTGTCAACAGAATGTGAAAATGTCAATACAGGTAACCGTGATTTACACCAACGGTGAGAATTGACAAACAAAGATTAAAAAAAGTGCAGACGGCTATTTTCAGCAGGGAAATTTGTGCTACGCGCTCTGTGCCAGAATAAACTTCTTAATATTTCGCAACATTTGGTGATTAACATTTATGCAAATTCTTAAAACTTTCTAAATTAATGCTGCATATCTGAGCGATTAATACCATGAACGTTAAAACGCACAGCGGAAAATGCCAGGTTCAGCCATAAGTAGCGCAAAAAAAGTTTCATGCAAATATAAAAAAAGGCAATGGAATATGTCACAGAATCGTTAACAGTCAGTGGGAAGTGGCGCACAATTTTTGTAGGCAAAATGAAGGTCAAAGGTGGGTTTGGAATAACACCATACACGCCGGGATGAAACTAAGCCTGTAGGCCGGATAAGGCACCTGCGACGCCATCCGGCGATGCCTCCCGAATTGCCTGATGGCGCTGCGCTTATCAGGCCTACAAATGCAAAAACCCTGCTCGTTGAGCAGGGTTTTGAATTTGGTCGGTGATAGAGGATTACTCGCCACTGCGTGGCTCGCCCTGCGGGCCGTTGCTGACGCAACGTTCTCTCGCTACGCTCGAGTCGAACCTCTTGCCCCCGGAGGTTCTCATCCTCGTCAATTCCGGAAAGCAAAAAGCCAGCCCGAAGGCTGGCTTTTCTAATTTGGTCGGTGATAGAGGATTCGAACCTCCGACCCCTTCGTCCCGAACGAAGTGCGCTACCAGGCTGCGCCAATCACCGAATGCGGGGCGCATCTTACTGCTCAGCAGCGCGCCCGTCAATCCCTTAGCATCAAAATGCCATTTGATCGGCGAGAAAGTCAGCAGCCTTCGTTACTGGGCTGCAACCTTCTTCGCGTCCGGAATACGGCACCAGTTGTTATTTTCGTTAATACCGCCATTTGGCGAGGTATAACCGAGGCAACCTAAAATAGTGTCGTATAGCTCCACATGACGACGCGGCACCTTCATATCAGCTTCTTGCTTCAGATGTGCGAACGCCTTCGCATGGTCGGGATCTTCCAGATACTTGTCAGACATCCACACCAGCATAGGAACGCGGAACTGTTCTGGCGGCGCCATTTTACGCGGCGTCCCGTGCAGGTGCTCACGCTCGTTAATCGACTCACCGTGATCGGCGGCGTAGAACACTATCGCTTTCTTATCGCGCAGCTGATCAAACACTTGCGTAATAAAGTGATCCACATAGGTTACCGAGTTATCGAATGAGTTGATCATCTCAGCTTTTGAGCAGCCGCTATCAACATTGACACATTCCGGCTTCCACTGTGCATATTCACGGGTGTAGCGCTGCGTATAGTTAAAATGCGAGCCTTTGGTATGCAGAATAATCAGGTGCTTACTACCGTCATCGTTCTGCTGCAGAGACTGCTGCATCTCGGGAATCAACAGCATGTCATCAACGTTTTTGCCACGGTTACGCGGCTCAGCGCCGATCTGCTCACGGTAGGAGATGTTCTCCGCCATGGTATTACTGTAAAACCACATCTCGCTTTGCATTGCGTAAAGGTCTGTCTTGAACCCTAACTGAGTAAGCACGGCAAAAACGTTTTGTTCTTTGAGGGTTCGCTGCGGATTTTCTTCCGCCCCACCTTCACGGACAAACATGCAGCGCAGAGAAAGTTTGGTTGCCGTATCACAGGAATATCCCCGGAACGCGGCCAGATTTTTCTCCTGGGCGAGCCTTGGCGTGGTATTTCGCTCGTAGCCAAAAATCCCCATATGATCCCAGCGGGTGGTTTCGCCGATGATAAACACCACATAGGTGTCGTCGAGGTTCTTCGGCGCAACATAGGTAAACTTTTTGGCCGGGTTCATTAGCGATTTGTTATCTGAAGACTCATCCACCTGCGCCCAGGCGTACAGACCCAACGCCGAGAGCCAGTTTGACGGTAAATAAGAGTTCGCCACAACCCCGCCATAGCTGGGTAGATCGATGCCGGTTTCCCGTTCAACGCTTCTCTGTTGCATACTCAACAGGCGAATCGGCACCCACACCATCAGACCTGCCAGTAACACCACCGCCACGCTACGCCATCTCATGCCCGGCGTACGAATCTGTCTCATCAGGGTATAGCGGCAGCGGTTACTCCAGATCAACACCAATGGGATAATACTGACCGAAACCAGCCACACGATGAAATGCCAGCCAACCACTTCTTTCGATAAATCAATATCCGTGGTCATGACGGAGGCAATAATACCGTAGCCAATAACCACGTTCAGGAAGGTCATATAATAGCTGGCGCCGGCAGAACACAGCACCACAAAGGTGGCCAGCACACGCCAGGCCCGTCGACCGAATAAAGAGAGAAGCCGTAATAAAAAGAAGGTCACCAGCACAGTGCCGGCTAATTCAACAACCGCAGAGAGTCCTTTCCAGACGGTGAATTCGTGCGCATATCCGCTAAAACGACGGAAAAATACAGCACAGTTCATAAACAAACCGATATAGATTGCCAGCAAGAAACTGAGTTTCTGCTGCGTCATCGACTTAATGTATCTCATGCAAACAAACCCTGGGGATCGGGATAAAAACTCCCTGCGCAGCGGCCAAACAGACTTTACAGGGGAAAAATGCGACAACAGCAGAGGTGAAATATCTACGGGCGCGGGTAAGTAGACCACAGGAGGGAAGAAAAGTGCTTATAGAGAATGCAAATGGCGCATATATTTTTGTAAATATATGCGCCAGGTATTAATCAGACCACTAATAGATTTAGGCGTGCGCCTCGGTATATACGCTACGTTGTGGCTGGCGAATAGTGGTAGAAAGTGCCAGCGAGATGATTAACAGCGCAAAGATAACGCAGAAGGTCACATAGAATCCGCCAAACAGCGAGGCGATAATGGAACCACAAATACTGCCGATACCGAAGCCCAGGTAAATAACCCCGTAGTTTTTAGCCAGGTTATTGAGGCCAAAAAACTCACTCACCAGTGACGGGAACACGGTGATGGTGCCGCCAAAGTTAAATGCCACACAAGCAATTGCCGCAAAGAAAGTAACGTCATTGAGCGGGGCGAAGAGCAGCGCCGCCATACCGACCAGCGAAACTACCTGACCAATGGTGATAACACGAATACGAGAGATTTTGTCGGACAGAATACCCAGAACCAGACGGCCTGACAGGTTAGCGATGGAGATGACGGTCACCGCATTTGCCGCCGTGGCAACATCCATATGCGCCAGGCTCTGCGCAATATCTTTCGCCACGCCAATTACATACAGCCCGCTCATACACGCAGTGAGGAACATCACGGCCAGCATCCAGTACTGTGGTTTACGCATGGACTGCGCCAGGCTGTAGTCGTTCTCGACCACACCATTTTTCGCCTTCACTTCCTGATTCGGCGCATCTTTCATCAGCATGGAGCCAAAGACGATCATCACCAGCACAATTGCGCCCCAGATCATAAAGGTTTTTTCCAGACCCACGGTGCTAAGCAGTTGGCTGTCGATAAATTTAAAACCGAGGCTACCCAGGCCATAAGAGCCGATGGCAAAGGCGGAAATCAGCCCCTTACGCTCAGGGAACCATTTTACGCAGTTGGAAAGGGTTAACAGGTATCCGGCGCCATCCGCCAGACCGACCAGTACACCGGCACTCAGCCACAGCATAATCAGGCTGTCAGAGTGGGCGGTTAAGAAGAAGCCGACGCCCAGTAAGATACCGGAGGCCATGGTGACGCGCTTCACGCCAAAACGTTCTTGCAGCTTCCCGGCGACGGAAGAAGAAATCGCCAGCCCCAGGCTCAGTAAACCAAAGGAAAACGCAACCTGGCTCACCGGTGCGTCAAGTTTAGAAGAGAGCGCGCCGTTAAACAGGCTCCAGGTATAAACAGAACCTAAGGCAAATTGGGTAATGATGGTGCCGATCAGTGTCAGCCAACGGGTACGCTGATAATCAGTAGTTTTCATGGCAGTCTTCCTGCATAAGCAAAATGGGAAATTCTCTGCCAACAACCATACCGAAGCGCCATTTATACCAGGAAAAAACGGCATGAAATGCCGTCAGAACGGAATGAAATGCCTGGAATGCGGAATGAATGACGAGACAAAAAGTTGGGATACTGAACTTTACCGCATGTGTTAGTACACGCTATCGCTGGAAAGCGTGTGATTGTTGATCTCAATATGTAACTGAGATGTATAAACGATGATTGCTTTCGTTAAAATTTGGCACTTACCCCCATGGTGTACATATAGTCGCTGTTGTTGGTACTGTTTTCTGCCTGAGAAAGTGCGGCGTAAGCCGCCATATGTGGATTCAACAGCATATCTGCGCCGACGGTGACATCCAGCCAGTTACCGTCCTGTCCTGCTGTCGTCATGCGGCTGAGACCCGACTGCGTCTTCCAGATATTCTCGCCAAACTGTTGGTTATAGCTGATTTGCGCCCATGGTCGCACATCACCGAACTGCGAATTGACTCGCCAGCCTAACGTGCTGACGCTGGCATGCCACATCGGATCGGTCGGTGTTATTGAGGTTGCGCTATCACCAAACTCGTTGTAGGTAGACGTGGTCGAGCCGTCATAATGTAAGGCGGCGACCGGTCCGGTTGTTACCTGCCTGGAAAGAGGAAAGTTCCAGCCCATACTCATGCCGCTGGTCGTATCCATCAGCGTCTGATCGGCCAGATTCACCACCGGACCCGCCACGTTCTGCGTAGAACGAATACGTTCCTCCAGAATGTCGTTATAACGTGGTTGGTGATCGCTGTCCCATGTATAACGTTCAGCCGTATGCCCTGACATCGCATCAACGATATATTCTTGTTGCCAGCCATATGCTGTATTGATGGACAGCGCACAAACTACGACGCTCGCCAGAGTTAACCTTTGGCGACCACTACTGTTTCTTATAATCATCAACGCGACTCCAGAAAAGAGCCGAATTCGGCGATATTATTGTCATTGTGTGTAGGAAATCGGGGCCATCAGGCCCTGTATTAAATATTGTCTTTTTAGCTGGCGCGTCAAGGCGGGCCGAATGAAATTTTTACGCCAGTAAAAACAGCGAGGAAGAATATGCAGCGTTGCGGATGGGTCAGCCAGGAACCACTTTACATTGCCTATCACGACAAGGAATGGGGCGTCCCCGAAACCGATGGCAAGAAGCTGTTCGAAATGATCTGCCTGGAAGGCCAGCAGGCGGGATTATCATGGATCACCGTACTGAAGAAACGGGAAAATTATCGCCACGCCTTCCACCATTTTGATCCGGAAAAAGTGGCAGCCATGACCGAAGAGGATGTGGAAAGGCTGGTACAGGATGCCGGCATTATTCGCCATCGCGGAAAAATTCAGGCCATTATCGGTAACGCTCGCGCATTTCTGGCCATGGCGCAAAACGGTGAATCGTTTAGCGAGTTCGTCTGGTCATTTGTTGATAACCAACCGCAAGTGACCCGCGCCGCCAACCTGAGCGATATCCCCACCTCAACGCCTGCGTCAGATGCGCTGTCTAAGGCGTTAAAAAAACGCGGGTTTAAGTTTGTCGGCACCACCATCTGCTACTCCTTTATGCAGGCCTGTGGTCTGGTCAACGACCATATCACCAGTTGCATCTGTTACCCAGGGGCACAACATGATTCGTGAATCTAAAGCTGACGATCTGCCGTCAATTCTGGCGCTGTGGATGGAAAGCACGATCCATGCCCATCCGTTTATCGACGAACGCTACTGGCGCGAAAGTGAACCCATCGTGCGTGATGTATACCTGCCCGCCGCGCAAACCTGGGTGTGGGAAGAAGAAGGTGTACTCAAAGGCTTTGTCAGCGTGATTGACGAACGCTTCCTTGGCGCGTTGTTTGTCGCGCCAGCGGCCATCAGAAGCGGAATTGGTACAGCGCTGGTGCAGCATGTGCAGCAGCGCTTTTCTCTACTCAGCCTGGAGGTCTACCAGAAGAATCAGTCAGCGGTAAACTTCTACCATGCGCTGGGTTTTCGCATTGAAGACGGCGCATGGCAGGAAGAAACTCACCACCCCACGTGGATTATGGGCTGGCAGGCGGATCAAACGCCGTAAGCGTCAGGGCGGGTCCATTGTACTTTTCGATCCACGCCAGGGCAGTGTTGCCCGCGCAGCCATTCCCCAGCTTCGAGCTGGGGAGATCTTTGGTCAGCACGTTGACGGCACCATTTTTACAAATACCACCGGCAGTGAGATCCAAATCAGGCCAGGCGCCTTCATGAATGCAAATGACGCCAGGTTTGATCCCTGTCGTCACGACAGCACCCGCCAGAACGTGCCCACGCGCGTTCCACACCCTCACCGTGTCGCCATCCTTAATACCACGTGCGTTGGCGTCCTGCGGATGGATCGTAACGGGCTCACGATCCGCCACCGCATACTGCTCACGCAACGCACTGTAATTCAACTGGCTGTGCAAACGGTGCGCCGGATGGGCGGAAAGCAGCTGTAACTGACCCGGCTCGGCGTTACCAAACCACTCATCAGGTTCCAGCCACATCGGGTGTCCAGCACAATCCGCATAGCCGTAACCAGCAATCTTCGCGGAGTAGATTTCAATTTTTCCGCTGTCCGTTTTCAGCGGATGCGCCTGTGGATCGCGGCGAAAATCCGCAAACCGAATAAAGTGCGCGCTGGCGGGGTTTTCCGGCATTTCGATCAGCGCGTTGCGCTGCCAAAACTCGGTGAAGGACGGCAGTGTGACCTGCTGGCTGGCCCCGCGCTGCCCGGCGATATTGTAAAAGGTCTCCAGCCACGCCAGCTCGCTTTTACCTTCGGTGAATCGTTCATAGCCGCCCCTTTCCCAGCGCTCGCTCAGCTCGGCAAAGACATCAAAATCATTGCGCGCCTCATGCTGCGGCGGCACAACCTGCTTCATCGGCACCAGGTGCTGGTTGCTGTAATCACCCGTCATGGTGAGATCGTTGCGCTCAAACGAGGTGGTCGCCGGTAATACGATATCGGCATGCTTCGCGGCGGCGGTCCAGAAACATTCCGAGATAACCACCAGCTCCGGTTTTTGCCAGGCGCGAATCAGACGGTTGGTGTCCTGGTGATGAGTAAAATTGGCCCCGCCGGCCCACCACAACATGCGGATGTCCGGGAAATGTCGGTCCATTCCGTTGTGCTGGTAAAAGCCTCCGGGGTTCTCCAGCGCTTCGACAATTCGCGCCACCGGGATTTTATCCACCGCATCGGTACCGCCTTTCACGCTGCCCTGCATCGAAGCCAATACTGCGGCGCGACGCGTTGGATTCCCACCGTTGGCAAAATGATACGACAGCCCAAAGCCTCCGCCTGGCGTGCCGATTTGCCCGAGCATGGCGGCCAGGGTGACAATCATCCAGTGTTTTTGTTCGCCATACTGCTGGCGCTGCATGCCCCATCCGGCCATCAGCATGGTGGTATTTTGGTGAAATATCGCCGCCAGTTCGCGTATTTTTGCCGCAGTTATCCCACAAATTTCAGCAGCCCACTCTGCCGTTTTTGCGACATTGTCAGTTTTACCCAGCAGATAGTCGGCAAACCGCTCATAACCAGTGGTACAACGGGCGAGAAAGTCCGCGTCATGCCAGCCGTTTTCCACCAGCGTATACGCGATGCCCAGCATCAGCGCCACGTCGGTACCCATATGCGGGGCGATCCATTCCATCTTATCGCCAAAGAAATCCACGCTTTCCGATCGCATCGGATCGATACAGATCAAACGCTTGCCGCTATCACGCAATGCCGCAAAGTAAGCGAGACCCTGTTCGTCGGAAGCATTCCAGGCAATCTTCAGGGTATTCAGCGGATTGGCGCTCCATAACACCACCACATCGCTGTGTTCCAACACGACGGGCCAGCTGGTCTGCTGCTGGTAAACTTCGTTGCCGCCCACCACGTACGGCATGATGGCCTGCGCGGCGCCCGTGGAGTAATCCCCCAGATGCCCGGTATAACCGCCCGCCAGTGCCATATAACGTTGTAACAGGGTCGCGGCTTTGTGTAACACGCCGTTGGAGCGCCAGCCGTAAGACCCGGCAAAAATCGAGGCCGGGCCATAGCTGTCACGGATGCGTTTATGCTGCGTATGGATAAGCATCAGCGCGTCATCCCAACTGACGCGAACAAACTCATCCTGCCCGCGCACGCCCTGTGGGCTTTCCGGCGAGGCGAGGAAGCCTTTACGTACCATCGGAAAACGTACCCGCGTTTTACTGTGTACCTGGTCACGCACCACGGTTTGCAAAGAGTTGGGATGAGTGGTGGGCAACGCGCCACGGGAGGAGAAAACGGTCTCGCCATCGGTTTCGACGAGAATAGGTCCCCAGTGGGCAGCGGTTAACACCGAGTAGTGTGCGGGTGAATTAGCCAAGATGGCGCTCCTGAATACGATGTAGCGGCTTATTTATTCTGCCGTTCAATGTTACTTACAAATTTCAGAGTCTTCCCTGGAATTTTCTTCATGTTCACACGTCATAATCAACCGCCACCGTCGCTGTGGCAAAGAAGAATAAGTCATTAAGGAATTGAGATGAAGAAACGTGTTTTTGTTATTGCTGCCATCGTGAGCGGCGCCCTGGCGGTTTCTGGCTGCACAACAAACCCTTACACCGGCGAGCGCGAAGCGGGTAAATCCGGTATTGGCGCAGGCATTGGCTCTCTGGTCGGCGCGGGTATTGGCGCACTCTCTTCTTCGAAGAAAGATCGTGGCAAGGGCGCACTGATTGGCGCAGCAGCTGGCGCGGCTGTTGGCGGTGGTATCGGCTATTACATGGACGTGCAGGAAGCAAAACTGCGCGAAAAAATGCAGGGAACTGGCGTCAGCGTGACGCGTAGTGGCGATAACATCATTCTGAACATGCCAAACAACGTCACCTTCGACAGCAGCAGTGCCAACCTGAAACCTGCCGGGGCTAACACACTGACCGGCGTGGCCATGGTTCTGAAAGAGTACAATAAAACCGCGGTTAACGTGCTGGGCTTCACCGACAGCACCGGCAGCCAGGATCTGAATATGCGCCTGTCACAGCAGCGCGCGGATTCCGTCGCCAGCGCCTTGATCACTCAAGGCGTCGCCGCTAACCGTATCCGCACTCAGGGTATGGGTCCGGCAAATCCAATCGCCAGCAATAGCACGGCGGAAGGTAAAGCGCAGAACCGCCGCGTAGAGATTACCTTAAGCCCGATCCAGTAACGTTTTGAGCCGGAGACAGGCTGCGCCCGATCCGGCATGAAGCACTTGCCATCGTTGATTTTCGCGTTAAGGTGTTGTCACCAAATTCAGGGAAATCAGCGATGAGCAAATCAACACGGGCAACCATCAGCGATGTGGCGAAGGCCGCAAAAACCGGCAAGACCAGCATTTCACGTTACCTCAACGGTGAAAAGCACCTGCTATCCGACGCGCTGCTGGCCCGCATTGAACAAGCCATTGCCGCTCTCGACTACCGACCCAGCCTGATGGCACGCGGCCTGAAACACGGTCGCACCCGCCTGATTGGCCTGATCATCGCAGATATTACCAACCCCTACTCCGTCAACGTATTAAGCGGAATTGAAGCCGCCTGTCGCGATAAAGGCTTTACCCCGCTGGTATGTAACACCAACAACGAAGTGGATCAGGAGTTGCACTATCTTGACCTTTTGCGCAGTTACCAGGTCGAAGGGATTGTAGTCAACGCCGTTGGGATGCGCGAAGAGGGGCTGAATCGCCTGCAACAGTCTGCGCTGCCGATGGTACTGATTGATCGTAAAATTCCTGATTTCGCCTGCGATATGGTCGGGCTGGATAACACCCAGGCCGCAACGGTTGCCACGGAACACCTGCTTGAACAAGGCTTTGAAGCCATTCTGTTTCTCAGCGAACCACTCGGCATGGTGAATACCCGCCGCGAACGTCTGAGCGCCTTTCGCGCCACGCTCGCACGCTATCCCGGCGTTATCGCGCAAAATGCCGAAGTTCCGCTAACGGACAATGCGCAACTGGATGACACGCTGCGCCAGTTCCACCAGCAGCATCGAGGCATGCGCAAAGCCGTTATCTCCGCCAACGGTGCCCTTACGCTACAGGTTGCCCGCGCCCTGAAGCGCATTGGCCTCAACTGGGGCAGCGATATCGGGCTACTTGGTTTTGACGAGCTGGAATGGGCCGAGCTGGCGGGTGTCGGTATTACCACGCTGAAACAACCCACATGGCAGATTGGCTACACCGCTGTGGAACAGGTTGTACGCCGGATCGATGGCGGCTCTGACGCCATTCAGGAACAGGTTTTCTCTGGTGAACTGATCGTGCGCGGCTCTACCGCCCGCTAAATTTCCTTCGTGATGGTGATCATAAATTCGACATCATAGGCTTTTCTTTGGAACCGGTTCCATCTAGCGTTATAGCAAGAACGCTGGTTATGGAGTTTCCATGAAAAGAAAAATTATGGTGGTCACCGCCGCCTACGGCTATGAGCAGGTCCGCGCTGCGGGTGGACAAACCGCCATGCTGCCCATCATTGCTGAAGCCGGTGCTGACGGCGTCGAAATTCGCCGCGAGATGCTAACTGACGCCGAACTCACCACGCTGTCAACGATGGCCTCAGCGATCGAAATCTTCGGCCTGCTGGCCTGTTATTCAGCGCCTGAGCCGCTGTTCCTTGAGGACGGTAACCTCAACCCCCGTCTTCCGGCGCTATTTGCGGAAGCGCAGACCCTGCAAGCGCTGTGGTTAAAAGTCTCCCTTGGTCATTTTTCCCATACCGAACAGTTCGACGTTTTACGCGAATGGCTGGATAACAGCGGGATGGAGCTGGTTGTCGAAAACGATCAGACCGCCTGCGGACGCCTGCAGCTAATGCAGCACTTTAACGAAGCCTGCCAAATGCAAAACCTGCCGATCTCGCTGACCTTTGATATGGGCAACTGGCTGTGGGTTGGCGACTCCCCGGAAGAGGCGGCGAAAAACCTGGCGCCAACCGTGGGATACATCCATGTCAAAGCCGCAGTTACACATCGCGACAGCTACCGTGCAGTGCCGCCTGATGCAGCCGATCCGCGCTGGCTGGCGCTGTTAAAAACGCTGCCTGACGATGTTCCGCGCGGCATCGAGTTTCCCCTGGAAGGACAGGATTTAACGGCGGTTACCCGCCA
>NZ_SZXG01000040.1:0-238963 GCF_005281305.1 Citrobacter sp. wls706 | reverse complement strand
GGCGGTTACCCGCCATTACGTCGAGCTGCTACGCGAGGAGTAACGCATGAAGAATTCACTGGATGTGGTCACTATAGGTGAAGCGATGGCGATGTTTGTCGCCACGCAAACCGGCGACCTGGCGGATGTAGAGCAGTTTATCAAGCGCGTTGCAGGCGCTGAACTCAACGTGGCGACCGGTATTGCTCGTTTGGGTCTGAATGTAGGCTGGGTAAGCCGCGTAGGTAACGACAGTTTTGGCCGTTTTATTATTAAGTCGCTGGAAAAAGAAGGGATTGATGCGCAGGGAGTCACTCAGGACGAGCGCTTCGCTACCGGCTTTCAGCTTAAATCTAAGGTCGAAAATGGAACCGATCCCATTGTGGAATACTTCCGCAAAGGTTCCGCAGCCAGCCATCTCAGTATTGAGGATTACCACGAGGACTATTTTGCCAGCGCGCGTCACTTGCACCTGAGCGGCGTGGCAGCCGCGCTTTCCGCCAGTTCCTATGAACTTCTGGCGCATACCGCCCGCGCCATGAAAGCTCAGGGGAAAACCATCTCGTTTGACCCGAATTTGCGTCCGGTGCTGTGGAAAAGCGAAGCCGAGATGGTGGAAAAACTGAACCGGCTGGCATTCCAGGCTGACTGGGTTTTGCCTGGTCTAAAAGAGGGAATGATTCTCACCGGACAACAAACACCTGAAGCCATCGCCGACTTTTATCTGCGCCATGGTGTGAAGGCAGTCATTATCAAAACCGGGGCAGATGGCGCCTGGTACAAAACTGCCAGCGGCGAGCATGGCTGCGTCGCACCGGTAAAAGTCGACAACGTGGTTGATACGGTCGGCGCAGGCGATGGCTTTGCCGTGGGCGTGATCAGCGCTCTGCTGGAAGGCCGTTCGCTGCATCAGGCAGTGACCCGCGGCAATAAAATTGGCGCACTGGCCATTCAGGTTCAGGGCGACAGCGAAGGATTACCCACACGTGAACAATTAGGGGAATAAATCCCCGGCCACCGCTGTACCCTACATACAGAGGCGGCGTATCAGCATAACCAGAGGGCAGTCTATGAATAGCTCAACCAATGCAGCAAAACGCTGGTGGTACATCATGCCAATCGTGTTTATCACGTATAGCCTGGCGTACCTTGACCGCGCGAACTTCAGCTTCGCCTCCGCCGCAGGCATTAACGAGGATCTCGGCATTACCAAAGGGATCTCCTCTCTGCTGGGCGCTCTGTTTTTCCTTGGCTATTTCTTCTTCCAGATCCCGGGCGCAATTTACGCCGAGCGCCGCAGCGTACGAAAACTGATTTTCGTCTGCCTGATCCTGTGGGGGGCTTGTGCCTCGTTAACTGGGATGGTCAGCAATATTCCGATGCTGGCCGCTATCCGCTTTATTCTTGGCGTCGTTGAAGCTGCCGTGATGCCCGCAATGCTGATTTATATCAGCAACTGGTTTACGAAATCCGAGCGTTCACGCGCTAACACCTTCTTAATCCTCGGTAACCCGGTTACTGTTTTATGGATGTCCGTCGTTTCCGGTTATCTCATTCAGGCGCTGGGCTGGCGGGAAATGTTCATCATCGAGGGCTTCCCGGCCATCATCTGGGCGTTCTGCTGGTGGGTACTGGTAAAAGACAAACCGTCTCAGGTCGGCTGGCTGTCGGAATCCGAAAAAGCTGCGCTTCAGGCCCAACTGGAACAAGAGCAACAAGGGATCAAAGCCGTGCGTAACTACGGTGAGGCTTTCCGCTCACGTAACGTCATCCTGCTGTGTATGCAGTATTTCGCCTGGAGTATTGGCGTCTACGGGTTTGTGCTGTGGCTGCCGTCCATTATTCGCAACGGCGGCGCAAATCTGGGGATGGTGGAAGTTGGCTGGCTGTCATCCGTACCGTATCTGGCGGCGACGGCAGCGATGATTCTCGTCTCCTGGGCCTCTGATAAACTGCAAAATCGTAAGCTGTTTGTCTGGCCGCTGTTACTGATTGCCGCTTTCGCCTTTATCGGCTCCTGGGCCGTTGGCGCGGATCACTTCTGGCTGTCCTACACGCTGTTAGTTATCGCGGGCGCGGCGATGTATGCCCCATATGGTCCCTTCTTCGCCATCATCCCGGAAATGCTGCCACGCAACGTCGCCGGAGGTGCAATGGCGTTGATTAACAGCATGGGCGCATTAGGCTCATTCTTTGGTTCCTGGTTTGTCGGCTACCTCAATGGCGCAACCGGCAGCCCATCCGCCTCGTACATTTTTATGGGGGTAGCGCTTTTTGCCTCAGTATGGCTAACTTTAATTGTTAAGCCTGCTAATAATTCCCAAATTCCGGTTGGCGCACGCCACGCTTAAATTTTAACTTACGGAGATTCGCATGAAGCCGTCCATTATTCTCTATAAAGCGTTACCTGACGATTTACTGCATCGCCTGGAAGAGCATTTTACTGTGACTCAGGTGCCTAACCTGCGCCCGGAAACGGTCGCACAGCACGCCGAGGCCTTTGCCAACGCCAAAGGTCTGCTGGGCTCCAGTGAAGCCGTCAATACCGCGCTGTTGGAGAAAATGCCCAGGCTGCGTGCGACATCCACAATATCCGTAGGCTATGACAACTTCGATGTCGATGCCCTCAATGCGCGTAAGGTACTGTTGATGCATACGCCAACCGTGCTCACGGAAACCGTCGCCGATACGGTAATGGCGCTGGTGCTAAGCACCGCACGCCGCGTGGTGGAAGTTGCTGAACGAGTGAAGTCAGGTGAATGGACCAAAAGCATAGGGGCCGACTGGTTTGGTACCGATGTCCACCACAAAACGTTGGGCATTGTCGGCATGGGTCGTATCGGGCTGGCGCTGGCGCAACGTGCGCATTTTGGCTTTAGCATGCCGATTCTCTATAACGCCCGCCGTCATCATCAGGAAGCGGAAGAACGCTTCAACGCACGTTACTGCGATCTCGACACGCTGTTGCAGGAGTCTGATTTTGTCTGCCTGATCCTGCCATTAACCGACGAAACACATCATCTGTTCAGTACCGAGCAGTTTGCCAAAATGAAGTCTTCCGCCATTTTCATTAACGCTGGACGTGGCCCGGTGGTCGATGAAAAAGCGTTGATTAGCGCTCTGCAAAACGGCGACATTCATGCCGCAGGTCTGGATGTATTTGAGCAGGAGCCATTAGCGACAGACTCTCCGCTGCTGTCCCTGCCCAACGTGGTGGCCGTGCCGCACATTGGTTCAGCCACGCACGAAACGCGCTATAACATGGCAGCCTGTGCGGTGGATAACTTAATCGATGCGCTGCAAGGAAGAGTGGAGAAGAACTGCGTCAACCCGCAGGTCGCGCAATAAACAAAAGGCCGGGTAGCGCTTACGCTTACCCGGCCTTCTATGTATTACAGCACTCTTTTACTGAGTGGCATTCACCGCAGCAGTCCAGGCTTGAGTAAACGCCTGATGCTGAGCAGCCAACGGGCCAATCAGCGTGTTGTACTGACTTGCCTGTTGTGACGTTGGGAACTGGATACCGTTGGCGACAAAGCTCACCTGCGTATCCTGCTGCGCCACAAAATCACCGACCTGCACCAGTTGCTGCGTGAAGATTTGCGCGGCAGGGATCAGCGGCTGTAGCGCCTCTGAAGGTGCAGTGACGACTTTATTGTAGACCTGGTCAAAGACCGGCTTGAGATCCTCACCCTGCTTCAGCGCGCCATGCGCAGCATCTGCCTGCAGTTTCGCATTCTGCAACTGTTGCCCTAACACACCCAGTGCGCCATTTGCCTGACGCAGCGGTTCACGCTGAGTCACATAATCCTGAGGAACACGAATCGCATTTACGCTATCAACGACCGGGCGCAGACCGGAGTCCATCGCCTGATTAACCTGTTGAGAATAGCCATACAGAATCGCGTAATCGGACACAAACGGGCCAAACTGTTTTTTCTGATCGGCAGTCAGCGTTGGTAAACGCTCCCCGCTACGCATTGCAGTATTCTGCAGAAAATCGATAAACGCCTTGCGCTGATCGCCTTCTTTATCAAAACACCCACTCAGGCCAACTACCATTAAGAGCGCCAAAACAGGCGCAAACCAGCGAGAGCAGGACTTACCTGTCGCCATTTTAATACTCCTTTCACCCAAAAATGCGCACAACGACACCCGCGTGCCAGACGTTGACAAGGATAGTCCAGGTCAGGCTCTCAAGATACCCTTTCCGCGTAATCTTGTGAGGGAAAATAACCGTTCCCGCCCCCCTTTTTTTTGCTAAACAATGCGCCATTCATTACCCAGGGTCGTATTTTCGTCATCTTTACAATCGGGAGTGATCGTTCGGAGATCGCGACCTTAATCAGTTTGTTAGCCTGTAAAGGCTTGTCGCTCATACTCTGCTGAAACGAATCCATCACGCAAACCTTAGATCCGACTTCATTTTTTCCGACTACTCTTAAGGAGCTTCGATGAAATTCACGATCCCGCTGTGTGATTTATAGGAGTTCTCAATGGAATACAAAGATCCAATGTTTGAACTGCTGAGCAGTCTGGAGCAGATTGTTTTTAAAGATGTATCGCAGACAGTTACTCTGACGCAAAAAACCAACCCTTTCACCGAATTTGAACAGCTACGACGAGGGACAGGTTTAAAAACAGATGATTTTGCCCGAGTGATGGGCGTGACGGTCGCGATGGTGCATGAATGGGAGTCTAAACGCGTAAAGCCTTCCACTACCGAATTGAAGTTGATGCGCCTGATCCAGGCCGATCCGAGATTAAGTAAGCAGTTGATGGATTGAACTATTTTTTAATTTTGCTGAAGAACGGTCCGGTAAAAGGGCCGTTCCCTTACGGAGGGTATCCACAAATAAGAAAATAGTAGTTGCATCCACAGGCGTAAAATGAGTTAATGCTCTCAACGGTTTGACGTACAGACCATTACAGCAGTTTAGTAAGGCAAGTCCCTTCAAGAGTTATCATTGATACCCCTCGTAGTGAGCATTTCCTTTACTGTTAAAAAATCTGTAGAGCACGCCATATCGCCGAAAGGCACACTTATTTTTTAAAAGGTAATACACTATGTCCGGTAAAATGACTGGTATCGTAAAATGGTTCAACGCTGATAAAGGTTTCGGCTTCATCACTCCTGACGATGGCTCTAAAGACGTGTTCGTACACTTCTCTGCTATCCAGAACGATGGCTACAAATCTCTGGACGAAGGTCAGAAAGTTTCCTTCACCATCGAAAGCGGCGCTAAAGGCCCGGCAGCTGGCAACGTAACCAGCCTGTAAGCTTAAAAAGCTCAAAATTCTGAATCCCTGCCAAACGGCGGGGATTTTTTTATCTATATTCCGCAATACATCCCACCGAAACGCGTCTTTGCATTACTTTACCCGCCGTACCTTTGACCTTTCCCTAAGGGCAAGCTTTATAGTGAGCCAGTCTGTATTCCATAATGTTCACAAGGAATTGAAGCTATGTCGAAATCCTCACTGCTGCTGGTTTTAGGTTTGCTCACAACGGGTACTGCATTCGCGGCGACCCCGGAAGCCACTTTTCTGGCGGAACACGGACTCAGCGGTAAATCCGTTGAGCAAATCGTAGAGACTATTGACCAGTCGCCACAGAGTCGGCCGTTGCCTTACTCAGCGTCCGTCACCAGCACTGCGCTGAAACTGTCTTCTGGCGATCAGGTTTATACCCTGCCGCTCGGTGACAAGTTCTACCTGTCATTTGCCCCTTATGAATGGCAAACACATCCTTGCTTCAACCATAGTCTGTCTGGCTGCCAGGGCGAAATGCCGGAGAAGACATTCAATGTCAAAGTGACGGACAGTAAGGGAGAGGTAGTGGTACAAAAAGCGATGAAGAGCGGTCGAAACGGCTTCGTCGGGGTATGGCTACCGCGCAATATGGAAGGCACCATCGCAGTAAACTACAACGGTAAATCAGCCGAGTATCCCATTAAGACTATGGAAGACAGCCAGACCTGCCTGACTAAGTTGCAGTTGCGCTAACAACATAAAAAAATGCCGGATAAGGCGGAGACGCCATCCGGCATTTTCTAAGTCAGCTCAGGACCGTTACTGTAGCAGCGAAATATCCGCCACGCGCAGGAACAGCTCGCGCAGTTTTTCGAGCATAGACAGACGGTTAATACGCAGTTCTTTATCTTCTACGTTAACCATGACTTTCTCGAAGAAGGCATCGACCGGTTCACGCAGTGCCGATAGCTCAACCAGCGCTTCCTGGTAATGCCCGGCTGCAAAGACTGGCTCCAGCTTGTCGCGCAGCACCACAACCTGCATCGCCAGCGCAATTTCTTCCGGCTCTTTCAGCGTTGCCGCATTCACGCGGTCGTTCAGCGTTTCTTCAGACTTCGCCAGGATGTTTGATACACGCTTGTTCGCCGCAGCCAGCGCGGACGCGGCTTCCAGCGTACGGAAGTGCGATACCGCCTTCATACGCGCGTCGAAATCAGCTGGACGAGTCGGACGACGCGCCAGCACGGCCTGAATGGTATCAACGGTGTAACCCTCGTCCTGATACCATGCGCGGAAGCGACCGAGCATAAAGTCGATAACGTCATCCACGACTTTCGCGTTGGTCAGCTTGTCGCCGTACAGACGAACCGCTTCCTCGGTCAGCGTTTGCAGATCGAGATTCAGGTTCTTCTCAACGATAATACGCAGAACGCCCAGCGCGGCACGACGCAGCGCAAACGGGTCTTTGTCGCCTTTCGGATGCTGGCCGATACCGAAGATACCCGCCAGGGTGTCCATTTTGTCGGCAATCGCGACGGCACAGGCTACCGGGTTAGACGGCAGGTCATCGCCGGCAAAACGCGGCTGATACTGCTCGTTCAGCGCCACGGCCACATCTTCCGCTTCGCCATCGTGACGCGCATAGTGCATGCCCATCACGCCCTGGGTGTCGGTGAACTCGAAGACCATGTTGGTCATCAGGTCACACTTGGACAGCAGGCCCGCACGCGTTGCGTGGTTCACGTCAGCGCCAATCTGACCAGCAATCCAGCCCGCCAGCGCCTGGATACGATCGGTCTTGTCGCGCAGCGTACCCAGTTGCTGTTGGAACAGCACGGTTTGCAGACGCGGCAGATGATCTTCCAGACGTTTTTTACGGTCGGTATTGAAGAAGAACTCGGCATCCGCCAGACGCGGGCGCACAACTTTCTCATTACCGGAGATAATCTGGCTCGGATCTTTCGATTCGATGTTGGCAACGAAGATAAAGTTCGGCAGCAGTTTGCCATCGTTGGCGTAAACCGGGAAGTACTTCTGGTCGCCTTTCATGGTGTGAACCAGCGCTTCTGACGGAACCGCGAGGAATTTATCTTCGAACTTCGCGGTCAGCACTACCGGCCATTCTACCAGCGAGGTGACTTCTTCCAGCAGGCTTTCGCTCAGATCGGCGTTACCGCCAATTTTACGCGCCGCTTCTTCTGCATCGGCTTTGATTTTCGCTTTACGCTCAGCGTAATCCGCAATCACTTTACCGCGCTCACGCAGGATTTCTGGGTATTGATCGGCAGAATCGATGGTGAATTCCGCTTCGCCCATAAAGCGATGGCCGCGAATCACGCGATCGGACTGAATGCCCAGAATCGTTGCCGGAATCACTTTGTCGCCCAGCAGCAGAGTCACGGTGTGAACCGGACGCACGAAATGGACGTCAGACGCGCCCCAGCGCATCAGTTTCGGGATCGGCAGCTTAGCCAGCGAGGTGGCGATCATGTTCGGCAGCAGCGTTTCAGCGCTTTCGCCTTTCACATGCGCGCGATACAACAACCACTCGCCTTTATCGGTGGTCAGACGCTCGGCCTGGTCAACGGTGATACCGCAGCCACGCGCCCAACCTTCTGCCGCTTTGCTCGGTTTGCCTTCGGCGTCAAACGCCTGAGCAATTGCCGGGCCGCGTTTTTCAACTTCACGGTCAGGTTGCGCTTCAGCCAGGTTCGCGACTTTCAGCGCCAGACGACGCGGTGCGGCGAACCACTCAACGTTGCCGTGCGCGATGCCAGCGTTATCCAGCTCCGCGGTAAAGTTCGCAGCAAAGGACTCAGCCAGGCTGCGCAGTGCTTTTGGTGGCAGCTCTTCAGTGCCGATTTCCACCAGAAAAGTTTTCTCAGACATGGCCGCCTCTTATTTCTCTTTGTTGCACATCGGGAAGCCAAGGGCTTCACGGGAAGCGTAGTAAGCTTCTGCCACTGCTTTGGTCAGGGTGCGAATGCGCAGGATATAGCGCTGACGCTCGGTGACGGAGATGGCTTTACGCGCATCCAGCAGGTTGAAGCTATGGGCGGCTTTCAGAATACGTTCATACGCAGGCAGCGGCAGTGGATTTTCCAGCGCCAGCAACTGCTGCGCTTCTTTCTCGTACTGCTCGAAGCAGGTGAACAGGAAGTCCACGTCGGCATATTCGAAGTTATAGGTGGATTGCTCCACTTCGTTCTGATGGAACACGTCGCCGTAAGTGGTTTTACCCAGAGGGCCGTCGCTCCAGACCAGGTCGTAAACGCTGTCTACGCCCTGAATGTACATGGCCAAACGTTCCAGACCGTAGGTAATTTCCCCGGTCACAGGTTTACATTCCAGACCACCAACCTGCTGGAAGTAGGTGAACTGCGTGACTTCCATACCGTTCAGCCACACTTCCCAACCCAGCCCCCAGGCACCCAGCGTCGGGTTCTCCCAGTTATCTTCCACGAAACGGATATCGTGAATGGTCGGGTCCATACCCAGCTCTTTCAGAGAACCCAGGTACAGCTCCTGAATGTTGTCCGGAGACGGCTTAATCACTACCTGGAACTGATAGTAGTGCTGTAAGCGGTTCGGGTTTTCGCCATAGCGGCCGTCGGTCGGACGACGAGAAGGCTGCACATAAGCAGTCGCCATCGGTTCCGGCCCCAGCGCACGCAGGCAGGTCATTGGGTGAGATGTCCCCGCGCCGACTTCCATGTCCAATGGTTGAACGATGGTGCAGCCCTGGCGAGCCCAGTAATCCTGTAAGGTCAGGATCAAGCCCTGGAAGGTCCTGGTATCAAACTTTTGCATATTATTTCGTGCTGGATACGTGTGGATTTAAAGGAAGCGGTCAGTATACCCGCTGGCTGCAAGATATACAGTACGAAACGGGAAAAAGGGGGAACTTAGCGCATGGAAAGGTGCAAAAACTGCCCGTCTGCATCAAAAGAGCAGACAAAACTCTCTTTACGGAAGGTCGAACCACGCATCTCATAGCTGCCCTGGAATTGTTCCAGGCCGGAGATATCAATTTTCTGCGCGCCGGTGTTATAAAGCTCTGCCGCTTCACTTTTGCACAATGCCGCCATATCGAGCGAACGTGCGGCATTCACCTTTTGCGCCTTCTGCGCAGGTGCAGGCGGCTGTGTGTCGGCGCAGGCTACCAGCATGAGGGTAGCGATCGCGGGAAAGAAATACTTCATCATCATTTTATTACCGCCTGGTTTGCTGGTCAGTCTTATTATTAGTGTCTGGAAACAGATCCTATTTTGAGAATCTCATCAGACCATCTCAAGCTTTAGCGTAAAAACTCAGATTATTCCAGTGAGTTACGTACGCAAAATATCGGTCAGACTTTTTTTAATGGAGACAGAGGAACTGATGCAGCCCAAAATTTTCTGGATTGATAATCTGCGCGGAATAGCTTGTCTCATGGTTGTGATGATCCACACCACGACCTGGTACATCACCAATGCGCACAGCGTCAGCCCGTTGAATTGGGATCTGGCCAATGTGCTCAATTCCGCCTCTCGCGTCAGCGTCCCGCTGTTCTTCATGATTTCGGGCTATCTGTTTTTTGGTGAGCGCAGCGCCAAACCGCGCCATTTCACGCGCATCACGCTGTGCATTCTTTTTTACAGCAGCGTGTCGCTGGCCTATATTCTGTTGTTTACCTCGATCAATGCTGAGCTGTCGCTGAAAAACCTGCTGCAAAAACCGGTGTTCTATCACCTGTGGTTTTTCTTCGCCATCGCTGTCATCTACCTGGTTTCCCCGCTGATACAGGTGAAAAATATCAGCGGCAAGATGCTGCTGGCGCTCATGGTAGTGATTGGGGTGATTGCCAATCCCAACACCGTCTCGCAAAAAATTGGCGGTTTTGAGTGGCTTCCCATCAACCTGTACATCAGTGGCGATACCTTCTATTACATCTTGTACGGCATGTTGGGTCGGGCGATTGGCATGATGGATACGCAAAAGCGTGCGCTCACCTGGCTCTGTGCGGCGTTGTTCATCACCGCGGTGTTTGTTATTTCTCGGGGCACGTTGCATGAACTGCGCTGGCGCGGCAATTTTGCCGATACCTGGTACCTCTACTGCGGCCCGGCGGTGTTTATTTGTGCCGCCTCGCTCCTGACGCTGGTCAAAAATACGCTCAGCAAGCGCACTCTACCGGTACTGGGCCTTATTTCCCGCCACTCGCTGGGCATTTATGGCTTTCATGCGCTGATCATTCACGCGCTGCGCACCAACGGCCTTGAACTCAAAAACTGGCCACCGCTGGACATGCTGTGGATTTTTAGCGCCACGCTGGCGGGTAGCCTGCTGTTGTCCATACTCTTGCAGCGTATCGATACGCGCAGGTTGGTGAGTTAAGACTCACCCTTTTGTTCATTCGGCCCTGGACGCAGGAGTAAAACTTGTCCGGCCAAACACACAAAGAATGCTGCCAGGTATAGCCCCTTTTCGAGGGGCGTTAACGGTATATTCCATATCCCCACCAGCAGTAGCCCTAGCGTTATCAATGCCACCATCTGACACACGGAAGCGAAGCGTTCGTCGTTCTGATTGAGATTTTCAGCACGCTGATAAGCGTACGTCACAAACATTCCCGTCATCAGCGCACCCAGAAAATAGCCTTTGCCGCTTAATAACGGACATGCTCGCCATAAGCCGATAACGTAAATCAGTATGCCAGAGAAAAATAATATCCATGGCAACAGCCTGGTCGTCTTCATTGGGATCTCCTTATCCATCATGGATACAATATGAATAACCCGCTAAAGACAACACAGAAATATGCCACCACACTGGATTTTCAGAATAAATCCATTCGCATCAATTATTTATTTCATTGAAATATATATTTGATAAATCCCCTCTGCTATTCAGAGGGGAAAATCGTCAGGACATCAGCGGCTGTAATTGCTGATAAATACGACGGAAGGTTTCCCGACGCTGTAGGTAAAGCGCATGGCGCTCAGCATCAGGATAATGCGCCTGTTCCAGCGTAAGCTGAGGCAGTATGTCTGCTAACGGCTGCTGCGGATTCATAGCGATTTGCGCCAGTCGCGCCGCACCAAGTGCAGGGCCGACATCACCGCCGGTACGGTAATCCAGCTGCAATCCGCTGATGTCAGACAACATCTGACGCCAGTATGCGCTGCGCGCCCCGCCGCCAATCAAGGTAATGCTGGCAGGCTGCACGCCGCACGCATGCACCACATCCATACCGTCAGCCAGCGCAAAACCCACACCTTCCAGTACCGCTCGCGCCAGTTCTGCCGGACCATGCTGATGCGTCAGACCGAAAAATACGCCCTTCGCCTGCGGGTTATTATGCGGCGTACGTTCACCGGACAGATAAGGTAAAAACCAGACCGGCTCGGCGTCTTCATTCGCCTGTTGCGCTGCGGCGATCAACGCAGGTACGCTCGCCTGTCCGGTTAATTTCGCTGCCCAATCCAGGCAGGATGCTGCGCTCAGCATCACGGACATCAGGTGCCATCGTTCCGGCAAAGCATGACAAAAACTGTGTACCGCGCTTTCCGGTTTGCTGAGGAAGCCGTCGCTTACCGCAAAATAGACGCCGGATGTACCCAACGAAAGCATCGCCTGACCGGCATTCATCATGCCCACGCCAACCGCCCCCGCCGCGTTATCACCGCCCCCGGCAACGACCGCAACCTCACTCATTCCCCAGTTCCGGGCGACTTCTGGCAGCAATGTTCCGGTAATCGCACAACCTTCGTATAGCGCAGGCATATGCGCACGAGACAGCTTACAGGCCGCCAGCATGACATCACTCCAGTCACGTTTGGCGACATCCAGCCACATCGTACCTGCCGCATCAGACATATCGCTGGCAAAATCGCCGGTCATACGCAGACGCAGGTAATCTTTCGGCAACAGCACTTTATCAATCTGGCTGAAAATCTCCGGTTCGTGGCGCTGCACCCACAGCAACTTTGGCGCGGTAAAGCCAGGCATCATCAGGTTGCCAGTAATAGCACGAGACTGCGGAACCTTGTTCTCCAGCATTATGCACTCTTCACCGCAGCGGCCATCGTTCCACAGGATAGCGGGACGTAATACTTTCTGTTGCTTGTCCAGTAACGTCGCGCCGTGCATCTGGCCGGCAATCCCTAACGCTTTCACCTCACTGAGCGAATGCTGCTGGCCCAGCGCTTTTACGGCGCGATCCGTTGCCAGCCACCATTGTTCAGGGTCCTGCTCTGACCATAACGGATGCGGGCGCGAGACCGTGAGTTTCTCCGTTTGCGAAGCGATCACATCGCCCTGCTCATTCAGCAGAATGGCCTTTACGCCTGAGGTGCCTAGATCTATCCCGATATACATAGCGTATCGTTCCTTAAAGAAAGGCCCGGCAGCGCGTAGCTTTCCGGGCTTACGGACGTTCTCAGAAACCTGTTATTTGTCGAACAAATAATGGTTTACCAGATTTTCCAGCAGTTCCTGATGACCGCTCTGGTGCACTGGCGCCAGGTTATGTTGTTCAGCGTACTGCGCAATTTCCGTCAGCGTCATCTGCCCTTTCAGAATTTGCTGGCCCAGCTCACCATTCCAACCGGCATAGCGCTTGGCCACGCGCTGATCCAGGCCACCGTCCTCAATCATACGGGCCGCAATTTTCAGCGACAGCGCCATGGTATCCATTGCGCCAATATGACCATAGAACAGATCGTATTTATCGGTGCTCTGACGACGGACTTTGGCGTCGAAGTTCAGACCGCCGGTGGTGAAGCCGCCCGCTTTGAGGATTTCGTACATCACCAACGCATTCTCTTCTACGCTATTCGGGAACTGGTCAGTATCCCATCCCAGTTGTGCGTCACCGCGGTTGGCATCGACAGAGCCAAACAGACCCAGCGCGATAGCAGTGGCGATTTCATGATGGAAGGAGTGACCCGCCAGCGTGGCGTGGTTGGCTTCGATATTCAGTTTGATCTCTTTTTCCAGGCCAAACTGCTTGAGGAACCCGTAAACGGTCGCTGCATCGTAGTCGTACTGGTGTTTGGTTGGTTCCTGTGGCTTCGGCTCGATAAGTAAAGTGCCCTGGAAACCCGTTTTGTGTTTGTGCTCTACCACCAGTTGCATAAAGCGGCCAATCTGTTCACGTTCCTGACGCAGATCGGTATTCAGCAGCGTTTCATAGCCTTCACGACCGCCCCACAAAACATAGTTTTCGCCGCCTAGCTTATGCGTGGCATCCATCGCCGTGACCACCTGCGTGGCAGCCCAACTGAACACTTCCGGATCCGGGTTCGTGGCCGCGCCCGCGCCGTAGCGTGGATTGGTGAAGCAGTTTGCCGTTCCCCACAGCAGTTTCACACCACTCTGTTCCTGTTTTGCCGCCAGCACATCAACCATCTGCGCAAAGTTGTTTTTGTACTCTTTCAGCGACGCGCCTTCCGGCGAGACATCCACGTCATGGAAGCAGTAGTAAGGGACGTTCAGCTTGTGAAAGAACTCAAATGCGACATCCGCTTTGCGTTTCGCCAGCGCCAGTGCTTCTCCGGGCTGCTGCCACGGGCGATCGAAAGCGCCCATGCCGAACATATCCGCACCGTTCCAGCAGAATGTATGCCAATAGCAGGCGGCAAAACGCAGATGATCTTCCATGCGTTTGCCCAACACGATTTCGTCAGGGTTGTAATGGCGAAATGCGAGCGGGTTAGTAGATTTAGTCCCTTCAAAACGAACACGATCGAGTTGGTCGAAATAAGCCTGCATAATAAGCTCCATAATCAGGTAATACGGCGAGTAAACTGCGATATAGCTATACTGGAATTTCCTGATTTATTGCTCAATTACGTTATTTCACACCGCCATTAAGAGAATACCCAAACGTGCGCTGGCTCCCAAAAAATCGCATTGAAAAAAGAATTAAAAAAGCGATCGCGATCGAAGGTTCATCATTAAACAAAAAACCATAATGCGCAGATAAAAAATGGCAATTGTCATCCCGCGTTCAGTATGTGAATTTTGCGTAGAATCAGAAAATAAAAATTTGTCACGCTTCATCAAGCAGTCGTACCTGCGGTTTTGCTAGTATCGACAGGCCACGTTAACCTTCCAGGACAGGTTCTTATGTTTGATAAACGTCACCGCATCACTCTATTATTTAATGCCAATAAAGCCTACGACCGCCAGGTGGTAGAAGGGGTGGGTGAATATTTACAGGCATCGCAATCAGAGTGGGATATATTCATTGAGGAAGATTTCCGCGCCCGCATTGATAATATCAAAGACTGGTTAGGCGATGGTGTTATTGCTGATTATGACGACGATGACATTGCACAATTACTTGCCGATGTGGATGTTCCTATCATCGGCGTCGGGGGTTCCTACCATGCGGAAAAGGATTATCCGCCGGTACATTACATTGCCACCGATAACCACGCGCTGGTAGAAAGCGCTTTCCTGCATCTGAAAGAAAAAGGGATCAACCGGTTCGCATTCTACGGACTGCCCGCTTCAAGCGGCAAACGCTGGGCCGCTGAACGTGAATATGCGTTTTGCCAACTGGTCGCGAAAGAAAAGTACCGTGGGGTTGTCTATCAGGGATTGGAAACCGCGCCGGAAAACTGGCAGCACGCGCAAAACCGTCTGGCGGACTGGCTGCAGACTCTGCCGCCGCAAACCGGCATTATCGCCGTCACCGACGCGCGAGCGCGGCACGTCCTGCAAGCTTGCGAACACCTGCATATTCCAGTCCCGGAAAAACTGTGCGTGATTGGTATCGACAACGAAGAACTGACCCGTTACCTGTCGCGGGTGGCGCTGTCATCCGTTGCTCAGGGGGCCAGGCAGATGGGGTATCAGGCCGCTAAGCTTTTGCACCGCTTACTGGCGAGTGAAGAACTACCGCTGCAACGCATACTGGTCCCTCCAGTGCGCGTCATTGAACGCCGTTCAACTGACTACCGTTCATTGACCGATCCGGCGGTGATACAGGCGATGCACTTTATCCGCAACCATGCCTGCAAAGGCATTAAAGTCGAACAGGTACTGGATGCAGTGGGGATTTCGCGGTCGAACCTGGAGAAACGTTTTAAAGAAGAGGTCGGAGAAACTATCCATGCGGTGATTCATGCCGAAAAGCTGGAAAAAGCGCGCAGCCTGTTGATTTCGACCACGCTTTCAATCAACGAAATTTCACAAATGTGCGGCTATCCATCTTTGCAATACTTCTATTCCGTCTTCAAGAAAGAGTACGACACGACGCCAAAAGAGTATCGCGATGTGAATAGTGAAGTATTGCTATAGAGGGAATTGCCGGATGGCAGCTTCGTCTGATCCGGCCTACAAGATGATTTGTAGACCGGATTACACACGTTACATATGCGCGGCGATTAAGCGCTGGTTATCCTGATACATTGCGAACAGATAGTTGTTGTAGCTCTGTCCCTTAGTGGAATAACCCTTCAGCTTATGGATCATCGCAGTAGCGGTGACTTCCTGATCGGCTTTACGCAGTTGCGCGCGTGACTTACGGAAAGAAGAGTAAGCAGGGTGCGTATTCAGGTTAATGACATAGGCATTGACTGACTCTTTCACTGATTCAAACTGTGAGTAGCCTTTCACCTTACCCGGGGCATTGTTACAACGCCCTTTGCCACATTTCATGCCAAACAGGTTGTTGTTGCTCCGCGCCAGCTTCGATGTCCCCCAGCCGCTTTCAGCCGCAGCCATGGTTGCCACCATACTGGTCGGGATAATGTCTACACGCTCAAGCAGCGTATTCCACGGAATTTTACGCGTGTTACCTGACCAGCTCACCTTATAGCGCTTGGCGATGTCTTTCATCCGCGTACGCTCTGTCGGCGACCAGCGATTCTGGTACTGTTTTGAAATCAGCCAGTTACGATCCGCCGTAATGGCAGCATTTTGGCTGGTAATATAAGGCATAACCGTCCGGAGAAACGCTTTTTTCCTTGGTGTTCCGGAAGGGTATTTTCGCAAATCAGGAAGTGAACTACTCTTTGCACTATTGCGAGAATACTCTTGTTTACTGCTAACCTGTTTATTACTTGCCTTGATTACCTGGGGCTTGTGACTCGTTGTCGCCGTGTGTGTCTTTGCCAGCACCTCACCCGAAAATGCAACGGTGAGTAACATAAGAATCATTGCCCCATATCGTCGAATGGGAGTCAATATCATTAGGTCTCCTGGTCGGATTTATACATTCCAACACCTTATATTTTTCACAAAAATGAGAGATGAATCTCAAATCATATCAAAAATAACGGTCAAGAGCACCCAAAGGAATAGTCCAATTCTGAAACTATGTCACGCGTTAACGATTCGGGGCGCCATTAATTTGATGAAAATGTGGGGGTTATCGCAAAATTAGTTCATTTTTTGCGCGCATTAGCTCACCCTCACTTCTCCTCCTGGCGGAATCAGCTCAAAGGAGGAGTTTCCGGCCTGATTTCACTGGCAAACTGGCGAAAATCGCAGCATCAAGGACAGCATTATGAAACTTGCCGCCGTTGCGCTGGCGCTACTACCCGGAATTGCCATCGCCTCAACATGGACCTCTCAGGGACTTCCCACCTTCGAAGCGGAAGGTACGGGTAAATTCGTCAGCCATGCAGCGTTGACGAAGGGTACTCGTCCTTTAATTCTGAATTTTGACCAACAGTGCTGGCAGCCCGCTGACACGATAAAACTCAATCAGATGCTGTCGCTCAAACCGTGTGAAGGCGCGCCGCCGCAGTGGCGTTTATTCAAGGACGGCGATTACACGCTGGAAGTCGATACCCGCTCCGGCACGCCAACGCTGATGCTCTCAGTCAAAAGCGCCGCTGACCCCGTCAGTACTCAAATTCGCCAGTGTCCGAAATGGGATGGTTCGCCATTAACGCTCGACGTCAGTCAGACCTTCCCGGAAGGCACCGTAGTGCGCGACTACTATAGCAACCGAACGGCAACGGTAAAAAACGGGTCGATTACCCTGCAGCCCGCCGCAACCAGTAACGGGTTGTTGCTGCTGGAACGGGCGGAAACCAACGCCCCCGCCGCTTTCGACTGGCATAACGCGACGGTGTATTTCGTCCTGACGGACCGCTTTATGAATGGCGATCCGGGCAATGACCACAGCTACGGTCGGCGCAACGACGGTATGCAGGAAATTGGCACCTTCCACGGCGGCGATTTACGCGGTCTTGCCAGCAAACTCGACTATCTGCAACAACTGGGCGTCAATGCGCTATGGATCAGCGCGCCGTTTGAGCAAATCCACGGCTGGGTCGGCGGTGGCACCAAAGGCGATTTTCCCCACTACGCCTATCATGGCTACTACACTCAGGACTGGACCACGCTCGACGCTAATATGGGCAACGAAAACGATCTGCGCGCGCTGGTTGACGGCGCTCACGAGCGCGGTATCCGTGTCCTGTTCGATGTCGTGATGAACCATGCTGGTTACGCCACGCTGGCGGATATGCAGGAATATCAGTTTGGGGCGTTGTACTTATCAGGCGATGAGCTGAAAAACACGCTCGGCGAACGCTGGACGGACTGGAAGCCAGCCGCCGGGCAGAGCTGGCATAGCTTTAATGATTACATCAACTTCAGCGATAAAACCGGCTGGGAAAAATGGTGGGGCAAAAACTGGATCCGCACCGATATTGGCGATTACGACAACCCTGGTTTTGACGACTTGACCATGTCGCTGGCTTTCCTGCCCGATCTGAAAACCGAATCCACCACGCCTTCCGGCCTGCCTAATTTTTATCAGCACAAACCAGATACTCACGCCAAAGCTATCGCCGGCTACACGCCCCGTGACTATCTGACCCACTGGCTCAGTCAGTGGGTGCGCGATTATGGAATTGACGGCTTTCGGGTCGATACCGCCAAACACGTTGAGCTGCCCGCCTGGCAGCAGCTCAAAACACAGGCCAGCGCGGCGCTGGTCGAATGGAAGAAAGCCAACCCGGACAAAGCGCTGGATGATAAACCCTTCTGGATGACCGGTGAAGCCTGGGGTCACGGCGTCATGCAAAGCGACTATTATCGTCACGGTTTCGACGCGATGATCAATTTCGACTATCAGGAGCAGGCGGCGAAAGCCGTTGATTGTCTGGCAAATATGGATCTCACCTGGCAGCAGATGGCGGAAAAACTGCAGGGTTTCAACGTCCTGAGCTATCTCTCCTCCCATGATACCCAGCTGTTTCGCGAGGGTGGAGACAAAGCCGCCGAGCTATTGCTACTGGCGCCTGGGGCAGTACAACTGTTTTACGGTGACGAGTCGGCCCGGCCTTTTGGCCCCACGGGTTCCGATCCCTTGCAGGGTACGCGCTCAGAGATGAACTGGCAGGATGTGACCGGGAAATCTGCCGCCAGCGTCGCCCACTGGCAACGTATCAGCCAGTTCAGGGCCAGACATCCCGCCATTGGCGCCGGTAAACAAACCACGCTGACATTGAAGCAGGGATACGGATTCGTCCGTGAACATGGCAACGATAAAGTTATGGTGGTGTGGGCCGGTCAGCACTGATCCTGACGGGCTTCTCGTACTCGCTGATGCGAGAAGCCCAATTCACGATAAAACACCACCCCGACAAAAATCTGCAGCACAAAACATCAATCCAGCCTGATACCCCTGATTTGCACCCCGCCATAGGTAGCGTTATGGTTAGCCACTTTACTACTCAGTTCGACAGACCACCTGCTATGACATTCTCACTTTTTGGCGACAAATTTACCCGCCATTCAGGCATCACACGCCTGATGGAGGACCTCAACGATGGCTTACGCACACCAGGCGCCATCATGCTCGGCGGCGGTAATCCGGCGCAAATCCCAGAGATGAAAAATTACTTTCAGTCTCTGCTGGCAGATATGCTGGAAAACGGCAAAGCCACTGATGCGCTTTGCAATTATGACGGTCCACAAGGTAAAACCGAGCTACTGGCCGAGCTGGCGAAACTGCTACGTGAGAAGCAGGGTTGGGATATCGAGCCACAAAATATTGCACTGACAAATGGCAGTCAGAGCGCATTTTTCTACTTATTCAATCTCTTCGCCGGACGCCGCGCCGACGGAACAACACAAAAAGTGTTGTTCCCATTAGCGCCGGAATATATTGGCTATGCCGATTCCGGGCTGGAAGAAGAACTCTTTGTCTCTGCACGCCCAAACATCGAACTGTTACCAGAAGGGCAGTTTAAGTATCACGTTGATTTTGAACATCTGCACATCGGTGAAGAAACGGGGATGATCTGCGTGTCGCGCCCGACTAACCCGACAGGCAACGTGATCACCGACGAAGAGCTGATGAAGCTGGATCGGCTGGCCAACCAGCACGGCATCCCGTTGGTGATCGATAACGCGTATGGCGTACCGTTCCCTGGCATCATTTTTAGCGAAGCGCGACCGCTGTGGAACCCAAACATTGTGCTGTGCATGAGCCTTTCTAAGCTGGGTCTGCCAGGCTCCCGCTGCGGCATCATTATCGCCAATGAAAAAATCATCACCGCCATCACCAATATGAACGGCATTATCAGCCTTGCGCCCGGCGGAATGGGACCAGCGATGATGTGCGAAATGATTAAACGTAACGATCTTCTGCGCCTTTCTGAGACAGTGATCAAACCGTTTTATTACCAGCGCGTTCAGCAGACTATTGCGATCATTCGCCGCTATTTACCTGAAGATCGCTGTCTCATCCATAAACCAGAAGGGGCGATTTTCCTGTGGTTATGGTTCAAAGATTTGCCGATCACCACCGAGCTGCTGTATCAGCGCCTGAAAGCGCGCGGCGTGCTGATGGTTCCCGGTGACTACTTCTTCCCGGGGCTGGATAAACCCTGGCCGCATACTCATCAGTGCATGCGCATGAATTACGTTCCAGAGCCGGAGAAAATCGAAGCTGGCGTGAAGATTCTGGCGGAAGAGATCGAGCGCGCCTGGCTGGAAGGCTAACGCAAATCCCGACCCGAGCGTGGGTCGGGATCGCTTCACAGAGGCTGTGAACGCAGACGCTGTCGCTGCATACTGACAGCATCAATACACTGCAAGGCATTGGTCGGGCAGGCTTCTACACATGCAGGTCCCGTCTCGCGATGCCAGCACAAATCACATTTTATCGCCTGCGCCCGTGCCGTTCGTGCGACAACATTCATCGCCCCAAACGGACATGCGATCATGCAGCTTTTACAGCCAATACACTGCGCCTGTTCAACGAAGATATGCCCATGTTCACGACGAATAGCGTGCGTTGGGCACACATTAGCGCAGGGAGCATCTTCGCACTGATGACAGGCTACTGCCGTCGTAAAGGCATCGTCTTTAATCACCCGAATCCGCGGGATAAACGCCGCGGAGGAGACCGATGCGCAATCCTGATTTTCCTGATGTGCGACAACGCAGGCAACTTCGCAGGTACGACACCCAATACATTTTGCCGCATCCGCCATAATAAACTCGTTCATTGCCTCCTCCGTCAGAGTGAAAACCACAGATTGCCAGAGAGAGACTCCCTGCTGCCTTGATCGGACAGGGGAAACGGTTAAATTTTGTCAGGTGACTGAACGACGCCAGGCATGCGCCTAATCGCGAACGGTAAAGCCCAGCTCATTGGAAATTGCCTGAGCGGTTTCGCGCAGCGGCTTAAGTAAATTCTTTTCCCCTACCTGCTTCAGACGTGAGGTAGAAAGTGAAATCGACACCGAATACGGCACCCGACCGTGAATATCAAACACCGGCACGGCAATACAGGAAACCCCCAGCTCGTTCTCTTCTCGATCCATCGCCATACTGCTTTCGCGGATTTGCGCCAGTTCGTCATACATCGCCGGTAAACCGGTAATGGTATTGCGGGTCAGAGGCTGAATCAGATCCTGATGGCTCTCCCAGTAGGACGCCACGTAATCCGCATGCCCAAACGCCATATAGATTTTGCCCATCGCGGAGCAGTACAGCGGCATATGCTGGCCGATATAGGCGCGGGTACGCAGCATGCCCGTTGTCGGCTCGAGCTTATAGATCAAAATAGCGTGGTCATCTTCACGGCTGGAGAAGTTGATGGTTTCGCCGGTGGCAATATTCAGCGCTTCAAGGTGCGGCGCGGCGACATGGATAATATTCAGTGACGACAGCGCCTTCTGCCCAACGGCGATAAATTTAGTGGTCAGCCGATAGCTGCCCGCAGCGGGTGCGGGTGTGACATAGCCGCAGGACTGCAATCCTTGCAGGAGTCGATGCACGGTACTTTTGTTCAGCCCCGCCAGTTCAGACAGGTGGGCCAGCGGGCACCCATTCGGATAGTTGCTCAGGATCTCAATCAACATCAAACCACGGAACAGGCTCTGACTTCCTGCTGGCCTCTCTTTGTCTTGCGTCATTTCACTCTCTTTTGTGCCCATTTTTTCCGCTCCCCTTTTCGTCGCGCTCTGATGGTAGCGCAAAGTGTGTTTCAGTTCACGATCTGAACCAAAAAAACACAACTATTTGATTTTGCAGATTTTAAAAAACAGACCACCCCGTTGATCTGTTAAATTTTGATCGCTATATTTGAAATCAGATTTCGCATAGTGAAATTTAGAGATAAAAAAGCGATCAAATTTAAACAAGGAAACAGGAATGAAAGTCACCTTTGAACAGTTAAAAGATGCGTTCAATCGGGTACTGCTGGCACGCGGTATCGCCGTTGAAACCGCCGATGCCTGTGCCGAAATGTTCGCGCGCACCACCGAATCCGGCGTCTATTCGCATGGCGTCAACCGTTTTCCCCGCTTCATTCAACAACTGGATAACGGCGACATCATTCCTGAAGCCAAACCACTGCGCATCACCAGCCTGGGGGCGATTGAGCAATGGGATGCCCAGCGTTCGATCGGCAACCTGACGGCGAAAAAGATGATGGACCGGGCCATTGAGCTGGCCTCCGATCACGGTATTGGTCTGGTGGCGCTGCGTAACGCCAACCACTGGATGCGTGGCGGCAGCTATGGCTGGCAGGCCGCGGAGAAAGGGTACATTGGTATCTGCTGGACCAACTCAATTGCCGTCATGCCGCCGTGGGGTTCGAAGGAGTGCCGCATTGGTACTAACCCGCTGATTGTCGCCATCCCCTCCACGCCAATCACCATGGTTGATATGTCGATGTCGATGTTCTCCTACGGCATGCTGGAAGTGAATCGCCTGGCCGGTCGCGAACTGCCGGTAGACGGTGGCTTTGACGATGAAGGCAATCTCACCAAAGAGCCTGGCATTATCGAAAAAAATCGTCGCATTCTGCCAATGGGTTACTGGAAAGGTTCAGGTCTGTCGATTGTGCTGGATATGATTGCCACCCTGCTTTCTGACGGCTCTTCCGTTGCGGAGGTCACTCAGGATAACAGCGACGAATATGGCGTTTCGCAGATTTTCATCGCCATTGAAGTGGATAAGCTGATCGATGGCGCCACGCGCGATGCCAAACTACAGCGGATTATGGATTTCATCACCACCGCCGAACGCGCGGATGAAAACACGCCTGTTCGTCTGCCAGGCCACGAGTTTACAAAGCTACTGGAAGAAAATCGCCGTAACGGTATCACCATTGATGACAGCGTCTGGGCAAAAATTCAGTCGCTGTAAGGAGCAACACCATGATCTTTGGACATATTGCTCAGCCTAATCCGTGTCGTTTGCCCGCAGCGATTGAAAGGGCGCTCGACTTCCTGCGCACCACGGATTTCCGCAAACTGGAGCCGGGCGTGGTGGAGATAGACGGTAAAAATATCTTCGCGCAAATTATCGATTTAACCACGCGTGACGCTGCCGAAAATCGCCCTGAAGTACATCGCCGCTATCTGGATATTCAGTTTTTAGCCTGGGGTGAAGAAAAAATCGGTATCGCCATTGATACCGGAAATAACCAAATCAGCGAATCGTTATTAGAACAGCGCGATATTATTTTTTATCACGCCAGCGAACATGAATCTTTTATTGAAATGATTCCGGGAAGTTACGCCATATTTTTCCCGCAGGATGTTCATCGTCCAGCATGTCATAAAACTGTCGCCACGCCGATCCGCAAAATAGTCGTGAAGGTTGCTATTTCAGTTTTATAAAAGGAGCACAAAAATGAAAGCTAACACTACCGGTTATATTATCGGTGCGTACCCTTGTGCACCCTCATTTCACCAAAAGAGTGAAGAGGAAGAGAAGGACTTCTGGCGTCAACTCTCCGATACCCCGGATATTCGCGGACTGGAGCAGCCCTGCCTTGAGCATCTGCATCCGTTAGGTGACGAGTGGTTATTGCGCCATACGCCAGGCGAGTGGCAAATCGTGGTCACAGCGATTATGGAGACCATGCGCCGTCGTGGTAACAATAGCGGTTTTGGGCTGGCCTCCAGCAACGAAGAGCAGCGTCAGGCCTGTGTGGCGTATTACCGCCATCTGCACCAGAAAATCAACCATATTAATGCGGCCAGTGCCGGGAAAATAATCGCCCTTGAACTGCATGCCGCTCCACTGGCAAGCAACCCAAATGTCGCTCAGGCCACCGACGCGTTTGCCCGTTCGCTCCAGGAAATTACCCGTTGGGACTGGTCCTGCGATCTGGTACTGGAACATTGCGATGCTATGACTGGCCCCGCACCACGCAAAGGATTTTTGCCGTTAGAAAACGTACTGGACGCGATCGCCGGTTACGACATCAGCGTGTGTATTAACTGGGCGCGATCGGCGATTGAAGGGCAGGACCTCGCCCTACCGCTGGCCCACACGCAGCAGGCCAAACGGGCCGGGAAACTGGGCGCGCTGATGTTCTCCGGCACGACGCTGACAGGAGAATACGGCGAGTGGCAGGACCTTCACGCACCATTTGCCCCTTTCTGTCCGCAGAGCCTGATGACCACGGACCATGCCCGCGAATTATTCGCCTGCGCAGGAAGCGATCCATTGCAGTTTGCCGGTATTAAATTGCTGGAAATAAATGCCAATGCAGATGTGAACCATCGCGTAGCGATATTACGCGACGGCATCGCTGCATTAAACAAAGCAAAACTATAAAAATACGACCCTACGAGAATATTAATATGAACATGACCTCTCGCCCTACACTCAAAGATATACCCCGTCAGCGCTGGCTGCGGATTATTCCCCCGATTTTGATCGCTTGTATTATCTCTTATATGGACCGCGTTAATATCGCATTTGCGATGCCCGGCGGTATGGATGAAGAATTAGGTATTTCCGCCACCATGGCCGGTCTGGCTGGCGGGATTTTCTTCATCGGTTATCTGTTTTTACAGGTTCCCGGCGGAAAAATTGCCGTACACGGCAGCGGCAAGAAATTTATCGGCTGGTCGCTGGTTGCCTGGGCGGTTATTTCCGTACTGACGGGATTGATCACTAATCAGTATCAACTGCTGGTTTTGCGTTTCTTACTCGGCGTGGCCGAAGGCGGCATGCTGCCGGTGGTGCTGACGATGATCAGTAACTGGTTCCCCGACGCCGAACGCGGTCGCGCCAATGCGATTGTAATTATGTTCGTGCCTATTGCCGGGATCATTACCGCCCCGCTCTCAGGCTGGATAATCACCGTACTCGACTGGCGCTGGCTGTTCATCATTGAAGGTTTACTCTCCGTCGTCGTTCTGGTGCTGTGGGCCTATACCGTTTACGACCGACCGCAGGAAGCACGCTGGATCTCTGACGCCGAGAAAAATTACCTGGTAGAAACCCTGGCCGCCGAGCAAAAAGCGATTGCCGGAACAGAGGTCAAAAATGCCTCTCTGGGCGCGGTGCTGTCCGACAAAACCATGTGGCAACTTATCGCGCTGAACTTCTTCTATCAGACTGGGATTTACGGTTACACCCTGTGGCTGCCGACCATCCTCAAAGAGTTGACCCACAGCAGCATGGGGCAAGTTGGCATGCTCGCTATTCTGCCGTACGTCGGCGCGATTGCCGGGATGTTCCTGTTCTCTTCCCTCTCTGACCGGACCGGCAAACGCAAACTGTTCGTCTGCCTGCCGCTGATTGGCTTTGCCCTGTGCATGTTCCTCTCTGTAGCACTGAAAAATAACGTCTGGCTGGCTTATGCCGCACTGGTTGGCTGCGGATTCTTCCTGCAATCGGCTGCAGGCGTGTTCTGGACTATTCCGGCGCGTTTGTTCAGCGCGGAAATGGCCGGTGGCGCACGTGGGGTCATCAATGCGTTGGGTAACCTCGGCGGTTTCTGCGGTCCTTACGCGGTCGGCGTACTTATCACCCTGTACAGCAAAGATGCAGGCGTTTACTGCCTGGCCGTCTCACTGGCTCTGGCCGCGCTGATGGCGCTGCTGCTGCCAGCGAAATGCGACGCGGGCTCCGCACCGCTCAAAACACTGAACCCACATAAACGCACGGCGTAAAACAATGCCCGGGGGCGCTGCGCTTACCGGGCCTACAAAATCAATAAATACCCAAGGCCGGATACGCGCAGCGCCATCCGGCAAAAATGAGATAACTAAGATGAGTGATAGAGAGACCTTTTGGCTGGGGATCGATTGTGGCGGTACCTATCTGAAAGCCGGTTTGTATGATGCCAAAGGTCATGAGCATGGAATTAACCGGCAATCGTTGCAGACTGTATCGCCATTACCGGGTTACGCCGAACGCGATATGCACCAATTGTGGCAACAGTGTGTTGCCACCATTGCCGGGCTGTTGAAGCGCACTGGCGTATCCGGTGAACAAATCAAAGGCATCGGTATTTCCGCTCAGGGCAAGGGACTGTTCCTTCTCGATAAACAGGATAAGCCGCTGGGCAATGCCATTCTCTCTTCCGACCGACGTGCGATGGGCATCGTTCAGCGCTGGCAGCAGGATGGGATCCCCGAGCAGCTCTACCCGATCACCCGCCAGACATTATGGACCGGACATCCCGCATCCCTCCTGCGCTGGGTGAAAGAAAATGAACCGCAACGCTACGCGCAAATCGGCAGCGTCATGATGGGCCATGACTACCTGCGCTGGTGCTTAACCGGCGTGAAAGGCTGCGAAGAGAGCAACATCTCTGAGTCCAACCTCTACAACATGACGACAGGCCAGTACGACCCGCGTCTGACCCAGTGGCTGGGCATCAGTGAAGTCGACAATGCGCTACCGCCTATTGTCGGTTCAGCAGAAATATGCGGGGAAATCACCGCTCAAACAGCCGCCATAACCGGTCTGGCGGCGGGTACTCCCGTCGTCGGCGGTCTGTTTGATGTGGTTTCCACCGCACTCTGCGCCGGGATCGAAGATGAACACACCCTCAACGCGGTGATGGGAACCTGGGCCGTCACCAGCGGGATCGCTCACGGCCTGCGCAACCACGAAGCGCATCCTTACGTCTATGGCCGCTATGTCAATGATGGGCAGTACATCGTTCACGAAGCCAGCCCGACCTCTTCCGGCAATCTGGAGTGGTTTACCGCCCAGTGGGGCGAACTCTCTTTCGATGAGATCAACCAGGCCGTTGCCAGCTTGCCAAAAGCCAGTAGCGATCTTTTATTCCTGCCTTTTTTGTATGGCAGTAACGCCGGGATGGAGATGACCAGCGGTTTTTATGGCATGCAGGCTATACACACCCGTGCCTACTTGTTACAGGCCATCTACGAAGGCGTGGTTTTCAGCCATATGACCCACCTCAACCGTATGCGTGAGCGCTTTACCAAGGCGCATACCCTGCGCGTTACCGGTGGTCCGGCGCATTCCAACGTCTGGATGCAAATGCTGGCGGACGTCAGCGGTTTACGTATCGAACTGCCTCAGGTTGAAGAGACAGGCTGCTTTGGCGCAGCGCTCGCCGCCCGCGTAGGCACCGGTGTTTATCACAATTTCAGCGATGCCCAGCGCAGCTTACAGCACCCGGTACGTACCCTGTTGCCGGACGCCGCGGCGCATGCGAACTATCAGCGCAAATACCGCCAATACCAGAATTTAATTACCGCACTGCAGGGCTATCACGCCCGTATTAAGGAGCACGAATAATGAGTCGACCATTACTGCAACTGGCGCTTGACCACACGAATCTGCAAGCGGCCCAACGCGATGTCGCGCTGCTACAGGAAAGTGTCGATATCGTTGAGGCAGGCACTATTCTCTGCTTAACCGAAGGCCTTTCCGCCGTGAAAGCGCTGCGAGCACAGTGCCCGAATAAAATCATCGTCGCCGACTGGAAGGTGGCCGATGCGGGCGAAACTCTCGCACAGCAGGCGTTTGACGCAGGCGCCAACTGGATGACCATCATCTGCGCCGCACCGCTCGCTACGGTGGAAAAAGGCCATGGCGTCGCGCAGTCCTGCGGCGGCGAAATTCAGATGGAACTGTTCGGCAACTGGACCCTGGATGATGCCCGCGACTGGTATCGCGTCGGCGTTCGCCAGGCGATTTACCATCGTGGACGCGATGCGCAGGCCAGCGGTCAACTGTGGGGGGAAGCGGATCTGGCGCGGATGAAGGCGCTTTCTGATATCGGTCTGGAGCTGTCGATTACCGGTGGAATTACGCCCGCCGACCTGCCGCTGTTTCGCGACATCAACGTCAAAGCCTTTATCGCCGGACGCGCGCTGGCGGGAGCACAAAACCCGGCGCAGGTGGCCGCCGAATTCCATGCGCAAATCGACGCCATCTGGGGAGCAAAATATGCGTAACCATCCGTTAGGTATCTATGAAAAAGCGCTGGCCAAAGACCTCACCTGGCCGGAGCGGTTAGTGCTGGCGAAAAGCTGCGGTTTTGATTTCGTTGAAATGTCGGTAGATGAAACCGATGAACGTCTGTCGCGCCTTGACTGGACTCCTGCCCAGCGCGCATCGCTGGTGAGCGCGATGCTGGAAACCGGCGTGGCCATTCCTTCTATGTGTCTGTCGGCCCACCGCCGTTTTCCCTTTGGCAGTCGCGATGAAGCCGTCCGCGCCCGGGCACGCGACATCATGACCAAAGCCATCCGCCTGGCCCGGGATTTAGGTATTCGCACAATTCAACTGGCCGGTTACGACGTCTATTACGAAGAACATGACGAAGGTACACAGCAGCGCTTTGCCGAGGGGCTGGCATGGGCAGTTGAGCAAGCCGCCGCCGCGCAGGTGATGCTGGCGGTAGAAATCATGGATACCGCATTTATGAACTCGATCAGCAAGTGGAAAAAGTGGGATGAAATGCTCTCATCGCCGTGGTTCACCGTCTACCCGGACGTGGGCAACCTCAGCGCATGGGGTAATGACGTTACGGCTGAATTGACGTTGGGCATCGACCGTATCGCCGCGATCCATCTGAAAGACACGCTGCCGGTAACCGAAACCCATCCGGGCCAGTTTCGCGATGTCCCCTTTGGCGAAGGATGTGTGGACTTTGTGGGCATCTTCAAAACGCTGCATCAATTGAACTATCGCGGATCGTTTCTGATTGAAATGTGGACGGAAAAAGCAAAAGAACCGGTGCTGGAAATTATCCAGGCCCGACGCTGGATAGAAGACCGTATGCAGGAAGGAGGTTTCCCATGTTAGAACAACTGAAAGCCGAGGTACTGGCGGCGAATCTGGCGCTGCCGGCACATGGTTTAGTCACCTTTACCTGGGGTAATGTCAGCGCAGTAGATGAAACACGCAAGCTGATGGTGATCAAGCCATCCGGCGTGGAATATGACGTGATGACCGCCGATGATATGGTGGTGGTGGATATCGCCAGCGGCAACGTGGTTGAAGGCAGTAAAAAACCCTCTTCCGACACGCCAACTCATCTGGCGCTGTATCGCCGTTACCCTGAGATCGGCGGCATTGTGCACACGCACTCACGCCACGCGACAATCTGGTCGCAAGCGGGTCTTGATCTCCCGGCATGGGGCACCACGCATGCCGACTACTTTTACGGCACGATCCCATGTACCCGACTGATGACCATGGAAGAGATCAACGGTGAATATGAATACCAGACCGGCGAAGTGATCATTAAAACGTTTGAGCAACGGGACCTGAACCCGATGCAGGTTCCGGCGGTACTGGTGCATTCACACGGCCCGTTCGCCTGGGGTAAAAACGCCGCGGATGCTGTGCATAACGCAGTGGTACTTGAGGAGTGCGCCTATATGGGGCTGTTCTCACGCCAGTTGGCCCCGCAGTTACCGGATATGCAGCCTGAGTTACTGGATAAACACTATCTACGTAAACATGGCGCGAATGCCTATTACGGGCAGTAGCATAAGTGATAGCCGCTGCCAGTTAGCAGCGGCTAATTATTTAGAATTTAACCCAATTATTGTGATTACTTTCCTGCTTCACAGCTTCTACACTCATTTTTCGAATGCCCATTAGAGTCTGTGGGATGTTATTATATTCATGTAATACGTGGAAAACAGAAATAGCCTCTTCAAGCTTAAGCGCCTGTTCCTCTAACGAACTCGCTGCTGCAGAGGACTCCTCAACCAACGCCGCATTTTGTTGTGTAGTCGTATCCATTTCCGTCATTGCCTGAGCAATTTGAGTAACACCCCGACTTTGCTCACTGGTTGCCAGTGCAATATCCGCCATAATATCGCGCATCCGAATGACTGATTGCTCAATATCCGCAATCGCAATCCCCGAACGTTCAACCAATGCAAAACCGGAATCAACCTGTTTAACCGAATCAGTGATCAATTCCTCAATCTCTTTAGCTGATTGCGCGCTGCGCTGGGCAAGATTACGAACCTCTCCTGCAACAACTGCAAACCCTTTCCCCTGCTCCCCAGCGCGTGCTGCTTCAACGGCAGCATTCAACGCCAGAATATTCGTCTGAAAAGCGATCCCATTAATTACAGAGGTAATTTCCGAAATACGGTGTGAGCTAGTTCGGACGTTTTTCATTGATTCAATAACAACCTGAGAAATTTGGCATCCTTCATTGGCTTTTTTCGCTGCAAGTTCAGACAGCTTTAGCGCATCGTTGGCATTTGCTGCATTAAGTGCAATAGTTGAAGTTAATTCTTCCATACTCGCCGCAGTTTCAACCACAGCAGCCGCTTGTTCTTCTGTACGAGAAGATAAATCAATATTTCCCGATGCTATCTCTGATGAAGAGCGTGCGACACTATCTACACCTTCTCTCACGTCATGAATAATCGTTTTCAGATTGTTATTCATTGTATATATCGACTGCATTAATGAACCCAGTTCATCGCGTCGTTCAGTCTTCAGATCGTGAGTCAGATCCCCTTTGGCAATCTGTTCTGCCAAACGTAAAGTATCCTGAATTGGCAACGTTATCGAGCGCGTAATCAGCCATGCCAATAAAATCCCGATACCAATTCCCACTAAAGCCACAATCTCCATTTGCCATTCAACCGTAGTAGAAACTTCCACCACCCTTTGTTGCATAAGCGCATTAATATCATGAATTCCGTGCGCTAATTCAGCCGCATTTTTTGCCAGCTTACTGGATACTTCAAGCACCTCATTATTTAATTGGCGATAAGGCACAATATCACTGGCGTAACCTTTTATTTCCTTAATAATTTTGTCAAGATAGGATTGCCTCTCGCTTGATAATAATGATTTGAATCGCTCGCCAAGAGCCAGACTTTCATCAATACGGGTTTGTAGCGTATGCAATTTATTTTCTGTCGGTGACTTCAAATATTCACTGAGCAATGTATCCAAATCACTCATCGCAAAACTAAATTGAGATATCATCATCCCGAGTTCTGGCTGCAAAGCTATATCATAGCTCCAGCGGTTTAAGCTCGTTGATTTAGTGTAAAAATCCTGACTATCAAGCCGTTGTTGCATTGCTACCTTTTTCGTCATTAATGAGTCAAACACTTCCCAATCTTCGAAACAATTTTTCAGTGCGCGTTTGCTTCGATTAAGAATATCCAGACCACTTTCAGACCATGTGAAAGCAAACAAATTTTCAAGATGCTGTGACAATTGCGCCATAGCAACCTTATTTTGTTTAACATAAGCGGCATCTCCAGATAACTCATAGCTAATTCGGCTAAGTTTTGCTGCTGCCAAACTTTCGAGGAGTTTGATACTAACTGCATTTTTATCAACACGTTCCTGGATTTGCCTTAAGCCAAACAATCCTGAAGCCATAATAGAAATCATGATGATAAACATCGCAGAAAAACCTAATAGCATCTTTTTATTTAATTTTAAATTTAGAAAAAAGTACTTTATTTTCATATTTATGCCATCCAGTAGAAATGCCCAGAGAAGTGATTAATATTTTCCACTTGATACAGAAACCGGAGTAAGAAATGTTTACCCTGTAAAAAGACCCTGGGCATTACTGCCCAGGATAATATTTCGGAGGCGACATCACGCTCACGAAAAAAACTTTCCACAGGTGTCGGACTTATATTAAAAATCAACTAAACCATATAGCGGTTTTATATTATTCAGTCTTATAATGTAGCCACTGCCTTTAACATTAACAATGGTATCTGCAGGCAACCCTAAAAGGCTCAATTTTTTATTCAAATTACTTACTACTTTGCATAACCGTTGTGTTGAGGCACTTAAGTCATATTTTTCCCAGATATTGCTAAGTAATTCATCTCGCGATACATATCGATTCTCGGCGTTTATCAAAAGATAGATCAACAGACGAAACATCGTACTATTCAGAAATATACCACCAAATAAAATGATGCTATCCATCTTATGTACCGGAAGTCTAAATATTCTGGCTTCTTTAACATCGAAAAAAATTTCTCTACCAATCATAAATCCCTGTAATTGATATTTCATAGTTCAGCGACTCACTTTAACATCAGCCGATGATATCCAGACATTCTCATTCCTCCTTTACTTTCACACTGCAAGTGTAAAGTGATGAAAATTAATTTCAATATACATTCTGTGCACCCTTCCTCTAGCAACATTCCAGCCAAAATCAGAATAAAATGTAAAATAATATACCGGTTAATAAAATGATACTTTTTCAAGCAGCAAATTTACAGAATAAATCTCTAACAAATCGTACGCACTCATAATGACAATGCAAAACCAATTATTTATCTCAAATCACGGATAATAATTCTGTTTGAGTTTCACTGAAGCATTCTGTTGCGTGATAATCACTTCGTTGAGATTGACCTTAAGCCATTCCACTGAAACTGGGTAATGATGTTTGATGATTTATTCTGATTCAGAACGGACTCTCTTTGTTACATGTTGGGCATGAAAGTGAAAAATGTCATCATTATCAATAAATTAATTGTTTTTGAACCTGATAAAAATCGTCTAACTTCTCTAAAGGATTACCCAGAAAGAAACATCTCGCTGCACGCGCCAGTGTCTGCCTGCCTTTTACTGCTGCTACAGCATAACCATCAGCCCGTTACCCAGAAGTATCTGTTCAGTGAAGTATGGGAAAAAAATGGGGCGATTGTCTCCACCAATGCGATATATCAGAGTATTGCGTTGATCAGGAAAGCTCTCAGAGGAGTGGGTCTGGATGAGGAAATCATATTCACTCTGCCAAAAATAGGCTTCAAAGCTGAAGCTCATGTAGTGACAATTCCTTTCGATGAGTTCATGACCGCTCGCACTGCCCGGCAGGTTGCCGTTCCGGTAGAACTCTCCCCCCCGGCAACCGCTGCAAAAAAAAATGTATTCAAGAGTAATTTTCTTCAGCGAACTATATTCATACCACTTCTTGGTGGCATATTTTTACTATTTTTCATTCTCTACTCACATCAGCATGAAAACTCTTTTTATGCTCATTACATAGATATTGGTAAATTACATGGCTGCCAGGTCTACTCGTCATGGTCAGGCAAGGAGAAAAGTACTCAAGTCTTTAACCAGTTCTACGCCAAACAAAACTTAACCTGCCCACCAGCAAAGACTGTATATATGACACTTAATAACTCACAATCCGGAACGTCTATTCTGATATGCCGCGATAAAATAAACTCCTCTCTCGCAAAGTGCAAATCATTATTTTTCATGGAGAAATATGATGACTAAGAAAATTTCTTTATTCTTATGGATTATATTTTTAGCAGGACTGGCGGCCACATTTATCATCCGCTGGCGCACGTCTACCGCGCATAAATATTTTTCCTGTGAAGCCCAATTAACATTGCAGGACCAAATCTCATCTTATGAAGTACTCATGAACTTCACTTTTTCTGGTGATTCGGGTAAATATGAAGCAACCGGTATTTACAGAGATCGACAGGGTCATGAAATAAAAACCAGTAATAAAGTGACTTTTGATTATTGGCGTAAAGGGCAAAATCTTTACCTGTTCTCAAAATCAACAAACGAACTACCTAAAAGGGATATTCCTATCCTTAGCTGGAAACCTGATTTCTTCAGGAAACACAATCGAGGACTTGCCCTGCAAGTCATACAACAGAACGCCGATGGATATTTATTTCTCTACGACCATACCCCTTTATTCTATTGTACACGTAACAACAACTGATCGATTATGAGTTTATATGTTCCTTACAATAGCGCCGTTTCCAGGCCGCTGGAGTCAGGCTGGTATGCTTGCGGAAGATTTTGCGAAAATAGCCCACGTCGTTAAATCCACATCTCCGCGCCACTTCAGTGAGCGACAGCGAATCGCTGATTAACAGTTTTTCTGCCGCCCTCACCCGTTGACGATGCAACGCTTCGGTGAGTGTCAGCCGAAAAGCGCCGCGGAAAACACGTCCCAGATAGTCGGCATTGCAATGCAGTTCTCTCGCCAGCGTTGAAGCACCAATCGGCAGGTGGAACTGGGTGTGGATCATTTGTTGCGCTTTCCATGCCAGCGCATTCCCAGGGCTATCAACAGGTTGCTCACCGGCGGCCGCGGATATTTGCTGCAAAATCAACAACAGGATCAGTTCCAGCGCCATGCTGCGATGAATGTTCTCCTGCTCGCGTAAAAACTGGCGAAACAGCGAAATAATATATTGCGGCTCGCTCACCCTGGTATGCTGAGGAATCGCAAGTAACGGTTCTGTTGATGAAGCATCGTTTCCTGTCGTTAACTCAAAGTGCAGCCAGTAAAATTTTAAATCGGGTGGAAATTGCCCGACGCCAATATGTAAGCGATGCGGCCACAGCAGCAAACTTTCTCCGGCATTCACGCAAAAAACAGTATGGCCTTCGCGAATCGTTAATGTCCCTTTTTCGACAAAGATTATTTCCCAGGATTGCAATTGCCGTGCAGGATGACTGCCGACGCCACGAGAAATAAATAACCCGCCGTTTTGCACTTTAATCGGAAGAGACATGGACAATTCGAGCATATATATTCAAATTCCCGCTTTTTGCATTAATTAAACCGACATTTACCTTTGATTATTCACGATAAAATTGCTTTTCGCCGGATCGAAATCACATTTTCCCAATGAAGTCGGAATTGTCACCTTTTTATACTTTTCTCTTCCCTTGTTGACTCAAACATATCGTGCAAAATTAATCAGGTATTTTGCAAATTACATCCAAATAACCCGCAGCGTAGCGGGACACTTTCCGAACATCACTTCCGGGAGTTATTTATGACTTCGGCTCCGATTACGACATCTGATTTGGCACAGCGTGCACAAGACGACAAATTATCCCTGCGTGAAAAAATAGGTTATGGGTTAGGTGATGCAGGTGGGACGGTCATTACCTGCCTGATCATGAACTTCCTGACGTTCTTCTACACGGATGTCTTCGGGTTAACACCCGCGCTGGTCGGCACATTGTTTATTGCCCTGCGCGTGTTTGATGCGATTTCCGACCCCATTATGGGCGTTCTCGCCGATCGGACGCAAAGCCGCTGGGGACGCTTTCGCCCCTGGCAGCTGTGGGTCGCGGTTCCGATTGGCATTATCGGCGTGCTGACCTTTACCGTCCCAGACGCCAGCATGGGCGTAAAAATCGCCTGGGCATTCTGCACCTATCTGTTGCTCTCCGTCGGCTATACCGCCATCAACGTACCATACTGTGCGCTGATTAACACCATGACCACCCGCCACAATGAGGTGATCGCCTGCCAGTCCTGGCGCTTTGTGTTGTGCGGCGTGGCGGGATTCCTTGTCTCCGTCGGCCTGCCGTGGATGGTGGATGTGCTGGGCCAGGGCAATGCCGCGCAGGGTTACCAGTTCGGTGTCGGCGTGCTCTGCGCCGTTGCAGTGGTCATGTTCCTGTGCTGCTTCTTCTGGGTGCGTGAGCGCGTTCCGCTGGCGATGATGGGGAAATTTACCCTGCGCGAACATATTAGCGGTCTGCGCAAAAATGACCAGTTGCTGCTGATGCTGGTGATGTCGTTCCTGCTGATCAACGTCTTTAATATTCGCGGCGGCGGGTACATGTATTTCATTACCTATGTGCTGGAAGGCAGCACCGCTTACACGTCGCTGTTTTTCACCATGGTAACCTTTGCCTCTATCATCGGTTCAGTGCTCGTCAGCCCGCTGACCCGACGCATTGATACCGTCAAACTCTATTACTACACCAACCTGATGTTGGCCGCGCTGGCGGTGCTGATGTGGTTCCTGCCAACCGGCCCGGCTTATCAGACATTGTGGCTGGCGATTATCCTCGGTAACGGCATTATCCTGGGCTTCACGCTACCGCTGCACTTCTCGCTGATGGCCTTCGCCGATGATTACGGCGAGTGGAAAACCGGCGTGCGCTCTTCCGGCATGAATTTCGCCTTCAACCTGTTCTTCATCAAACTGGCCTGGGCCTCCAGTGCGGGGATCATCAGCCTGTTGTTTATTTTTGTCGCCTATCAGCCCGGCGCCGGTAATCAAACCGCCAGTTCGCTGCAAGGGATTACTGCCATGGAGACGCTGCTGCCCGCACTGTTCCACCTGCTGCTGGCGCTGTCTGTCCGCATCTGCAAACTCAATAACCCGATGATGTCGCGCATTGCTACCGATCTGCGTCAACGTCATGTACAGCCTTAAGGAGCACGAAATGAATGTACTGGAAGTCGACCTGCATAAGCTCACGGTCAGCGATCCGTTCCTCGGACAATATCAGCAGTTGGTGCGTGACGTGGTGATCCCCTACCAGTGGGATGCGCTCAATGACCGCATTACAGAAGCGGAGCCAAGCCATGCGATCGAGAATTTCCGCATCGCCGCAGGCCTTCAGCAAGGCGAGTTTTACGGGATGGTTTTTCAGGACAGCGACGTGGCGAAATGGCTGGAAGCCGTCGCCTGGTCGCTGTGCCAGAAGCCCGATGCGGAGCTTGAGAAAACTGCCGATGAAGTTATTGAACTGGTCGCCGCCGCCCAGTGTGATGATGGCTACCTCAATACGTATTTTACGGTCAAAGCCCCAGATGAACGCTGGACTAATCTCGCTGAGTGCCATGAGTTGTACTGTGCGGGTCATTTGATTGAAGCGGGCGTTGCTTTCTACCAGGCGACGGGAAAACGTCGTCTGTTAGAGGTGGTGTGCCGCCTGGCAGATCATATCGACAGCGTTTTTGGGCTGGGAAAGAATCAACTGCGCGGCTACCCCGGACACCCGGAAATCGAGCTGGCATTAATGCGTTTGTACGAAGTCACTCAGCAACCACGCTATATGGCGCTGGTAAATTACTTTGTTGAGCAACGCGGTGCGCAACCTCATTTTTATGACGAAGAGTACGAAAAACGCGGCCAAACGTCTTACTGGCACACCTACGGTCCGGCGTGGATGGTGAAGGATAAGCCCTATAGCCAGGCACACCAGCCTGTTTCAGAGCAGCAAGAGGCTATCGGTCATGCCGTACGTTTTGTTTATCTGATGACCGGCGTGGCGCATCTGGCACGCCTAAGTCAGGACGAAAGCAAGCGTCAGGATTGTTTGCGTCTGTGGAACAATATGGCCCAGCGTCAGTTGTATATTACCGGCGGGATCGGTTCGCAAAGCAGCGGCGAAGCGTTTAGCAGCGATTACGATCTACCCAACGATTCCGTCTATGCCGAAAGCTGCGCCTCAATCGGGCTGATGATGTTCGCCCGCCGGATGCTGGAAATGGAAGCCGACAGCCAGTATGCCGACGTGATGGAGCGCGCCCTGTATAACACCGTACTTGGCGGCATGGCGCTGGACGGGAAGCACTTCTTCTACGTTAACCCGCTGGAGGTGCATCCTAAATCTTTAAAATTCAATCATATTTACGACCATGTGAAGCCCGTTCGCCAGCGCTGGTTTGGCTGCGCCTGCTGCCCGCCCAATATCGCCCGCGTACTCACTTCTATTGGCCATTACATCTATACGCCACGTCAGGACGCACTGTATATCAACATGTATGTGGGCAATAGCATGGAAGTTCCTGTGGCAGACGGCGTGCTTAAACTGCGCATTAACGGAAATTACCCGTGGCATGAGCAGGTAACAATCGCCATTGAATCACCGCTGCCGGTCGATCATACCCTGGCGTTACGCCTGCCGGACTGGTGTACCGCGCCGCAGATTTTGCTGAATGGTCAACCGGTTGCACAAGATGTACGTAAAGGCTATTTGCACATCAGCCGAACCTGGCGGGAGGGGGATACGCTAAGCCTGACCCTGCCGATGCCCGTGCGTCGCGTATACGGAAACCCACTGGTGCGCCATGTTGCCGGTAAGGTCGCCATTCAGCGTGGGCCGCTGGTGTATTGCCTGGAGCAGGCCGACAACGGCGAAGAGTTGCATAACCTGTGGCTGCCAAAAGAGAGTGAGTTCAGGGTCTTTGAGGGTAAGGGACTGTTCAGCCATAAGATGTTAATTCAGGCGGAAGGCGTGAAGCAAAGTACCCACAATGCGGCACAACAAGCGTTGTGGCACTACGATATTTCACCAGCTTCGCGTCAGGCGCATACGCTGACGTTCATTCCGTGGTTTAGCTGGGCAAACCGTGGTGAAGGCGAAATGCGAATCTGGATAAACGAGCAGTAACGATGACGACGGATGGCGGCAGTTAGCCCCATCCGTCAAAGCATCATGAAAAGATTGCCCTCCTCCCTGAGGACAAACGGGTGAGAATCAGAAACGCCAGGTCAGACCGGACATCAAGGTAAAGCTGTCATCGCGATCAACCATCGGGCTATTTTTAATGTCATCCGGCAGCACGCTATAGTTGGCGCTGGCCAGCAGCGTCAGGTTGCTGGTCAACGCGTATTTAGCGGACAGGCCAACATACGGTGTCCAGCTGTCCCCTGGGGAGTAGCTTGATAACCCACTACGGCGGGATTCATTGCCAGAGATGCCGTAGTAATATTCGTTGAAGTTTTCGTCATAGTAGAGCACGCCAATCGCCGGCGTCAGCGTCAGCTTGCCCATTGGCATTTGGCGGAACATAGACATTTCCGCCACCCAGCCATTGCTGTTATCCAGCACATCCGCTGCGGCAGAGACCTTCACACTGCCCCATTTTTCATGGTGATACCATGCGGCACCCGCCATCGCGGTTGCATCACGCTTGTCCAGCTGCTTCATCGCATGATCGTCGTTATCACCGGGATCAAACTCAAGCGGCATGTAAGAAGCAGTAATGCTAAATTCATTACTTTCACTTTTTGAAAGAATATAGCCTAACGTTGTTTGCCTAAAATAAAATGATTCACTTTCATAACTGATAAGCGGTACTGCATGAACATTATCATTATATCCACGATAAGGAGATTCATTATATACAGCGCCACCGCCAATAGAAAACTCTGCGGCAGTTGCACTCGCCATAAAAGAAAAGGCGAACAGCGCCACAATATTGCGTTTAATTAACATGCCAACATTCCATTTTAAAATAAGCCACAAAGCGGGTGCATAATAATGCTTACAATTTCATCGATGCAACTTCCATATTTATATAGTAATATATACAAACATATATATATTGGGTTTGGCGATGAACAAATTACAACTCAAACACCGGGAACTGAAGATTATTTCGGTAATTGCTGCCAGTGAAAACATCAGTCATGCCGCTACGGTTCTCGGCATCGCACAGGCTAATGTCAGCAAGTACCTTGCTGATTTTGAATCAAAAGTTGGGTTAAAGGTCTTTGATCGCACCACCCGACAGTTGACCCTGACGCCCTTTGGTGTAGCGCTGCTACCTTACATCAATGACATGCTGGACAGAAACGATCAGCTAAATAGTTTCATCGCTGATTATAAGCATGAAAAACGTGGCAAGGTAACGGTATATGCACCAACCGGAATTATTGCTTACTTATCGCAACATGTTATTGCAAAAATTCAGGATATCGGTGGTATTACTCTCTCGCTGAAAACCTGCAATCTTGAACGGAAAGCATTTTATGAAGGTGTAGACTTCCCGGATGATTGTGACGTTTTAATTACCTATGCGCATCCTAAAGATGAATCACTGGTCGCCAGCTTTATTACCAAATATGCAGTGATGGCGTTTGCCAGCCCTGAATATATCAAACAGCATCCCATTAACAGCCCTGATGAGCTGGAAAATCATTCCTGTATTTTAATCGATTCCATGATGATTGATGAGGCCAATATCTGGCGCTTCAGCTCCGCGGGCGGCAAGGAAATGCATGATTATCGGGTGACCGGAAACTACGTCTGTGACAATACGCAATCCGCGCTGGCGCTGGCGCGTAATCATCTGGGCATTGTTTTTGCGCCTTATGCGAGTATACAAAAAGATGTTCAGTCCGGATTGTTGGTTCCCTGTTTCTCCGAACAGCACGAATGGTGGCTGGATTTGGTGGCGATTTTCCGCAAGCGTGAATATCAGCCCTGGCGTGTACAGTTTATTCTCGACGCAATGTTAGCGGAGATACGTCAGCAGCTTACTCAGACGCTACAGCTGTCTGAGTAAGCAAAATAGCCTGCACCTAGTGGTCGAGATACAGGTAATGCACCCAACTGGTCATCCGCAACAAGACTTTGCGCATGATTGACACATGTTCGAAGTGGTCAGAGTAAACGGCGACCTGGGCGTAAATCCCATCAGGTAACGCGCTCACGTCCGCATTGTCGTTCAGTTCAATCGTGGCGATCACCCCTTCTGAACCGGGCGTAGAGTTTAATGATTGCAACGCCCCGTTCGACTGGTATGTACCACCCGGTACAGCCGGGCTGATAGCAGCCAGTTTGCCGCTAAATACCTTCCCCGGCAGGGCGTTAAACACCACTTCTGCTTCATCGCCTGGCTCCAGTCGCAGCAGCGAGTTTTGACGGAACTGGGCGATAATTTGCCGTTTCTGTTCCGGGATAAACACCATCACCGGACGCATAGGCAGCGCGGCGGCATAGGTTCCGGGGCGCATCAGCACCTGCGTAACGTAACCATCGCTGGGCGCACGAACCACGGTCTGGTCAAGGTTAAACTCCGCTTCGGCGAGTTGTGCCTTCAGGCTGGCAATTTGCGAATTTTCACCCAGTACCAGGCTGTCTAACTGGCTCTGGATTTGCTGTTGCTCCGCAATAGACGATTTCACCGATGCTTCCTGCGCCAGATAGTTTTGACGAGCCGCATCGATATCGCGTTCAGAAAAAGGGTTGACCTTCGCCTGACTCCCCTGCGCATAGCGCTGGTAATCTTTTGCCAGCTTGTCACGCGTCGCCTTTGCCCGCTGCGTATTAGCTTTCATTTCGTCTAGCTGCGCAACCAGTGCCTGCTCTTTATGCTGAGCGGTGACAATGTCGGCTTTCAGACGATCAACCCGCGCCTGATAACGTCCTGGATTAAGTTTAAACAGAACTTCGCCTTTTTTGATCAGCGTATTCTTCTTATCCGTCACTTCCGTTACAACACCCGTGACCTGCGGCACCACGGGAATAGAAATTACCGCTTTTTGCGCCTTAAAGGTATACGGATGGTTATAATTCATCAGTAATATAAGTCCGCAAACAATGAAAATACCACCCAATGCCGCAGTGGGTACCGTCCATTTATTTACAGGAATTTTAAAAATTTTAAATATCGACCATGCGCATGCCACATAGGTCAGAACAATCAGTAAATCCATCGATATTACTCCGCCGGAGAGGTCTTAACCTCACCCAGTTTCTTTTCCAGATCGGCAACCCGCGCCTGAAGCTGGATCAGGGAAGAATCCGCGCTCTGCATACCCCACCCGCGCTCCGGGCGATAAAGCGTTGCCCAGATCCATAAAAAGGGCCAAATAACATGTAAGGTAAACAAGCTAACCCAGCCCGCAACATGTATAGCGTCGGCATGAGGATGGTTACGTTTCTTTGCAATAAGATAGGGAATATCATGCAGAATAATAATCCCGTAAAAAATGACCAGGAATACAAAAATAAGCACTCCTAATGCAAAATAATCAAGGAACATATTTGCCTCAGGGATTTAAATTAAAGAACTTGGCTGCTATTTATTTAAAAAATAGAGTTGATAATAGTAGTGGAATGACCAGATTGGATGCAATGGGGTTATTTATATAACGATATATGACTTTCTATATACCCGTCGTCTTTCGAACTGCTTCTTTGTTGGCTGCGTACGTTCACCCCAGTCACTTACCGGAGTAAGCTCCTGGGGATTCCCTCTCTTACCGCCTCGAAGCAACACGAAATCCATAGGGTATATTTTTCATACTTTAAGCTGCAGGACATAACTTGATGCCCGGTACGCTAAATGCGACCGGGCAGTAAGTGACGGGATATTAAAACAGCCCCAGCGGTTTATCCGAGTAGCTCACCAACAGGCATTTGGTTTGCTGATAGTGCTCAAGCATCATTTTGTGTGTCTCGCGCCCAATGCCCGACTGCTTATAGCCGCCGAACGCCGCATGTGCCGGATAAGCATGGTAGCAGTTGGTCCAGACACGCCCCGCCTGAATCCCGCGGCCCATCTTGTACGCGAGATTTCCGTTACGGCTCCAGACGCCAGCGCCAAGTCCATATTGGGTGTCATTGGCAATTTCCAGCGCTTCGTCCATAGTTTTAAAGGTCGTAACAGCCAGTACCGGGCCGAAGATCTCCTCCTGGAAAACCCGCATGTTGTTCTTGCCAAACAGAATGGTCGGTTCGAGGTAGTAACCCTCCTTTAACTCACCATCCAGCTGCTTACGCCGTCCACCGGTCAGGACATCCGCCCCTTCTTTCTTACCAATATCGATGTAATTCAGGATGGTTTCCAGTTGACCATGTGAAACCTGCGCCCCCATTTGCGTCACGCTGTCTAACGGGTTGCCGCTACGGATACTCTCCACCCGGCGGATGGCTCTTTCCATAAAGCGTTCGTAAATGGATTCCTGCACCAGCGCGCGGCTCGGACAGGTACACACTTCGCCCTGGTTAAAGGCAAATAGCGCAAAGCCTTCCAGCGCTTTGTCAAAGAACGCATCTTCTTCATCCATCACGTCCGCGAAGAAGATATTGGGCGATTTCCCACCCAGCTCCAGCGTGACGGGAATAATGTTCTGCGTGGCATACTGCATGATCTGCTGGCCGACTTCCGTTGAGCCGGTAAACGCCACTTTTGCGATACGTTTAGACGTCGCCAGATACTCACCGATTTCCCCACCCGCGCCGTTTACCACGTTCACGACACCAGGCGGGAGCAGATCGCCGATGACCTCCATCAGCAGCAGCACAGACAGCGGCGTCAGGCGCGCAGGTTTAAGCACCACGCAGTTACCCGCCGCCAGCGCGGGCGCCATCTTCCAACTGGCCATTAGCAGCGGGAAGTTCCACGGGATAATTTGCCCGACCACGCCAAGAGGCTCATGGAAATGATAAGCCACGGTCTCACTATCAACCTCGCTGATCCCCCCTTCCTGCGCACGAATACAGGAGGCGAAATAGCGGAAATGGTCAATCGCCAGCGGCACGTCTGCCGCGCTGGTTTCACGGATGGGCTTACCGTTATCCCAGGTTTCTGCCGTCGCCAGCAGCTCCAGGTTTTGTTCCATACGATCGGCGATTTTGAACAGAATCGCCGCTCTGTCCTGTACGGATGTTTGCGCCCATTTATCTTTTATTTTGTGCGCGGCATCCAGTGCCAGATCGATATCCTTCTTACCGGAAGAGGCCACTTCGCACAGCAATTGCCCGGTGACCGGCGTCAGGTTTTGGTAATACTCGCCGTCCACCGGCGCGACCCAGTCTCCGCCGATAAAGTTATCGTATCGGGCTTTTAACTTCAGAGGGTAACCATACTCGCCGGGATAAATACGCGTTGAAGGGGGGTTATTGGTCATGACCGTCTCCTTGCTGTAGGGGTACTACAAGGGTAGACGGGGCTGGCGAATAATTCGCCAGCCTTTTACTGCTTTACGACAGGTATCACGAATTACATCGCAGCACGATAAATCGCCATGATTTCTTCATGTGTCGCCTGAATCGGATTAGTGAAACCACAGGCATCTTTCAGGGCATTGGTCGCCAGAACAGCAAAATCTTCTTCCTTCACGTTCAGCTCACGCAACCCGGCCGGAATATTCACTTTCTGCGCCAGTTCACGGATCGCCGCGATACAGGCTTCCGCCCCTTGCTCTGCACTCAGTCCAGCAACGTTAACGCCCATCGCAGTCGCGCAATCACGCAGACGAGCGGCAGCAACTTTGCTGTTGAAAACCTGCACATGCGGCAGCAGCACGGCGTTACATACACCGTGTGGCAGATCGTAGAAGCCACCCAACTGGTGCGCCATGGCGTGCACGTAACCCAAAGAGGCGTTGTTAAATGCCATACCTGCAAGGAATTGCGCATAAGCCATGGCTTCACGCGCCTGAGCATTGCTGCCATCTTCAACGGCAACTGGCAGGTTTTCCGCAATCATGGTGACCGCTTTCAGCGCACACGCATCGGTAATCGGGGTCGCAGCAATAGAAACGTAGGCTTCGATAGCGTGGGTCAACGCATCCATACCGGTGGCCGCCGTCAGAGATTTCGGCATACCGACCATCAGCGAGGAGTCATTGACCGACAGCAGCGGAGTGACGTGCTTGTCGACAATCGCCATTTTAATATGGCGTTCTTCATCGGTAATGATGCAGAAACGGGTCATTTCAGATGCTGTACCCGCCGTGGTGTTAATGGCAATCATCGGCAACTGCGGTTTTGCAGAGCGGTCAACGCCTTCGTAATCACCGATATAGCCACCGTTAGCGGCCACCAGCGCGATGCCTTTCGCACAATCGTGTGGCGAACCACCGCCGAGAGAAATAACGCTATCACAGTCGTTTTCTTTCAGCATTTGCAGGCCAGCAGCAACGTTGCTGGTCGTGGGGTTAGGATGCGTACCATCGTAAATTACGCTGAAAATACCATGTTCCTGTAATGCCTTTTGAATCTCACCAGCCATACCTAATTTGGTCAACATGGCATCCGTGACAATTAGCGTGCGGCGAAAACCATATTCAGCCATGGTTTTCATCGCATCTTTTAATGAATCAGCGCCGATTACATTCACGGAAGGAATAAAAAATGTTGAAGCAGCCATTGTACGATCCTTAATTACTCAAAAGAGTCAGGAAGCATACGTGTGAAATTTCCAACAAAATATGATCGAGGTTGTTATTTTAATAACATTCAGAATAAAAAAGCACATTAGGTTCATAATCTAATGTGCTGATTTCAATCAATATATATATTGTATTAATTCATTTGATTTCTGAATTAATTGTTTCATTATTTTTCAGGAAACAGTAATGCATCGCGTAATAAATGATCATTTCCGCGACGACGCGTAAAACCAATCCGGTCAAAATATTCCAGAATCTGGATAGCTAATTTACGCCCCACATTAAGCCTGTCGCGAAAATCGGCGGCGCAGGTCGATCCTTTCTCCTGATCCAGTTCGCGGATCATGTTGGCGAAGGCCACAATCCGATCGTTACGGTAATAACGATCTTTCACGATCGCAGTAATAATGCCTTGCTGCGCCGCTTGTCGTAATGCCACGCGCATCATTTGCTCATCCGTTCCCGTTTGTTTTGCCAGGTCGCGCACCCACCACGGCTCATCGCCAAAAAGCGGTTCTGCTTTTTGCCAGATAGCCTGCTGTTCATCGCTGAAACCCGCCTTGTGATCCGGCAAATGCAGCCAACCGTGATGGCTATGGATAGCGCCGCTCTCGCGCATCTTTTCAATCAGCAGCAATACCAGCGCTTCATCTTCCATCGGCAACGCCATACGACGCAGGCGTTCGCGCCCTGGCCCTGGCTCATCACGGTGCTGTTCGTGATAGGTCGCCAGCGTATCGAGGACTTTTCGCTGCCAGCGCGCGGCAACGGGCGCATTCAACAGGCTGTACCCCGCCTGAATAAAACCATGTTGCTCAATCAACGGGCGCATCCCATTGCCGTTGAGCTGGCGCGCCCAGGCAAAGTCAGGAATATTCACCGCCCCACGCGTCAGATGCAGCGCCAGGGCGTCGCCGTCGCTGCGTGCATTTTCGAGCGCCGACAGCCACTGCAGATATTCCGGTTTACGCTTTCCGCGGCGCGGTGGGTTGAGCGTGACGACGCGTGCGCCAGCCAGCGTCGTGCGGGCAGAAATATCGCGCAGCACCAGGCGGTCGTTATCGGCGAGCCACAACGGTGTATCAAACACCAGTTCCGCCAGCGTTCCTTCAAGCAGTGAGATGCGCCCGGTGACATGGCTGGCCGCGTGGTGAATATGCAGCGGTTGCCACTGCGTCAGCGGCGCGGCATGTTCTAAAGAGACAATCACGCGGTTAAAAGCCTCTGGCGGGACATCGGAAAGCAGCCAGTCGCCGCGGTTAAGCTCTTCTTTTTGCGCATCACCGGCAATATTCAGCGCAATACGCTGCCCGGCATGAGCATGCTCAGTGGCCTGGTTTTGCGCATGCAGGCTACGTACGCGCATTGGCTTGTTGACGCCCGTCAGCCACAGCGTATCCCCGACATTCACTTCACCGCTGAGCGCCGTCCCGGTCACCACCAGCCCTGCGCCCTTGACCGTAAAAGCACGGTCAATCGCCAGGCGGAAGCTGTGATCGCGGGCATGCTCGCGTGAGGTTAATTGCAATAAATGGTCGCGCAGTTCTTCGATCCCACGGCCTTCACTGGCGGCAGTCACAAACAGAGCCGCATCGGCAAAACCATAGTTTTCCAGCGTGGTGCGTACCTCTTCACGCACCGTATTGATGCGTTCCTCATCCACGCGATCGGCTTTTGTAAGCGCCACGGTGATTTGCGGATTGCCCGTCAGTTGCAGAATTTGCAAATGTTCACGCGTTTGCGCCATCACGCCGTCATCACAGGCGACGACCAGCAGCGCGTGGTCGATACCGCCTACACCCGCCAGCATGTTGGACAAAAACTTTTCGTGTCCGGGAACATCAATAAACCCCAACACCTGCCCATCCGGCTGCGGCCAGTAGGCATAGCCGAGATCGATGGTCATGCCACGCTTTTTTTCCTCCGGCAGACGGTCGGCATTCACGCCCGTAATTGCCTGTAATAACGTTGTTTTTCCGTGGTCAACGTGTCCGGCGGTTGCAATAATCATTTCAGCATCATCTCCATAAACCGGGTCTCGTCTTCAAGGCAGCGCAGATCCAGCCACATGCGGCCATCATAAATTCGCCCAATGATCGGCACGGGCAGCGCACGCCAGCGGGCGGCCAGTGCGTCGAGGCGGCTACCGCGCCCGTCATGCGGGGTAAAGGTCAATGCCGCGCTGGGTAACCTGTCAACGGGTAACGAACCGCTACCAATCTGCGACAGGCAAGGCATCACATTCAAAGCAAACTCGTCGCTGTAACGATCGGCAAGCTGCGCCTGTAATTGCTGGGCCTGCGCGTAAATCGCCTCTTGCGAGCGGGTGAGCTGGCGTAACGTCGGCAACTTCGCCGCCAGCGCTTCCGGGTGCAGATACAGACGCAGCGTTGCTTCCAGCGCCGCCAGCGTCATTTTATCTGCCCGTAACGCACGTTTCAGCGGATGGCTCTGTAGGCGAGCGATCATCTCTTTTTTACCAACGATAATTCCGGCCTGCGGCCCCCCCAGCAGTTTGTCGCCAGAGAAGCTCACCAGACTCACGCCTGCGGCAATCAGTTGCTGCGGCATCGGCTCCTGCGGCAAACCATACTGACTGAGATCGACCAGTGAACCGCTGCCGAGATCCGCCACCACCGGAACATCCAGCTCCCGGCCAATGGCGGCCAGCTCAGCCTCATCCACCGACTTCGTAAAGCCTTCGATGCTGTAATTACTGGTGTGCACCTTCATCAGCAGGCCGGTATTTTCATTCACCGCCTGGCGGTAATCTTTCGCGTGGGTGCGGTTGGTGGTCCCCACTTCGCGTAGCGTACATCCGGCCTGACACATCACATCAGGAATACGAAACGCGCCGCCAATTTCCACCAGCTCACCGCGCGAAACGACCACCTCTTTGCCGTTAGCCGTGGCGGCCAGCATCAGCAGAACCGCTGCCGCATTGTTATTCACGATACAAGCGTCTTCGGCCCCCGTCAGGCGACAGAGTAAATCCGCCAACGCCCGATCCCGATGTCCGCGCCCGGCATCATCCAGGCTGTATTCCAGCGTCACCGGCGTGCGCATCGCCTGCACCACCGCATCGATGGCTTCCTCGGCCTGCGACGCACGACCCAGGTTAGTATGCAGCACCGTTCCGGTCAGATTAATCACTGGACGCAACGCGCTTTGCGATTCACGTTCCAGCCGGGCTCTGGCTTCTTGCGCCCAGTCCTCACACCATGCCGGGAGCGCGTGGGCGTCGCGAATGGCTTCTCTGGCTTCGTCGAGCATGTGACGCAGCAGGTCAACTACCCGGGTATGACCGTTGGATTCACGTAAGGCGGAGAAAGCGCTATCGCGCAATAGACGATCGATAGCAGGAAGCTGGCTGTAGAGTGAACGCATGTCGGTTGTCATGAAAGGGCCTGGCTGTTGGTGGCCCTCTCCACCGCGGAGAGGGCTATCGATATAGGAAGGATTGTATCGTGACTTTGCTCAGGCGGACATAACGTGTATCAAGCCTTTGGCGGTTCCGTACGGGCAAAACTTTCGCGTTGAAAGAGCGTTTCCACCAGTTTGACCAGACGCGGGCGGTCCACACACCAGCCGGGCGCGACCCGACGGAAATTGAGATAGCCGACAGCGCAGGCAATCGCAATGGTGGCCAGGTTAACCGTATCAGTTTTCAGCGTACCGTCCGCCAGATAGCCTTCCAGCACATCCAGACTGCGGGTGATCTTCTCCCGCTGGCGTAACAACTCTGTTTCTGACTGCTGTGCGGCGGGGCGAGCCTGTTCGCGTACCGAGACTAAACCGGCATCCATAATGCCGTCTGCCAGCGCCTCCAACTGCCGTACCTTCAGCGCCGCCAGCGGTTCACGCGGCAACATAGCTGGCGCAATATCCAGCAGCTCTATGTATTCCGCGATGATTGGAGAATCAAACCAATACTCACCCTCATCAGTAACCAGCGCGGGCACTTTTCCTAACGGGTTATAGCGCGCCACGCCGCTATCCGCGTTGTAGGGGAGTTCATTTACAAATTCGAAGGTGATGCCCTTTTCCAGTAACAGAATAGAAATTTTACGCACAAAAGGGCTGGTATAGCTGCCAATGAGTTTCATGCCGGGTCCTTTTTGCCAACAAAAATATCAGTATGGCTCAGGACAGCGCAAATGGCAGGTGATGACGTTCTCAATGATCCAAATAAAGATAATGCATCCAGCTGGTCATGCGCAGCAGCACTTTACGCATCACCGACACGTGGGCGAAATGGTCGGAATAGACCGCCACCTGGGCATAGATACCGTCCGGCAGCGCCTCCACATCGGCATTCGGATCCAGTTCAATGGTTGCCAATACGCCATCGGTCCCCGGCACCACCGTTAAGGACTGTAATGCCCCCTGCGCCTGATAAGAACCTCCCGGCACAACGGGAAGGATACTGGTTAGTTTGCCGCTGAACACCTGGCCTGGCAGCGCGTTGAATACCACTTCGGCTTCATCGCCCGGCTCAAGACGCAGCAGTGAGTTCTGGCGAAATTGCGCCACGATTAGCCGTTTTTGTTCAGGAATAAATACCATAACTGGTCGCAGAGGCAACGCGGCGGCGTAAGTCCCCGGGCGAATAAGCACCTGCGTCACGTAACCGTTGCTGGGCGCACGCACAACGGTCTGCTCAAGATTATATTTGGCTTCGGCAAGCTGGGCGCGCAGGGAGGCGACCTGGGATTGCTCACCATTGACCATACTGTCTAACTGGCTCTGAATCTGGGTCTGTTCCGCTACTGAGCCTTTCACCAGCGCATCCTGAGCCAGATAGTTCTGGCGGGCATTGTCGATATCACTTTCGGAAAACGGGTTAACCTTCGCCTGACTACCCTTCAAATAACGCTGATAATCTTTATACAGGCGGTCACGTTCCGCAGACACGCGAGTGGTATTCGCGACCGCTTCCAACAGTTGCGCTTTCAAATTGTCGATATTGTGGGTCGCGGTGACCAGGTCAGCCTGGAGTCTGTCAACCCGCGCCTGATAACGCACAGGATCGAGTTTAAATAACACTTCGCCTTTTTTAATCAGCTGATTATTTTTATCTGTCACCTCACTAACAATTCCTGTGACCTGTGGGGTGACGGGAATTGAAATAACCGCTTTTTGCGCCGTAAAGGTATATGGATGGTTATAGTTCATTAATAAGATGAGTCCCGCAACAATAAACACCCCACCTAATGCTGCGGTGGCAAGCGTCCACTGGTTTACCGGAATACGGAATATTTTAAAGATGGCCCAGGCGAATGCCACATAAGTCAGGACAATTAACAAATCCATGATTAAATCTCCGGAAAGGTGGAGTTATCGATTCTTTTTTCCCCATCCAGCTTTTTTTCCAACTGGGCGATGCGCGCTGCCAGCACGGCTATCTCAGGGTCAGGTTCCTTTCCGGTCGGCGTGATGTGCGACTGCATTCCCCACCCCTTTTCGGGCTGGTAGAGCGTGGCCCAAATCCACAGGAACGGCCAAATAACATGCAACGTAAAAAGACTTACCCACCCTGCCGTGTGGATAGCATCGGCGTGGGGATGGTTGCGCTTTTTAGCGATGTTATAGGGAATGTCATGGATGGCGATGATTCCGTAAAACAGAACCAGAAAAACGAAGATCAGCACGCCTAACGCGAAATAATTTAGAAACATACCTGCCTCGAATTCACGCTAATTAGAGTTTTTTTATGCCGGCAGCCGTATGCATCCTGGCTGATGCTTTGAACATAACTGCAGTTTGCGGTTTTCGCCATACCATAAAAAAAATATTTTTTCTGGTTTTAAGTTGCTTTATTTGGCAAGAAAAATGTGAGTTCCAGAACCCGTCGCAGATCACATTTGGTTAAACCGAGACAAAAATACTTTGTGAATCACATCACAAAAATCCAACAAACAGCAAATACAAAAACGTGAACAAGTTCACATTTAACCGCCATTTTTAGCGATTTCTTGCGCTGTGATGTTTTTTTGTACCGGTGTTTTGTGATTGGAGTCACATTAACTAGCGCCACACACCCTATATTTACGTGACAAACATCACATAAAAGGCCGTCGACTGGACAGTTGAACGATTCAGTGCCAGATTTCGCAGTATCTACAGGGTCCGGCTACCTCCTGCCGCTACATTAACAAACCTCGGGCTTTCAGCCTGCGCGATAGCAAACATAAGAAGGGGTGTTTTTATGTCATCCGATATTAAGATCAAGGTGCAAAGCTTTGGTCGATTCCTCAGCAATATGGTGATGCCAAATATCGGCGCGTTTATCGCGTGGGGTATTATCACCGCATTATTTATTCCGACAGGGTGGTTGCCGAACGAAACGCTGGCGAAGCTGGTCGGTCCGATGATCACCTATCTGCTGCCGCTGCTGATCGGTTATACCGGTGGTAAGTTGGTAGGCGGTGAGCGTGGCGGCGTGGTTGGTGCTATCACCACCATGGGCGTTATCGTCGGTGCGGATATGCCGATGTTCCTTGGCTCCATGATCGCAGGCCCGCTGGGCGGCTACTGCATCAAGAAATTCGATAACTGGGTAGACGGTAAGATCAAATCCGGTTTTGAGATGCTGGTGAATAACTTCTCCGCAGGCATCATCGGTATGATCCTCGCCATCCTGGCTTTCCTCGGCATTGGCCCATTGGTTGAAGGTCTGTCCAAAATTCTGGCGGCAGGCGTTAACTTCATGGTTGTCCATGACATGCTGCCGCTGGCGTCTATCTTCGTTGAACCGGCAAAAATCCTGTTCCTCAACAACGCCATCAACCACGGTATTTTCTCACCGCTGGGTATTCAGCAGTCCCATGAGATGGGCAAATCCATCTTCTTCCTGATTGAAGCTAACCCAGGTCCGGGTATGGGCGTCCTGCTGGCGTACATGTTCTTTGGTCGCGGCAGCGCTAAGCAGTCTGCGGGCGGCGCGGCTATCATCCACTTCTTGGGTGGTATCCACGAAATTTACTTCCCGTACGTGCTGATGAACCCACGTCTGATCCTGGCCGTTATCCTTGGCGGTATGACTGGCGTATTCACCCTGACCATCCTGAACGGCGGTCTGGTTTCTCCGGCTTCTCCGGGTTCTATCCTGGCCGTACTGGCGATGACGCCGAAGGGGGCTTACTTCGCTAACATCGCCGCTATCTGTGCCGCCATGGCGGTCTCCTTTGTGGTCTCAGCCATTCTGCTGAAAACCAGCAAAGTGAAAGAAGAAGACGATATTGATGCGGCGACCCGTCGTATGCAGGACATGAAAGCGGAATCTAAAGGCGCATCTCCGCTGGCGGCTGGCGACGTAACCAACGACCTGAGCCATGTACGTAAAATCATCGTGGCTTGCGATGCCGGTATGGGTTCCAGCGCCATGGGCGCAGGCGTATTGCGTAAGAAAGTGCAGGATGCGGGTCTGTCTCAGATTTCCGTCACCAACAGCGCGATTAACAATCTGCCGCCGGATGTGGATCTGGTCATTACCCACCGTGACCTGACCGAACGTGCGATGCGTCAGGTGCCTCAGGCACAGCACATCTCGCTGACTAACTTCCTCGACAGCGGTCTGTATACCAGCCTGACCGAACGTCTGGTCGCTGCACAGCGCCACAACGTGAACGAAGAGAAAGTCCGCGATCATCTGAAAGACAGCTTTGATGAGGGTGATACCCACCTGTTCAAGCTGGGTGCGGAAAATATCTTCCTTGGCCGGAAAGCCTCTAACAAAGAAGAAGCGATTCGCTTTGCCGGTGAACAACTGGTGAAAGGCGGCTATGTTGAGCCGGAATACGTCGATGCCATGCTGGACCGCGAAAAACTGACGCCGACTTACCTCGGTGAATCCATCGCAGTACCGCACGGTACGGTAGAAGCCAAAGATCGCGTGCTGAAAACCGGCGTGGTGTTCTGCCAGTACCCGGAAGGCGTACGCTTCGGTGAAGAAGAAGACGATATTGCCCGTCTGGTCATTGGTATCGCCGCACGTAACAATGAGCACATCCAGGTCATCACCAGCCTGACCAACGCGCTGGATGATGAATCCGTGATCGAACGTCTGGCCCATACCACCAGCGTGGATGAAGTTCTGGAACTGCTGGCAGGTAAAAAAGCTTAACAGTTAAGTATCCCCAAAATAGTTCGAGCTGCAGGAAGGCGGCAACACAGTGAATCCCCAGGAGCGTACATAAGTACGTGACTGGGGTGAGCGAGGAGAGCCAACGCATCTGCAGTTCGAAATATGAAGGCGATATCCTCTCCCTTGTGGAGAGGGTTAGGTTGAGGGAAAAGCCTCACCCCAGCCCTCTTGGGTAAAAACATTAATGAAGGTTAATACTATGAAAGCATTACATTTTGGCGCAGGTAATATCGGTCGTGGCTTTATCGGCAAACTGCTGGCGGACGCGGGGATACAGCTGACGTTTGCGGATGTAAACCAGGTCGTGCTCGATGCCCTGAATGCCCGTCATAGCTATCAGGTTCATGTTGTAGGTGAAAACGAGCAGGTTGATACCGTTTCCGGCGTCAACGCCGTCAGCAGCATCGGCGATGATGTCGTCGACCTGATTGCCCACGTTGATTTAATCACCACTGCCGTGGGTCCGGTTGTGCTTGAGCGTATCGCTCCGGCCATCGCTAAAGGGCTGGTAAAACGCAAAGCGCAGGGCATCTCTACCCCGTTGAATATCATTGCCTGTGAAAACATGGTGCGCGGAACCACACAGCTGAAAGGCCACGTCATGAACGCGCTGGCAGATGAAGACAAAGGCTGGGTTGAAGAACATGTTGGCTTTGTCGATTCCGCCGTGGATCGCATCGTGCCGCCATCTGCTTCTGCGACCAACGATCCGCTGGAAGTTACCGTTGAAACATTCAGCGAGTGGATTGTCGACCAAACGCAGTTCAAAGGCGAGCTGCCAAACATCCCGGGAATGGAATTAACTGATAACCTGATGGCATTTGTCGAACGTAAACTCTTCACGCTGAACACCGGGCATGCTATAACCGCGTACCTCGGAAAATTGACCGGTCATCAGACCATCCGTGACGCGATTCTCGACGAGAAAATCCGCGCAGTGGTCAAAGGTGCGATGGAAGAGAGCGGCGCGGTACTGATCAAACGCTATGGCTTTGATGCAGCTAAACATGCAGCATACATTCAGAAAATCCTCGGTCGTTTTGAAAACCCGTATCTGAAAGATGATGTTGAGCGCGTAGGACGTCAGCCGCTGCGTAAACTGAGCGCGGGCGACCGCCTGATTAAACCGCTGCTGGGCACGCTGGAGTATGGTTTGCCGCACGTTAATCTGGTTACCGGTATTGCTGCTGCAATGCACTATCGCAGTGAAGAAGATCCGCAGGCACAGGAACTGGCCGCGCTGATTGACGAAAAAGGTCCACAGGCCGCGCTGGCGCAGGTATCCGGTCTGGATGCCAACAGTGATGTGGTGGCGGAGGCGGTTAACGCATATAACGCGACCAAATGATAGAGAATGTGGCGCAGGTCAGCCTGCGCCCGAATGACAGATTGTCAGATATGCAGGCAATAATGGAACAAACGCAGGCCTTTGAAAATCGTGTGCTTGAGCGTCTGAATGCTGGCAAAACCGTACGCAGCTTCCTCATCACCGCCGTAGAACTGCTCACTGAGGCGGTGAATATCCTTGTGCTTCAGGTATTTCGCAAAGATGACTATGCGGTGAAATATGCCGTAGAACCGTTGCTCGACGGCGACGGTCCATTAGGCGATCTTTCGGTTCGTTTGAAGCTAATCTATGGTCTGGGCGTACTCAGCCGCCCGGAGTATGAAGATGCGGAGCTTCTGATGGCGCTGCGGGAAGAGCTGAATCACGACGGCAATGAATATGCGTTTACCGACGACGAGATTCTCGGGCCGTTTGGCGAGCTTCACTGCGTGACGGCACTCCCGCCGCCGCCACAGTTTGATACCTCAGACTCAGGTTTGCACGCCATGCAGATCCAGCGCTACCAGCAAATGGTACGCTCCACGATGGTACTTTCCCTGACCGAGCTGATTTCTAAAATCAGCTTAAAAAAAGCCTTTCAAAAATAAGTCCATGCAGGCTTATTTCTCTTCCTGCTGCGGTCGATACAGCTGTCGATAGTACGCCAGACGTTGCAGATACAGCTGCGCATTCTCCTGCGGTATTTCAGAAGGGACAACGTTGCGCGGCGGTGTTTTATTCAGATACTCGCGAAAAGCCTGGCTTGAGGCCATGAAATCAACAGTCTTATCAATAAGGACCGAAACATTCTCACCTATTTTCGCCATAATCTTCCCTCCTCCATGTATTAACCACGCTTAGCCTGCGCGGTTGATCATTTAAGTTTAGGATCGGTTGGGCGATTATATTGAGGAAAACGTGCTTCGCTATCAACCCGCCAACAGAAAGCGCCATGGCCGATCTTATTGCTTAAAATTCCTTATCAATCAAAAGCGTAATATTATCATTAGCTGATTAATACTTGCGGCATTTGATTATTTATCTTCGATTTGTTGTGAAGAATCCCGCTCTGCGCGCATACTATAGGATATACATTCTATTTTTATCAGAAGCTATCCTATGAAAGAAGTCGAAAAAAACGAAATTAAACGCCTGAGCGATCGTCTGGACGCTATCCGCCATCAGCAGGCTGACCTGTCGCTGGTTGAAGCAGCAGACAAATATGCCGAGCTGGAAAAAGAGAAAGAAACCCTGGAAACCGAGATCGCGCGCCTGCGTGAAGTCCACGGCCAGAAGCTGAGCAAAGAAGCGCAAAAGCTAACGAAACTTCCCTTCCGCCGTGCCATTAGCAAAAAAGAACAGGCCGACATGGGCAAGCTGAAGAAAAGCGTACGTGGCCTGATTGTCGTCCACCCGATGACCGAACTTGGCCGTGAAATGGGCCTGAAAGAGATGACAGGCTTTGCAAAAACCGAGTTCTGATCTCCTGCCGGGCAACATCCGTTTGCCCGGTCTTTCCTGCCCCGCCAATTGGCCCTACCAATTATAACCAGATCCTACCATCACCTCACATTTCATTAAAATTCGCGTACAATACCGTTGCCAATAAATAACATCTGATTAACCATTCATTGTCATTACCCCTACACAACAATATTGGCAGGGCCACTTTTACACATAATGTGACGAAGAGATGAGCAAAGACTCATTTCATTATGTCTAAGGCCCCCAGGAGACCTGCAATGAATCTCTGGCAACAGAACTACGATCCGGCCGGTAACATCTGGCTTTCCAGTCTGATCGCATCGCTCCCAATCCTGTTCTTTTTCTTCGCCCTGATTAAGCTCAAGCTGAAAGGCTATGTTGCGGCGTCATGGACGGTAGTGATCGCTCTGGCTGTCGCCCTACTGTTCTACAAAATGCCGGTCGATCACGCTCTGGCCTCGGTGGTATACGGCTTCTTTTATGGTTTGTGGCCGATTGCCTGGATAATCATCGCAGCAGTATTCGTTTATAAAATCTCGGTAAAAACCGGGCAGTTCGACATCATCCGTTCATCAATACTCTCCATTACCCCAGACCAGCGTCTGCAAATGCTGATCGTCGGTTTCTCCTTTGGAGCATTCCTTGAGGGGGCGGCAGGCTTTGGCGCACCGGTCGCCATTACCGCCGCGCTGCTGGTGGGTCTGGGCTTTAACCCGCTGTACGCGGCCGGGCTGTGCTTGATCGTGAATACCGCGCCAGTCGCCTTTGGCGCAATGGGCATTCCGATTCTGGTTGCCGGCCAGGTTACCGGACTGGACAGCTTTGAGATTGGCCAGATGGTCGGTCGTCAGTTGCCGTTCCTGACGATTATCGTGCTGTTCTGGATTATGGCGATTATGGATGGCTGGCGCGGCGTGAAAGAAACCTGGCCTGCGGTAATGGTCGCTGGCGGCTCGTTTGCTATCGCCCAATACCTCAGCTCGAACTTTATCGGGCCGGAACTGCCGGACATCATCTCTTCGCTGGTCTCACTGGTGTGTCTGACGCTGTTCCTGAAACGCTGGCAGCCGGTACGTATCTTCCGCTTCGGCGATATGGGCGCTTCGCAGGTCGATATGGACCTGTCGCGCACCCGCTACACTGCGGGGCAAATCATCCGCGCCTGGTCCCCGTTCCTGTTCCTGACCGCCACCGTCACGCTGTGGAGCATACCGCCGTTTAAAGCGCTGTTTGCGCCGGGTGGCGCGATGTACCACTGGGTGGTCAATATTCCGGTTCCGTTCCTCGACAAGCTGGTAGCCCGTATGCCACCGGTCGTACACGAAGCCACAGCCTACGCGGCGGTGTACAAATTTGACTGGTTCTCCGCGACCGGTACCGCGATTCTGTTTGCCGCTCTGCTGTCTATCGTCTGGCTGAAGATGAAGCCGTCCGCTGCGCTGCAGACCTTTGGCAACACGCTGAAAGATCTGGCGCTACCAATCTATTCCATCGGGATGGTGCTGGCATTCGCGTTTATCTCTAACTACTCCGGGCTGTCATCAACCCTGGCGTTGGCCCTGGCGCACACTGGCAGCGCGTTTACTTTCTTCTCGCCGTTCCTCGGCTGGCTGGGGGTATTCCTGACCGGGTCCGATACCTCATCTAACGCCCTGTTTGCCGCCCTGCAGGCCACCGCAGCTCAGCAAATCGGCGTTTCGGATGTGCTGATGGTGGCGGCAAATACCACCGGCGGCGTGACCGGCAAGATGATCTCTCCACAGTCTATCGCTATCGCCTGTGCGGCAGTGGGATTAGTGGGGAAAGAGTCTGATCTGTTCCGCTTTACCGTGAAACATAGCCTGATTTTCACCTGCATGGTGGGAGTGATTACCACCCTGCAGGCCTATGTCTTAACCTGGATGATTCCATGATAGTGATGCCCAGACGCCTGTCCGACGAAGTCGCTTCTCGTGTGCGGGCGCTGATTGAAGAACAACAGCTGGAGGCGGGCATGAAGTTGCCCGCTGAGCGCCAGTTGGCCGTACAGCTCGGCGTGTCGCGCAACTCGCTGCGCGAGGCGTTAGCAAAGCTGGTGAGTGAAGGCGTGTTGATCAGCCGTCGCGGCGGCGGGACGTTTGTTCGCTGGCAGCATGAAGCCTGGTCTGAACAAAACATCGTTCAGCCGCTGAAAACCCTGCTGGCGGACGATCCTGATTACAGCTTCGATATTCTGGAAGCCCGCCACGCCATTGAAGCCAGTACCGCCTGGCACGCAGCCATGCGGGCCACCAGCGCCGACAAAGAGAAGATCAGACTCTGTTTCGAGGCTACGCAAAGCGAAGATCCAGATCTCGCCTCACAGGCGGACGTGCGCTTTCATCTCGCCATTGCGGAAGCCTCGCATAACGTGGTGCTGTTACAGACCATGCGCGGTTTCTTCGACGTATTGCAGTCTTCGGTAAAACAGAGCCGCCAACGTATGTATCTTGTGCCGCCCGTATTTTCACAGCTTACAGAACAACATCAGGCCGTGCTGGACGCCATTGTCGCCGGTGATGCTGATGGCGCGCGTAAGGCCATGATGGCGCACCTCAGCTTTGTCCACACCACGATTAAACAATTTGACGAAGATCAGGCCCGCCAGGCGCGTATCACCCGCCTGCCCGGTGACCCTGGTGAGAATAGCAGGGAGAACAACACATGATTATTTCAGCAGCCAGCGACTATCGCGCCGCAGCCCAACGTATTTTGCCCCCTTTCTTGTTCCACTACATTGACGGCGGCGCGTATGCAGAGCGCACTCTGCGCCGCAACGTCGAAGACCTGTCGGAAGTGGCGCTGCGCCAGCGTGTGCTGAAGAATATGTCCGATCTGAGCCTCGAGACAAAGCTGTTCAACGAAACGCTCTCCATGCCCGTGGCTCTCGCGCCTGTCGGCCTGTGCGGAATGTATGCGCGCCGGGGCGAAGTGCAAGCCGCCGCTGCCGCTGACGCCAAAGGCATTCCGTTTACGCTTTCCACGGTTTCCGTATGTCCAATTGAAGAAGTCGCTCCGACCATCAAGCGTCCGATGTGGTTCCAGTTATATGTTCTGCGCGATCGTGGCTTTATGCGTAACGCCCTGGAACGCGCCAAAGCGGCGGGCTGCTCTACGTTGGTCTTTACCGTCGATATGCCAACACCTGGCGCACGCTACCGTGACGCCCATTCCGGGATGAGCGGTCCCAACGCCGCGCTGCGCCGTTACTGGCAAGCGGTTACCCATCCGCAGTGGGCATGGGACGTGGGCCTGAACGGTCGCCCACATGACTTAGGTAATATCTCAACCTATCTTGGCAAACCTACCGGCCTTGAGGATTACATTGGCTGGCTGGCGAATAACTTCGATCCGTCGATTTCCTGGAAAGACCTCGAGTGGATCCGTGAATTCTGGGACGGCCCGATGGTGATCAAAGGGATCCTCGATCCGGAAGATGCCCGCGATGCCGTCCGTTTCGGCGCGGATGGCATTGTCGTTTCTAACCACGGTGGCCGCCAGTTAGATGGCGTGCTGTCTTCTGCTCGCGCGCTACCCGCCATTGCCGATGCGGTGAAAGGCGACATCACCATTCTGGCAGACAGCGGGATCCGTAACGGTCTGGACGTTGTGCGCATGATTGCACTGGGTGCGGATAGCGTGCTGCTGGGGCGTGCTTATCTGTACGCGCTCGCCACCCACGGCCAGGCCGGTGTGGCGAACCTGTTGAACCTAATCGAGAAAGAGATGAAGGTGGCGATGACCTTAACCGGTGCGAAATCGATTAACGAAATCAGCCGCGATTCTCTGGTACAGGAGCTGGGTAAGAGCCTGCCTGCTGCATTAGCGCCTCTGGCTCAGGGTAGCGCTGCGTAACACTCTCTCCCGTAAAAATCGTGTTTTCTGCATGGTCGGCCTGTTCTCAGTCCGGCCATTTTTTATGCAAAAATAACGACCAGTTAACATTTACAACCAATATATTTGACAACTTTTTATCCACCTGCCAAATGTATATACAAGCTAATACAAGGGCATTTTATACAGATACCCAAATAATTCGAGCTGCAGGAAGGCGGCAACGCAGCGAATCTCAGGAGCGTACATAAGTACGTGACTGGGGTGAGCGAGGAAAGCCAACGCACATGCAGCTTGAAGTATGACGGGTAGATAACAACCATCATAACGGGCGAGGGTGACATGGCTTATTCCGGTAAAGTGAATATCCAGCAGGCGATAGACGACAGTCCTTTTTCACGCTTTCATTGGGTGATTATTGTCCTGGGCTTTCTGGTGTTAGCCATTGACGGCTTCGATACCGCGGCGATGGGTTATATTGCGCCCACGCTCTCTGCCGACTGGGGCATCCAGAAGCAGGATCTCGGGCCTGTTTTAAGCGCCGCATTATTGGGTCTCTCATTTGGCGCATTATTAGCCGGACCGATTTCCGATCGGATGGGCCGTAAGCGCGTTCTGGTCTTTTCCTGTTTGTTCTTTGGTCTCGCCAGTCTCGGCACCGCCTATGCACAGACGCTGAATATGTTGACCTTCTGGCGCTTTCTCACCGGGCTTGGACTCGGCGCGGCAATGCCTAATGCCATTACCCTTGTGTCAGAATTTGCGCCCAAACGCTGCCGTTCGATGGCAATAAACACCATGTATTGCGGCTTTCCGTTAGGGGCTGCGGGCGGTGGCGTCATCTCCTCCTGGCTGATCCCCAACTACGGCTGGCACAGCGTGCTGCTCGCTGGCGCAATCGCCCCGCTGACGCTCACTGTGCTGTTAGTGCTGTTCCTACCGGAGTCGGTTAAGTATTTGGTGCACCGTGGTAAAAGCGTTGCGCAGGTGAAACGTATTGCCCAACGCTTTATGTCGGGCAGTCTGGAACAGGTCACCCAGTTTTATCTGGATGAAGACAAGGTTACGGTCAAAAAAGGCAGCGTGGCGCAATTGTTCAGTATGCCCTGGCTGCCGGGCACGCTGATGCTGTGGCTGACCTACTTTATGGGGCTGGTTATCTATTACGTACTGCTGAGCTGGATGCCAACCCTGATGTTGGGCATGGGCTATCCACTGGCGGAATCGGCCTGGTTAACCTCACTGTTTACCTTCGGCGGTACGGCGGGGATCCTGCTGGCCGGTTGGTTAATGGATCGCTGGGAAGCACATAAAGTGGTGTCACTCGGCTTTATCCTGACGATGCTGTTTGCCCTCGCCCTCGGTTTTGAGCATAACCATATCATCCTGTTCGGCGCCCTGATCTTCCTGATGGGGATTACCATGAACGGTGCGCAGTCCGGGCTACAGACGCTGGCTGCGACGTTCTATCCTACCCACTGCCGCGCGACGGGTATTGCGTGGATGCAGGGAGTGGGCCGATTCGGCGGCGTGGCCGGAACGATGATGAGCGCCCAGCTGCTTTCCCTGCAATGGCAGGCTGATAGTATCTTAATGTTCCTTAGCCTTCCCGCGCTGCTCGCTGCTGCGGCGACAATTTACAAACTGCAACGCTATAAACCGCACGCGCTGACCGTCGCATAGTACCCGCTCTTTCTGCTATTCTGCCCCCCGTTATTAAGGGGGCAGTATGCTTAACATCGTTTTATTCGAACCAGAAATCCCGCCAAATACCGGCAATATTATCCGTCTTTGCGCCAATACCGGCTTTCGTCTGCATATTATTGAGCCGATGGGCTTTACCTGGGACGACAAGCGCCTGCGTCGTGCGGGGCTGGATTATCATGAATTTACCGCCGTGCTGCGCCACCCTGATTACGCCGCCTTCGTCGCCGCAGAAAACCCGCAGCGTCTGTTTGCCCTGACCACCAAAGGTACGCCAGCGCACAGCGCGGTAAGTTATCAGGATGGGGATTATCTTATGTTTGGCCCGGAAACACGCGGTCTGCCAGCCAGTATCCTCGACGCTCTGCCGGCCGAACAAAAAATTCGTATTCCGATGATGCCGGACAGTCGTAGCATGAACCTGTCAAATGCGGTGTCGGTGGTGGTGTATGAGGCCTGGCGCCAGTTGGGATATCCTGGCGCGGTATTGCGTAGTTGATTTGTCGGATGGCGGCTGACGGCTGACGCCTTATCCGACCTACAAATACCACGTAGGCCCAGTAAACGCAGCGCCACCGTGCATGGCTCGAAATCAGATGCCGTCGCCGTACTCGAACGTATGATGTATCCCGTTGAAATGCTGATCCATATCCATGGACGGCTTATCGCTGTCAGGTTTGCCGACAATGCGTGCCGGAACGCCTGCGGCGGTAGTGTGTGGCGGTACGGGTTGTAAAACGACGGAACCCGCGCCAATCTTTGCGCCGCGCCCGACTTCAATGTTGCCGAGAATTTTCGCGCCCGCGCCAATCATCACCCCTTCACGAATTTTTGGATGACGATCGCCGCCCGCTTTACCGGTCCCGCCAAGCGTAACGGATTGCAAAATAGAGACATCGTTTTCAATTACAGCGGTTTCACCCACCACAATACCGGTGGCGTGATCGAGCATAATCCCACGGCCAATTTTTGCCGCCGGATGAATATCTACCTGGAAAGAAACAGATACCTGATTTTGCAGGAAGATTGCCAGCGCCTGACGCCCCTGATGCCATAGCCAGTGGCCGATGCGGTAGGCCTGAAGCGCATGAAAGCCCTTCAGATACAGAAGTGGGGTGGAATATTTGTCGACGGCCGGGTCGCGCGTGCGTACCGCCTGGATATCACAAGCCGCCGAAGCAATCATTTCAGGATCGGCCGCGTATGCCTCTTCCACGACTTCGCGAATCGCAATGGCAGGCATGATTGGAGACGCGAGCTTATTCGCCAGCATATAGCTCAGCGCGCTGCCGAGGTTTTCATGCTTGAGCAGCGTTGCGTGGTAAAAACTGGCCAGCATAGGCTCACATTCCGCCAGTGCCCGGGCTTCCGCTTTAATGTTTTTCCAGACGATATCCAGTTCTTCACACGGCATTGCGTACTCCAGAAGGTAGCAAAACGACCGACCCGTTCTTCGCGGGTCGGGTCGTTATTATTCAACAGTTCCTTACAGCTAGTGGCGACTCAGCTCGTCCTTGCGCGCACGGCCTAATAACGTTAATGCTGCCTCGCGCGCGTTTTTTCCGCAATACAATACTTGATAAATTTCCTCGGTTATTGGCATCTCAACACCAAAACGGTGCGCCAATTCACGAACTTCTTTCGTATTGCGGTAGCCTTCCACCACCTGACCAATCTTGTCCTGCGCACCCTGCACGTCCATCCCCTGGCCGAGCATCATGCCAAATCGACGGTTGCGCGACTGGTTGTCGGTACAGGTCAGCACCAGATCGCCTAAACCCGCCATTCCCATAAAGGTGGCAGGATCGGCACCCAGCGCCGCGCCAAGACGCGACATTTCGGTCAGTCCACGGGTGATCAATGCGGTTCGCGCATTTGCGCCAAAACCGATGCCGTCAGACATCCCCGCACCAATCGCAATGACGTTTTTCACCGCGCCGCCAAGCTGCACGCCAATGAAATCCGGGTTGCTATAAACGCGGAAGCTTTTGCCGCAGTGCAGCAACTGCTGGAGATCGTCAGCGAAAGTATCGTCCGTTGAGGCCAGAGAAATCGCCGTCGGCATACCCGCCGCCAGCTCTTTGGCGAACGTCGGGCCGGAGATGACCGCCAGCGGAATAGAATCCCCCAGCGCTTCACGCGCCACATCCTGCAGCAGACGCCCTGTTTCCGCTTCCAGACCTTTTGTCGCCCAGACCAGACGCGCATCAGGACGCATCAGCGGTTTGATGTTACGCAGCACTTCGCCAAAGACGTGGCTCGGCACCACCACCAGAATATTACGGCTGGCGGCCAGCGCAGTGGCTAAATCACTTTCCAGGCGCAGCGTGTCGGGAAAAGGCACATCAGGGAGGAACGCGACGTTGCAGCGATCATGCTCAAGGGTCGCGATATGTTTTGGATCATGGCCCCACAGCACAACCTGATGGCCATTTCTTGCCAGGGTAATGGCAAGAGCGGTGCCGTACGAGCCGGCACCAATCACAGTCATTGAAGCATTACTTTGGTTCATCAGGCATCCTGATGTTCTTCAGTACCTTCGCCAGCCTGCTGCTGTAAATAGTTCATGAACAGCGCATCAAAGTTGACCGGCGCAAGGTTCAGTTGCGGGAACGTACCGCGTGAAACCAGGCTGGTGATGCATTCGCGGGCATACGGGAACAGAATGTTCGGGCAGTATGCGCCCAGGCAATGCGCCATCTGAGTCCCTTCGATACCACTGATGGAGAAAATACCGCCCTGCTGAACTTCACACAGGAACGCCGTTTCTTCGCCAAGAGAAGCCGTTACGGTGACACGCAGCACTACTTCATACACGTCATCTGCCAGTTGGGTAGATGCGGTATCAAGATCAAGTTTAACCTCTGGCTGCCAATCTTTCTGGAAAACATGCGGTGCATTTGGCGCTTCGAAAGATACATCCTTGGTATAGATACGTTGGATCTGGAAAGCCATTTCAGTGTTATTTTGTTCTGACATGTTTAGAAAACCCTTAGTGTTGTCCTTTAAATACTTTCAGTACGCCTTATCGCAGCAGGGGATCCAGTCCACCACGCGCATCCAACGCATACAAGTCGTCACAACCGCCAATGTGCTGTGCATCAATAAAAATCTGCGGAACCGTCGTACGGCCACTGCGTTTGATCATCTCTTCACGCTTTACGGCATCGCCGTCAATCGGAAGTTCCTGGAAACTCACACCCTTGCTGTTCAACAGCGCTTTTGCGCGATGGCAAAACGGGCAGGTTGCTTTGGTATAGATCTCAATATTGGCCATGACTTATCTCCAGTGTTCTTTTTACCCAGCGGCATGAAAGAAGACGGGTAAATTACTTGCCGCGAACCAGTGGCAGATTCTCACCACTCCAGCCCGCTACGCCGTCTTTCAGTACGGATACCTGCTCAAAACCGGCTTTAATCAGCGCAGTTGCTGAATCCTGGCACTGCATGCCTGAACCATCAACCACAATCACAGGTTTGTTTTTGTGTTTTTCAAGTTCGCCAAAATTGTTGGCTTTGATTTCGCTCGGCAGCAGGTTAGTGGAGCCTGCTATATGGCCTTTGCGGAAGTCGTCGCGCTGGCGTAAATCCACAACAACGGCGTCTTCTTTGTTGATGAGACGTGTAGCTTCGCCGCGAGTAATCACCTTCACTTTTGAGGTCAGGCTCTTAAACGTGGTAAATAATACAGCCGCCAGTAACGCAATCCAGGCGATACTCAAGACAGGGTGGCGACTAACAAATTGCATAATTTCTTGCATGGGGGGTAACAACTCCCGACTCAGTGATTAAAAAAACCAGGAAAGGAGTATACCTGCGCGTTGGCGCAAATACAGCCAGAGCGTGCATTGGATTGCATTTTTGCGGGGCGCTACGGAAAAAAAAATGTAAATCGGTGTTCCCCCTGGCACGCGATCCCCCATTATTTGATCTTCGGGGGCTACTTTATCGATTCAGCTGTAGTAAAATTACGCAATTATTTTTTATCTATTGAGTGTGAGGTTGTCGCAATGTCGGTTTCTAAAAAACCTATGGTACTGGTGATTCTGGATGGCTACGGCTATCGCGAAGACAGCCAGGATAACGCCATTTTTAGTGCTAAAACCCCGGTAATGGATGCGCTGTGGGCAAAACGTCCGCATACCCTGATTGATGCGTCTGGTCTGGAAGTCGGCCTGCCCGATCGCCAGATGGGCAACTCCGAAGTGGGTCACGTCAACCTGGGCGCGGGCCGTATCGTGTATCAGGACCTTACCCGTCTGGATGTCGAAATCAAAGAACGTACTTTCTTCGCTAACCCGGTGCTGACCCACGCGGTCGACCAGGCAAAAAATGCCGGAAAAGCGGTACACATCATGGGTCTGCTCTCTGCTGGCGGCGTTCACAGCCATGAAGATCACATCATGGCGATGGTAGAACTGGCCGCTGAACGCGGTGCGGAAAAAATCTATCTGCACGCTTTCCTTGATGGTCGTGATACCCCGCCGCGCAGCGCTGAACATTCCCTGCAGAAATTCGAAGAGAAATTTGCCGCCCTGGGCAAAGGTCGCGTAGCGTCCATCATCGGTCGTTACTACGCCATGGACCGCGACAACCGTTGGGATCGCGTAGAACAGGCTTACGATCTGATGACGCTGGCAAAGGGCGAGTTCCAGTTCGCTACGGCGGTTGAAGGCCTGCAGGCTGCTTATGCCCGCGACGAAAACGACGAATTCGTCAAAGCGACCGTGATCCGTGCCGAAGGTCAGGCAGATGCAGCTATGGAAGACGGCGATACGCTGATTTTCATGAACTTCCGTGCTGACCGTGCGCGTGAAATCACTCGCGCATTTGTTAACGCTGATTTCGACGGCTTCGCCCGTAAGAAAGTCGTTAACCTCAACTTTGTGATGCTGACCGAATACGCGGCAGACATCAAAACTGCGGTTGCTTACCCACCAGCATCTCTGGCCAACACCTTTGGCGAGTGGATGGCGAAGAACGAAAAAACGCAGCTGCGTATTTCCGAAACTGAAAAATATGCGCACGTAACCTTCTTCTTCAACGGCGGTGTAGAAGAGCCGTTCAAAGGCGAAGACCGTATTCTAATCAACTCTCCGAAAGTCGCTACCTACGATCTGCAGCCGGAAATGAGTTCTGCTGAACTGACCGAGAAGCTGGTTGCAGCGATTGAGAGTGGTAAATACGACACCATCATTTGTAACTATCCGAACGGCGACATGGTTGGCCACACCGGGGTGATGGAAGCAGCGGTTAAAGCGGTTGAAGCGCTGGACCATTGCGTTGAGCAGGTAGCGAAAGCCGTTGAATCCGTTGGCGGACAGCTGCTGATCACCGCAGACCACGGTAACGCAGAGCAAATGCGCGATCCGTCTACTGGCCAGGCGCATACCGCGCATACCAACCTGCCGGTTCCGCTGATTTATGTCGGTGGTAAAAACGTAAAAGCGGTCGAAGGCGGTAAACTTTCGGATATCGCCCCGACGATGCTGACACTGATGGGTATGGAAATCCCGCAAGAGATGACTGGTAAGCCGCTGTTCATCGTGGAATAATCCCTCCCCATGAGGGGAAAGGCGATTAATACCATCACTCGGGCCGTGAAACTGCCAAAGTTTTCAGTCAGGCCCTTGTTCTACGCCAGCGCGCTTAGCGCTGGCGTATTGCTGTGCGCCTTTTCCGCCCACGCGGACGAACGCGATCAGCTCAAATCTATTCAGGCCGATATCGCGGCAAAAGAACGCGCGGTACGCCAACAGCAACAACAACGTTCCACTCTCCTCGCTCAGCTTAAAGCTCAGGAACAGGCTATTGCCGTCGCCGCAAGGCAACTGCGCGAAACACAAAACTCACTGGCACAGCTGAACGCACAAATCGCTGAGATGAACGCCGCGCTCGCGAAGCTGGAAAAGCAGCGGGCAGCGCAAGAGCGCAGCCTGGCAGCACAGTTAGACGCCGCGTTTCGCCAGGGTGAACACACCGGTATTCAGCTCATCCTCAGCGGCGAAGAAAGCCAGCGCGGACAGCGCCTGCAGGCCTATTTCGGCTACCTGAACCAGGCGCGGCAAGAAACTATCGCGCAGCTGAAACAAACCCGCGAAGAGGTCGACTCGCAAAAAGCCGAGCTGGAAGATAAGCAGAGCGAACAGCAGACCCTGTTGTACGAACAACGCGCTCAGCAGGCTAAGCTGGAGCAGGCGCGTAACGAACGCCAGAAAACACTGTCGGGTCTGGAATCATCAATTCAACAGGGCCAGCAGCAACTGGGCGAAATGCGCGCTAACGAATCCCGTCTGCGCAACAGCATTGCTCGCGCCGAAGCCGCGGCCAAAGCGCGCGCGGAACGTGAAGCGCGCGAGGCGCAGGCCGTACGTGATAAGCAGAAGGATGCGTCACGAAAAGGCTCGACCTACAAGCCGACCGAAAGCGAAAAATCACTGATGTCCCGTACCGGTGGCCTGGGTTCGCCGCGCGGCCAGGCATTCTGGCCCGTTCGTGGCCCAACGCTGCATCGTTATGGCGAACAACTGCAGGGTGAGCTACGTTGGAAGGGTATGGTTATTGGCGCATCCGAAGGCACCGAAGTTAAAGCCATTGCCGATGGTCGCGTCATTCTGGCGGACTGGCTGCAGGGCTATGGCCTGGTGGTGGTGGTTGAGCACGGTAAAGGCGATATGAGCCTGTACGGTTATAACCAGAGCGCGCTGGTCAGCGTCGGTACGCAGGTTCGCGCCGGACAGCCTATTGCACTTGTGGGTAGCAGCGGCGGTCAGGGCAGGCCCGCACTCTATTTCGAAATTCGTCGCCAGGGTCAGGCGGTCAATCCACAGCCGTGGTTGGGAAGATAAGTTTTGCCTCAATTTCGTCGTCAATTACTCTCTCTTGCCAGCGTGCTGGCCTTCGTAACACCTGTTTTTGCTGGCAAACTCGCCATCGTTATTGATGATTTCGGCTATCGTCCACAAACTGAAAACCAGGTACTGGCGATGCCTTCCACCATCTCGGTTGCCGTTCTCCCTAATGCCCCACACGCGCGTGAAATGGCGATTAAAGCGCATAACAGCGGGCATGAAGTGTTAATCCATCTGCCGATGGCGCCGCTGAGCAAACAACCGTTAGAGAAAGATACTTTGCGCCCGGAAATGAGCAGCGAAGAGATTGAACGCATTATTCGCGACGCGGTAAGCAAAGTGCCGAATGCCGTGGGGCTGAACAACCATATGGGTAGCGCGATGACTTCCAGCCTGTTTGGCATGCAGAAGGTGATGCAGGCGCTGGAACGTTACGATCTCTACTTTCTGGACAGCATGACCATCGGCAACAGCCAGGCCATGCGCGCAGCGTCAGGAACCGGTGTGAAGGTCATCAAACGCAAAGTCTTCCTGGATGACACGCAAAATGAAGCTGACATTCGTCGTCAGTTTACTCGCGCCGTCGATCTTGCGCGCCGCAACGGCTCAGCGATCGCCATTGGACACCCTCATCCTTCCACGGTGCGAGTATTACAGCAGATGCTTTATAATCTGCCAGCCGATATTACGCTGGTTCGTCCGAGCAGCCTGCTCAATGAACCGCAGGTCGATACCTCCAGACCTAACCTCACGCAACCGAATAACGGCGCACCGCGTAATCCTTTCCGCGGTGTGAAATTGTGCAAACCTAAACAGCCGTTAGAACCCATTTACGCCAGTCGATTCTTCACCGTACTCGGTGAAAGCATCACCCAAAGCACGCTGGTGCAGTATATGCGCCTGCAGTGGCAGGGCTGGCAATAATCAGTCGTTAAGATCCAGCGTTAAATGGGCCAGGCGGCGCGGCGTCAGTGATTTATCGCGCCACTGGCTAAAGCGGATGGCCCACAGCAGCACCTGATAACCCAGCTTAACGCTGCAGATATTACTTACCATCCGTTTGAACATACCCGACACAAATACTTCAGCAATCATACGCTGGCGGATTTTTTCATCCGGCTCTTTACGTATGCAATGACAAACGCGTAGCGCTTCGTAAATCACCTGCTGTTTGAATTCCGGGTAAATGGGAATGCGCCCGGCGTACTCGTGATTCATCTTGTCGAGCAGGCGGGTAATTTTGATGTAGTGGCGCTGATAGGCGAGGTTCTTCAGCCCGGTACGCGGCAGACGACTCACGGACGCGCCGTGCAGAAAGTATTTGTACAATGGAACTTCCGTATAGCGCGCGCGTTTGGCGTTAAACATAAATTCCGTGGTCCAGATGATATCCTGGTGGTGCAGGCCAGACAGGAAGGTCAGCCCCGCGTCGCGGATCGTCTGATGACGATATACGCCCATCCAGACAACATGCCGCCAGCGGCGGCTGGCTAACGCTTTTCTTAACCAGTCCGGTCCGGTCATCACGTCAGTAGAACGTATACGATCGGGAGGAATGGATGCCCAGGTTTTGCCGGTTTCGGCGAAACACCAGTCAGCGTTGCACTGCGCCACATCCAGATTGTCCTGCAGCGCCATATTCATCAACGTTTCATACATTTCCGGATAAGCAATATCATCACCGTCAACGTACGCGATGTACTCGCCCCTGGCGACTTCCATCCCGGTATTACGCGCCGCTGAGACTCCCCCGTTCCGCTGATGCAGTAGATGAACATGCGGATAACGATCCGCATATGCCTGTGCGAGCTGCGCAGAGTTATCCGTAGAGCCATCATTAACAATGATGATCTCCAGATTTTTCCACGTTTGCGCAATCAGCGAATCCATACACGCAATGAATGGTTCACCCGTATTGTAGAGCGGCATAATGACGCTCAATAGGCCGGGGGTATAGGTCATGTCAAATCCTGCCAAACAGTATAATTAACGGCAATTTCTAACATATTTAGCGGTAAATCTTCAGAGAAAATTTCTCAAAACTTTAGCGGAAAATGCGCCGGATGAGTGAGTGCAGCAAACAAAAAAATCCCCGGAGAGTTAACGATAGTCAACATCCGGGGATTACATACAGAATCCACTACGTGGATACGGTTAATCCCAGCTCAGGATCACTTTCCCTGACTGGCCTGAACGCATCGCGTCAAAGCCTTGCTGGAATTCATCGATCGAGAATCGATGGGTGATGATTGGCGACAAATCCAAACCAGACTGAATCAGTGCAGCCATTTTGTACCAGGTTTCAAACATCTCGCGACCGTAGATACCTTTAATAAACAGCCCCTTAAAGATAACCTTTGTCCAGTCGATAGACATATCTGACGGAGGGATCCCCAGCATAGCAATACGCCCACCGTGGTTCATGGTGTCCAGCATGGTGCGAAACGCTGGCGGCGCGCCGGACATCTCCAGGCCTACATCAAACCCTTCGGTCATGCCCAGCTCAGCCATCACGTCGGTCAGATTCTCTTTCGATACGTTGACCGCGCGGGTGATGCCCATTTTGCGTGCCAGCTCAAGACGATACTCATTCACGTCGGTGATCACCACGTGGCGTGCGCCAACGTGCTTCGCGACCGCCGCCGCCATAATACCGATTGGACCCGCGCCGGATACCAGCACATCTTCTCCCACCAGATCGAACGACAGCGCAGTGTGCACCGCATTACCGAACGGATCGAAGATAGACGCCAGATCATCGGAGATATTGTCCGGAATTTTAAACGCGTTAAATGCCGGGATCACCAGGTATTGTGCAAAACAACCAGGACGGTTTACACCGACACCGGTCGTATTGCGGCACAGGTGAGTACGCCCACCACGGCAGTTACGGCAATGCCCGCAGGTGATATGGCCTTCGCCAGAAACGCGATCGCCGATTTTAAAGCCTTTAACTTCCTGACCGATGCCAACAACTTCGCCGACATATTCATGCCCCACGACCATCGGCACCGGGATGGTTTTTTGCGACCACTCATCCCAGTTATAAATGTGAACGTCAGTCCCGCAGATGGCTGTTTTACGGATTTTAATCAGCAAATCGTTATGGCCGACTTCCGGTTCAGGAACGTCGGTCATCCAAATGCCCTCTTCCGCTTTCAGTTTGGATAACGCTTTCATTTCACATCCTCAGGCAATAACGCCCAGTTGTTTACCAATGCGTGTGAACGCCTCAACAGCACGCGTAATCTGCTCAGGGGTATGCGCTGCAGACATCTGAGTACGGATACGCGCCTGGCCTTTTGGAACCACTGGATAGAAGAATCCAGTAACGTAAATCCCCTCTTTTTGCAGTTCACGGGCAAACTCTTGCGCCACCACCGCATCACCCAGCATAACCGGGATAATCGCGTGGTCCGCACCGGCTAACGTAAAGCCTGCGGCAGACATTTGCTCGCGGAACTGCCGCGCGTTCGCCCACAGGCGATCGCGCAGTTCGCTACCTTCCTCGACCATTTCCAGCACTTTAATGGAAGCAGCCACAATCGCCGGAGCCAGTGAGTTGGAGAACAGATACGGACGTGAACGCTGGCGCAGCCACTCCACCACTTCCTTACGGGCTGCGGTATAGCCGCCGGATGCGCCGCCAAGCGCTTTGCCCAGCGTGCCGGTGATGATGTCGACACGGCCCATCACATCACAGTATTCATGCGAACCACGGCCATTTTCGCCGACGAAGCCAACCGCATGGGAATCATCGACCATCACCAGCGCATCGTACTTATCCGCCAGATCGCAGACGCCTTTCAGGTTCGCGATCACGCCATCCATAGAGAACACGCCATCGGTGGCGATCAGGACATGACGGGCCCCCGCTTCACGCGCTTCTTTCAGACGCGCTTCCAGCTCGACCATGTCGTTGTTGGCGTAACGGAAACGCTTTGCTTTACACAGACGAACGCCGTCAATGATTGAAGCATGGTTCAGGGCATCGGAGATGATCGCGTCTTCTGCGCCCAACAGCGTTTCAAACAGGCCGCCGTTGGCGTCAAAGCAGGAAGAGTAAAGGATGGCATCTTCCATACCGAGGAAATCCGCCAGTTTTTGCTCCAGTTGCTTATGGCTGTCCTGGGTCCCGCAAATAAAGCGTACCGAAGCCATACCAAACCCGTGAGAATCCATACCCGCTTTTGCCGCTGCAATCAGTTCCGGGTGGTTAGCCAGCCCCAAATAATTGTTCGCACAAAAGTTAATGACGTGGCTTCCGTCTGCCACGGTGATATCCGCCTGCTGGGCAGATGTAATAATGCGCTCTTCTTTAAACAATCCTTCCGCACGTGCGGTTTCGAGATCGTTGGTTAACTGTTTGTAAAAATCCCCACGCATTTCAATTCTCCAGACTGGGCAAATTTCAGCACATATTACCCAAAGCTATACATTGATACGAGATGACGCATCATCACTTCTTCAAAATGAAGCATAAATCACGCGTACCCGCACAGCTTATCGGTGAATGGCTGAAGCCTGGACCATGTAGTGATATGATAGAAGTATTCGTGTCTGAGATTGTCTCTGACTCCATAATTCGAAGGTTACATTTATGATCATCGTTACCGGCGGCGCGGGCTTTATCGGCAGCAACATCGTTAAGTCCCTGAATGATAAAGGCATCACCGATATTCTGGTGGTGGACAACCTGAAAGACGGCACTAAATTTGTTAACCTGGTGGACCTGAATATTGCTGACTACATGGACAAGGAAGACTTCCTGATCCAGATTATGGCTGGCGAAGATTTCGGCGATATCGAAGCGATTTTCCACGAAGGCGCATGCTCCTCCACCACCGAGTGGGATGGCAAGTATATGATGGATAACAATTATCAATACTCCAAAGAGCTGCTGCACTACTGCCTGGAGCGTGAAATTCCGTTCCTGTACGCCTCTTCCGCCGCGACTTACGGCGGTCGTACATCTGATTTCATCGAATCCCGTGAATATGAGAAACCACTGAATGTCTATGGCTACTCAAAATTCCTGTTCGACGAATACGTGCGCCAGATCCTGCCAGAAGCCAACTCTCAGATTGTTGGCTTCCGCTATTTCAACGTCTACGGACCGCGTGAAGGCCACAAAGGCAGCATGGCAAGCGTCGCTTTCCACCTCAACACCCAGCTTAACAATGGCGAAACACCAAAACTGTTCGAAGGCAGTGAAAACTTCAAACGTGATTTCGTTTATGTTGGCGATGTGGCAGCGGTAAATCTGTGGTTCCTCGAAAATGGGGTTTCCGGCATCTTTAACCTCGGTACCGGTCGCGCGGAATCTTTCCAGGCCGTTGCCGACGCAACGCTGGCGTACCATAAAAAAGGCAGCATTGAGTACATTCCATTCCCGGAAAAACTGAAAGGTCGTTATCAAGCGTTTACCCAGGCAGATCTGACTAACCTGCGCGCAGCGGGCTATGACAAGCCGTTTAAGACCGTTGCCGAAGGCGTAACGGAATATATGGCCTGGCTAAACCGCGACGCGTAAGAAGTTAGCATGAAAATACTGGTGATCGGCCCGTCCTGGGTGGGCGACATGATGATGTCGCAAAGTCTCTATCGCACGCTCAAGGCGCGCTATCCCCAGGCGATAATCGACGTGATGGCACCGGCGTGGTGCCGTCCGCTGCTGTCGCGTATGCCTGAAGTCAACGAAGCCATCGCAATGCCGCTGGGACATGGCGCGCTGGAGATCGGCGAGCGCCGTAAGCTTGGTCATAGCCTGCGTGAGAAACGCTATGATCGCGCCTGGGTGCTGCCTAATTCGTTTAAATCCGCTCTGGTGCCATTTTTTGCTGGCATTCCCCATCGTACCGGCTGGCGTGGCGAGATGCGCTACGGCCTGCTAAACGATGCGCGCGTGTTGGATAAAGAAGCATGGCCGTTGATGGTCGAGCGCTATGTGGCTCTGGCCTATGATAAAGGCGTGATGCTGACGGCCAAAGATTTGCCGCAGCCTCTGCTATGGCCGCAGTTGCAGGTCAGCGAAGGTGAAAAATCACTGACCTGTAGTCAGTTTTCTCTTTCTGCCGAACGTCCGATCATCGGTTTTTGCCCAGGTGCGGAATTTGGTCCGGCGAAACGCTGGCCACATTATCACTATGCGGAACTGGCGAAACAATTGATCGATGAAGGTCATCAGATTGTGCTGTTTGGCTCGGCAAAAGACCACGAAGCCGGAAATGAGATCCTCGCTACGCTGAGCCTTGAACAGCAGGCCTGGTGCCGTAATCTGGCGGGTGAGACACAGCTGGAGCAGGCGGTCATTCTGCTCGCCGCCTGCAAAGCGGTTGTTACCAATGATTCTGGATTAATGCACGTTGCCGCCGCGTTGAATCGACCTCTGGTAGCATTGTATGGTCCAAGTAGTCCGGACTTTACCCCGCCGTTGTCGCACAAAGCGCGAGTCATCCGCCTGATTACGGGCTACCACAAGGTGCGTAAGGGCGATACAGCAGAAGGTTATCACCAGAGCCTGATCGACATCACTCCTCAGCGCGTACTGGAAGAACTGAATGACCTGTTGTTACAAGAGGAAGCCTGACGGATGCGGGTTCTGATCGTTAAAACATCGTCTATGGGCGATGTGCTGCATACGTTGCCCGCATTAACCGATGCGCAGCAGGCCATACCGGATATTCACTTTGACTGGGTGGTGGAAGAAGGGTTCGCTCAGATCCCCTCCTGGCATTCGGCCGTTGACCGCGTGATACCGGTGGCGATCCGCCGCTGGCGTAAAGCGTGGTTTTCCGCGCCGATTAAAGCCGAGCGTAAAGCGTTTCACGATGCCGTCCGTTTACAGCAGTATGACGCGATAATTGATGCCCAGGGGCTGGTAAAAAGCGCAGCGCTGGTTACCCGTCTGGCACACGGGGTCAAGCATGGTATGGACTGGAGCACCGCCCGTGAACCGCTAGCGAGCCTGTTTTATAATCGCAAGCACCATATTGCCAGACAACAGCACGCCGTAGAACGTACGCGTGAATTGTTCGCAAAAAGTCTGGGATATACCAAACCGCAATCGCAGGGTGATTACGCTATCGCTCAGCATTTTTTGACGGAAGTAAATGCTGATACAGCGCAGTATGCGGTGTTTCTGCATGCCACGACCCGTGATGATAAGCACTGGCCGGAAGCCAACTGGCGGGAGCTGATTGGCCTGTTAAACAATGCAGGCATACGCATTAAACTGCCCTGGGGAGCCGCACATGAAGAAGCGCGTGCCAAGCGACTGGCGGAAGGGTTTACTTATGTTGATGTCCTGCCACGGATGAGTCTGGAGGAGGTCGCCCGCGTTCTGGCGGGGGCCAAATTTGTAGTGTCGGTTGATACAGGCCTAAGCCATTTAACCGCCGCATTGGATCGCCCCAATATAACGCTGTATGGCCCAACGGATCCGGGACTGATTGGGGGATATGGGAAAAACCAATATACACAACAGAGCCATTCCGGAAAATTGCAGGATCTGGATGCTAGTTTAGTCAACGCATCGCTGGTTGATAATAATTTGCTTTAACTTTAAGAGATGAACCATGCTTCACCAACACATGTTTTCTCGCTTTATATATAGTATAAAAAATAATCCATTTGATTTTATATACTTCTTATTTTATGTCGGGATACTTGCTACACTCGGGATGGTGCTAGTCAATCCAGATGAAGCGCTGAAAATATTTATTTTTTCCACGGCTCTGTCTCTGCCTCTTATAGGTAAAAACTTAAAGCATGTATGCAGTAACAAAAAGAATCTGGTTTTGCCTTTTATGTTGCTACTCTTCGGTTTGCTGCAGATTATTTGGGTAGAAATATTTAAACAACCAGGCTCAGCCTTTACCGGAGCCTACCGCTCATATCAGAACGGTGGCAAAGTGATGCTGTTTGCCGCACTGGTGATGACCGCGCTAACATCGCGAGCACCGTGTGCCAATAAAACCCGCATAACCAGTATCTGGGTGATTCTTACGGCAATCGGTTTGTATCTTTTTGCGGGATATCAACTTGCCGGAGCAGCCGAACCTTTAAACTACCGCGTAGCACTTGGTTTTGAACACCAAACCGGCACAGCGTATGCGCTGACACTGATCGGCTTATTGGCGTCTCAGGCCATTATCAACCTGCGTATGAAACATACCGTTTCACTGTATCTGTTACATTTTTTGATCTCGCTGGCGGTTATCATTACCACGCAAACTCGGGCGGCGATTTTGGTATACCCGATCCTGAGCATCGGCCTGTTTCTCATACACCATCGCCACAACCGTGCCATGTTGTTTAAAGCATTATTGGGCTTCATGATACTGGTAGGTCTGGCGGCCATCCCTTTAAAGCCAGTACTTGAACATCGCTACCAGAATTTTATGCTGGATGTGCACTCTTACAGCCAGAACAATAGCAATACCTCTATTGGTGCGCGACTTGCGATGCAACGAGCAGGTATTGAGGCAGGGAAAGTACATCTCGGAGGGCAGTCACTTGAACAACGTGGTGCAGAAATTCAGCGACTTGCTGTAGAAGATAACTCGCTGCAAGGGGCAATTAAGTTCCTTGACGTCCATCTGCATAACGAAATCGTTGATACCTTTTCGCTGAAGGGCATCCCTGGTGTGATTGTGCTACTCTTGCTCTATACTGCCATGTTTTTAACAGCTTACTGGCAACGCAGTCCTCTGTTGTTCGTCATCTCAGGCGCTATCGCTATCTATGGCTTGAGTGATTTATTATTGTATGCCAAAGGTGAAGCCTTGAGCAGTGTGCTGGCGTTATGTGTAGCAGCAATGCTGAGCTCGAAATTCAACGAGAGAACAATGCCATGATTAACGCTTCAGGTTATTTGCTGAGCATAATTATACCTACTTATAACAATGCTGAACTCATCACAGCTACGTTGACATCGGTCCATCAGAGCATCACTGACGAGGTGGAGATAATAATTGTTAATGATGGTTCAACAGATTTAACGGAAGAGCGCATCAAGGCATTTTATCATGAGCATAACTGCAACAATGTAAAATATATAAGCCAGAAAAATCAAGGTGTTGCAATCACCCGCAACGTCGGATTGACCCAGGCAACGGGAAAGTATATTGGTTTTGTCGACAGCGATGACATTGTCTGTGCTGATTATTTCACTATCCTTCTCCCTAAACTTAGGGAGGGAAAATATGATATTGTGGAATTCAATTTAACTCGAAATATAAACAATCTGTATCAGAATAAACCTGGCGCAAAGAATACCCTGGCTCAACACGAAATTATTTTGGCTGATGATAACTATGCTCCCCTGTTGCCAACTTTTCGTGCCGGGCAATGGCATCTCATGACAAAAATTTTTCACCGCGACATTATTGGCAACGATCGATTCGAAGAACATCGTCGATATGAAGACATGATTTTTTGTCCCTTCCAATACTTTAAGTGTCATAACATATTAAAGATAGAGAATAAATTATATTACTATCGGGTAAATGAAAAAAGCATTACCGAAAATATTATTGATAGCGATGCGGACAGCATCTTCTTTGCTATGCGAAAAATGTATAACTATGTGAATGAAAATAACGAGAAACGTACCGTCGCCACATTAATGATCATCAATTGTTTTCTGGAAGGCCGCAAACTTTTACGCAAGAAAAAAGGCTACTATCGTTATAACGAAAGTATGTTGAATGACATTCAGAATGCGCTTGCGTGCTGCGATACAAAAATCGTTAAGAATAAAATAATCCTTAAGATGAAATACCCGCATATTGATCGTTCAATTTCTGAAATTAGATATAAGATACTATCCGCTTGCAAAAGTTTATTTTTTCGAAAGGGATTTTAACATGTTTGATAAAGTCGACCGTGTTCTTATTTGCAAGCTCAAATTCTATGGTGATGTTCTGTTAACAACACCTGTTATTGCCAGCATTCAGGCTCGTTATCCTCATGCTAAAATCGATCTGCTTCTTTATAAAGATACAAAATCAATTTTGGCAGCAAATGAAAGTATCAATAATTTTTATCTCATTGAGAAAAAGAAAGGCCTTTTAGATACAGTAAAAAATTATCTTTCAGTGCGTCAACAGCTGAAAAAAAATCACTATGACCTGATCATTAACCTAACCGAGCAATGGCCGATTGGCGCTCTTGTTGCCTCCTTACGTCGCCCCTCAATTGCATTTGAGCGTGATAAGAAACAATGGAACAATCTTTTTTCACGTGTTACACCGATGACTGGCACGCACATAGTTGAACAAAATCTATCCATTTTAAAGGGTATCGGGTTTAGCGAAGCAGATCTGAAAAAAGAGATGTCACTGCACTATCGCCAGGATGATTACCACCATTTGCTTTCCCAACTTCCGGCATTATCTTCACAAAAATATGTCGTTATTCAACCTACTGCCAGACAAGAATTTAAATGTTGGGATGATGATAAATTCGCCCATGTGATTGACCATCTGCATCAGCGTGGTCTGCATGTTTACCTCACCTGTGGGCCAGCACAAAGTGAGCAACAGCAAGTCCAGCGCATTGCTGAACTGTGTCAATCTGCCCCTGACCTGGCGCTGGCAGGCAAAACAACTTTCCTGCAGTTGGCTGCGTTAATCGACCATGCCGTTCTTTACATCGGGGTCGATTCTGCGCCTATGCATATGGCGGCAGCATTAGGAACACCTCAGGTCTGTCTGTTTGGCGCGACCAATTATCAGCAATGGAGACCATGGTCAGATAACGCCGTGTTGATTTGGGCTGGTGATTACCATCCAATGCCCTCCAGAGATGAACTCGACAGGTCAAAAAAATATTTAACATGGATACCGGAGCAAGCCGTGATTGACGCTATCGATAGGGTACTTCATGATAGTGGCAATGATAAAGGTAATGAGAAAGCATAAATGGACAACAAAAATAACGTTATTAATATTGCTTACTGCACAGATGCTAATTATCTGGAATATGTAGCAGTGTCCATTATGTCTGTCATAATGAACAACCCAGGACAAGACCTGTCATTTTTCGTTTTTGTCTATGACGTCTCGGACGACGAAATCAATAAACTGCGCTCAACCAGTGATAAAATTCAGGTTATCAATATTGATAAAGAGGAGATTGAAAAGTATAACAATGACTTTGCAATCAAACATCTGAACCGTTCGACCTATATGCGCCTTGCCGTTCCGCGCTTACTAAAAGATAAAGTTGAGTACTTTATCTATTTAGATGCCGATACTCTGTGTTTTGATAAACTCAATGATATTAACAGTATTGATATCAGTAACGTCATTTGCGCAGTCAGCCACGACTCGCTCGATATCCATGATACAAAAAATGCTAAACGCCTGGGTCTCAGTACAGGTCATTACTTCAATGCCGGTTTTTTGTATATTAATATCGCAAATTGGATTAAGTTCGACATCGAAAACAAAGCAAACACTGTACTATTTGAACAGGGAAAAAGTCTACCTTACTTTGATCAAGATGCTCTGAATATCGCAATGGATGGCAATGTCAAATTTATTGATAATCGATGGAATTTTTTGTTTAACTGGTTTAACGACCAACAAAAAGATAGCTTCTTCTATCAAAAAGATATCCTGCCACGCATTATCCATTTCACCGGTGGACGAAAGCCATGGTATAAAGAGCATACTGGGCTTTCACAGCAACTGTATCTTTTCTACCATCATTTCACACCCTGGCAGACCACAGAAATGCGCTCTTATGCCCCACGAATGAGGCCTACTGATTATCGGGTTTACTCACGTCAGGAAGCCAAAAGGGGAAATTACTGCGCTTCTATCAAATGGTATCTGAAATATCTCAAAACGAAATTGCGCTAAATAAAAAACTCCCTTTCGGGAGTTTTTTTACTTACTTTGTAACTTTGCACGTAAATAGCCGATATAGCTAATTACTGAAGCAACATATTTTCCTTGTAGCCTTTCATGCCGTGATTTCTTTTTATATTGCTTTGGTGTTCTGGCTGGTAACAAAGGAACATCAGCCCATGGAGAAGACTTCCACGCTTCAACAAAAAACTGTGCTGAAGGATAGTTAGCCCATGAATTCCATGGTTTGGTCACGCCGATATAGTGGATCAGAATAGTTTCAGGCGTTATATACTCTTTATACTTTGAAAGATCTTTGCTCTTAAGCTCTTGTTTAATACCATATATTGCATCATAAATTCGTGGTAAGAAAATAGTTTTTCCCAAAAACAGGATATTTAAAACATCCTGGTCAAGAAACGCAAATTTCTTAGTTTTATCTAACAGAGTAGAAAATGCTTTAGAGAAAAATTGTTGCTCCTTCCATTCCTTTAAATTAGCAAAAATAACCCCAGCATTAAAATATTGCTCATTAAACTCTGGAACATTAAGACGAGTAGCTGCATATGAACGACTATCATCAACATCCTGGATAACTGCAGCTACATGATGCTCAAATTTGATATTTGTTAAATCAATCAACGACCCCTTACATACCACATCGGCATCAATATAGAGCAAACTATCGATTTTTTCGCTAAGATATTCAAATGCAATAAATCTAAAATAAGTAGCATGAGACCAGGCATTTCCGCATGGCAAGACCTTTAGTCCTTCAGCATTCATTACATAGACAGTTATATTAGTAGCAAATTGCTTTGCTAGTTTTTCAAGCCGTTGCCGATAATCTAAATCAATATAATCAGTAAAAAGGTGGAAATGAATGCTGATATCTTGATTATGTAGTAAAACGGATGACATCGAAACTGCCGCTCCGAACATAAAATTCTGATCAACCCCCCATGCAATATTCAACTGAGGGGTATGATCTGTTGGAGCACCAAAGATCTCGATGGTATCCTTGATAGACTGATGACAATCAAAATTCATGTACTACACCTTTTTTATGCTATCTGAAAATTATCTGCACAACAAACTAGTGCGACCGTGCATTATGTAGTTTATTTTTTATATACATAACATGACTTAACACAGAACGAATATATTTCCGCTGCACTCTTTCATGTCGTGACTTACGTTTATACAACTTGGCTGTATTTGCATTTAACAGAGACTTTTCTGCCCATGCGGATTTCTGATATGCTTCAATAAAAAACTTAGCCACCGGGTATTTAGCCCATGAATGCCATGGTTTAGTGACGCCCACATAGTGAATTAATACCGTATCGTCGGTAATGAAATCCTGATAAATCTTATCGTTTTTATTTTTGAGTTCCTGATCGACCCCATAGATACAGTTAAAGTCTCTTCTCAGGAAAATAACATTGCCGACAAACAAAATATTGAGCACGTCCTGGTCGAAATAAAGTAATTCCTTTTGGCGTTTGTCTAATATAGAAAATGCTTTGGTTAACAACTGCTGCTCACGCCATACTTCGAGATTCGCAAATACAACACCCGAATTAAAATACCCCTTACTCAGTTCAGGGATACCGAGTCTGGTACCGGATTTAATTCGCACTTCATCAACATCATTAATGACAGCTGCATATTCCCCGCAGAAATTAATCTCAGTAAGTTCCCGTAGAGAACCTTTACAAATGACATCGGCATCCAGATACAGTACCGAGCTTAATTCGGTGCTTAAATATTCAAATGCAAAGTAACGATAGTACATTGCATAAGTCCAGGCTTTCGTGCTCGGCAGTTCACGAAAGGCCGCATTATCGAAAACAAGGACAGTCACTGTCGTACTGTACATTTGCGTTAGGCGTTTTATGCTTTCCAGATAGTCGTCATCGATATAGTCAGTGGCGATATAAAAATGGATATCAATATCAGGATTATTCACTAATACTGAGGTCATAGAAATGCCGGATCCAAACAAAAAATTACGATCGACACCATACGCAACGCTTAGTTTTTTACTCTTGCCATGCGTCGAGCTGTCGATGATATGTTTTTGAATGATCAACTTCTGGAAATCGATGTTCATAATAAAATAGCCTCAAACTTCATGTGTAATTTATAGCGCTTTTCTTATTGTTCTTTGTCTTATTTTTTGCGCTTTTGTGACAGCCTGTTCAAACAACCTGACTTCCTGACGAAAGATTTCACGTAATGGCATCGAAAAATAGACACGTAAAAAACGGTAGATATCTCTGGACGTTAGCCCAATCTCCAGTGAGGAGAAATAGAGCCCGATCAAATCCTTATCCCGCCAGCGGCGTGGTACCCGCTGACGTATTTGCGCACGATGCAGATCAATCACAGAGAGTTTGATCTCCGCAACATCTGCTGGCATCGGCTGTTGGAGCAGGAAATGGCAAATATAACAATCCCGATGATTTACTCCACCTCGATGCATTTTACCCACCATTTCCGCCACGCGGGTAATAATGGTCCGTTTTAATACAAAATCGGGCCGTTCAATTCCCCAGTTGGCGCAAAAATCTTCAAGGCTGATGGCAGGAGAAAGATCCTCAGTGATAATAAATGAGGTTCGCTCTAACGGATTCAGCCCTTTCTGTCCAAAAGCAACACCCGTCATTGTATCCACATTCAATGCTTGTAAACGGTGAATCGCCAGCCATTCCCGGTCCGCGCCAAGCACAGGCATGCGCAGAGAAATAAGGTTCTTCAACACTTCTTTAAGCGTGGTCCCATGATGATATTTAAGAAAGTAACCTTTTCCCATCATCTCAAAACGCAGGGTACGCCGTGTTTCCAGAGCGCGAAAAATCTCGCCATCCAGCTTAGTGACCTCTGTGAACGGGTCTTTTCCTTGCCATTGCGTGACAAATGGCTCTTTCAATTCAATCATTTTCGAGACCTAAAATGATATCTGCAGCTTTATCTGCCAGGCTGTAGAGATCTTCTGTATCAGCAAAATGTCGCGCATTTTCAGCCCAACGACTTCTCTGCTCATTATTTTGCAGCGCATCGAAAAGTGCTGTATTCAAATTTTCCTGCGCAAAAGGTTCAGGAATCACCACACCGCATTGGGCGGCAATGATATACCCTGCGTAGCCGCATACCTCAGTGGTTAATACTGGCAGCCCGGCAACTACGGCTTCTAGCAAGACGATACCAGCGGCTTCCTGAACTGCCGGGTGAAGCAATAAATCGGCAGCAGACATCAATTCAGCGACATCATCTCGCCCTGAGAAGAATTGAACTTGCTTTTCAATACCCAATTGGCGGGCCTGAGCACGATAACGATCGGCCTTATCCTGACCAACAACCATCAACTGAGTACGGTGACGTATAGTCTCAGGTAAAGAAGCCAACGCCTGTAAGCTTCTTGGCACACCTTTGCGTTTGAAATCAGAGCCGACCTGCAGAAGCAGGAACTGATCGAGAGCAATACCATTCTTTTCTCTGACAATCTGCCTGCTGTTTTCAGGTTGCAGGCTGTATTTTCTGTCTGGGTAGATACCTGGCGGCAGAATACGAAAACGCTGGCTCTCGGTATGATAATGCTGTTTGAAATCACCGATTTGCTTATCGGTTAACATCAAAAGCGTGGTACCAGAACCTTGTTGAAACGTCGCTTTTTCAAATGCAGAGTAGTGCCGATACCGACGCGTCAACTTATAGAAGAAGCCCTTCTCGCGAGCGACCTTTTCCGCATAACAAACGTCGGCAGCGTAATACACATCCAGCCCAGGCATTTTATTAAAACCAACGATACGATCGACGGGATGCTGGCTTAAATAATTTTGAACCCACTGATAATATTGCTCGTTTTTCCCATGGTTAGTTCTGGCTGTGACGGGTACGAGTATAATTTCCAGTCCTTCCGGACGTTCGCCCTGCCATGACTGGGTAAACACCTGGACATGATGACCTCGTGCAGCAACCGTGAGCGCTACTCGCAGAAAATCACGCTGTAACCCACCATAGGGGAAATACTTGTACAAACAAAAAGCAATATTCATGCATTAATATCCGCATCGCGTCGCCAGGCATAGCAGGTCTGATACATCCAAAGTTTACCGCCCATGTTTTCGAAATGTTTCTGCCGGCTAGCTACCTGAAATTGCGCAGTAGTATATCATTTATTATCACGCATTCCGAAACGAATATTTTTTGAACAGAATAAATAAATAAACTTTTAAAAACAAAAAGATATAAAATTAGTGCTTTCACCTTAAAACACACGCCGCACAAGACGTTAAGCCACGTCAGTACGATCATAAGCATTTTTAAAATAGCCGTAGGCTAAAACAGTGCCCGACGATTCCATCGTTTTGCTGCAACCTGGATAAAAATGATGGTAAAGCCATAGTTAAATACATAGAATCCCCAGCACATTCATAAGTTAGCTACCATTATGCTCGAATTGCTTTACACCGCCCTTTTCTACCTTATTCAGCCTTTGATCTGGATACGGCTTTGGGTGCGCGGACGTAAGGCTCCGGCCTACCGTAAACGCTGGGGTGAACGCTACGGTTTTTACCGCCGTCCGCTAAAACCAGACGGCATCATGCTTCACTCAGTTTCTGTGGGCGAAACGCTGGCAGCTATTCCATTAGTCCGCGCTCTGCGACATCGCTATCCCGACTTGCCGATCACGGTAACCACCATGACGCCAACCGGCTCTGAGCGCGTACAATCCGCTTTTGGTACTGACGTTCAGCACATTTATTTGCCATACGATTTACCGGATGCACTGAACCGTTTCCTGAATAAAGTTGACCCCAAGCTGGTGTTAATCATGGAAACCGAGCTGTGGCCAAATCTGATCGCGGCACTCCATAAGCGCGGTATTCCTCTGGTCATCGCCAACGCACGGCTTTCTGCGCGTTCAGCTGCTGGCTACGCAAAATTAGGCAAATTTGTTGGTAAGCTACTGCGTCGAATTACGTTGATTGCAGCACAGAACGAAGAAGATGGCGCTCGTTTTATTACGCTTGGCGCCAGAAGCAACCAGGTCACCGTCACCGGCAGCCTGAAGTTTGATATTTCCGTCACGCCACAGCTGGCCGCAAAAGCGATTACCTTGCGTCGTCAATGGGCACCTCATCGCCCGGTGTGGATTGCAACCAGCACGCACGATGGTGAAGAAAGCATTATCATTGCTGCCCATCAAGCGTTATTAAATCAGTTTCCTAATCTTTTATTGATCCTGGTTCCCAGACATCCGGAACGCTTCCCGGATGCCATTAACCTCGTACGTCAGGCTGGGCTAAGCTATACCACACGTTCTTCTGGCGAAGTTCCATCCTCAGATACTCAGGTCGTTATCGGCGACACCATGGGCGAGCTGATGTTGCTGTACGGCATTGCCGACCTTGCTTTTGTCGGTGGTTCACTGGTTGAACGTGGGGGACACAACCCACTGGAAGCCGCGGCACACGCTATTCCGGTGCTGATGGGGCCACATACCTTTAATTTTAAAGATATTTGCGCCCGTCTCGAACAGGCAAGCGGATTGATCACCGTCACCGACGCAACCACGCTGGTGAAAGAGGTCTCTTCTTTACTGACCGATGCCGATTATCGTAATTTTTATGGCCGTCATGCAGTTGAAGTCCTGTATCAAAATCAGGGCGCGCTACAGCGCCTGCTGCAACTGCTGGAACCTTATCTGCCACCCAAAACGCATTGAGGCAAATCATGCAAAAACGGGCGATTTATCCAGGAACCTTTGATCCCATAACTAACGGCCATCTTGATATCGTGACCCGTGCAACCAGCATGTTCGATCACGTGATCCTGGCGATTGCCGCAAGTCCCAGTAAAAAACCGATGTTTACCCTTGAAGAGCGCGTCGAGCTGGCGCAACAGGCAACGGCGCATCTCGGCAATGTGGAAGTTCTGGGATTCAGCGACTTAATGGCAAATTTTGCCCGTGATAATCAGGCTAACATTCTGATCCGAGGCCTGCGCGCGGTAGCAGATTTTGAGTATGAAATGCAGCTGGCCCATATGAACCGCCATTTAATGCCGCAACTGGAAAGCGTCTTTCTGATGCCGTCTAAAGAGTGGTCATTTATCTCATCGTCACTGGTGAAAGAAGTCGCCCGCCATCAGGGTGATGTGACACACTTTCTGCCGGAAAACGTCCATCAGGCGTTAATGAGTAAACTAAAGTAATGCGTCTTGCCGGATAAGACATAAAGTTTACCCGGCCAGCAACGAATGTTATTTCTGACAGCGACGGCAGTAGAACGTTGTGCGCTGGGCGTGTTTTGTCGCAATGATTGGCGCGCCACATACGCGACAGGGTTCACCTTCTCTCCCATAGACCTGCAACTCCTGGGCAAAATAGCCCGGCTTACCGTCGCTTTGCAGGAAGTCCTTCAGCGTCGTTCCACCCTGTTCAATCGAACGCAGTAAAACCGCCTTGATGACGCGCACCAGCAGTTCGTACTCATCCTGCGACAAAGATGACGCCAGGCGGTCAGGATGGATGCCAGCGGCAAACAGCGACTCGCTGGCATAGATATTACCGACCCCCACCACCAGCTTGTTATCCATCAGCCAGGGTTTAATCGCGGTTTTCTTCTTCGCGCATTTCTGCTGCAGATAACTGGCGTTGAAATCGTCGCTCAGTGGCTCAGGGCCAAGATGAGCGAGAACATTGTGTCCATCCAATTCGGGAGTCCACAACCAGGCGCCAAAACGGCGAGGATCGGTATAGCGCAGGACTTTGCCGTTACTCATCACTAAGTCAACGTGGTCATGCTTTTCTGCAGGAAGCTCTTCAGGAAGGATACGCAAACTCCCCGACATCCCCAGATGAATGATTACCCAACCATCCGGCAACTCCAGCAGCAGGTATTTAGCGCGCCGCTGTACGCTGAGGACAGGTTTATCACTCAGACGATAGATTTCCTCTGATACCGGCCAACGCAAACGACCGTTACGCACAGTCGCGTGCATAATCGTTGCCCCAACCAGATGCGGCTCAATACCGCGGCGGCTGGTTTCGACTTCAGGTAATTCAGGCATAGTATCTCCGGCGATGTATCAGGTCACATTAATATGGGGACGGCCAGAAAACAAAAAACCCCGCCGAAGCGAGGTTTTTTATTACATCAAAGCGAAAATTATTTGATTTTCGCTTCTTTGTAGAGAACGTGCTGACGGACAACTGGATCGAATTTTTTCAGTTCCAGTTTTTCCGGCTTAGTACGTTTGTTCTTCGTAGTGGTATAGAAGTGACCAGTACCAGCAGAAGAAACCAGCTTGATTTTCTCACGAATACCTTTAGCCATGATTTATTTCCTCTTAGTACTTAGTACTTTTCGCCACGGGCACGCAGTTCAGACAGAACTGTTTCGATGCCTTTCTTATCAATAACACGCATACCTTTAGCAGATACACGCAGGGTGACAAAACGCTTTTCGCTCTCAACCCAGAAACGGTGAGAGTGCAGGTTAGGCAGGAAACGGCGTTTAGTCGCGTTCAGTGCGTGGGAACGGTTGTTACCGGTCACCGGACGCTTGCCAGTAACTTGGCAGACTCGGGACATGTCTATTCTCCAAAAATCAAATTAGCTCGAGCTTCGTATGGGGTATCGGCGCCTCGTCAGGCTTTACAGCCCGGTCATCGCATAGTTCTAAGTGAACTCTCGATTGCCAGGCCCAAATGCCAAACCCGAGATTCTCAAAGGTGGCGTAGTATACGCTGACCCGGCGTTATGCTCAAGTCCCGAACAGACAAAGATCCCGATGGATCGCGTAAAGTGCGTTAAATCCAACCGCGTTCCGCAAAAGAAACGTACTCTCCGCGCCCAATGACCAGATGATCAAGCACCCGGATATCCATGAACTGACAGCATTTCACAACACGCTCGGTGATGAGTTTATCTGCTTTACTCGGCTCTGCACAACCCGAAGGGTGATTATGCGCAAGGATCACCGCTGACGCATTCATTTTTATCGCTTCACGCACAATTTCTCGTGGATGCACCTCAACATGGCTAAGCGTACCGGAAAAAAGTTTGCTGTGTTTAATCACGTGATGTTGAGAATCCATAAAGATCACCAGAAAGATCTCGCGTTCCTCTTGCGCGAGCTGACTTTGCAGAAATTCTCGCGCCATTTCCGGGCTAAGTAACGCGCGCTCTTCCATCACTCGCACGTTATGGTAGCGCCTTGCCAGTTCGGCAATCCCTTTAAGCTGCGCATACTTCGCCAGGCCAATACCGTGAACGTGGCTAAACGCCATATAGTCTGCTGATAACAGGCCATACAGCGAACCAAAATGCTGGATCAACTCTTTTGCCAGCGTCAGCACATCTTTACCCAGAATCCCGGTGCGTAAAAAAAGCGCCAGTAGCTCAACATCGCTAAGTGAACCAGCCCCCTGCGCCAATAGCTTTTCCCGGGGCATCATACGTCCTGTATTTTCCATGCCTCCCCCTCCTTTCTCGTCCGCATAGTGGCATAACGCCTGTCGCGAATCGACGCTCTGTTATCACTTCTTCGTAGCGGCTCGCAAACTGAAGCGCGGGCAAAAGCACGACTCATTGCGGATTGTGATAAAATATCCGCCTTCTGGTGAAACCCAACAGGAAAGATCATGATGAGCCTGGCCGGTAAAAAAATCGTACTTGGCGTCAGTGGCGGCATTGCTGCGTACAAAACCCCTGAACTGGTGCGTCGTTTGCGGGAACGCGGCGCTGACGTCCGCGTGGCGATGACCGAAGCGGCAAAAGCGTTTATTACTCCCCTGAGCTTACAAGCGGTTTCGGGTTATCCCGTTTCCGACAGCCTGCTTGACCCCGCGGCCGAAGCCGCGATGGGCCACATTGAGCTGGGGAAATGGGCCGACCTGGTTATCCTGGCCCCTGCTACGGCAGACCTGATTGCCCGCGTCGCCGCAGGTATGGCTAACGATTTGGTTTCAACGATCTGTCTGGCAACGCCTGCTCCTGTTGCTGTGCTGCCAGCCATGAACCAGCAGATGTACCGTGCTGCCGCGACCCAGCACAATCTGGGCATTCTTGCCTCGCGAGGTTTGCTCATTTGGGGCCCTGACAGCGGTAGCCAGGCATGTGGCGATGTCGGTCCTGGCCGCATGCTGGATCCGTTGACGATTGTCGATATGGCCGCAGAACATTTCTCGCCTGTCAACGATCTGCAACATCTCAACATCATGATTACGGCGGGCCCGACGCGTGAACCGCTGGATCCCGTGCGTTACATTTCCAATCACAGCTCCGGAAAAATGGGATTTGCGATCGCAGCCGCTGCCGCAAAACGCGGGGCAAACGTCACGCTGGTGTCGGGACCTGTTTCGTTACCCACACCGCCATTTGTGCAGCGCATTGATGTGATGACCGCACTGGAGATGGAAGCCGCCGTGCAATCTGCGGTGCAACAACAGCATATTTTTATCGGCTGCGCCGCAGTCGCTGATTATCGCGCCGAGACCGTCGCCCCCGAAAAAATCAAAAAACAGGCGACGCAGGGTGATGAATTAACAGTAAAAATGGTCAAAAACCCGGATATTATCGCCGGTGTTGCCGCACTGGATGCTAATCGTCCTTTTGTCGTTGGGTTTGCCGCCGAAACAAATAATGTGGAAGAATATGCCCGGCAAAAACGCATCCGCAAAAACCTTGATGTGATCTGTGCGAACGACGTTTCGTTATCAAATCAAGGATTTAACAGCGACAGCAACGCATTACACCTTTTTTGGCAGGATGGAGATAAAGTCTTACCGCTTGAGCGTAAAGAACTCCTGGGCCAATTATTACTCGACGAGATCGTGACCCGTTATGATGAAAAAAATCGACGTTAAGATTCTGGACCCGCGCGTAGGGCAACAATTTCCGCTCCCGACGTACGCCACTTCTGGCTCTGCCGGACTTGACCTGCGTGCTTGTCTTGATGACGCCGTAGAGCTGGCGCCGGGTGCAACCACGCTGGTGCCAACCGGGTTAGCCATCCATATTGCCGATCCCTCTCTGGCGGCAGTGATGTTGCCACGTTCCGGGCTGGGTCATAAGCACGGCATCGTACTGGGCAACCTGGTCGGTCTGATTGATTCCGACTATCAAGGACAATTGATGGTGTCTATCTGGAACCGTGGTCAGGACAGCTTCACGATTGAACCGGGCGAACGTATCGCACAGATGGTATTTGTACCGGTCGTGCAGGCTGAATTTAATCTGGTGGAAGAGTTTGAAGCCACCGATCGTGGCGAAGGTGGCTTCGGCCATTCCGGGCGCAAGTAACCCGCAGAAAAGTATCCCACAGCGTAATAACGCAATAACACACCGCAAACAGCCGTTTGCGGTCGCTGTGTGGATGCCTGCCTGGCAAGAGCTTATTTTCAGGGGTATTTTGTAACATGGTAGAAAAGCAAACTGCGAAAAGGAATCGTCGCGAAGAAATACTTCAGTCTCTGGCACTGATGCTTGAGTCCAGCGATGGAAGCCAACGCATCACGACAGCGAAACTGGCAGCCTCTGTAGGCGTTTCCGAAGCGGCCTTATATCGCCATTTTCCCAGCAAGACCCGCATGTTCGATAGTCTGATTGAGTTTATCGAAGATAGTCTGATTACCCGTATCAATTTGATCTTAAAAGACGAAAAGGACACCAGCGCACGTCTGCGTCTGATCGTTCTGCTGATTTTAGGCTTCGGTGAACGTAACCCCGGTCTGACGCGCATTCTGACCGGGCATGCGCTCATGTTTGAACAGGATCGTCTGCAAGGCCGCATTAACCAGCTTTTCGAACGTATTGAGGCCCAGTTGCGCCAGGTTCTGCGCGAAAAAAGAATGCGTGAAGGTGAAGGTTACACCGTGGATGAAACGCTGCTGGCCAGCCAGTTACTGGCTTTCTGCGAAGGTATGTTGTCCCGGTTTGTACGTAGCGAATTTAAATATCGTCCAACGGATGATTTTGACACCCGCTGGCCGCTGGTTGCTGCTCAATTGCAGTAGCGGCTTCGTTTTGTCCGGCCTACGTAACCCGTAGGCCGGATACGCGCAGCGGCATCTACAGTTCTTATACGCCGTATGCTTCGCGATACGCCCGCACTGCTACCAGGTGTTCTGCCATTTCAGGCTTCTCTTCCAGATACGCAATCAGGTCTTTCAGGGTAATGATAGAAATCACCTTGCAACCATAATCACGCTCTACTTCCTGAATCGCCGAAATCTCGCCCCGACCACGCTCCTGACGATCGAGAGAAATCAATACCCCAGCAAGCGTAGCGCCATTAGCCTGAATAATCTCCATCGACTCACGAATAGCCGTACCTGCGGTGATAACATCATCTACCAGCATGACACGCCCCTCAAGTGCGCTACCTACCAGATTACCGCCTTCGCCATGGGTTTTCGCCTCTTTGCGGTTAAAGCAGTACGGCATATCTTTATCGTGGTGTTCCGCAAGTGCTACAGCCGTAGTAGTCGCAATCGGAATACCTTTGTACGCAGGGCCAAACAGCAGATCGAACTCGATGCCGGAATCCACCAGCGCTTCGGCATAAAAACGGCCTAACAGTGCCAGATCGCGCCCGGTATTAAACAGCCCGGCGTTGAAGAAATAGGGGCTTTTGCGCCCGGATTTCAGCGTAAATTCGCCAAACTTTAGTACCTGCTTGCTAAGCGCAAACTCAATAAACTGGCGCTGATACGGTTTCATGGATTCGCTCCTCATCTCACTTTATTACAGACAAAAAAAAGGCGACTCTTCAGTCGCCTTTAAAATCAATTTTCTAACGCCGCCTTCTGCGTCGCTACAATGGATTCGATTCCCCCTCGGGCCAAGGCCAGTAGGGTGAGAAGTTCTTCATGGCTGAACGGCTCACCTTCCGCCGTGCCCTGCACTTCAATAATTCGACCGTCTTCAGTCATCACCACGTTCATGTCAGTTTCTGCCGCTGAATCCTCAACGTACTCCAGATCACAGAGCGCTTCACCATTGACAATCCCCACGGAAACCGCGGCAACCATCCCTTTCATCGGGTTAGTTTTCAGCTTACCGCTCGCCACCAGCTTGTTCAGCGCATCAGCCAACGCAACGCATGCGCCAGTAATCGATGCAGTACGCGTACCGCCATCTGCCTGAATAACATCACAGTCCAGCGTAATAGTGAATTCACCGAGCGTCTTCAGGTCAACGGCGGCGCGCAGCGCACGAGCGATCAGGCGCTGGATTTCCATGGTACGGCCGCCCTGCTTACCTTTCGCCGCTTCACGGGCGTTACGGGTGTGCGTGGCGCGTGGCAGCATGCCATATTCTGCGGTGATCCAGCCCTGGCCCTGACCTTTCAGAAAACGTGGGACGCCTTCATCAATAGAAGCGGTACACAGCACTTTGGTATCACCAAATTCGACCAGCACGGAGCCTTCAGCGTGTTTTGTATAATTACGGGTCAGGGTAACGGGACGCACCTGATTGGCACTACGACCTGCTGGACGCATGATAAAATCTCCGGCTTGAAACGAATGTGGCTGCGCATTATACGGACTTCCGACGGTTATTCCTATCCTGACAAGACGTGGATGGCTATAATCCTCCCATCTCATCTTTAAAAACAGGAACGTCTATGATCCGCAGCATGACCGCCTACGCCCGGCGTGAAATCAAGGGTGAATGGGGTAGCGCAACCTGGGAAATGCGCTCGGTAAACCAGCGTTATCTGGAAACTTATTTTCGCCTGCCGGAACAGTTCCGTAGTCTCGAACCCGTGGTTCGCGAACGCATTCGCTCGCGTCTGACGCGCGGTAAAATCGAATGTACACTGCGTTTTGAGCCGGATGCCAGCGCGCAAGGCGAGCTGATCCTGAATGAAAAGCTCGCTAAACAGCTCGTGAGCGCTGCTAACTGGGTCAAAATGCAGAGTGATGAAGGTGAAATTAATCCGGTTGATATCCTTCGTTGGCCAGGGGTAATGGCAGCGCAGGAGCAAGACCTGGATGCCATCGCCGCCGAAATCCTCGCTGCGCTTGACGGTACGCTGGATGACTTTATCGTTGCGCGTGAAACCGAAGGTCAGGCGCTGAAAGCGTTGATCGAGCAGCGTCTGGAAGGCGTCAGCGCTGAAGTGACGAAGGTACGTGCGCACATGCCGGAAATTCTGCAATGGCAGCGCGAGCGTCTGGTAGCCAAACTGGAAGACGCACAGGTGCAACTGGAAAATAACCGTCTTGAGCAAGAGCTGGTGCTGATGGCACAGCGTATCGATGTGGCTGAAGAACTGGATCGCCTGGAAGCTCACGTCAAAGAAACCTACAACATTCTGAAGAAAAAAGAGGCGGTTGGCCGTCGTCTGGACTTCATGATGCAGGAATTCAACCGTGAGTCGAACACCCTGGCATCCAAGTCTATCAATGCTGAGGTGACTAACTCCGCAATTGAACTGAAAGTTTTGATCGAGCAAATGCGCGAGCAGATTCAGAACATCGAGTAAGCCATTACTCAACGTAGCCCGCCAGTAAACGGCGGGACTACGTATTTTTCCCGGCGTTTCGCTTCCGCTCCTTTACTTCGAATTACATTTTCTCATCGTTTATTATCATCCACCACATTTTAAACAGCATGCCATAACGCATTTCTGACATATTCACATTAGCTGTAGTTATTAAAATCGTTTCACCTTAGAAAATCTCAATCGTGACAATGCGCACAAATCGATAACCTTAGCCCCCAGCACATCAGGGGGAATACATGCTGTTACACGTTTTATATTTAATTGGTATTACTGCCGAAGCCATGACAGGCGCGCTTGCGGCGGGGCGTCGCCGTATGGATACATTTGGCGTTATTATTATTGCCACTGCGACCGCCATCGGCGGTGGTTCGGTACGCGACATTCTTCTCGGCCACTATCCGCTTGGCTGGGTAAAGCATCCTGAATACGTCATTATCGTGGCGGCCGCTGCGGTACTCACCACCATTATTGCCCCTGTCATGCCCTACCTGCGTAAAATATTCCTTGTACTGGATGCGCTGGGCCTGGTGGTCTTTTCTATTATTGGCGCACAGGTGGCACTGGATATGGGCCACGGGCCGATTATCGCCGTGGTCGCTGCGGTCACTACCGGCGTCTTCGGTGGCGTGTTACGCGACATGTTCTGCAAACGCATTCCATTAGTGTTCCAGAAAGAACTGTATGCTGGAGTTTCTTTTGCCGCTGCCGTGCTTTACATCGTGCTGCAACATTACGTCTCCAGCCACGATGTGGTGGTTATCTCTACCCTACTCTTCGGCTTTACCGCCCGGTTACTGGCGCTGCGCCTGAAGTTGGGCCTGCCAGTATTTTATTATCGCCATGAAGGTCATTAAGGCATAAAGCCCGTAATACGCTGAGCAGCCAGCCAGTTGCTCAGCGCTATGACCTCCCTGGTCTCCAGCCACTGAATGATCTGTCGTGCCCGGCGGTCCCCCATTAAAGGGAGCTGCCGCCAGCTTTGCTCATCACGGTCCTGCAATTGTTGCCACGAAGCATCCCGACTGGCATTCAGGGTTGCCTGTGTTAACGGTATTCCCATGGCAAGAACCCAACGTGTGAACGGAAGATGGCGCGACAGGTTGAACTGATGCCACATCTTCTCCCCTTTGCTTACGCCTAATGTGGACTGGAGCTGCTCCTGAGTTAATCCGAGCCAGGAAAAGATATGTTCAAAGTGATACGCCTGATGAAGGTCACGCCATCCCGCTTCACCAATACCTTCTAATTCCAGCACTTCTTTCGCGCCCAGCCAAACCAGTCTGGCAATAAACTGCTCATAACACGCCGGCGTGGCATAAAAGCAGGTCATTGAATTGAAGCGCCCCTCAGGCGGCGCTGGCTTAGTGCGCTGAGTGCTGCGCCAGACCACTTCGTCGATACGAGGGATCCCCTGTCCGGCCAGGCTTATCAGGATCCGATCTCCAGGCGCGATATCCCATTCATTCCAGCGACGTACAGAGCCAATATTCACGCGTTGCACGCGCTTATCATCCAGCATGACGGGTGCCAGCAGCGCGACTACGGCAATTTTCCCACTTTTACCGACTGAAAACTGAATATCTGTGACCTCGGATACCTGAGCCACGGGCGGATATTTCCACGCCGCCAGCCAGTCTCCCTGCCCGGGTAACCAGTATCGCGCTTGCGGTTCTTTCCCCGATCGCACCACGACGCCATCCGTCACAAAAGGGAGTGCCGAAGTCCACCATCGGGCACGGGCATGCTCGACATCGTCCGCATTTTTCACGGGCTGGGTATAGCGTTGCGTGAAACTGAACCCGGCAGAAGTGAGTTGTTCCAGCCTTTCCGACATGACCGCCGGACCATCAGGCCAGGCCCAGATAAAAATAGCCAATGAGCGTAACAATTCCGGGTTGCTCTGGCGCATCATCATTCCAGCGACCTTTGAACGTGCGTTCATTCCCCCGCTCTGTTGCTGGATATGCCCTTCCTGCTGTAAAAAAATCTCGCCCTGCAACGTACTGTTCGCCAGCAGACCTTTGGTTGTGTGTGGTACGGAAGGGATCTGAAGAATCTTTTGCGTCCAGTCTTCACCTTTCAGGCCATTACCTCGGCTAATCGCTCTTACCAGATTGCCATTGCGATAGACCAGCGTTACCGCCACGCCGTCGACCTTTGGTTGTACCCAGAGATCGCTGCGCACACGCATCCATTGCTGTAACGCTTGCTTATCTGCCAGCTTACGGACCCCCGTGTGAGGCACTGGATGCGGGACTGTGCCACTTATTGGAGGCGCAGACAGATCTGGTGGAGCATCATCGCCAAAACAGCGCTGCCATTGGATGAGTTGCGCACTGAGCTGGTCATAAACGCCGTCATCAACGGCGCTGACACCCTGTTTCCAGTAACTGTCATTCCACCGTGTTATCTGCTGCTGTAATCGTGAAATTTCCTCGCCTGCCCGGGCTGGAGACCAGACCGGGCATACCGCCCAGACAGGCAAATTCCAGACCAGTAAAACTATGCCAAGGCATTTCCATCGCCTCATATTGCCTCCGTTAACCAATGTGCTTCCCGGCAGGTATAGCGCGGAGTGCAACCGAAACAGAGCGACAAAAATTCATCCTGCGAGCAGCCTTCCTGACATTTTGACGTATTGCTGCAAATTGCCGGTAAAACGGGAAACGGGTACGCAAAACGCAATAAACATGCGCAAAAAGTGTGACAAAGGCTACGTCACATAGCGGCTACGTGTATAATAAGCCCGTATGTAGGCTCTCTTTCGACAATCACATACATTAAGATACTCATGGCTCAAGGCACGCTTTATATTGTTTCTGCCCCCAGTGGCGCGGGTAAATCCAGCCTGATTCAGGCTTTATTAAAGACCCAACCGTTGTATGACACCCAGGTTTCTGTTTCGCACACCACGCGCGCACCGCGCCCGGGGGAAGTGCACGGTGAACACTATTTCTTTGTGAACCATGACGAATTCAGAGCCATGATTGGCAGAGACGCGTTCCTGGAACACGCTGAGGTTTTCGGTAATTACTACGGCACCTCGCGTGAGACCATTGAGCAAGTATTAGCATCCGGCGTAGACGTCTTTTTAGATATCGATTGGCAAGGTGCGCAGCAAATTCGTCAAAAAATGCCGCATGCGCGCAGTATTTTTATTTTGCCGCCATCTAAGATTGAGCTGGACCGCCGTCTTCGTGGTCGAGGTCAGGATAGCGAAGACGTGATCGCAAAACGTATGGCGCAAGCTGTTGCAGAAATGAGCCATTACGCCGAATATGATTATCTTATTGTGAACGATGATTTCGATACCGCCCTGGGCGATTTGAAAACCATCATTCGCGCCGAACGTCTGCGCATGAGCCGCCAAAAGCAGCGTCATGACGCTTTAATCAGCAAACTGTTGGCAGACTGAACCCACATTCAGTATCATGCCCAGTCATTTCTTCACCTGTGGAGCATTTTAAGTATGGCACGCGTAACTGTTCAGGACGCTGTAGAGAAAATTGGTAACCGTTTTGACCTGGTACTGGTCGCCGCGCGTCGCGCTCGTCAGATGCAGGTAGGCGGAAAGGATCCGCTCGTACCGGAAGAAAACGATAAAACTACCGTTATCGCGCTGCGCGAAATCGAAGAGGGTCTGATCAACAACCAGATCCTCGACGTGCGTGAGCGCCAGGAACAGCAAGAGCAGGAAGCCGCTGAATTACAAGCCGTTACCGCTATTGCTGAAGGTCGTCGTTAATCACAAAGCGGGTCGCCCTTGTATCTGTTTGAAAGCCTGAATCAGCTGATTCAAAACTACCTGCCGGAAGACCAGATTAAGCGTCTTCGGCAGGCGTATCTCGTTGCACGTGACGCTCACGAGGGCCAGACACGTTCAAGCGGTGAACCTTATATCACGCACCCCGTAGCGGTAGCCTGCATTCTGGCCGAGATGAAACTCGACTACGAAACGCTGATGGCTGCGCTGCTACATGACGTGATTGAAGATACCCCAGCCACCTACCAGGACATGGAACAGCTTTTTGGTAAAAGCGTTGCAGAGCTGGTAGAAGGGGTATCTAAGCTTGATAAGCTTAAGTTTCGCGATAAGAAAGAGGCGCAAGCTGAAAACTTTCGCAAGATGATTATGGCGATGGTGCAGGATATCCGCGTCATTCTCATCAAACTTGCCGACCGTACCCACAATATGCGCACGCTGGGCTCATTACGCCCCGATAAGCGCCGCCGCATCGCCCGTGAAACCCTCGAAATCTACAGTCCGCTGGCGCACCGTTTAGGTATTCATCACATTAAGACCGAGCTGGAAGAGCTGGGTTTTGAAGCACTGTACCCGAACCGCTATCGCGTGATTAAAGAAGTGGTAAAAGCCGCCCGCGGCAACCGCAAAGAGATGATCCAAAAAATCCTCTCAGAAATCGAAGGGCGTTTGCAGGAAGCAGGCATTCCGTGTCGCGTAAGCGGTCGCGAGAAACACCTGTACTCTATCTACTGCAAAATGGTACTCAAAGAGCAGCGTTTTCACTCGATCATGGACATTTACGCTTTCCGCGTCATCGTTCATGACTCCGATACCTGCTATCGCGTACTCGGTCAGATGCACAGCCTGTACAAACCGCGTCCAGGCCGCGTGAAAGACTATATCGCCATTCCCAAAGCGAACGGATACCAGTCTTTGCATACCTCAATGATCGGCCCGCACGGCGTGCCTGTTGAAGTACAAATTCGTACCGAAGACATGGACCAGATGGCGGAGATGGGGTTCGCGGCACACTGGGCGTACAAAGAGCATGGCGAAACCAGCACCACGGCACAAATCCGCGCCCAACGCTGGATGCAAAGCCTGCTGGAACTGCAGCAAAGCGCCGGTAGCTCGTTTGAATTTATTGAAAGCGTTAAATCTGATCTCTTCCCGGATGAGATTTATGTTTTCACACCGGAAGGGCGCATTGTCGAGTTGCCTGCCGGTGCGACGCCTGTCGACTTCGCCTACGCCGTACATACCGATATCGGTCATGCCTGCGTTGGCGCACGTGTCGACAGACAGCCTTATCCGCTTTCCCAACCGCTGTTTAGCGGTCAGACCGTTGAAATCATTACTGCACCAGGCGCCCGGCCGAATGCGGCATGGCTCAACTTTGTCGTCAGCTCGAAAGCGCGTGCAAAAATTCGCCAACTGCTGAAAAACCTTAAGCGCGATGATTCCGTCAGTCTGGGGCGTCGACTGCTTAACCATGCCCTGGGTGGTAGCCGTAAACTGGCTGAAATCCCGCAGGAAAGTATCCAGCGTGAGCTTGAGCGTATGAAGCTCGCCACACTTGACGATCTGTTAGCGGAAATCGGTCTGGGCAACGCCATGAGCGTGGTGGTTGCGAAAAACCTTCAGCAGGGCGAAGCATCGGCGAACGTTCCTGCGCAATCTGGTCATGGTCATCTGCCGATCAAAGGCGCAGACGGCGTACTGATCACCTTTGCCAAATGCTGTCGTCCAATCCCTGGCGATCCGATCATTGCCCACGTCAGTCCGGGTAAAGGTCTGGTGATTCACCATGAGTCCTGCCGTAACATTCGTGGCTACCAGAAAGAGCCAGAGAAATTTATGGCGGTGGAATGGGATAAAGAGACAGAGCAGGAGTTCATCACCGAAATTAAGGTGGATATGTTTAACCACCAGGGTGCTCTGGCGAACCTGACGGCGGCAATCAACACGACGACCTCCAATATTCAAAGTCTGAATACTGAAGAGAAAGACGGCCGTGTTTATAGCGCCTTTATTCGCCTGACCGCTCGCGATCGCGTGCATCTGGCGAATATTATGCGCAAAATCCGCGTCATGCCGGACGTGATTAAAGTCACCCGCAACCGAAACTAGAGATATGAACTCAAAACGCTATGAGCGCATTTGCGAAATGCTTGCCAGGCGTCAGCCCGATCTGACCGTCTGCATGGAGCAGGTCCATAAACCTCATAACGTTTCTGCGATCATTCGTACCGCAGACGCTGTCGGCGTACATGAAGTCCACGCCGTCTGGCCGGGTAGTCGTATGCGTACCATGGCCTCTTCTGCCGCGGGCAGTAACAGCTGGGTGCAGGTTAAAACCCACCCGACCATTAGCGATGCGGTCACGCAGTTAAAAAGCCAGGGCATGCAGGTTCTGGCGACCCACCTCTCTGATAAAGCCGTCGATTTCCGCGAAATTGATTACACGCGACCGACTTGCATCCTGATGGGCCAGGAAAAAACCGGTATCACTCAGGAAGCACTCGCTCTGGCGGACCAGGACATCATCATTCCGATGATTGGCATGGTGCAATCGCTGAACGTTTCGGTTGCCTCTGCGCTGATTCTGTACGAAGCACAGCGCCAGCGACAAAATGCTGGCATGTACCGACGAGAAAACAGTATGTTGCCGGAAGATGAACAGCAGCGCTTGCTGTTTGAAGGCGGTTATCCGGTGCTGGCGAATGTCGCTAAGCGCAAAGGACTTCCCTACCCTCACGTAAACACGCAGGGCGAAATTGAAGCCGATGCAACGTGGTGGGCCACTATGCAGTCTGCGAAATAAACGCGATGAAAGGCCGTTTACTGGATGCCATCCCGCTCAACTCTCTGACGGGCGTTGGCGCAGCACAAAGCAGTAAACTGGCGAAAATTGGCTTGCACACCGTGCAGGACCTCCTGCTCCACCTCCCTCTGCGCTACGAAGACCGTACTCATCTGTACCCCATTGGTGAACTGCTGCCGGGCGTCTATGCCACCGTTGAAGGCGAAGTGCTGAACTGCAATATCACTTTCGGTGGCCGCCGGATGATGACCTGCCAGATAAGCGATGGCTCCGGCATTCTCACTATGCGCTTCTTCAACTTCAGCGCAGCAATGAAAAACAGCCTCGCCACCGGGCGTCGGGTACTGGCCTATGGCGAGGCTAAACGTGGCAAGTACGGCGCAGAAATGATCCATCCGGAATACCGCGTACAGGGCGATCTCAACACGCCGGAACTGCAGGAAACGCTCACACCGGTGTATCCGACCACGGAAGGCGTTAAGCAGGCAACGCTGCGCAAACTGACCGATCAGGCGCTGGATCTGCTCGATACCTGCGCCATTGCCGAGTTGCTCCCTCCGGAATTACTACAAGGCATGATGAGCCTGCCGGAAGCGTTGCGCACACTGCACCGCCCGCCGCCGACGCTACAGCTTAGCGATCTCGAAACCGGGCAACATCCGGCACAGCGGCGCCTGATTCTGGAAGAACTCCTGGCGCACAATCTCAGCATGCTGGCGCTTCGCGCCGGGGCGCAACGTTTTCACGCCCAACCGCTGAGTCCTGACAATCGGCTGAAAGATCAACTGCTGGCGGCGCTCCCCTTTAAGCCAACCGGCGCACAGGCCCGGGTCACAGCCGAAATTGAACGCGATATGGCGCTGGATGTTCCTATGATGCGCCTGGTGCAGGGCGACGTTGGTTCCGGTAAAACGCTGGTGGCAGCACTTGCCGCCCTGCGCGCAATTGCGCATGGTAAGCAGGTGGCGCTGATGGCCCCCACTGAATTGCTGGCTGAGCAGCACGCAAATAATTTCCGCACCTGGTTCGAACCTTTGGGCGTTGAAGTGGGCTGGCTGGCGGGTAAGCAAAAAGGTAAAGCACGCCAGGCACAGCAGGAAGCCATCGCCAGCGGTCAGGTGCAGATGATTGTCGGCACACACGCAATTTTTCAGGAACAAGTTCAGTTCAACGGGCTGGCGCTGGTGATTATCGACGAACAGCACCGTTTTGGCGTGCATCAGCGTCTGGCGCTGTGGGAGAAAGGCCAGCAGCAGGGTTTCCACCCGCACCAACTCATTATGACCGCCACACCGATCCCGCGTACGCTGGCCATGACCGCCTATGCCGATCTCGACACGTCTGTCATTGACGAACTGCCGCCAGGGCGTACGCCGGTCACCACGGTGGCTATCCCCGACACCCGCCGTAGCGACATCATTGACCGTGTGCGCAACGCCTGTACCCACGAAGGGCGTCAGGCGTACTGGGTTTGTACGTTAATCGAGGAGTCTGATTTGTTAGAAGCTCAGGCGGCAGAAGCCACGTGGGAAGAACTTAAGCTTGCCTTACCAGAGTTGAATATTGGTCTGGTGCATGGGCGCATGAAGCCCGCCGAGAAGCAGTCGGTGATGGCCGCCTTTAAGCAGGGTGAATTACATCTGCTGGTCGCCACCACGGTGATTGAAGTGGGTGTGGACGTGCCAAACGCCAGCCTGATGATCATTGAAAACCCGGAGCGATTAGGCCTGGCGCAGCTGCACCAGTTGCGTGGCCGCGTAGGCCGCGGCGCCGTGGCTTCCCACTGCGTCCTGCTCTACAAATCGCCGCTGTCAAAAACGGCGCAGAAACGCCTGCAGGTTCTGCGGGACAGCAATGACGGGTTCGTGATTGCACAAAAAGATTTAGAGATCCGCGGACCCGGCGAGCTGTTAGGTACGCGCCAGACCGGAACGGCAGAATTCAAAGTAGCGGATTTATTGCGCGATCAGGCTATTATTCCGGAAGTTCAGCGTATAGCCCGCCATATTCACGAACGTTATCCGCAACAGGCTGCCGCGCTGATAGAGCGCTGGATGCCGGAAACCGAACGTTACTCCAACGCATAATCGACTTATCGCGGCGGATGTTACTCCGCCGCACAGCCGTTATTGCGCAAAAATCGGCAGCAGCAGATACAGTTTAATCACTAACGCGTTGACGATATCAATAAAGAACGCCCCCACCATCGGCACCACCAGGAACGCCATATGGGATGGCCCAAAGCGTTCGGTAATTGCCTGCATGTTAGCAATCGCCGTTGGCGTCGCGCCGAGGCCAAAACCGCAGTGGCCGGCAGCCAAAACAGCGGCATCATAGTTTTTACCCATCATGCGCCAGGTAACAAATACCGCGTACAACGCCATAAAAATCGTCTGCACGACCAGTATCGCCAGCATCGGCAACGCCAGAGATGCCAGCTCCCACAGTTTCAGGCTCATCAGCGCCATCGCCAGGAACAGCGACAGGCTCACGTTGCCCAGCACTGAAACCGCCCGTTCAAACACCCGATAAAAGCCCATGAGCGCCAGGCCATTACTGAGGATCACACCAACAAACAGCACGCAGACGAAAGTCGGCAGTTCGAGCACCGTTCCGACCAGCATTTGCGCAACGATTTTACCCACCGTCAGACAGATAGCGATCAGCGCGATAGTTTCAATCAGCACCAGCGAAGTGATTATGCGTCCCACATCCGGCTTTTCAAACGCGGTCGGCACAGCCTGATCGTCCGGCATACCGTCAGGCGTGGTGGAGTGTTTAACCAGATAGCGTGCCACCGGGCCACCAATCAGTCCCCCCAACACCAGACCAAACGTTGCGCAAGCCATTGCGACTTCAGTCGCATTGGCAAAACCGTAGCGCTCAATAAACAACTTACTCCACGCAGCCCCGGTTCCGTGTCCGCCAGAAAGCGTTATCGAACCTGCAATCAGGCCCATCAACGGATCCAGGCCCAGCAGGCTCGCCATACCGATACCGATGGCGTTCTGCATCAACAGCAGTCCCACAACGACAATCAGAAAAATACCCACCACGCGGCCACCGGCGCGCAGGCTGGCGATATTAGCGTTCAGGCCGATGGTAGCGAAGAACGCCAGCATCAGCGGATCGCGCAGGGTCATATCGAAGTTTACTTCCCAGCCCATGCTTTTTTTCAGCACCAGCAACGCAATCGCCACCAGCAATCCACCGGCTACAGGTTCGGGAATGGTGTATTTTTTCAGGAAGGAGACAGACTGGACGAGCTTACGTCCCAGCAGCAAAACAAGGGTTGCCGCAACCAGAGTAGATAACGTATCGAGATAAAACATTTACAGCTCCATTAGTGCGTTTAGCACAATCACGCACGATGCATTCCAGACCGATTTTTAGCTCTTATTGAGTTTTCGGGGTGGATTTTAAGCAGAAAATGATGAAAAGTTATATAAAAAAGTTTGTTTATCCGTTTTAAATATTAAGAATAACTGCTGGCAAACGTTTGCTTTTCCGCCCTGGTCAGATAAAATCACCGCTTTTCCACCATGGGATTGCCTCTGATGTCCGTTAACGCCGTAGAGTCAACAAATGCGCAACCGGTTGCGCAGACTCACAACAGTGAACTGATTTACCGTCTTGAAGATCGCCCCCCGCTAGCCCAGACCCTGTTTGCCGCCTGTCAGCACCTGCTGGCCATGTTCGTTGCGGTGATCACCCCGGCGCTGTTAATTTGCCAGGCGCTCGGTTTACCGGCTCAGGATACTCAACACATTATCAGTATGTCGCTGTTCGCTTCCGGCGTAGCTTCTATCATTCAGATCAAAGCCTGGGGGCCGGTTGGTTCCGGACTGTTATCTATTCAGGGCACCAGCTTTAATTTTGTTGCGCCGCTGATTATGGGTGGCACGGCGCTAAAAACCGGTGGCGCAGATGTCCCAACCATGATGGCGGCCCTGTTCGGTACGCTGATGTTGGCGAGCTGTACTGAAATGGTAATCTCGCGTGTACTGCATCTGGCGCGGCGGATTATTACCCCGCTGGTCTCAGGCGTGGTGGTGATGATTATCGGCCTGTCGCTGATTCAGGTGGGTCTGACGTCGATTGGCGGTGGTTATGCCGCAATGAGTGATAACACCTTTGGCGCACCGAAGAATTTACTGCTGGCCGGCGTCGTGCTGGCGCTGATCATCCTGCTTAACCGCCAACGCAACCCGTACCTGCGTGTTGCGTCCCTGGTGATTGCGATGGCGGCAGGCTACCTGCTGGCCTGGTTTATGGACATGCTGCCGCAAAATACCGCACCGGTAAGCCAGGACCTGATCATGGTGCCAACGCCGTTGTACTACGGCCTCGGCATCGACTGGAGCTTACTGCTGCCGCTGATGCTGGTCTTTATGATTACGTCGCTGGAAACCATCGGTGATATTACGGCGACCTCCGATGTTTCCGAACAGCCCGTTTCTGGTCCGCTGTACATGAAACGCCTGAAAGGTGGCGTGCTGGCGAACGGTCTGAACTCGTTTGTTTCCGCTGTGTTCAATACCTTCCCGAACTCTTGTTTTGGACAGAACAATGGGGTCATTCAGTTAACAGGCGTAGCCAGTCGTTACGTCGGTTTTGTGGTGGCGCTGATGCTGATCGCACTGGGCCTGTTCCCGGCAGTCAGCGGTTTTGTACAGCATATTCCTGAACCGGTACTGGGCGGCGCAACCCTGGTAATGTTCGGTACTATCGCCGCATCTGGTGTGCGTATTGTGTCTCGCGAGCCGCTGAACCGCCGCGCTATTTTGATTATTGCGCTGTCGCTGGCCGTTGGCCTGGGTGTCTCCCAGCAGCCGCTGATTCTGCAATTTGCCCCGGATTGGGTGAAAAATCTGCTCTCTTCTGGCATTGCCGCAGGCGGTATCACCGCTATCGTTCTGAATCTGGTGTTCCCACCAGAGAAGCAATAAGCAAAATGCGGCGTTGGTTCTGAATCAACGCCGCTGTAACGCTCTTTCACCATTCCCGCCTTGAGCATTGCCTCTAAATCGTGCATAACTTGACTATGTGCACTTCGCGGGATGGAAGACCATGAAATTTATTGGAAAGCTGCTTCTTTACGTGCTGATCGCCTGTGCAGTGGCGATTCTCGGCCTTTATTTTCTACTGCAAACCCGTTGGGGCGCAGAGCACGTCAGCGCCTGGGTCTCGGAGAACAGCAGCTATCATCTGGCATTTGATGCTATCGATCACCGGTTTTCTTCCCCTTCCCATATTCTGCTGGAAAACGTCACCTTTGGTCGCGATGGTCAGCCCGCAACGCTGGTCGCTAAAACGGTCGACATCGGGCTGAGCAGTCGCCAAATCACCGACCCGTTGCACGTAGACACTATCCTTTTGCAAAACGGCACGCTGAATCTGTCCCAACAAACCGCACCGCTGCCGTTCCAGGCCGATCGCCTGCAGTTACAGGATATGGCGCTCAACAGCCCCGGCAGCGAGTGGAACCTGAGCGCCCAGCGCGTGAACGGCGGCGTGATTCCCTGGAGCCCTGAGGCAGGTAAAATTCTCGGCAGCAAAGCACAAATTCAGCTCAGCGCCAGCTCATTGACGCTGAACGATGTCCCCACCACCAACGTATTGATTGAAGGCAGCATTGACCATGGTCGGGTGATGCTAAGTAATATTGGCGCAGACGTCGCGCGTGGCGCATTAACCGGCGTGGCGCAGCGCAATACCGACGGTAGCTGGGTGGTAGAGAATCTGCGCCTGAACGATATCCGGCTGCAAAGTGATAAATCGCTGGCCGACTTTTTTGCGCCGCTAACCACTATTCCATCCTTGCAAATTGGTCGTCTGGAAGTGACGGATGCCCGTCTGCAAGGTCCTGACTGGGCGGTCACGGATCTCGATCTGAGCTTGCGCAACATGACGTTTAGCAAAGATGACTGGCAAACACAGGAAGGAAAACTGTCGATGAACGCCAGCGAGTTTATCTACGGTTCACTGCATTTCTTCGATCCGATTCTGAACGCCGAGTTCTCGCCGCAGGGCATTGCGCTGCGCCAGTTCACGACCCGCTGGGAAGGGGGAATGCTCAGAACATCCGGAAACTGGATCCGTAACAACAAAGCGCTGGTTCTCGACGATGCCGCAATTGCCGGCCTGGAATATACGCTACCGGAAAACTGGAAACAGCTATGGATGAAGCCTCTGCCAGCCTGGCTAAACAGCCTGACGCTGAAGAAATTCAGCGCCAGCCGTAATCTGGTGATCGACATCGACCCGGCCTTCCCGTGGCAACTCACCGCACTGGACGGTTACGGCGCTAACCTCGGACTGGTACAGAATAATCAGTGGGGGATCTGGAGCGGTAACGCCACGCTCAACGCTGCTGCTGCCACCTTTAACCGCACCGACGTGCGCCGTCCTTCGCTGGCGCTAACGGCGAATGGCAGTACCATCAATATCAGCGAACTAAGCGCCTATACAGAAAAAGGGCTGCTGGAGGCCACCGCCAGCATTTCGCAACTGCCTCAGCGCCAGGCACAGGTCAGCCTGAACGGGCGCGGCGTGCCAATGACCATCCTGCAACAGTGGGGCTGGCCCGCACTGCCGCTTTCCGGCGACGGTAACATTCAGCTCACCGCCAGCGGCAACATTCAGGCCGATACGTCGCTCAAGCCCACAGTCAACGGCCAGTTACATGCGGTGAATGCAGAGAAACAGCAGGTCACGCAGACCATGCAGGCGGGTGTGGTATCAGGTAGTAACGTTGTCGCCCCACCCGTTGCGCAGTGATTATTGCCCGGTGGCGCTTCGCTTACCGGGCCTATCGCTCATAAACGCATATATTCACTGCATAATAACCATTTCACCGGCTCGTCTTCTTCTATCGTCGGGAAACGACCGCCTGGTTCAAGGAAGTGATTGTCATGCTGGTCGTCATTGACCATCGAGATTTCCCAGCCCAGCACAAAAGCTTTCTCAGCCCAGAAACGATGATACAACCGCGGCGGCAGACACACGCCCTGCCCCGGTTTTAGCACCAACGTATCACCAGATTTAACGGTACGCCGCTGACCATCGACGCTAACATCAACAATGCGCTGGGGATCATACCCGTCATCGGGCGTGGACCATGCCAGCTGCATACACAAATCACCGCCGCCGCGGTTAACGATATCTTCCATCTTATGGCGATGAAAATGCCACGGTGTTTGTTGATCCTGCTGAATTTGCAGCATCTTTTCGGCATACGGTTTGGGGTAACCCGCTGAACCCATCAGACCATTGCGCAACGTCAGTAACGTCAGCCCCGTTTGCGCAAAATCTCCGCGCCCAAAGTCAGTAACGTCCCAACCCAGCTGGAGATCGCGCACTTCACGCCACAAAGTGGCGTCCTGTTGCCGCCAGGCGTCGACCGTAAAATACGCAAAATCTGGCAGACAGACCCGAAAAGTCTCGGCGATGGCATGTGCTTTATCGATGACATAATTAATGTGTGAACGCTTCATTGCACTTTTCCTTGTTGCGAAAGAGGCGGGTCTCCCCGCCTGCATGCCGTTAGTAAAGTGACGCTTTGCCAGTTGAGCCAAACAGTTTCATTTTGTGGCGAATCACGTCCCGCGCAGCGCTGATGGCTTCCGGGTAGATGACGTTCGGGTCCCACCAGGTCTCTTTTGCCAGGATTTCTCGGACTTTCTGGAAGTAGGCGTATTTCATATCGCTGGAAATGTTGATTTTGCCCACGCCGAGCGTGACGGATTCAGCGATTTCCGCATCCGGGTTCGCTGAACCGCCATGCAGCACCAGTGGAATGTCCACCCGCCCGGCGATATCGCGCAGGATGTTCATTTGCAGCTCTGGCTGCATCCCTTTCGGGTAGATCCCGTGCGCGGTACCAATCGCCACTGCCAGCGTATCGGCCCCGGTACGGGCGATAAAATCCTGCGCCTGGGCGGGATCGGTGTAAGTAACCTTCGACACACCGCCTTCCACGGACGTTCCGGTCTGGCCAATCGTTCCCAGCTCGCCTTCAACCGAAACGCCCACCGCATGCGCCAGCTTGACCACTTCACGGGTTAACGCCACGTTTTCTTCATACGGCAGCAGCGAGCCATCAATCATCACCGAGGTAAAACCACACTGAATCGCCCGCAGGACATGCTCTACCGAAGCGCCGTGATCCAGATGCAAAGTAAAGGGGACCGGGCTACGCAGGGTGATATCTCGCACATAGCTAAAGAACGCATCGCCGAGGAAATCATGTTCGCTGGGGTGAATGGAGATAATCGCCGGGGTGTTGGTCGCTTCCGCTTCTTCTACCACTGCACGTACAAAGCAGCTATCCGCCACGTTGAATGCGCCGACGGCAAAACCGTGCTGACGGGTCGGTTGCAGTAATTCTTTCATCGAAACTAACATGTTAATTCTCCAGTTTCAGGGTGTAGAAAGCCCTGCCAGTGCGTCATCGCAGAGGCATAAAAGGCGTTACAGAAAATGAATCAGGCTTTGCCGATAGCGCCGCTGGCCTGTAGATACGGAATAATGGCTTCCTCGCAGGCCTGCTCCATCAGAGCCAGGGCATCAACAAGTTCGCAGGATGTGTCGCGACATAGGGTATGCAATAGCGCGGCCTTTCCGGCTTCGAAAACCGCCGCGCCAACGTTAATCTTGGCAACGCCGAACGTCGGGCAGCGCTGTAGCTGGTCAAACGGCGTCCCGCTACCGCCATGCAGCGCCAGCGGCACCGTTGATAAACGGGCGATTTCCTCCAGCCGTTGGAAATCAATGGCTGGCGTTACGCCCGGCGCGTACATACCGTGCGCCGTACCGACCGACACCGCCAGTAAATCAATCCCGGTCTGTTGGATAAATGGCTCCACGTCAGCGGCCTGAGTCATCAAATCAGCGTTAGCGGCATGGTCATAACGCGGGGCGTCAGCCAGGTGGCCCAACTCGCCTTCCACGCACAGAGAAACGCTGGCTGCGAGCTCGACCACCGCCCTGGTCTGGCGAATGTTTTCTTCCAGGGCAAAGGCGGAGGCGTCGATCATTAACCCACTGAATCCGGCGCGAAAAGCCTGGCGGATGCGTACAGGATCCTTTCCATGATCTAACGCCAGCGCGATCGGTACCGAAGCTTCCTCTGCCAGCGTTTTAACCACCGCCGCCGCTATCGGTGCCGGAAAATGGTCCAGGTGCCCCTGATACAGATTCAGAATGATGGGCGCACGGTGTTTCTCTGCTACCCGCACCGCCGCACGGGCGCTTTCCAGGTTCATACAGTTGATAGCCAACAGCGCATACTGCCCGCGCCAGGCTTTCGTCACCATGCTTTTCATATCGGCAAACATACGGCCTCCGGTTATTCCAGGGTGAAGGTGATCTCTTCGTCTTTCAGCTTTTGATCGCTGAGCTCATCAAACTCTTCGTCACGCTCGGTTACCGGTTTCTTCCACAGCGAGAGCATAACGCCGCAAATCACTGTCCCGATCCCCAGCGCCAGGCAAAACAGCAGTGGATGCGTAAAGAGTGGAACCACAAACATGCCGCCGTGCGGTACCGGGCTTTCGACACCCCATACCATAATCAGGCCACCCGCTATCGCCGAGGCCACCACACAGGAGCCCACTACGCGCAGCAGATCACGCGCCGCAATCGGAATAACGCCTTCGGTTATCATGCAGATCCCCATCGGGAATGCCGCTTTCAGCGCCTCACGTTCCGCACGGGTATACTTGTGGCGCGTGAGCAGGAAGGAGAGCGTAATACCGAACGGAGGGATTATCGAACCGACAAACTTCACCGCTTCGGGGCCATACACGCCGCTGACCAACATGCCGTCAGCGAACAGCGACATGGTTTTATTCACCGGCCCCCCGAAGTCGAACGTCGCCATTGCGCCGAGAATGGCGCCCATCAGGAAGCGTGACCCGCCTTGCATGGACTCCAGCAGATGAATTAGCGCGTCCTGCAGCCAGGCTATCGGCTTGCCAATCAGCGTCATCATCAGCAACCCGCCGATGACGGTGCTCAATACGGGCAGCACCATGATGGGCATCAGACCCTGCATCGACTGCGGTAAACGGATATAGCGTTTAAGCAGCAGGACGGTATAGCCAACCAGAAAGCCGCCCAGCATCCCACCAATAAAACCGGTATGAATTTCGCCGCAGACAAAGCCGACAATCAGACCCGGCGCGAATCCGGGGCGATCGGCAATGGAGTACGCAATCGCCGCGCTTATCAGCGGCACGATTAACCCCATCCCCCAGCCGCCAATCTGGTTGAGCATCCAGGGTATAGTTCCTGTTTTTTCGCCTACGTTAGTGCCACCAAGTATTTGCCCGAGAGCAATACAGATCCCGGCGGCTACAATTAACGGGATCATCCACGAAATCCCCGTTAATAAATGTTTTTTTATTTCCTGAGATAGCGGAATTTTATTTTCACTCATGTGAAATCCCTCCAGAATGAGGATCGCTACTGGTTAGTATTAACTAATGATTTTTCGACCTTTTCAAGAAACTGAATGGGCGATTTTATGACGATTTCGGTTTTTACTCGCACAATACGTTTATTTGAGAATCGTTCCTCCCCTTTTATTTTGACATCGACGGCAAGAATCACGACATCCGCGGCAGAAATATCATCTGCCAGCAGTTCGTTTTCCGTTCCGATGGTGCCCTGGGTTTCAACTTTTATATTATGCCCAAGCGCTTTAGCGCCTTTAATTAATTTTTCGCGGGCAATATAGGTGTGCGCAATACCCGCCGTACAGGCGGCAACACAAACAATATTCATAACATGCTCCACATTTTATTTAGCAGACATTGGATTCAGCATATTGACTAAACAGCTCAATAATTTTTTGTGGACTACTTTCAACTAAGAGTTGTTCAATAATGTCATCATCCGCTAGCGCGCCGGCAACCTGCGAGAGCAGACGAATATGGGTCGTGTTTTGATCTTCAAGACGTACGGCAAACAGAATGATGCAGCGCACATTGCTGCCGTCCAGGGTTTCCCAGGGAATATCCTGGCGGGTACGACCAATTGCCAGGGTGGTATTAACTACCGCCGAGGATTTCCCGTGGGGGATCGCAATATGATTTTCGAATCCGGTCGAGCCTTCGGACTCGCGCTGCCAGACATCCTGGATAAATGTTTCCCGACAGCTAATTGCCCCATCCTTTTGCAGAATATCAGTAAGTTCCTCAATAGCCTCCGTTTTGTTCGTAGCCTTCATATCCAAAATAACGCGATTTGTATTGAGAATTTTCGTGATGTCCATCAATCATACCTCATGGAGTTCAGACATTAATTTTCAACGACCAGCGACGTCGCCCGATGTAATTTTTCCGTAATAACCGTTTCCGTTACCCGCTTAATATCCGCATCATTGAAAAAGGCGGTGACATACACGACCGGCATAGCAATGGCGGGCAAATTAATGGTCGATACCACCAGCTCAATATCGTCCGTCAGTACGGAGGGCAAACTGCCAGCTGACACCACGCCGACAATCGTCCAGTCCGGAAAGGCGCGCAGAATGCGGCTTTTAAGTAAATGCGAGGTGCCAATCCCGGTTGAGCAGACTAACAACACCCGCTTACGCGCTATCTGGCGCTCCATTGCGGCCTGAAAATGGACGGTTAAGTATCCCACTTCATCTTCCGAAACGGCCCGCTCTCCCCAACCGCTAAATACCCTATTCACTGCACATTGGGTCAGACGCCAGACGTCCTGCAACTCGCCTTTAATATCCTCCAGCAGCGGATTACGAATGCGGATCTGGTAGTTCAGGCGGTTAATCAGCGGCTTAATATGGATTAGCAATCCGTCATACAGCGCAGTATCCTGGCTGAGATCGCTGTCGACCATCTCGGCGAAGATGGCAATCAGTCGATGGGTAATCAAGCGCGCTTCGTCGCTGGAGTGCATATGACCAATTACGCTCACATCATTATGTTCTTCAATCACCACGCCGGACGAGATAATGTATTGATAGATAAACCAGACTTCGTCTTCCGGCAGTGGGTGAGCGATGCGTTTTTCGATATGCTGAATCATACGACTGGCAATAGAAAAAATATTCTCGTCGCATGAGGTGATGTTTTCATCTTTTCTCGGCAGCGCATTTCCGCGCGTGATGCGGTACATCATGATCAAAATATGGGTGAAGATATTGACGTAATAAGGCTCCCCCAATGACCAACACAGGTCGTTCTCCATTTCCTGCAGCAGCGTCTGGACAAATAAAACGTCTTCCTCGCCGAAGTAATGCACTAACGCTTTATAGCTGCCGGGATCAAGACGCGAATACACCATGCTGCCGGGTTCATTATGGTTAATCACACCGTTAATCAGCGATGCCATCGCCTGGCGCACGCTGCTCTCACTACCTTCAATGTGCGTGCCGCTTTGACTGCGGATCAGCGATAACCCCAATGGCGCTATCCAGGATTCAATCACTTTCAGATCGTTAACAATCGATGCGCTACTGATGAAATAACGTTCAGATAATTTACTGATCGACGTTTCATGCGGCGTTTCGCTTAATAATTGCGATGCTATTTTGACGCGCCGCGAATTATTCATCATGCCGTCAGTATCATCACCCTCGCTCCCTAATAACTGATCCAGATACAACAGATCAGTAATATTATCGGCGCTTAATATTACGCCTGCGCCAGTACGCTTATCGATGGCTATTTTCCATTCCGCTAACCATGGTTCCAGTAACCGCAGATCGCGCTGGACTGTTTTCTCTGAAACAGCCAAATATTCGGCAATTTTCAGTAGCGTGACATATTCCTTCCGGGACAGGAGGAATTTTAATAATCTGTTTTGTCGCGAGGTAATCATTTGCATTATTTACCCTTATCACACACCAGATTAAATATCTAAAGAAGCGTTTATGCTCCACGTGTAATCCGTGATGATAAATATAAGAGGACTGCGATGCGCCAACAATACTAAATCGTGTCCTGTATTCCGGACAGAAATAAGACAAAACGGGGAAATAGTGAGATATTTACGGCGCAGATCACATTTTTTACGGGAATTAGAGTGATAGCGCTCGCAAATATGGGTAGGTAATTTTTTAAGTCAGAATATTTTTGATTTTCAGATCTGGAACGCTGCTCGCATCGTGGGCCGGATAAAATGCATCCGGCACCACGTCGGCTACATTTACAGGGTAATCGTCAGCCCGTCACCTTCAGGGGTCACCACTACGCCCCACTCGTTGCTGGCATGTGAACCGCCCTTCACGCTGCTAACTTGCGGGATATTACGCAGGCACAACGTCCAGTTATGCGCTTCACCGCGACCTTGTACGGTAATGCTGTTACCCGTGCGTATCGCTTTCAGCGTGAAGATAACCGAGCCGTCCATCGATGGTACTTCACAGACCGCTTCCCTACCTTCTTGCAGATGGAACAACTGGAATGCGGTCTCTTCATGCCACGCGTAGTCCGGCTTCTGGTTATTACTGCCCAGCGCCAGTAAGGTATTGTCGCGCACGTACACCGGCAGGCTCAGGAAATCGTGCTGCTGTTTATGCCAACGGCTGCCCCGAATTTCGTCGTTGTGCCACAGATGCGTCCAACGCCCTTCCGGCAGGTAGAACTGCACATCACCGACTTCGGAAAACACTGGCGCCACCATTACCGAGTCACCCAGCATATACTGGCGGTCGAGATAATCGCATGCAGGATCGTCCGGGAACTCCAGCATCATTGCGCGCATCATCGGCGTTCCGAGCTCATTGGCGCGCGCTGCTTCGCGATACAGGTACGGCATCATGCGGCACTTCATTTCGGTGAAGTAGCGCACCACGTCGCAGGACTCTTCGTCGTACGCCCATGGCACACGGTAGGATTTGCTGCCATGCAGACGGCTGTGGCTGGAGAGCAGCCCGAATGCACACCAGCGCTTATAGACGTCCGCAGGGGCGGTGTTTTCGAAGCCGCCGATGTCATGACTCCAGAAGCCAAAGCCGGAGAGACCAATGGACAGGCCGCCGCGCAGGCTTTCGGCCATCGATTCATAGTTGGCGTAGCAGTCGCCACCCCAGTGCACCGGGAACTGTTGTGCGCCCACGGAGGCTGAACGGGCGAACAGCACCGCCTCTTCTTCACCGACGGTCTCTTTCAGCACGTTCCACACCAGCTCATTGTAAATATAGGCGTAGTGGTTGTGCATTTTCTGCGGGTCAGCCTCGTTGAACCAGCGCACGTCGGTCGGAATACGCTCGCCGAAATCAGTTTTGAAGCAGTCCACGCCCATCTCTACCAGGCCTTTCAGCTTATCGGCATACCATTCGCAAGCTTCCGGGTTGGTGAAGTCATAAATCGCCAGCCCCGGCTGCCATTTATCCCACTGCCAGACGGAACCGTCCGGGCGCTTGAGCAGATAACCTTTCTCTTTCAGCTCCTTGAAAACAGGTGATTTCTGGCCGATGTACGGGTTGATCCATACGCAGACCTTCAGGCCTTTTTCTTTCAGGCGGCGGATCATGCCTTCCGGGTCCGGGAAGGTCTGCGGGTCCCACTCAAAGTCGCACCACTGGAAAGCCTTCATCCAGAAGCAGTCGAAGTGGAAAACGTGCAGCGGCAGGTTGCGCTCCGCCATGCCGTCGATAAAGCTGTTTACCGTCGCTTCGTCGTAGTTGGTAGTGAACGAGGTGGTGAGCCACAGGCCAAATGACCAGGCTGGCGGCAGCGCCGGACGACCGGTAAAGCGGGTATAGCGATCCAGCACCGCTTTCGGCGTCGGGCCGTCGATGACGAAATATTCCAGATACTCGCTTTCGACGCTGAACTGCACTTTCGACACTTTCTCAGAACCGATTTCAAACGACACGCACTGCGGATGGTTCACCAGCACGCCGTAGCCACGGTTGGTGATATAGAACGGGATATTCTTGTAAGACTGCTCGGTACTGGTGCCGCCATCGCGGTTCCAGGTCTCTACCGTCTGCCCATTACGTACCAGCGCGGTAAAGCGCTCGCCCAGCCCGTACACCGTTTCACCGACGCCCAGATCCAGGCGCTCGAACATGTAATTGCGTCCGCTGTTGACGTCCTGTACATAGCCGTTGTTTTTCAACTGGCTGCCGGTAATACGTTCACCGTTGCGCAGGAAATCCAGCGACCAGAGCTCGCCTTTGGTGACGCGAACGCTCAAATTACCGCTCTTCAGCTCAGCGAACTCAGAGGTGTTCTGCATCTCAACCTTTACGTCCTGCTGCACGTTCAGCGGGTAATGCGGACCGGTATCCAGCGCACCCTGGAAGTGCTCCATCCGGACACCTACCACGCCTTCCTGCGGCGAGAAAAGGCGCAGCGTGAACAACGGGGTATCGAGTTGCCAGGTCCGTTCACGCACGTCACGCGGCGCAACGTAGACCAGCATCTCATTACCTTGCTGTTCAACCTCGAACACCTGGATTGGATTAATCACATTCAGACCAGGATGAATCAGCCAGTTTCCGTCGCTAATTTTCATAATCGGTTCCTTAGTTCTGTAATTCTTTCGTCGTAAAATCCTGCTGATTACGGTGTGCCCCCTGTGCCAGTTGACGCATAATTTCAGTCAGATACGGGGTTTTCAGGGTGTAGAAGCGTTTGGCGATCACAGCACTCAGCAGGTAACAAATAGCCGGAATAAGGGTGAACAATGCAATGATGATGGTGATGGTGGCGCTGTTTTGCGTTTTCGCCGCGGCATCGTAGCCACCGCCTGCCAGCATCCAGCCGATCAGCGCCCCGCCAAGCGCCAGACCCAGTTTGAGCACGAACAACGTTCCCGCAAAGCTGATCCCCGTCAGACGTTTGCCGTTACACCACTCCCCGTAATCGACGGTGTCGGACATCATGACCCACTGGATTGGCGTCACGAGCTGATGCAGGACGCCAATCACGAAGATAAAGACAAACATGGTGATGTTGGCGTGCATCGGTACGAAGAACATCGCCACGCTGATGACGGCCAGCAGGGCGTTCGTCCACCAGAAGACGCTAACTTTGCATTTCCAGTCGGTCAGTGGTTTTGCCAGCGCAGAGCCAATCAGGTTGCCGACACAATAGGTGGTGAGGAAGGCGACAAATACTTCCGGTGTGCCCAAAATCCAGGTAACGTAATACATCATCGCGCCGCCGCGAATGCAGACCGCCATAATGTTGAGGATGGTGAGTAAGCCGACAATACGCCACTGGTCGTTCTGCCAGATGTCGCGCAGGTCTTCACGCATTGAATTGTTGGTTGGCGGCGCTTCAACACGTTCTTTGGTGGTGAAGAAGCAGAATGCGAGCATCAGGAACGCCACAACCGAGAGCACTGCGATTCCTCCCTGGAAGCCCAGGGCCTTGTTTTCACCGCCAATCAGCTTTACCAGCGGCATCATCAGGACGGTGGAGAGCATGCCGCCCGCCGTCGCCAGCACAAAGCGCCACGATTGCAGGGAGATACGTTGCGTCGGGTCATTGGTGATCACGCCGCCCAGCGCGCAATAAGGGATATTCACCACGGTATAAAGCAGGGTTAACAGCGTATAGGTGATGACGGCATAAATCATTTTGCCGTGCAGGCTGAAGTCGGGCGTGCTGTAGGCGAGAACACAAACCAGACCAAACGGCAGCGCGCCAAACAGCACCCACGGACGAAACTTCCCCCAACGTGAACGGGTACGGTCAGCAAGCAGCCCCATGCAGGGGTCTGAGATGGCATCCAGCGCGCGGGCCAGTAAGAACATCGTGCCGACAAATCCGGCCGGGATACCAAAGATATCGGTATAAAAGAACATCATATATAACATGACGTTATCGAAGATGATGTGGCTGGCGGCATCGCCCATGCCGTAACCAATCTTCTCCTTAACAGACAGAATCTCACTTTTCATTACGCATCCTTGTTGGCACTTTCACACGCACTGGTACCGGTTACAGTTCTTGTAAACCATCCCTGTGAGCGCGGGTATTCCGATATCTCGTTATCAAATTACGATTCTTGTTTTCTGTGATCGGAGTAGCGTCTAAAAATATGTCTAATTGTAAGTGATGGATTTTGTAGAGATTTATTTGAAAGGGGTCATGGTAAGGAGAAACGGAAGTTAAAAAAGTGAGTGAGGGGGTGTGGAAACCCGAGGAAGTAGCTATAATGCGCCCCGCCTCCATGTAGCAATCGAGGCGCGGAAGATCGTCATCTCCGGTGAGGTGGCTGGACTTCAAATCCAGTTGGGGACGCCAGCGTTCCCGGGCAGGTTCGACTCCTGTGATCTTCCGCCAAAGTTCCTCAAGTAAGTTCTTCTTAAATCACATCTCTTTTTAGCTTTCTTTATCCTGTGTTGATCTCTGGCATACTACGTTGACTGCTGCGCGATTAGTCAGATTGAAACGGAGGCGACATTTCGAATAAACACCTTCCACAATCCCCGACAGGCGAATTTATTATGTTTGCCAGTGATGAATGGTTGTATCGTCCTGATGGTCTACGGCGAACAGGAACAACGGCTGCAGGATGAGCTGCAAGAAGCAAATCAGAAGTTAAAAAGAATTGAGAGCACGCTGGCGACTCTCCATTGAATTGCGAGTTAACATGTAAGTGGCGCTTACATGTTAACCTGATGCCGGATGGCGCTGACGCTTATCCCGGACTACGATTCCAAAAAAATAAAGCCGCCGATCGGTGAATCAGCGGCTTTTTCATTACTCACTTACATTAGAAATTATATTTTACGCCGAGCATACCGCGGGTATCACTGTAGCCTTTGTCGCCAACCTGTTGGGCCACATTGCTCCACACGTTGAGGCGCGGAGTGATTTGACCTTCAACCCCCACTTTCAGCTCGCCGATATTCTTCGTGCCGCGCATGTCGTTTCTCACATCGTCCATCTTCACGCTGGCAGACTGCGTGTTATGGATCCAGTTGGCTTCGACAAACGGCTGGAACTCGCGAGATTTGCCGTCGTCGATGGCGTTGTGGCCGTTGATAAAGGCTTTCACGCCCAGACGAGTCATCAGGTTGCCATCGGTGTCATCCTTCACGCGGGTCCCGTTCGCTTCGCGATGGCTGTCGGCCTGCACGTCCATCCACACCACTTGCGCTTTCGGTTGCAGCCAGTAGCTATTGCGCTCGCTTTCGCCAAGTTTGAAGCTGTAACCAGCTTCAACAGAAGCGGTTATCCCGCTGGATTTGTATTTCTCTGTCGCCTGCTCCTGGCCCATCACTTTGTTATCAAACCAGTTGTACAGCGCCCAGGTATCCACGTAGGTACCGGTCTTGTCGGCGTCATTGGCATACCAGGTGCCGTACAGTCCCACACTGTAACCGGTGACCTGACCACGAGAGTGGTAACCGGTCAGGCTGGACTGCGTGCGGTTCTGGCTGTTGGCATAACCTGCCATCGCGCCAATATGCCAGCGGTCGAGGCCGTCGCTACTCCACTGCGCCAGATCGCCGCCTAACTGTAAGACGTAGCTGTTACTTTGGGTTTTCAACTGCCCACTACCGTCTTTGAAGCGGGTATGCGCGCCAACGTTACGCATCCACAGGCTGGTAACTTTTTTCTCACCGGTCAGCATGTCAACGTACTGGGTTTCCCCCAGGCGATCATGCAGTCGGGTCATGAACAGCGTGTTAGCGGCATAATTGTTCGCCAGATAGCTGCCGGCTTCCGGACGATACTGTTGCTCTGTGACCGGCGGAACATGAGGCTCTTCCGGTCCAGGAATAACCGGGTCCACAGGATCGGTCGGGTCAGGGTTAACTGGATCAGGGATAATCGGATCCACCGGATCCGGGTCAACGGGGTCGGGGTCGATGGGATCAACCGGGTCCGGGTCTACGGGATCAGGGTCAACAGGGTCCACCGGATCGGGCGGAGCAGAAATAAAGCTGGTCAGATACCAGTTGTTGCCCTTCTGCACAACGTTATAGTCGTACGCCCCGGCAACAATACGGCTCGCTTTTTCAAATGTGCCGTCAGAATTGCCAGCAACCTCAATTATCTCAATACCTTCAACAGTCTGCGCCCCGGTACCGCCAATGTTGTTCACCGCCACAAAGGCATTACCCGTCGTGTTACCAAGCACTGTCAATTTATTGGTTTCGGAGGCATCGTCATTCAGGACGGTATTGAAAACCAGTTTGCCGCCATTCCCGGTAAAATCTTCATTAATCGTAAGCGTCTGCCACGGTTCGCCGTCAACATGGCCAAAGTTAACCACTGCCCCGCTGTTCAACGTCAGGTCGGTCAGCGTTGAGCTGTTGGTCATATTCCAGGTCGCATCGCTCATTTGCAGAGAGATTACCCCCGTCCCGGCGGTCGCGCTGGTGATATAAGACGCCCCGTTCCATAACGAATTATCGGTCATGTTGAGCTTAATCGTACTGTTTTGCTGGGGCAAACTACTGGTCGCGGCTATCGCTCCGGCAGCATGAAGATCGCCGTCGATAAGAAAGCGTCCACCGGTGGATCCGTCTACGGTACCGCCCGTTTCGGTGCTGATGGCATAGCTTTCAGTACTGTGGTCGCCCACCATAGTAATGGCGGCACCACCGGCCAGATTTATCGCCCCGCGTGAGATCGCAAACAGTCCGCGTGGTGCTTTGCTGTATGAAGCCGCTTTTCCAGAACTGTTCACGCTAATCGTCGCGTTATCGCCCAGGTTCACGGTCGCGTTGGTGGAATAGACCGCATGCGCACTCGCGCCGTTAACCGTAATAGTGGCGTTATTGCCCAGTTCCGTTTTGGAAGATGAGGCGGCATAAATGCCCGTGGAAGAGGTACCCGATGTCTCAATGGTGGCGTCATTGCCAAGCAGGATCGAGGAACCGCTCTGCCCGGAGCGAATGCCTTCAGAGCCGTCGCCGGTCGTCACAATGTGCGCACGATCGCCAACAACAATCGTATTTTTGGCAAGCGTCGCATCTCGCATGGCATTGGCGGTGATACCACGCCCCTGGTTACCCGTCGTTTTGATGTACAGATCGTCACCGACGTAGATTTTAGCCGAGCCTATCCAGCCCTGGCCTATCGCGTTATAACCGGCGTTAATACCATCACCATCCTGACCATCCACATAAATACTGGTGCGATCTCCGGTGATGATAAAGACCGGGTTATCCGGCGTATTGGCCCCGTGCGTGCGAATACCGTCAACATCTTTTCCATTATTGGCGGCATTTTTCGACTGGGTGCGGATCGTCAGATCGTCACCGAAAATAACGCCCGGGCTACCCGTCGCGCTGTTCTGAATAACAGTAACAGAGTGCTCAAAAGCTTCTGCACCGGGTCCATTCAACGTTAATCCATTACCATAAACGGGAATGGTGCCAGCACTCCACTGATAAACATAATTTGGCATGGCGCTGGTTTTAGCGAAATTGGCATTGGCCTGCGCTGGGATTATTGCCTGCAATTCCGGGGGCAGACTGCTAACCAGACCGCTGGAAGGAAGACTATCAACATCAACCCAGGCTGCATGGGCTGAAAATACCATAGACGTTAATGCGGCTGAAACCGCGATGGCAATACGAGAGTAAGATTTGGGATTTGGCATATTAGCCTCCTGCTATCAGGCGTAGAGCGTCCACCACATCTCAAGGATGTGAAATAATAAAAATCAGAAATGCGTTATAAAATATTCGATAGTATTTGATGAATACTATGGCCCAACTTATCTTCAAGCCGGAGCTTATAGACATATATTTTCTTAATATCAATATTATCTATTTGGGTAATTTGCTGAATACTTTTTCCTGAGACAAATCGCTTCAGTAATATCATTTCTGTATAGTTGAGTGAGCGTCCACGTTTACTGTTAGCGAGATGACCCGTAAATAATCGTCTCATTTTCTGATGCTGTACGTCATCATCATCATCAGAATATATAATGCCTTGTATTTTATTGCTTTTCGACAGCCAGTAGTTGGCTAACGGCGCCAGGTTCCGGTCCGCTATCAAAACAATATGCATGCCGCTATACGCCAGACGGTCAACCCATTGCGGGTCGGCGAACAGGCGCAGGTTTGGGAAGGAGAAATCCACAAAAATAAACCCGCGCGACAAATGATTTTGATTATTAAGTAGAAGTTTTTCAATAACTCCTCTTTGCAGAAAGCCATTTCCCTCCGGCCAGATCGCAAAAGCGGCACGGTGACAGTACCTGGCGCGTACCGCAGTATCCGGAAATAATTGACAGGATAATTCACAGCTTATGCAACGAATACTCTGTGATGGGGATCTCTTCATCAATAATGACTCCTGTTATTTTTCCATAAATATTTCATCGGTAAATAAATGTGTCAATCCGACACGCATGACATTCCTTGTCAGTTAATAACAGCAACCCTAAAAAAATGTAATAAACTCTTGATGCGCTAATATGTACATACGGTAAACAATGCCATACCGCTAAGTTTTTTTATGTTTTATCTCAGAATAACAATCTGGGCATTAGGAATTTTATGCATAAATTAAAATCCTAGGATAAATCTTAAAAAAGCACTATTTGCTAAAAAATAACCGATGTAAAGGTTACTTGTTAATTACACAATTCAGATAACTTAATCACCCTAGTCGCTCTGTGGATAAATATAATGATAACCCAGATAAAACTGTAATGAATTCTCATTATTTAACATTAGCTAATTCCAACCTAAGAAATTAGGTTAATAACTTCTTGTATTTGAAGGGTTTTTATCCCCTAAGTGAAATTCTTATCTTCGATCATGTACAAAGAGTGAGGCGTCTTATCGATTTGGATGTAAAATTTAAGGGGTGTGCAAGGACACGCTGTGATACGTTTTGGTTACTGAGGGCTGGGCAATTGTATCTTATCAATCAGTTGGTCGAATTTAATCCTGATAGCAAAAGTCTGGTCAATCGTCAGACCGGGCGCACAATACAACTCCAGCTCCCTGCTTCGCTCTGTTTTCTCTATTTAATTACTCACGCAAGTGACATTGTTTCCCAGAACACGTTGATGATAGTGGGTTGGGGAGAGAGAAATAATGTCACCACCACCAACACGTTCTACCAGGCAATTCTGACGTTACGTAATGCGCTGGCGGAAGTGGGACTACCGCGCGATACGGTGAAAACTATTTCCCGCCGTGGGCTAAGATTGAATGAAAATGCTCAGGTCGAAGTGATACCGGATCCTCAGAGTGACGTTTCCCAGTCACCGGTTATTGAGGAGCGCGCGCCTGCAAAGGTAATTCTAACCGCACCACAACAAACGACGCAGATCTCCTGGTGGAACATTTTATTTAGCGTTAGTGTTGTTATCGCCACTCTGGTTATCTGGCTGGTGTGGTATCAGACTCGCCCGGTTATGCCATTTAGTAAGTTTGTCTCTGTTTCCATGCAGACCCCTTCGCGGCAAAACTGCAAAATTTATTACTCTCCAAATGAGTACGACCAGCATGGCTATTTCAATCTGATGCAGCTTCATCCTTTACTCTGTGAAAACAACAAACACGTATTTCTATCCGGCTACCTCAAAGCAGAGAGGATGGTAGCATTTGTATGCGATAAAGATGCGCGGATTGATGCCCACGCATTTTGTACTACCCATTATTACTGGATGCGCGGGCAATGAAAAAAACACGCCAAATAATCTTGCTCACTATTGGCCTGGTTACCCTACTCGGTTCAGGTAGTTGGCTATGGTATTCACGTTATGCCGAAAAGCCGCTAAATTGCGTTGGAAACGTTGAATGGAATATTGGCAGCAACCGCTTTGCTGGAACGGTTTCATTTCGGATGTACAACCAGGAAGGATTATCGACAATTACCGGTAAGCTGTACGGGCGTAATATCTCAGACATCAGCAGGAACATCTATTTCAGCTACACCCAACAGCGTGATGCGCGGGTGTTACAGGCTATGCAAGTTGTCAAAACCTTCGCCGACACGGCCGATGAAGCGGATATCAACAATACGTTGCCCGGGTTTTATCGGCAGACCGGACGCAGCCTGAGCCTGGTTATGGAGGAGTATAAGGGCGCATGGATTTTCGCCAGTTCCAATGTTCCCTCGCTGTATTGCCGCAAAAGGTAACGTCATATCCGGAAACAAAAAGCACGGTGCTGCCACAGGATTCACATTTGTCATCATTAACTTACGCGACACAGGTCACTGAATCCACTAATAAGCCATTCTATTCTTCACCGCGAATCAGGAAACATCCTGAATATCAGGATATTCGTTGCGTAATAATTAAGCGAAATGGACATGTTATTTTGTCCAGAAGACTTCAATCTACGAATGAATATTTGGAGAAGACGTGGGCAGGGGCGTTTATCTCTCTCGCGAGTAATGTCTGAGCGTTCAGGCGTTATCGCATTTCAGGAAACGGTATGTTTCCGGTGTATTTTGGCGTACATATGAGGGATACGTAATGTTTACTTTTAAAAAGTGCCTGATTGCACTTTCAATAAATTTGGCGGTTGTTTCATCAGGTTTTGCTTGTACGACCCTGCTGGTCGGCAATGAAGCATCAGCGGACGGCTCCATGTTGGTCGCCCGTAGCGCAGACAGCGATGCCCTGAAAGCACAGCATTTTGTCATTCATCCGGCAAAACAGAATCAGACCGGGGTATACAGCACCAAAGCACATAATGGCGCGAATGATTTTACCTGGCCACTGCCGAAAAACTCTCTGCGTTATACCACCGTCCCAAACTGGAAAACTCAACTGCACGGCGCAACCGGATTTAACGAACTGGGCGTCGGCGTGAGTGGGACAGAGTCTATTTTTGCTTCACCAAAAGCGCTGGCCGCCGACCCATACGTTGAGGATAAAGGGATCACTGAAGACGATATCCCGGATGTTCTGCTGTCGCAGAGCAAAACCGCACGTGAGGCCGTTGCGCTGCTGGGACATATTGTTGAAACCGTCGGTGCTGGAGAAGGATTTGGCGTTGCCGTGGTCGACGATAACGAGATTTGGTACCTGGAAACCGGCAGCGGCCACCAGTGGATGGCGCAGCGCCTGCCCAATAACCAATATTTCGCCACCGGTAATCAGGGCCGCCTACAGGATTACGATCCTAAAAACCCGGACATGATGGCGTCAAAAAATCTGATTCAATTCGCAACGGAAAAAGGCCTGTACGAACCGGAGAAAGATGGCAAATTCAACTTCGCCAAAGCCTATACCCGTGATGACGAGCGTGACCGTACGTATAACGATCCCCGCGTATGGACCATCCAGAAAACGTTCAATCCTTCCGTAAATCAGGATATGGCCAAAGGACGTGAATTCCCGGTCTTCATGAAGCCAGAGAAGAAAATGACGCTGGACGATGTGAAAGCCGTGCTGCGTAGCCACTATGAAGGCACCAGTCATGACCCGTACACCAATGGCCTGAACGGTAAAGAGCCATGGCGTCCGGTCAGCGTCTTCCGCACCTATGAAGCGCATGTCATGCAGGTACGTCCGTGGTTGCCAAAAGAGATCGGTGAAACAACCTACATTGGTCTGGGTATGGCCGATCTCACCGCCTTTGTTCCGTATTACAGCGGCCTGAAAGCATATCCGGCCAACTATACAATGGGTACAGATAAGGCTGACGATCAATCCATCTACTGGAAATATCGTAAATTGCAGACGCTGACGATGACCGATTATCCGAAGCTCGCGCCAATCGTCAAAAAGGCCTACAAAGCGTGGGAAGATAAAGTGGCGAAGGAGCAAAAAGAGGTCGAAGCAGAATATCTGAAGATGGCGAAAACCAATAAACCTGCCGCAGATAAAATGCTGAATGACTTCAACCTGCGCATCATGGCCGATGCCGAGAAGTTAACGGAAGATCTCACTAATCAGCTGTTTACCATCCGCACCAAAGACATTCAGTCTGATATTTTCTTTGCTAACGCAGCGAAAAAAGACTAAGTCACACCACAGTAATGTACTGGCGCAAAGCGTATCTTAGCTCTGCGCCAGCATCTCACATCGCGCCTTCACGGCGTCATGCAGCAAGCGTACTGCCGTAGAAAGCTGCTTACGATGCGGGCAAATCATATTCAGCGGGACTTTCTCCCCCTGATAATCCGTCATCAGCAGCTGCAATCGCCCTTCGCGTACATCCTCGCTAACATCCAGCCACGACTTGTAGGCAATCCCCTCACCAGCAATCGCCAGCCGCCGGATCACTTCGGCATCATCGCTTATAATCGTGCCGTTAACCTGCACGCTGCTGACCTCGCCGCCGTGTGTAAAGGTCCAGCGGTCGTGCAGGCGTCCACGTAAGACAAAGGTCATGGCGTTCAGCTGCGCTAAATCTTCCGGGGTCTGCGGCGCACCGTTTTGTATAACCCAATCCGGTGACGCCACCAGCACGCGTCGATTACCCGGCGCAACGGGCAGCGCAATGTATGACGCATCTTCGGTATTGCCATAACGGAATGCGACATCGACAGGATCTTTAAAAACATCCGTCACCTGATCGGAGAAAAAGATCCGCAAACGCAGCGCAGGATAGCGGCGTCGAAAAGATTGAAAGACCGGCAGCAGCAAATTTCTCCCAAGATCGGACGGAACCGCGATTTGCAGCGTGCCAGAAACTTCATCTTCCGGGGTCTGAATTTTTTGCAGTCCGGCATGCATCACGTCCAGCATCTGGCGGGCATAGGGCAACCAAATCTCGCCTTCCGGCGTCAGGCGCAGGCTGCGCGTGGAGCGAGCGAACAGGCGGATAGTCAACGTTGACTCCAGGCGCTTGATAGCAGAACTGACCTGAGCAGGCTGGACGCCGGCTTCGCGTGCCGCATCGCTAAAACTATTCAGCGCCGCGGCGCGGACAAACAACGTGAGATCTTCAAGCCGGAACATTTTCACTCCCCAAGTATAAGTCCTGTCGCCGTAGGGCTATTTTTCCCGTTCTGTTACCGGTTTACCATCGAATTATTCAACTGATTCCTGTGACCGGAGAGAATATGAAAGCCATCGCCATTACCCGCGCCGCGACTAACGGCAATAACATTGAGTTTTTACAAGAGATTGACCTGCCCATGCCAGTTGCCACAGGGCATGACCTGCTGGTTGAAGTGAAGGCCATTTCCGTCAACCCCGTTGATACCAAGGTCCGCGAAGGTTTTAACGCTGATGTGCCGCGCGTGCTGGGCTGGGATGCCGTTGGTGTGGTGCAGTCCGTGGGTGAAGCCGTCACCCTGTTCGCACCTGGCGATGAAGTCTGGTACGCCGGAGCGCTGGGCCGAGCTGGCAGTAACAGTGAATTTCAGCTGGTTGATGAACGTATTACCGCACTGAAGCCAAAAACACTGGATAATGCTTCTGCTGCGGCGCTGCCGCTGACCGCCATCACCGCCTGGGAAATGCTGTTCGACCGTCTGGGCGTTGAGGAAAATGGCAATGAAGATGATGTGTTATTGATTGTTGGCGCGGCTGGCGGCGTCGGTTCTATTCTGACGCAACTGGCCAGTAAGCTGACCAAAATGACCGTCATCGGTACCGCATCGCGTGCGGAAAGCCAAAAATGGGTACGTGAAGCGGGCGCTCATCATGTGATTGACCACAGCAAACCGTTGACGGAAGAACTGGCGCGGATAGGGATCAAGGAAGTGACGCACGTTGCCAGCCTGAACAATACCGAGCAGCACTATCAACAAATTATTGCCGCACTCGCTCCGCAAGGAAAGCTGGCGCTGATTGACGATCCGCAAACCCTTGATGCCCGCCCGCTGAAGGCCAAAAGTATTTCCCTGCACTGGGAATTTATGTTCACCCGTTCGATGTTTACCACCCACGACATCATTGCCCAGCATCAGCTATTGACCCGCGTGGCGCAGTTGATCGACGACCACACTATCCATACCACGCTGGGTGAACATTTTGGCGCGATCACTGCGGCGAATCTGCAAAAAGCTCACGCGCAAATTGAAACGGGTCGCTCGGTCGGCAAGATTGTGCTGGAGGGGTTTTAACATGTCTGATGCAGAAGTGATTTCAATTATTGCAGTACTGAAAGCCAAACCAGGGAAAATAGATGCCCTGAAACAGGCGCTACAGGCTCTCTTACTGCCCACGCGCCGGGAGGAGGGCAATATTGAGTATGCGCTGTTCCAGTTACGCGACACGCCAGATGTATTTTATGTGCGTGAATCCTGGCGCGGTCAGGCTGGCCTGGACGAACATATCGCCCTGCCGCATTTCCAGTCGTTTGTATTGCAAATGAACGATCTACTGGCCGAGCCGCTACGACTGGATTATCTGACGCCGATTGAGCCGTAATATTAATACCGTGCTCCTCTGCTGTTCGGAGGAGCACAATAAATATCAATCTGAGAATTTACTTAATTCAATAATGACTTAGTAAATAAAATAGACATGATCATTACTCTCAAGAAAACCGTGGCATTAGTCACAAAATTGACATTGAAGATATATCGTTAATATTCATTTTATTTCACAATAATAATAACCGTATAAAAATAAATCAGTCAGAAATACCCACCGAATCTTCCCCCCTACTTCCAACACACACCATAAAATAATATGAATGCAGAAATATAATTTCATAATAACAGGCATTGTTATTTTCATAGGGTCGGAGGAAATTAGTTCACTAAGGCTGTTCTGATAAAGATAGCTTTAGCCTCCCCCTGAAATTAACCATGATGATGTCAATAATGGTTAATTAGCTGTAGAGCAAAAATGGATATCGCCCAGGCGATTATAGACTTTACTGCAGGTTAGATAACCTGCAAAAAGCAACAACAAGGAATGGATCATGTCTACACCCGCTAATTTTAATGGCCAACGCCCAGTGATTGATGTCAATGACGCAGTTATGTTGCTTATCGATCATCAAAGCGGCCTGTTCCAGACCGTTGGCGATATGCCAATGACTGAACTGCGTGCAAGAGCTACGGCTCTGGCAAAAATCGCCACCTTATGCAAAATGCCGGTGATTACCACCGCCTCTGTGCCGCAGGGGCCAAACGGTCCGCTTATTCCGGAAATTCATGAGAACGCACCTCACGCACATTATGTCGCACGCAAAGGTGAAATTAACGCCTGGGACAACAAAGAGTTTGTTGCGGCGGTAAAAGCGACAGGCCGTAAGACGCTGATTATTGCTGGTACCATCACCAGTGTATGCATGGCATTCCCGGCCATCAGCGCGGTAGCAGAAGGCTATAAAGTCTTTGCCGTCATCGATGCTTCCGGTACTTACAGCAAAATGGCGCAGGAGATCACCATGGCCCGCGTCGTACAGGCTGGCGTCGTGCCGATGGATACTGCCGCGGTTGCGTCCGAACTGCAGAAAACCTGGAATCGGGAAGACGCAGCGGAATGGGCCGAAGTCTATACCAAAATCTTCCCGGCTTATCAGTTACTGATTGAAAGCTATACCAAAGCCCAGGATGTTGTGAAAAATAACGAGCTGCTGGACTCTCAGCGCACTTAACTTTTCCGATCTTCCATAAACGCCTGTTTAGTATAAGCAGGCGTTTTGTAATGCGCAGCATCAGTCCCTGTCAGCCATTACGTCCGGCCATAACCCCCCCATCGACATCCCAGACAGCACCAGTTACCCAACCCGCCTTGTCTGACAACAGGAACGCGACGGTTTCTGCCACATCACGCGGCGTACCGACCCGGCCAATCGGATGGAAGCTATCAAAGCTGCTCATCACACCTTGTACATCTTCTTTCGGGATAAATCCTTCATAGATGGGTGTATGCACGACCGCTGGCGAAACGGCGTTCACGCGAATCCCATGCGCACCCAGCTCAATAGCCAGATTTTTGGTTAACGCATGCAGACCCGCTTTGGCCATCGAATAGGCCGATGAAGGTGTCGCGCCCACCGCTTGTTGCGCCCACATTGAACCAATATTCACGATGGCGCCGTTTATATTGTCTGCCAACATATTGCGCACCACGTCGCGGGTAATGAAAAACGTCGCCCGATTGAGGCTCATATATTGCTCATAATCCTCAACCTCATGTTCAATAAACGGTTTCGGGAAAAACACGCCAGCCGCATTTACCAGCAGGCTGATATCTTTATGCTCGGCATTCAACCTGGCCATCACCTGCTGCGCTCCGGCTTCCGACATCAAATCCGCAACAATCACCGCGACATCACCCATCGTCGCCAGAGTTTGACGCGCTTGCTCTGCTTTGTCGGCGCGGTTGCCTACCAGCACCACGCTACCGCCGCCCTGGAGGATCAGTTTCGCCGTTTCGAATCCCATCCCACTGGTCCCACCCACAACTAACAATTTCTTTCCGGCAAATAATGCGCTCATCGTTAACCTCGTTTAAAGAATCCGTTGATGCGCTAAAGATGCCACTCGTTTCAGAGGTTGACGACTGAGAAGAAATAGCGCCTCAAGAAAGAAAATCTATCTCGCTGGCGTATACTGAAAACAGTTAACAAGAATGGAAAAAAGCAGATGCGTTCACTCAATCGGCTAAAATGGTTACACGCTTTTGAAGCCACCGCCCGTCATGGCAGCTTCACCGGCGCGGCGCAGGAACTGGGCGTGACGCCTGCAGCCGTTGGACAACTGGTGCGTGCGCTGGAAGATTGGGTAGGCCATCCACTGTTACATCGCACCCGCACGGGCAAAGAACGCCTCACGCTGGTCAGCGAAGCACAGGACGCATTGCGCGACATCACTCTGGGACTGGATAACCTGGAATCAGGACTCAACAAGCTGCGCGGCCGTCGGGCACGCTCAGTGGTAATTATTACCGCGTCGCAGGTCCTGGTCATGAACTGGTTGATGAGTCGTCTCAATCGTTTCTCACAAACGCATGAAAACATCGAGTTACGTTTGAATGTGACGGAAAAGCTGATGGATGTCGCCCACGGCGAAGCCGATCTGGGTGTACGCTGCGGCAAAGGTGACTGGCCCGGCGTCAACAAAACCTGGTTAATGGATGAAGAAGCCGTTCTGGTCTGCAGCCCACGAATGGTACCGGTAGATAAAATCGCCTGCGGGGAATGGCTGGCCGCGCAAAAGCTGATCCACGATGACACTCCCCACCCCGGTGCTCATTTTCCTGCCTGGGATGATGTCTTGAACGCTACCCATGCCCCGACCGTCCGCGACAGTGGACTGCACATCAACTCCACTGCTGCGGTGATCCTGGCAGCAATCAGCGGTCAGGGCGTGGCTATCGTTCGCCGGGCGCTGGTTCAGCAGTTACTTACCGACGGACAACTGGTGCAACTTCACCCCGACACCCGTTGGCCGCTGACGTGGTCATACTACATCGTCACGCCGCAACACGCGGTAATGCGTCCGGAGGTGAAAGTCTTTAATGACTGGCTGATTGCGGATGTGCTGGCAGAAATCGCGGCTAACTCTGCTATGATGCCTGCACACAAATAAAACAAAACAACATGCCGAGGGAAAGATGGGTTCCACCAGAAGAGGGATGATGAACGTCCTGATTGCCGCCGTATTGTGGGGAAGTTCGGGCGTTTGTGCACAGTACATCATGGAGCAAAGTCAGATGTCATCTCAGTTCCTGACCATGACGCGTCTGATTTTCGCCGGACTTATTCTGCTGATGCTCTCTTTCGTTCACGGCGACAAAGTATTCTCCATTATCAAAAACCGCAAAGACGCGATTAGCCTGCTGATTTTCTCCGTGGTAGGCGCGCTTACCGTACAGTTGACCTTTCTGTTAACCATCGAAAAATCTAACGCCGCCACCGCGACGGTACTGCAATTTTTATCACCGACCATTATCGTGGCGTGGTTTTCCGTTGTACGTAAAGCGCGACCGGGTATTTTGGTGCTAACCGCGATCCTGACCTCGCTCATTGGCACGTTCCTGTTGGTCACCCACGGTAATCCGACGTCGCTGTCTATTTCACCTGCCGCGCTGTTCTGGGGAATTGCCTCCGCATTTGCCGCCGCGTTTTATACCACCTACCCTTCAACGCTTATCGCGCGCTACGGTACGCTGCCGGTTGTTGGCTGGAGTATGTTAATTGGCGGGATGATCCTGCTGCCGTTTTATGCCGGGCAGGGAACCAACTTTGTCGTCAATGGCAGTTTGATTCTGGCGTTTTTCTATCTCGTGGTCATCGGTACGTCACTCACGTTTAGCCTGTACCTGAAAGGTGCGCAGATGATTGGCGGCCCGAAAGCGAGCATTTTGAGCTGCGCGGAACCACTGAGCAGCGCGTTGCTGTCTCTGCTGCTGTTAGGCATTACGTTCACCCTGCCTGACTGGCTGGGCACGATGCTGATCCTCTCATCGGTAGTGCTGATCTCAATGGACTCACGTCGCCGCGCCAGAGCGGTTTAATCCCAACCGGCGCGGCAACGGGTTAATTACCAGCCCGGAACCGCGCCGCCGTTGAAGATGGTTTCCGCCGCTTTTGCTACTTCCGGTGATTGATAAGATTGCAGGAATTCTTTCACATTTTCGGCATCTTTGTTGTCTTCCCGTGCCACCAGGATATTCACATACGGTGAGTTCTTATCTTCGATAAATACGCTGTCATGCACCGGAGAAAGTCCGGTTTGCTGGATATAAGTGGTACTGATAATCGCCACATCTACTTTCTGATCGTCCAGTACGCGTGGTAGCTGTGCGCCTTCCAGCTCCATGATATTCAGATGCCGTGGATTATCAGTAATATCCAGCGCCGTAGGCAACAGACCTGTCCCCGCTTTCAGGGTGATTAACTTTTCTTTTTGCAGCAACAACAGCGCCCGCCCAAGGTTGGTCGGATCGTTAGGTATTGCAATCGTTGCGCCGTCTTTCAGTTCCGCTATAGTTTTGATTTTCTTAGAATAACCGGCCATCGGAAAAACAAAGGTATTGCCCACCGCCACCAGCTTGTAGTTATGCGCTTTATTATCCTGTTCGAGGAACGGACGATGCTGGAAGACGTTGGCATCCAGTTCGCCATGATTAGTGGCATCGTTGGGTAATAATGAGCCACTGAAGCCCACCAGCTCAACGTCCAGCCCGTATTTCTCTTTGGCTACTTTCTTCGCGACCTCCGCCACGTCCTGCTCTGCGCCGTTAATGACGCCCACTTTGATATGTTTAGCGTCATTGCTCTGCTGATCGCACCCTGCCAGCAATAATCCCGCCAGTAATACCACCGTCCCGGCTGCAAAATGAGGTATTTTCAGTTTCACGTTTTTATCCTTTTGAAATAACCGCCTGATGAGTAATGAAATGACTATAGCGGGAAGGCCACTGCGGTTTAAAAAACGAAAAAGCATCAGCAAGAAGAAAAAAGCATAATGGAAAAAAGGATAATTAGTCAGAATGTGCCGTGAGCTCATCAATGGAAAGCCCGGTAATCATCAGCACCAGTTCACGATCGATGCCCTTCTCAAGCATGGCATGGGCGATCCGCAACGCTTCATCCTTTTTGCCTTCGAGTTTGCCTTCCAGCAATCCTGTTCTTCGCCCCGACTCACGTAAGCATTCTGCAATCGTCATTAATCTCTCCTTGTGTTGAGGAACGCGCCTGGCAACCTCACGAATAAACGCTTCAAAGCGCGGTGCGCTGCCGGACTGTACCAGGTAATTAAATAGCGTTTCTACCTGACTGTCATTAGCGTGTCCCTTAATCAGCAGGGCAACCAGTTTATCGACCAACACCATCAAATCGCGCTCACGTATATGCTTTTGGACAAGTTCCAGTAGCGCCATGCGCCGATGCTGCATAATCTCGTCATCAGATACCACCGTGATGTCTACCAGCGGGAAAGCCGCGCCATAAAGCTGCCGCGCAGTTTCTGAATCGTCAAACTCATCCAGCCAGCACAGTGAAAAAGGGTACGGGCTAGCAACGCCATGATAAAAAAGTATCGGCACCACTAGCGGCAGCGTTTTGTTTCCGGCATCAAGATGGCTCTGCATCGCGGCAATGGCATAACGCATCATCCGGAACGCCATATGCGCATCCGGCGAACTCTGGTGTTCAATCAACGCATAGATATAGCCTTTTCCAGTCCTTGTTTTTAGTGACCACAGTACATCGGAATAGCTGGCACGCAGGTCTTCCTCAATAAAACTCCCGGATTCCAGCTTCAGTGTGTTCAGATCGCAATGCTCGCGTAATGACGCTGGAAGATAGGTATCAAGAAAATCCCTCGTCGTTTCTGGATGGCTTAAAAACTTTTTAAAAACCGCATCATGCGGGGTAGAAGTTGTAGGTTTTTTCATGGCGATCCGTCACCAAAAGAACAAGATGACGGAACCTTACTCGCCAGCAGCGCAACCAACATCAGGGAAACTCTTCATCTGCGAGGCGCTTTGGCGAATAAATACATACTTTTGCAATGTATTCATTTTCCGGGAATGGTGTTCGCAAAAATGCCCGGTGAAACCTAGCGCTTACCGGGCATCTTTACACCGCATCGCGCAGGCTGCGATCGTAACCAATCAGGCCGAAAAAGGGATCGTCTGTCGCCTGGTCTTCCTGAACAGGCAACAGATCGGCAACGGTTTGCACTTCGCGTTCGGACTCATCCAGTTGGCGTCCCAACAGCGTTTCGATTGCCTGACGATGCAGAAAGAATACCGGACGTCCGCGACTTTTAATCGCCAGACCGTCATTCCAGAGCTGATTTAGATCTTTACTGACCGAGTTACGCGCCAGCCCAAGATTAAAGCCGATGGCCTCCGCTGTGAACGCCGTTTCCTGCGCCAGTTGGGCAAGATTCAGTCCTCGCGGCATCCAGACCTTCCGGTCATCAAAACGTTTTTGACAAATAATGGCGCGCGGAACCGGTTTCCGGGAAGTTATCGAGGGTCATTTGCAGCTGATAGCCGTTTTTCTGATAAAACGGCAGCGCCTGGAAACTCATCGTATCCACCAGCGCATGCAGACACCCTCTCTCACGCGCGGTTTGTTCCGCCGCCTGCATCAATTTTGTGCCGTAACCGCCTTTACGCAGCGAATCATGCATCCATAAAAACTCAATGCACAGCCATTCGCCTTTAATTTTGCCGATCAACCCGCCCAGAATTTCATTGTGCTCATCGCGCCAGTACACTGCCAGGTCGCCAAAATTGGTGGTTCTGAGAAACTGGCGATTGTACGCACGCAATCCGCTCAGCAGCGCGTTTTGATCGTCTTCGGTAATCGTATCGGTAATCTGTATTTGCATCCTATCCTCCTGAAAAACTACAACGTCTGGCTGATTTAGTTTTAGGCATTAACACAGGCTGATGAGTGAGTCGTATGCCGTCTACACTTACTCTTGAGATGATGCGCATAGACAACAAGGATTATTATCATGAAACGAGCCATTTTTCCGATTATTGCCGTCCTTTTAACGCTACCCGCTCTGGCGCAAGCCGACTCAGCGTATGGCAGTCTGCAGGCTGTACACGAAAAAAATACCGTGCTGAATGACTTACGTAAGATTTGCACCCCGCAAGGGTCGCCGTCAGATGAGGTGTGGGAAAAAACAATTATGGCTGATACGCGCAATCAACAGCACATTCGCGAAGCCATTCTGGCAATACAAAGAAACAATCAGAACAACTACTGGGAAGCGCTTGGCAAAGTGGAATGCCCGGATTTATAGCCATTATGTTGTAAAATGAGCACTGTAACCGGTTTCTGTATCGTAAAAACACGTATTGTTGCCAGAACAGATAAATAGCAATGGAGCAACAATATGCGATACCGTTTTCCTGAAAACTTCTGGTGGGGCAGTGCCTGCTCGGCGCTACAAACCGAAGGAGATAGCCTGAACGGCGGCAAAAGCCAGACCACGTGGGATGTGTGGTTCGGCCGCCAGCCAGGTCGTTTCCATCAAGAGATAGGCCCAGCGAACACCTCAGGCTTTTATCAGCACTGGAAACAGGACATCGCACTGCTCAAACAGCTGAAACACAACAGCTTCCGTACATCTCTGAGCTGGTCACGCCTGATCCCGGACGGCACCGGTGAGGTTAATCCTGAGGCCGTCGATTTCTATAATAACGTCATCGACGAACTGCTGGCGCAAGGCATAAAGCCATTTATCACCCTGTTCCACTTCGACATGCCGATGGTGATGCAGGAAAAAGGCGGCTGGGAAAACCGTGAAGTGGTCGAGGCGTTTGGCCGCTACGCACAGACGTGTTTCAAATTGTTCGGCAACCGTGTTAAGCACTGGTTCACCTTCAACGAGCCGATTGTTCCGGTAGAAGGTGGTTATTTGTATGACTTCCATTACCCTAACGTGGTGGATTTCAAACGTGCGGCCACCGTGGCGTACCATACCGTGCTGGCGCATGCGACGGCAGTGCGGGCGTATCGTGATGCAAACCATGACGGTGAAATTGGCGTGGTGCTGAATTTAACGCCTTCGTATCCGCGCTCGCAGCATCCGGCAGATGTCAAAGCCGCGCACTATGCGGACCTGCTGTTTAATCGCAGCTTCCTCGACCCGGTACTGAAAGGGGAATATCCGGCGGATCTGGTGGCATTGCTGAAAGAGTACGATCAGCTTCCGACCTGCCAGCCAGGCGATGCGCAGTTGATCGCCGACGGCAAAATCGACCTGCTGGGGATTAACTATTATCAGCCGCGTCGTGTGAAATGTCGCGATACGGCAGTCAATCCGAATGCGCCGTTTATGCCGGAGTGGCTGTTTGATTACTACGAAATGCCGGGGCGTAAAATGAACCCTTACCGCGGCTGGGAAATTTATGAGCCGGGTATTTACGATATTATTACCAATCTTCGCGATAATTACGGTAACCCACGCTGCTTTATTTCAGAAAACGGTATGGGTGTAGAAAACGAACAGCGCTTTATTCAGGAAGGACAAGTTAACGACAGCTACCGTATCGAATTTGTTGCTAAGCATCTGAAATGGCTACATAAAGGCATTAGCGAAGGCTGTCATTGCCTTGGCTACCATATGTGGACCTTTATTGATAACTGGTCATGGCTCAACGGCTATAAAAACCGCTACGGTTTTGTCCAGCTGGATTTAGAAACGCAAAAACGCACGGTGAAAAAGAGCGGCGAATGGTTTGCCCATACCGCCGAAAATAATGGTTTTGATTGATTAAGTTGCCGGATGACAGTGTTGACTGAAAACGATGCGCCATCCGGCAACTGTTTTCACTGAATCCTGACCTTCATCGTAACCAGAAGCGCTGTCAGCAGCATCAGGCTGCCCGAGAGCATCAGGGGCGACAGCAGTCCGAGGTTATCAAGCGCGTAGCCTCCCACCGCAGCCCCGCAGGTATTGGCAAGCTGGATCACGGCGACCTGAACGGATCCGGCTTTTTCTGCCTGATCGGCAAGTGAGCGGGTGATCCACGTCGACCAACCGACCGGTACCAACGCAAACGCCAGCCCCCAGATTATTGCAATGCCCGCGGCAACCACTTTATCGCTACCCCACAAAATCAGGACCAGCGCGCTGAGCGCCAGCACCAGCGGCGCACCGGCTAAGGCCAGTTTGACCGAGCGCTTTAGAATCACCGAAGAGAACGACGTCCCGACAAAGCTGGCGATACCAAAACTCAACAGCACCAGCGTCAGGCCATCAACATCAAAGCCCGCCAGATTCATATAGACAGGGCGAATATAGGTAAAGAAGGCGAACTGCCCGGCAAAGGACATGAAGATGGCAATCATCCCGGCCATTACTCCGGGGCGCTGCAGCAGGCTGAACATGTTTTGCTTCTGATGCGAAGGTTCACCCGGCAGCGAAGGCAGCGCTCTCACCACCCAGATGGTACACAACACCCCCATTACCGCCGCCGCGTTAAACACATTGCGCCAGCCGATGATGCCGCCCAAAAAGCTTCCCAACGGCGCGGCAATCACCAGCGCGATGGACACCGCGCCAAAGATCACCGACAGCGCTTTCGGCACCGTACGCGCGGGAACCAGACGCATAGTCAGCGACGCTGACATCGCCCAGAACCCGCCGAGCGCCAGCCCCAGACAGGCACGACCGATCAGCAGTAGCGTAAAAGAGTTAGCAAATGAAACCAGCAGGCAGGAAAGCGTCAGCAGAACCGAAAACAGGATCACCACATAGCGACGATCGGTCGCCTGGATAATTTGCGTCACAAACAGGCTGGCGAACATGGCGACAAACGCCGTCACGGTCACTGATTGTCCGGCAACGCCTTCTGAAATGCCCAGATCCTGCGCCATTGGCGTCAGCAGACTAACAGGCAGAAACTCAACGGTTATCAGGCAGGCAACACAGAACGCCACGGCGAATACCGCCGACCAGTTTGGCCGGGTATTTACCTCAGCGCGGGATTTTTGTTCAACAGCGTCACTCATTTTGTTACCTGCGTGGGGTTATTGTAGAAAAGTTACGCATTGTAACATTAAAAGTGTGACGTATTTAACGTTTTGACAACTCTCACCGCCGGATGGCGACGTCGCCTTATCCGGCCTACGGCTGAGCCTCTTTGTAGGACTGATAAGCGTAGTGCCATCAGGCATCACTATCAGTGCAGCCAGTGCACGCCATCTTCAGGTTGGAAAAAGGCGTTATAGCGCATCTGGAACGCGTTAAGTTCCTGCATATCCGGCTCCATTTCACGTAGAAACCCGAGCGCCAGGCGCACCTGCGCGTCGGTGATCGGGGCGGCCAGGCGAGATTTTTGTAGCAGACGGTGCCACTGCAGCAGGTTCTGCTCACTACCGTCGACAATGACGATTTGCCAGATTAACAATACCTGGGCGGCATTTTGCAGATGCGATTCCTCAGGGCGGTGCAGGTACTGTAAAAACGCCTCACCCTGTACTTTTCCCATCTGATCAATCATCGATTCTACCGGTACCACATCAATATTCAGTCGCTCGCTCAGACGGCGAATGGCCCGTCGTGATCCAGACGTCAGCACCCGAAAACCCACTACAAAAACAACCACCAACGTGGCCAGCATTATCCAAATCATTAATGACGATACCGCCGCTTAAACTAATTTTTCCGAAAGGGACTGACAGGCTTCGCGCACCCATTGCGAATATTGTGGAATACAATTTTTTGGCATTTGTAATTCAACGCCGCTGATACTTATTGCCGCAATCACGTCTTTATTACGGTTAAAAACCGGTGCGGCAATGCAATAGATGCCAGGAGAGTCTTCGGCGTTATCAAAGACCCAGCCTTGCTCGCGGATTCTGGCAAATTCCTTCATTAATGCTTTTTTGCTGGTAATGGTGGTTTCGGTATACCGTGGCAACACTTCCTCAGGCAACAGTTCATCGATTTTGTCCTGCGGCAACCAGGCACAAAGCGCTTTCCCCACACCGGAGCTGTGCATCGGTAATTTTTTACCAACCCAGGTCCGAATGCCAATCGGCTGGGTATTCTCCAACTTCATAAGATAAATTGGCGCGACTTCATCCAATATACCTAAGTGACAGGTCAGATCCGTTTGCTGACGCAGTTTTTCCAAAACAGGAAGTGCTGCATTACGAATATCAAATTGTTCCAACGAACGATTTCCCCATTCGTACAGCTTCAAGCCCAAAAAGAAACGTCCCTTTTCCAGGCGCAAAAGATGATGCGCAACCAGTGCATTTAGCAGGGAAGACGTGCTGCTTTTTGGTAATGCCAGATCCTGCTGAATCTGACTGAACGTCGCTCCTGGGGAGTTAAAAAGATAATTACAGATTTTTACTGTCTTATCCAATGCGGGAACAGAGGTCGTAATGTCTTGGTTCATGCGCTATTAATCTTTTTTATTCATAGACTCTGCACAGTATACCGCAATCACTTTTCTCAGGAATGCGGCTTTTTTGCACATACGCAAACTGGGCTCTATTACCTAAATTTTATACCCACAAACCCGATCCATCTCACAGTTGTTCATTTGTTCTGCAAAAAACGTTGACGAACGATTTGGATATTTGCTGTACTAACTTCAATATACAGAACATAAGTTCCATATACAGAACTAAAGGAGTGGCAATGTTGAACATTTTTAAGGGCATCTTCCCACCAGTGCCGACTATCGTTGACGAAAGCGGTGAATTGGATCGCGCAGGAATGGCAGTAATGATTGACCATGTGATTAGCAATGGTGCCGACGGAATGCTCATTCTGGGCAGTGGTGGCGAATTTTCCCATTTCTCGTCCGAACAAAGAAAGCAAATTGCAGAGTTTAGCCTGCAGCATGTTGCTGGTAGAGTTCCTGTTCTTATTGGTATCGCCTGCGCCAGCACAGCGGAAACTATCGAACTTGGAAAGCATGCTGAAAACGCGGGCGCAAAAGGAGTACTGGTAGTCAATCCTTATTATGCAAAACTCAGCGATGAGGCCCGCTTTACGCATTACAAACGAATCGCTGAAGCGCTAAGCATTCCCGTCTTCTTATATAATTTTCCAGAACTAACTGGCCAGGATATTGGTTTAAACGTTATCACTCGCCTTGCCCGTGAAGTACCAAATATCGTTGGCATTAAAGATACAATTGATAACATTAGCCACACCAGGGAAGTTATCAATCAGGTTCACTGTTTCCGCCCAGATTTTATCATTTTTAGCGGTTATGACGAATATTTGCTTGATACATTATTACTCGGTGGACATGGCGGCATTCCGGCAACATTTAACTTTGCGCCTCATATTACACGCGGAATTTATCAGGCTGTTCAGCAGAACGATCTTGCTACCGCCAAAGCACTTCAACAACAACTTGCCGGGTTATCACCTTTATATGCCTTAGAACAACCGTTCTTTGCCGTTATCAAGACCGCCATTAAATTAAGTGGCGTGGATATATCAACTGCAGTTGTCCCGCCAGCATTACCGTTAAATGAAGAAAAAAGAGAACAGGTTAAAAATATTTTATCCCGTATTGCGGTATAAACCAGCATGAGAGCAAAGATAATGAACATCAACCCTGTATTAAAATTGAATCCCAAAGATGATGTGGTTATCGCAAGGCAGGCTGTCCCCGCAGGCACCCGGCTTGAAGAAGAGCACATTACGGTACTCAGTGATATTCCCGCAGGGCATAAAATCGCCCTGCATGCACTGAGGGTTGGCGATGCGGTCAGACGTTATGGGCAAATTATTGGCTTCGCAACTCAGCCCATTAAGCCTGGCGAACACATCCACATGCATAATTTGGGAATGGGTGACTTCGAACGCGACTATGCCTGGGGCGAAGATTGCCATTCACCCTCCCCAGCCCCTCAACAGGATACCTTTATGGGTATCCGACGCGCCGATGGTCGTGCAGCTACACGTAATTACATCGGTATTTTAAGCTCCGTAAACTGTAGTGCCACGGTCGTAAGAGCTATTGAGGATCACTTCCGTCTGCAGGGTCTTGCAGATTACCCGAATGTTGATGGCGTGGTGTCATTACCACAAAGTTTTGGCTGTGCTATTGGCTCTAAAAGTGAATCAATGGACGTCATGAGACGTACGATGGCCGGTTATGCCACCCATGCCAACTTTGCCGGAGTAATCATTGTTGGACTGGGATGCGAATCCAGTCAAATTAAAGACATGATGAACGCCCATGGACTGGCCGATGGCCCCATGATGCACAGTTATACCATTCAGGATGTGGGCGGTACACGTCACGCCATTGAGAAAGGAATTTCCCTGGTTAACCAAATGCTGCCCGTTGCTAACCAGGTAACACGCCAACCTATCCCGGCATCAGAAATCATACTCGCGCTGGAGTGTGGCGGTTCCGACAGCTATTCCGGGATCTCAGCCAATCCAGCTCTGGGCTATGCGGTAGATAAACTGGTGCAACAAGGCGGAACAGCGATTTTATCTGAAACCTCCGAAATTTATGGTGCAGAGCATCTTCTTACCCGCCGCGCCATTTCTCGCGAGATAGGTGAAAAACTCATTGCCCGCATTCACTGGTGGGAAGAGTATTGTCGCCGCACCGGAAGTGAAATGAACAATAACCCCTCGGCGGGTAACAAAGTCGGCGGACTGACGACAATTCTGGAAAAATCACTTGGTGGTATTGCTAAAGCGGGTACAACCAATCTGACAGAAGTGTATGAGTATGCAGAACCGGTAACCGCGAAAGGTTTTGTCTTTATGGATACCCCTGGATATGACCCTATTGCCGTTACGGGGCAAATCGCCGGAGGAGCAAATCTTCTGTGTTTCACCACAGGTCGAGGTTCTGCCTTTGGTTCCAAGCCAACCCCAAGCTTGAAGCTGGCTACCAATAATGCGCTTTGGCAACGCCAACAGGAGGATATGGATATTAATTGCGGAACCATTGTCGAGGGGGAAGAATCCATTGCAGAAGTCGGTGAACGTATCTACCAGATGATCCTTGAGATGGCATCAGGTAAAAAAACGAAGAGTGAGGAATTTGGCTATGGCAGTCAAGAATTCGTCCCCTGGACTGTTGGCTCCATAATGTAACACTCCACAAGATAATAATACCTCGTACCGCCATACTCATTATGAGTATGGCAAGGAGCCCTTATGTCTATTGTTAACGTAAATACTGAAGAAGAAAAATTAAAGGCAACAACAGTAAGGTGGCGCATATTTATTATTATGCTCTTATTAGGTGCTATTAACTATATTGACCGCACCTCTCTTTCTATTGCCATGCCTTATATTACAGATGAATTTGGTATTACCGATACTCGCGTTGTTGGTGTGATTCATAGTGCCTTTTTCTGGGCTTATGCATTAATGCAAATTCCTAGTGGGGTCATTGCTGATAAATTCAAAGCCAGAAATATCATTGCTCTGGCCACTATCTTATGGGGAGCATTTCAAGCCATAGCGGCTCTGTGTCACTCTATTTTCACCCTTTCACTTTCTCGTCTGGGGTTAGGCGTCACTGAATCTCCAATCATGCCCGCCGGCGCGAAGTTAATGGGCACATGGTTAACGCCAACCGAACGTGGACGTGGTTCGATGCTACTTGATGGCGGCGCGCCATTGGGTACGGCGCTGGGTGCGGTGATCATCGCCGGACTTATTGCCTTTTTCGACTCATGGCGTATGGCATTCGTAGTGGCTGGTGTGGGAACAATGATTGTCGGTTTACTGGCCTGGTGGTACATCCGCACTTATCCATCAGAACACCCCAGCATCAATAAAGCTGAACTAGACCATATTGTTGCGGCAAACGGTGCTGAAACCAGTAGCAAGAAATACCGTCTGGCCGATATCAAACCTTACCTGAAACAACGTAATGTGATTGCACTTATCTGTGGCTGGGTCTGCTATAGCTTCGTGTTCTATGGCCTGATGACATGGCTACCGCTCTATTTCCAGGCCACCTACGGTTTTGATATCAAATCGATGGGCGGAGCAATGGCGCTGATCTTCCTGCTGTGTTTTGTCGGCCAACTGACTGGCGGCTACATTATGGATAAATGGCGCAGCAAAGGGGCAAAAACAAGCCGCGTTATGCATACGATGTTGGCGATTTCGGCTACCACCGCTGGTGTAGGTATTTTCCTTTGCGCACAAAGCTCGACGCCAGCCGTCGCAATTACCTTGCTCACTATTGCCCTTTTTCCCCTGCGATGGGCCAGCGTTTACTGGTCAATACCCGGACTGCTGGGCGCACAATCAGTTGCAGGCACCATTTGTGGAACTATGAACTTCACCAGTAACTTGTTCGCAGCCATCCTGCCTATTTTTATCGGTTTCCTGGTGCAATCCACGGGGAACTATTACGCAGCGATGATGTTCTTTGCGCTGGCTGCGGTGGGTTATCTCATCTGCTCGTTGCTGATCAACTTTGATAAAAAAATGGTCATTACCGACGAATAGTCCACCTGAATCTGGCCCGTTTACGGGCCATCTTTCAACATCAGGAACGATGTATGTTCAATTCAGAGAATTTCATTGCCGTAGACTGGGGCTCAACTAACCTGCGCATTTGGGTCTATCAACAGAATGAATGTGTCTGGCAACACGCCAGTCAGAATGGGGTACTCAAACATCAACCAGGTGTATTCAAAGACACCTGGCTAACACTGCTCAGTTTGTGTCCCCGGCCATTAAGCAAAGATACAACCGTCATAATGAGCGGAATGGTGGGCAGTAATATCGGGTGGGTAGATAGCCACTATTTACATTGTCCAACCCCGTTAAGTGCATTATCACAGCATCTAACAAAGGTTGAAGATGCCGGCCCTTTTCCCACTTTCATCGTTCCAGGCCTGCAAATTACCGGGCCAGAAAACTACAACGTCATGCGTGGAGAGGAAACTCAGCTTTTTGGCGCCTTAGCTGATGAGAACTGGTACGTATTCCCTGGAACACACAGCAAATGGGTGCAGGTACAAGAGAGTAACGTCTGCGATTTTCAAACCATCATGACTGGCGAGTTTTTCCACTTACTTTCACGTTACTCCATCGTTGGAAAAAACGCCGGGGAACAAAACACGAACGAACAGGCTTTTTTAGCAGGAGCCGAACGCGGCTGGCAGGAAACATGTTTATCCCGCAGCCTATTTGATCTGAGAGCCCGAATACTCACCCATGCGTTGTTACCTGATACGCTTTACGAATCTCTGTCAGGGTTATTGATTGGCCATGAAATAGCACAAATGCTACAGCATTATGCCATTAACACTGAAGAAGAAGTCATTCTGGTGGGCAATGACGATTTGCTCAGCCGCTATCAACGCCTGTTTCATCATTTCGGTTATCGCTGTCGGCTCTGTAATGGTGAAAACGCATTTGTTAATGGTATCAGGAGACTTTTAAATGAATAGTCGTAACCCTTTGGTCGCTATTTTACGTGGGGTGAAGCCCGATGAAGTGCTGGCCCATATTGATGCACTTATTACAGCCGGATTCAGCACAATAGAAATACCGCTGAATTCACCAGACTGGCAACGTAGTATTGCTCTTGCCGTGGAACATTATGGTCATACGGTAAAAATCGGTGCCGGAACGGTCACCAATGTCAGTGATGTCAGCACACTCTCTTCGCTGGGATGTGCATTTATCCTTACGCCCAACACCGATCCGGAAGTAATTGATACTGCGCGAGCGGCCAAAATGACGACCTGCATCGGCTGCCAAACAGTCAGCGAAGCATTTGTTGCATTCCGGCATGGCGCGGACGGATTGAAAATTTTCCCTGCGGGGGAACTGGGACCGGATTACATCCGGGCATTAAAAGCCGTTTTGCCTCCTCAAGTCCCTTTGTATGCCGTGGGCGGAATTAGGCCAGACAATTTGTCCCATTACCTGAAGGCAGGTTGTTTCGGTGCCGGCTTAGGCAGCGATCTGTATCGTGCCGGACAATCTATCCACCAAACAGCCGCAAATGCTAAGGCATTTATCGAGGCTTATAATACCTTCTGTCAGTCTCAGGCATAAAAAAGCCCGCCATTATGGCGGGCAAAAGTTACCAATGCACACTTAACTCAAGCAACTTTCAATTGTTGAATCTTTTTCTCGCGGCGAATTTTACGTTCTTCAAACACGGCCACGATGGCCATCAGGCAGATACAGCCAATGGCGGCGGTATCCAGCGCGGCAAAGGTGCCTGCCCAGCCGGTGAGGCCGAAAATCGGTGTGCCGTCGGCGATCATCCCGAGACCCAGCTTGGCAAAGCTGTCGCCAATCAGGTAGGCGAAGGTGCCTTTAATGCCATCGGCCGCGCCGATCGCTTTTTTCGGTACAAATCCGACGGCGGCCACGCCGATTAACAGCTGCGGACCGAACACCAGGAAGCCGAGGGCAAACAGCGACGCCAGATAGACGTACTGGTTGCTGGCGTGCTGGTATACGCCGAGCGTGGCGATGATGAGTGCCAGCGCCACGCAAGCCACCAGCGCGCGACGACCGTTAGCGAGATCGGAGAGCCAGCCCCACAGCAGCGTGCCGACCAGCGCGCCCACTTCAAACAGGGTAAAACCCTGAATCGCCACTTCTTTGGAGAGCTTCAGCTCCTGGAAGGCGTAGACGGTGGACCACTGGTCGATACCGATACGCACCACGTACAGGAAGATGTTCGAGAAACATAGCAGCCAGATCACTTTGTTTTTCAGCACGTACTCAACAAAGATCTGCCATTTGGTCATCTCATTTTCTTCGGTCTCTTTGTCCTCTTCGCTGATCTCCTCGCCGAACAGCTCTTCGGCTTTACCGAGGCCATAAGATTCCGGGGAGTCGCTGCCGTAGCGCAGGCCGATAAAGCCGACAATCAGGGCAATAATTGACGGGAAGATAAACATGCCGATGACGTGGCCGTCGAACAGGTAATTCGCGCCGAACAGCGCTACGCCCGCCGCCCCCGCGCCGCCGAGGTTGTGGGAGATATTCCACATGCCGAGGTAGGAACCGCGCTTACGGCGCGGCGTCCACTTGGTGATGGTGGAATAGCTGCACGAGCCGCCGGTGCTCTGGAAGAAGCCGCTCAGCGCGTAGAAAGCGATCATCAGGAACAGGCTGGTTGACCCCGCGCCCATGCTGGCGCTGAAGCCAAGCATACAGATGGCGGAGAGGATCAGCATAAACGGCAGGAACTGCTTGGTATTTTTGCCGTCCGCGTAGTAGGAAACCACGGTTTTACCCACACCGTAGGTGATGGAGAATCCCAGGCCAATCATCCCCAGCTGCGTCATGCTCAGCCCGTAGGTGGAGATCATGTCGTTCTGCGCGATGTTGAAGTTCTTGCGGATCAAGTACATGGTCAGGTAGCCGATAAAGACCACCAGATAGGACTGCATGAACGGTTTGAACCACATTTTGCGCCGCACATCGAGCGGCAGATCCAGGGTCGGCTTGCGCACCTGGTTGAGAAAGGCCAGCATTTGACACTCCCGAGCTGATTTTTTTACCTGCGAATGGCAGGCATTGTAAAAATCAGCCGGGAGACACGCCTGAGACAGCGTCCAGGTGAAACCGGGAAAATTTCTTAGTTTTACGCCACTCGGGGCAAAAAGGTGAGGTGCATCACGCTTCGTTGAGATCGCGCGGTGCCTGGGCGTTTAAGAACGGCAGCAACAGCAGTGCTGAGATGCCGGCCGCGATGGCGATCACCACAAAGAATCCGCTCCAGTGCCACACTTCCATCACCTTCGCCAGCGGCCAGCCGGAGAGCGATGCCCCCAGATAAGCAAACAGGCCGACAAAGCCGGTCGCTGCGCCCGCCGCCTCCTTGTGCGAGCACTCCGCCGCCGCCATGCCAATCAACATCTGCGGGCCAAAGACGAAGAAGCCGGTGGTGAAAAAGCACGCCGCCTGCATCACGTAGCTGGCGAATGGCATCAACCATAGCGAGCCCACGGAGAGCAAAATTCCGGCGGCGAAAATCAGGTTCATCGGCCCACGATTGCCGTTGAATAGCTTGTCCGAGCCCCAACCTGCAACCAGCGCGCCGATGAAGCCGCCCAGCTCGAACATGGTCACGGCGGTATTGGCAGTGACCAAATCGACGCCGAGCGTCTCCGACATATACAGATTGCCCCAGTCGTTGATCGCCGCGCGCACCACGTACACCAGCACATAGCACAGCGACAACAGCCAAATATATGGATTAAGCAACACATATTTGGTGAGGATCTCTTTACGAGTTAACCCCGCGCCCTCCTGCTGCTGGGCAATTTCCAATTCATCGTGCCGCCAGTCGCCAATCGGCGGCAGACCAATCGCCTGCGGCCTGTCGCGCAGCCGCCAGCACAGAAAAACGCCCACCACGATCGCCAGCGTACCGGCAATCATCATCCCGGCGCGCCAGCCGTAATGCAGCGCCGCCGCCGCCATGACGATCGGAATCAGCGCGCCGCCGACGTTGTGCGCGGTGTTCCAGATAGCCCACCAGCCGCCGCGCTCGTTGCGCGAATACCACGCGGTGAGCAGACGGGCGCACACCGGCGCGCCCCAGCCCTGGAAGAAGGCGTTCAGCGCCCACAGTACGGCAAAGGCCCAGACCGAGGTTGAGAAGCCGAACAGGATGTTAACCACGCCGGTGGCGATAAGCCCGATACCCATAAAATAGCGGGCGTTGGAGCGATCGCTAACAATACCGGAGACAAATTTCGACAGCCCGTAGGTGATGTAAAACAGCGTCGCCAGCAGGCCAATATCGCTGCGGGTCAGCACACCGCTGGTGATAATTTCCGGCACCGCGGCGTTAAAGCTTTTGCGCGTGAAATAAAACAGCGCGTAGCCGAGCCAGATAGTCAGCAAAATATGCCGCCGCCAGTAACGGTAGCGGGCGTCCACTTCCTGCTTGTCGGTGATAAGCGGCGCGCTGGCCGGAGCTTTTAAAAACTGAAACATGGCCGTTCCTTAGGCGTAGCGCTGGGGCAGCGACACGCTGACGCGCGTGCCGTGCATGCAGGATATCGTGAGTGAACCACCGAGCGCCGTCACCCGCTCGCGCATCCCGGTGAGACCAAAACCTTGTGGGTTCGACCCCGGCGGCAAGCCGCTGCCGTCGTCCTCAATGACCAGCATCAGCCGCTCATCCTGCTGCCAGCCCTGGAGCGTCACCGCGCTGGCATTGGCGTGCTTCACAATGTTGTTCAGCCCTTCCTGACAGATGCGAAACAGCGTCACGCGCTGGCTTTCGCTCAGCAATGACTCATCAATTCGCCAGTCAAGGTGGCTGACGATACCGCGGCTTTCCAGCTCCATTTCGCGCATCAATGAACGGATGGCCTGTTCCAGCGAGAGATCGTCCAACTGGCGCGGTCGCAAGCGACCCAGCAGGCGGCGCACCGAATCGTACACGCCCAGAGACAACTGCTCGATATGCGCTCCGCTTTGCTTAACGCCCGCGTTCTCGGGGGCCAGGCGCTGTACAATACCCGCCTGCGTGCGAATGGCGGTGATGGTCTGGCCGATATCGTCGTGCAGCTCGCGCGCGACGTCGCGGCGCACGCTCTCTTCGGTTTCAAGCAGACGTTCCGCCAGCCGATGATTGCGCGCCAGCTCGTTTTGCAGCGACTGGTTAAGCTCACGCAGCCGCTGAATACCCGCACCGAGCAGCAGCCCGGTCAGGCTTTGCGCCAGCAGCGAGAGCAGTAAATCGACCGGGTGATCGTGCCAGGTCTGGCTGGCAATCAGTGCGATGGCGTTCATCAACGTCGCAATCAGTGCCCCCTGCCAGCCGTAGTGCCAGGCAAGCGCGATAATCGGTAAAGCGAGGCAAAATGGGGTAAAGCGCGAAAGTTCGGCGGGCAAACCGAGCTGTAGCCACAGGCTGACGGTGAACAGCAGCAGGTACCAGACCAGATGTCGCCCGCGCCAGTTCACCGGCTGCGACACCAGCGCCGGGCCGAGCGGCAGCCAGGTGGTGCTGGTGAGGTAGTGCCAAAACACCAGGCAGATCGGCGCCAGCGTTAATCCGCCGGTCAGGGTCAGTAGCAGCGCATTCCACGCTTCCTCGCCCTGCCCCAGCCACGGCAGCGATTGCAGCAGCGCCGCCGCCGTCAGCGCTGCGCCCTGCAACAGCAACGTGCGCCAGTCGCGTTGATGGCGGTATCGCGAAATCAGCATCACCGGGAGCAGCGTGAGGGCACTTCCGATCATCAAAAGTGGCAAATGGGCCAGCGCCACCTCCTGCGCCAGCCAGTACATCAGCAGCCACTCCGCGCCCAGCAGCACCGGCCAGTAGCTGCGCGGGCATTGCAGCATTAATCCCAGACGCAGGCCGAACGGAAACAGCAGTACCGCCAGTTCCGGGCGCTCAACCAGGTGCAGGCTGATGCTCCACAGGCAAAACCACGCGGCGGAAAAGATAAAGAAACAGGCAACAACGGTAATTAACCGGGAGAAAAGTGCGTTCATTGCCAGCCGTCAAACATCCGGCGCGCCAGCTCAACATCGTTGCTGACGTTCAGCTTTTCCATCAGGTTGGCGCGATGAACGTGCACCGTTTTCGGCGACAACCCCAGCTCGGCGGCAATCTCTTTCACCGCCATCCCCTGTGCCAGCTTCTCCGCCACCTGACGCTCGCGTTTTGTCAACGGATCCTGACGCCCGGCCGCCAGCTTGACGGCGATGTCCGGCGTCAAATAGCAACCGCCGGTCGCCACGGTATGCACGGCGGCAATCAGTTCATCTGGGCTACAGCGTTTTGAAAGAAAACCACGCGCGCCTGCGTTGAGCGCCTGCTCGACCAGTGCCGGGCTGTCGTGGACGGAGAGCATGATAATCGCCATCCCTTTTGGCAGTTGGCTTAGTAACTCCAGGCCCGAGATATCGGGCATAGAGATATCGCAAATACACACCTGCACGCCGCGCCCCGGTAAACCGGCCAGCGCCTCGCGCCCGGAGCCAAATTCCGCCACAACCTGCAAATCAGCTTCCAGCCCCAGCAGTTGGGCAAAGCCGGAGCGGACGATAGTGTGGTCGTCGATAAGGGCGATGGTGATCATGGGTTTGTCCTGGCGCTAAGGCATGCCTGATAAGCGTAGCGCCATCCGGCAAAAGCGCTTACCTTAACGATAAGCGCTTTGGTGTTCAAGCCTTGAGCGATCAGGCTATGCCTGTCGTGACGGTAAATATCCGGGTGTGCTGCGGTTCTATTTCAATCAAGGTGCCATTGCGTTGTGCCGCCAGGAATCCTTCGGGTCGACAGGTTGCAGGCAACGCGAATGCCGCAACCTGTTGATCGCCGTTATACAGGATCCATCGCGTCACATAATTCAGCTCCGCGCTGGAGAAACGTGTAACGAACGTGGTGCCATCTGGAGCAATCATGCTAAATTCTGGATTATCTGTGTACCTGTCCAGTTGGTCAGCAAAGAAGACAATTTCCGGATCGTAAAAATGGGGTTCATTGAGCCGCGCCAGAGAAGCCTCGCCCTGCACAATCCGCTGATTAAACGCCAGCCATTGCTCAGTCGGCTTAACATGCGCGGGTATCGACTCACGCAGCTTCATGGCCTCATCCGGAATATTCTGGCTGAAGGAGGCTTCCGGTACGTAGGCATAGTTCATATGGCACATGTACTGCAACGGCATTGCCACTGAAGCGAGGTTGGTAACCGCCATCTGAATATCAAACAGCGCGCTCGCTTTGTGCATTACCACCGCAGGATGCGCCTGATAATGATAACCGAACCCCATCACATACTCATAGCGTCCGCCCACGCGCAAATTCTCACCCTCCAGCTCCAGCCAGGCTTCATCCATCGCGGCACAAGCCATTTCACCGTGCAAAGGATGTGAATCTTCTGGTGATGGGCAGCCATTAGCCAACAGACCTGAGTGGAAGGCAAAACAACCGTAGGTCGCCACCACTTCCGCCGCCGGTTTCGGCTGACTGAACATGTTGCGCATGGTCAGGTCATGGCCATCAAACTGAGCATCCCAGATCATCTGCCCCATCCAGGGCAGAATAACCAGATGTCCACGACTGTTTTCTACCTTCAGCCCTTCCACTCCGCTGGCGTAACGAAATGCGGTAACCGTGAAATCGCTATTCTTCAGTAAGATTCGCGGATGCTCTGCAAAGAGTTCTCGCCACAGCGTTATACGTGTTGTCATGATCGCTCTCCTCAGGAAACTGTCGCTTCAGCCAGGTTGTTGCGCACTTTGCTTTCACGCCAGAAGTAGATGCCGACGTACACGAAACAGAGCATGGAAACCAGGAACGAAAGTTGTAATGAATGGAACATATCAGCCACATAGCCCTGAATCGCCGGAACCACCGCCGCGCCGACAATCGCCATAACAATGACGGCACCTGCCATTTCGGTATGTTCGTTATCCACGGTATCAAGCGTACCAGCATAGATTGTCGCCCAGCAGGGTCCAAACAGGACACTCACCAGCACTGCGACATACACAGCGCTGAAGCTTGGCGCCAGTGCAACATAGACGAGGAACAGGGCACCAATGATGGAATAGAGAATCAGCACTTTTTCCGGATTGAAGCGCGTCATCAAAATGTTGGCGATAAACTTGCCGATAAAGAAGCAGGCGAAGCTATAGACCATGAAGGTTGAGGCGTCGCGCTCGTTGATATCACCTAATTCCAGTGCCAGACGGATGGTGAATGACCACACCGCGACCTGCATCCCCACATAAAGAAATTGCGCCACAATTCCACGACGGAAACGGGCATTGCTGGCCAGATAACGCAGTGTATCCATCGCTGACGGGCGTTTACGACTCGTGGTTTGCGCGACTTTACAGGTCGGGAAGCGGGTCAGCAGGAATAACACCATCACCACAACCAGCACCATAATCATGTACTTATATGGCTCAAGAGTATTTTCCAGCATCAACACTTTAAAGTTATGGATCTGCTCGGCGTTCATCCCGGCCATCTGTTTTTCCAGGCTTTCGCCTTCAGAGAAGACCAGATATTTACCCAGCAGAATACCAGCCGCCGCGCCAATAGGATAAAAAGTTTGACTGATGTTCAGGCGTAAAGTGGCATACGCTTTTGGGCCGATCATTGAGCTGTAGGTGTTGGCCGCTGTTTCCAGGAAGCTCAGACCAATCGCAATCGCGAAAATCGCCGCAAGGAACATGGTGTAGGTGGCCATGTGCGATGCCGGGAAAAAGAGCGTACACCCAACGATATAAAGGGTCAGCCCCATTAAAATGGCGACTTTATAACTGGTCTTTTTAATCACCAGAGATGCCGGAATTGCAATTAAAAAATAACCGCCATAAAAGGCACTCTGAACTAATGCCGAGGCAAAGTTGCTGAGTGAAAATACGCTTTTGAATTGCGTAATCAGAATATCATTTAATGCGGCTGCGCATCCCCATAACGGGAATAAACAGGATAACAAAATAAACTGGAACAGAGGGGTCTTATTCAAATAGCCGTCAGCCATCTGAATGATGTTTTTATCGTTCATAGTGCTACCTTTTACAGTGCAGGAGTATTATTCGTTTAAGGTAAGAAACTCATTAAATTGTTCGATGCTTGGATAAGATGATTGAGTGCCTTTCCCGGTAACGCTGAAAGCAGCGAAGAGAGCGGCTTTTTTCATGGCGGCTTCCACATCACCGCTTTGAACGTAATAGTGAGCAAAACAACCGATGAAAGCGTCGCCTGCGCCACTGGTATCGATAGCGTTCACTTTAAACGCCGGAACATGGACTTCCTGGTCACGCGTCATCCACAGCGCACCTTTCTCACCCATGGTGACAATAATATTGTTCAGACCTTTATCAACCAGAGAACGTGCCGCTGCGCGAATATGGTCATAGGTATCTACTGACATACCGGTTAATATTTCCAGCTCGGTTTCGTTCGGCACGAAAAAATCACATTTACAGGCATAAGACATATCTAATTCCCGTAATGCAGGGGCGGGATTTAGTAACACTTCAATACCGTGTTTTTTGCCAAATTCAATCGCGTGATAAACGGTTTCCAGCTGCACTTCCAGTTGCAGGACAATAAGCTGACATTTTTTCAGATCTTCCGCCGCACGATCGATATCTTCCGGGGAGAGAAATTTGTTCGCTCCTTTAATAATCAGGATGCTGTTGCTGGAGTTGGCATTAACAAAGATCGGTGCGACACCGCTGCTGGTGCAGGGTACCTTTTCGACATAGGTGGTATTAATTCCCCAGGATTCGAGATTGCGAATAGTGTTATCCGCAAAAATATCATCACCGACTTTTGTCAGCATCAGCACTTTGGAATTGAGCTTAGCGGCCGCAACGGCCTGATTTGCGCCTTTGCCCCCACAGCCAATTTTGAACGCCGGCGCTTCCAGCGTTTCCCCTTCTTTGGGCATCTGGTTGATGTAGGTGATGAGATCCACCATGTTGGAGCCAATAACCGCGATATCCATTTTACTACCTCTCAGAAACAATCACACAACAATGATATTAAAATAACATTATCATGTTACTTTCGTACCATTTGTGACTAGGATCGCGATTGGAAGATCATTTTATTGTTTATTTATTACGCTAAATGTTGCTACGCCATCACACTACAAATGATGAAGTTGCTTACAATTGACTGAAAGTTAACTGTATACAATCAATAAAACGTGAAAAAACACGCTTTTATTTCCGAATAGTCAGACGTATAGTAATGCGGCAATGCCATGTTCTAAGAAACACAAAAATGTTACTGAAGGAACATGGAAACATGATTCGTGGAGAAGCACATGGAAACTAAGCAAAAAGAACGTATTCGACGTCTGATGGAATTGTTGAAGAAGACCGACCGAATCCATCTGAAAGAGGCGGCACGAATGCTGGAAGTTTCCGTGATGACTATTCGTCGGGATCTCAGTCAGGATGACGAGCCGTTACCACTCACGCTGCTCGGTGGTTACATTGTGATGGTGAACAAACCTGCTGCCATCGTTAACGCGCCACTCCCCGCGCAAAAGCAGTATCACCGCGATGATTTACCGGTTGCCATTCTGGCTGCGGGACTGGTGAGTGAAAATGATCTGGTCTTTTTTGATAATGGTGCGGAAATGCCGTTGGTGGTCAGCATGATCCCGGACGATATTTCCTTTACCGGGATTTGCTACTCGCACCGGGTGTTCGTAGCGCTAAATGAAAAGCCCAACGCCACAGCGATTCTTTGCGGGGGGACCTACCGGGCGAAAAGTGACGCCTTTTACGACACCAGCAATCCCTCCCCGCTGGATGCACTCAACCCACGAAAAGTCTTTATCTCCGCCAGCGGAGTCCATGAGCATTTCGGCGTTAGCTGGTTCAATCCGGACGATCTGGCCACAAAACGCAAAGCGATGGAACGCGGATTACGCAAAATTCTGCTGACGCGCCACGCCCTGTTCGATGAGGTCGCCCCCGCCAGCATTGGTCCACTCTCCACCTTTGACGTACTGATAAGCGACCGTCCGTTACCGGCAGATTACGCAACCCACTGCCGGAACGGCTCTGTCAAAGTGATCACCCCGGATTCAGACGGCAACTAACTCACTCAAAGAAGACGGTGATTTTGTTAAACATCGACGGGTCGGATTGGTTGCGGGCGACTTTCACCACATCTTCCAGTTTGTCGATCTGGCTTATCATCTGCTCCAGACGCTGATCGTCGTTGACCAGTAGCCAGATGCGGCTCTTATCGCTGTCCTGAATCGGTAGACAGAGAATGCCTTCCACGTTGAACGCGCGGCGGGCAAACAGCCCGCAGACGTGGGTCATTACGCCCGGATGGTTGCGTACGGTGAGTTCCAGGATTACGTTGTCATGAGTCTGCTGTTGCATGGCTTATTCCCCCACCATTTCAGTGTTTGCCGCACCCGGCGGCACCATCGGGTACACTTTTTCTTCGGCGTCGATACGCACGTGGATCAGCGCAGGTCCAGGCCGATTAATCATTTCCTGCAACGCTGCCTGTGGGTCTGCTTCGTTATTCAAATCACAAGTTTCCAGACCAAAACCAGCTGCGATCTGCATAAAGTTAATCATCCCCGGATAGGTCGCAGCAAAAACACCCTGCTTATAGAACAGGCTCTGCTGCTGATATACCAGACCCAACGCTTCGTTATTCATCAGGATGATTTTAATATCCAGCTGATTTTCGCTGGCTGTCGCCATTTCCTGAATATTCATCATCAGGCTACCGTCGCCGGAGAAGCACAGCACTTTTTTATCCGGGTTCGCCAGCGCCGCGCCAATGGCCGCCGGCAGACCAAATCCCATGGTACCAAGACCGCCAGAGGTCAGCCACTGACGCGGACGGTTCAGCGGGTAGGCCTGCGCCGCCCACATCTGATGCTGCCCGACATCGGTGGTGATAATGGCGCTGTCATCCACGCATGCCGCCACCGCATTGATCAGCCCATAGTGACTGAGCGGGTCGCTTTCCTGCGGAATGGCGCAAGGAAATTCACGTTGTAAATCGGCCACCATCTGATGCCATGCCTCTCGCGGCTGGGCCTCAACCAATGGGATCAGCTGTGCCAGTACCTCATCGACATCCGCCTGAATCGCTACGTGCGGCTGTTTGATTTTACCCAGCTCCGCACGGTCGATATCCACATGGATGATTTTGGCGTTCGGGCAGAACTGTTCGGTTTTACCAATCGCCCGGTCATCAAAACGTGCGCCAAGAACAATTAATAAATCCGCTTCTTGCAGAATAAAGTTGGTACTGCGCGCGCCGTGCATACCCAACATGCCTAACGACAGCGGATGCGCCTTTGGCAGCATGCCAAGCGCCATTAAGGTCATGGTGGTAGGCAGCATGGCTTTTTCGGCCAGTTCACGCACGCGTGCGGGCGCGTTAATCACGCCGCCGCCGAGGTACAGTACCGGACGCTGTGCGGCGTTAATCATGGCTGCGGCATCGCGAATGCTGTCCTGACTGAACGCCGGCGCCGCCATTTTCTGCGCGGGTTCCGGCATCTCTTCAATTTCAAATACGGCGGTTTGAATATCCTTAGGAATGTCTATCCACACCGGGCCTGGACGTCCGGACTGCGCAATGCGGAATGCATCGCTCATGACCTGAGGTAATTCATTGATATGGCGGACCAGATAGTTGTGTTTGGTGATGGGGATAGAAATACCGTAGGTATCGACTTCCTGGAAGGCATCGGTACCGATCATCGAGGCCGGAACCTGCCCGGTGATACACACCAGCGGGATGGAATCCAGACGAGCATCGGCAATCGCGGTAACCAGGTTGGTGGCGCCCGGCCCGCTACAAGCCATACACACGGCGGGTTTACCATCGGTTCGTGCCATGCCTTGCGCGATAAACCCCGCACCCTGCTCGTGGCGCGCCAGGATATGACGGATTTTCGTGCTTTGGCTTAACGCGTCATAGACGGGAAGGATCGATCCGCCAGGGATACCGGTGACTACCTGGATTCCCTGACGTTCCAGGAAATGAACGATGAATTCTGCGCCCGTAAAACGCGTACGCTTGGATGTTATGCCCGAACTTGCCATGCTCCAGTCCTTTTATTCTGGGCCTTTGCTCCGGGCAGGTCTCTTAAACGAAAAACCCCGCCCGGTTTGCGCCGGCGGGGTTTTGGAATCGTGTGTTGATCCGGACCCTACGGCGCATTGCCGACGACCACCACCACACGCACGACGACCGCTGCGCGAGATGGCGCAGTTTTTAGTAGGGTCGCAGTCAGCATGGAAGGGTTCATTAGGGACCTGTCTGTTTGTTGATTAACTGGATTTATACAAACACAGGTTTTTCAGCGTGACAATGGAAAAATTTTCATCTGCACAAAAATGCGTCAACGATCACATTTCACTATACGGTGTTGAAAAACAAAAAACCCCGCCGGAGCGAGGTTCTTTTCAGCGTTGTGCGGTTGGTAGCCGCCGAGCACACTGTGTTATGTCAACGAGAAAAGTATACGCGCTCCGCGAAGAACACGCAATTTCGGCACGAATTTTGATGATATTGAGTATGGCCTAATGTTGACGTTACGTCCACAAAATACTGTTAATTTATACAGTATTTATCTATAATATTTCAGTACGCAATGTGTTATGCGGGGGCCGCATCGTAAACCGGCGCATCAAAGTCCTGGCTGAAACGGGTGGTGCCGTCAGCGCCTTAACCCCCGTGCGAGCACACTGTGTTATGTCAACAAAGGTGCTGGCAACAGGCAGCGGCGAGGTACGCCAGCACCGTGCTCCTTGTACCAAAAGGAGAGCGTATGAGCCTCGTGGATATCGCTATTCTTATCCTCAAACTCATTGTTGCAGCACTGCAACTACTTGATGCCGTTCTGAAATACGTTAAGTAATTCAGATTCAAGTCGCACCTAAGGGGAGCGGGTAACACTCCGCTCCCCTTTCACCTTTTCCCAGGTGCTTGTCACGCGTCAATATGTTACGTTTTTATGACATTCTCAGGGAAGAATTCCGCCATGACGCTTTCTGTTTTCTGCATTTTGCTGTTCGCCGCGCTGCTGCATGCCAGCTGGAATGCCATTGTTAAGGCTGGAAACGATAAACTGTACTCGGCGATCGGCGTCAGCGGCTCAGCTGCGATTATGGCTTTAATCTGCTTACCCTTTGCGCCTCAACCTTCTGCCGCCAGCCTGCCGTTTTTGGCTGTCTCTACGGCCTTACAAGTGGTGTACACGGTTCTTGTCGCCAAAACCTATCAGGTTTCGGATATGAGTCAGACCTACCCTTTGATGCGCGGCACCGCACCATTGCTGGTTGCGATTATCAGCGTCCTGTTCCTTGGCGATAGTCTCTCTACGCTTGCCTGGGTGGGGATTGCCACCATCTGCCTGGCTATTCTCGGCATGGCATTTAACGGGCGCAGCAGCTCGCAACGCGGGATCGTACTGGCACTCATTAACGCCTGCTTTATTGCCGGTTACACGCTGGTCGACGGCACCGGGGTACGCTTATCTGAAACCGCGCTGGGTTATACGCTGTGGACCTTCTTTCTGAACGGTTCTTGCCTGCTCACCTGGGCGATGATCGCCAGACGCCGGGAAGCGTCACGCTATCTGGTACAGCAGTGGAAGAAAGGCATTCTTGGCGGGATTGGCACAATGGGTTCCTACGGACTGGCGCTGTGGGCCATGACCCAGGCACCGTTGGCGGTGGTCGCTGCGCTGCGTGAAACTTCCATCCTATTTGGCGCGCTGCTCGCCTGGCTGTTGCTGAAAGAAAAGGTTGCCGGAGTGCGTCTTGTCGCGGCCGCAGGTATTGCCATAGGCGCGGTTTTGCTACGCTTGTCATGATTTGTTGGTCGACCTGATGCAATCCGGCAACATTTGTTGCCGTTTTTTGTTTACATTTCCTGCCGTTCATCGCTTAAACATTCCAGCCTACTATCTGGCCTTCTTTTTCTGTTGTGGTAGATTCCACGCGCATTTACGGGAAAGTGCAGCACCTTATTCTTCTTTTTTCACTTTTTTAAAAGTTATCAGCGAAATGAAAAGGCATAGAAGCGTCAATTTGTTGTTGATGTTGGTATTACTGGTGGCGGTTGGACAGATGGCACAAACCATTTATATCCCCGCGATTGCTGATATGGCGCGTGAACTGAACGTTCGCGAAGGGGCAGTGCAGAGCGTGATGGCCGCCTATCTGCTGACCTACGGCCTGTCACAACTGTTTTACGGCCCACTTTCCGATCGTGTTGGCCGCCGTCCGGTGATCCTCGCCGGGATGTCTATTTTTATGCTGGCCACGCTGGTTGCCATTACCACCCATAGCCTGACGGTACTGATTATCGCTAGCGCGATTCAGGGGATGGGGACGGGCGTCGGTGGTGTGATGGCGCGAACCTTGCCACGAGACCTGTATGAAGGTACACAGCTTCGTCACGCCAACAGTTTGCTGAATATGGGGATCCTGGTCAGTCCGCTGCTGGCACCGCTGATTGGCGGTATGCTGGATACCGTGTGGAACTGGCGCGCTTGCTATATTTTTCTGCTGATTCTGTGCGCGGGCGTCACGTTTAGCATGGCGCGCTGGATGCCGGAAACGCGCCCGGCAGGCGCGCCGCGTCCACGGCTTATCGCCAGTTACAAGACACTGTTTGGCAACAGCTCTTTCACCTGTTACGTGCTAATGCTGATCGGCGGTCTGGCGGGCGTTGCGGTCTTCGAAGCCTGCTCTGGGGTATTATTGGGCGCAAGGCTGGGTTTAAGCAGCATGGTGGTCAGTATCCTGTTTATTCTGCCTATTCCGGCGGCGTTTTTCGGTGCCTGGTTCGCCGGTCGCCCGAACAAGCGTTTCTCAACGCTGATGTGGCAGTCGGTTATCTGCTGTCTGGTCGCCGGTTTGATGATGTGGATCCCTGGCCTGTTCGACGTGATGAACGTCTGGACGCTGCTGGTTCCCGCCGCGCTGTTTTTCTTCGGCGCCGGGATGTTGTTTCCGCTGGCAACCAGCGGCGCAATGGAGCCTTTCCCGTTCCTGGCGGGCACTGCCGGCGCGCTGGTCGGAGGATTACAAAACATTGGTTCCGGCGTGCTGGCATGGTTCTCTGCGATGCTGCCGCAGACCGGACAAGCCAGTCTGGGCCTGTTGATGACCCTTATGGGGCTGCTGATTTTTGTGTGCTGGCTTCCGCTGGCGTCACGCGTGTCGCATCAGGGGCAGGCGGTTTAAGCGCATGATGGCCCGGTTTATCGCCGGGCTTGTCACATTCAGGCGCAATCATCGTCGTCAGCAACGGCTCCAGTGCCGGACGCCAGGCTCCCTCCTCGCCATCATAGAACTGCGTATCCGCATTGATAGCATAGGGAATCTTCGCTTTCTTCAGCTCACACGCCATAAAACGGGCGAAGGCCATTTGCGCAGCAGATGGCCCATTTTTAATGGTTTCTCCCGGCGACCAGCCGCCTACCCAACTCACGTGACCGGTTTTCTGCTGCCAGCGAATGGCGGTATTGATACGGGCGCGAATAGCCGTCTTTTCAGCCGCAGTCCCGGACGTCCATGGGTATTTGCCGTTATTTTTCAGCGGCCCCCACGGGAAGATGTGCCATTCGGCCAGCACGGTATTCTGGCTTTGCGGCGGTAACTTCAGGTTCGGCAGCTCTTCCGGCGCGGCACGCAGTCGCGGCGCGATGAAGATCATCCGTTGCGGGTCAATAGTGTGGATGGTGCGAATCGTTTTGTCATACACCCGGTTGAGCGATGCCTGATTATGGTTGAGCTTATCCGCAGGTTCATAAATCAGGTCAAAACCCAGTAGCGGCGAACGTTGACCAAAGTAATGCGCCACCGCCACCCACCAGTTAACCACCTCTTTTTCATTACCGGCGCTGGGGTCTTGTTTATATTCATCCGCCTGGTAAGCAATAATCGGGATTACGCCATACTGCTCGCAGGCTTCGACCAGCTTGCGCAGATGAATTAGTCTGGCTTCTGTCGGTTCTCCCGCCACGCGGATACGCACATGAGAAATGCCTTTCGCCCTGAAATCCCGCACCACCAGCGGATCGAACTCACGGATGCCGCGCTCGGTTCGCGCCCAATCTACGTCCATCCCGACCCCAAGCTGCTGCGCATACGACGCCGCCGTCAGCGCTGGTGGTGCTGCACACACGGTGGCGCTGGCGAAGAGTAACAGGGAAACAATCGACTTTAACACGCTCGTCCTTACGCAAATCATCAGGAGTGATATCACGTATTTAGCATGCTTTTTCACTTTCCGTGTAGAGAGAAAGCGTAAAAAATATGCATGACCCGCTTATTTAACCTGCTCCTGTAGCCAGCCAATAAATGCCTCGATTTTCGGCCACTGCCTGCCGGGCAGCGTGGTGATGTAGTAATGCTGATGGCATTTCAGCGCCATATCGCCAAAAGGCGCGACCAGCTCTCCGCTGTCGAGACGTTTTTGCACCAGCCTCTTTCTCCCCATCGCCACGCCGATATGGTTCATTGCCGCAATCACCGCTAAATCAGAACGATCGAAACCAATGCCCGACGATGTCGGCAAATTTGCCGCATAATGCTGCGCCCAGCTGTGCCACTCATCGGTTCCAGAATCGTTACTCCATGCCTGCCTGTCGTGCAGCAGCGTACAGTGCGGCAAGTTCAGCAGTGATCCCATCAGGTCATAGCGACGAGCGTATTCCGGGCTGCATACCGGCAAAATCTCTTCGTCCATCAGAAAATGGTGCGTGAGCTGCGCGGACGGCGCATCATCAAAATAGAGCGCCAGATCGACCCCGGCACGCTGTAAATTGACGTTGTCGTTCCCGGTCAGGATGGTCAGTGAAATGGAGGGGTAGCGGCGGGTAAAGTCGCCGAGCGCCGGAACCAGCCAGCACTGGGCGATAGAGGGCCGCGAGTAGACGGTGAGCGTCCCCGACAGTTCCTGATTCTTGATATCAAGAATTTCCTGGTTGAGCGTGTCCAGCGACGATTTCAGCGCCCAGAACACGCGTTTGCCTTCGTGGGTGAGTTCCACTTTGCGGTGCGAGCGGACAAACAGCTGAATGCCTAACTCCTCTTCCAGCTGATTAATCCGATGGCTGACGGCGCTGGGGCTTAATGACAGCTCGTCCGCCGCCAGCGCAAACGACTGATGGCGGGCCGCCACTTCAAAGGTATACAGCTTCGACAACTGCCAGCCGTTAAGTAGTCGGTTTCGGACTTCGCGTAGGGGATCCATATTCATCTCTGTTATCCTGAATCATGCATCGGAGTGTAAAAAAAACCGCTGTAAAAATCAGCACAAAGATGATTCAGAGTGAACCATATCGCATTGATGACGTGTAATTAGACGTAAATCACTCACTTGATGCAATCTGGCTCATGTGAAAGAGGATTTATATCGTTTGTCAGACCCTGCCTTATTTTTGTCCAATAACCCCAGGTTAATCACAGGGCAAGGTGAGCTATGCACTCTCAAATCTGGGTTGTGAGCACGCTGCTGATAAGCATCGTGTTAATCGTTTTGACCATCGTGAAGTTCAAATTCCACCCGTTTCTGGCGCTGCTGCTGGCCAGTTTCTTCGTGGGTACGATGATGGGTATGGGGCCGCTGGATATGGTCAATGCCATTGAGAGCGGCATCGGCGGCACGCTGGGCTTCCTCGCTGCGGTTATCGGCCTCGGGACCATTCTGGGCAAAATGATGGAAGTGTCCGGCGCGGCAGAACGCATTGGCCTGACGCTACAGCGCTGCCGCTGGCTTTCCGCTGATGTCATTATGGTGCTGGTCGGGCTGATTTGCGGGATCACGCTGTTTGTTGAAGTCGGCGTGGTACTGTTGATTCCGCTGGCTTTTTCGATTGCCAAAAAGACCAATACTTCACTGCTGAAGCTGGCAATCCCACTGTGTACGGCGCTGATGGCGGTGCACTGTGTGGTGCCGCCGCATCCGGCCGCCCTGTTCGTGGCGAATAAGCTGGGCGCAGATATTGGCAGCGTAATTGTTTACGGTTTACTGGTGGGCTTAATGGCCTCGCTTGTCGGCGGGCCGCTGTACCTGAAATTCCTCGGTAACCGTCTGCCGTTTAAACCGGTGCCGGCTGAATTTTCCGACCTGAAAGTGCGCGACGAAAGTACGCTGCCGTCGCTGGGCGCAACGCTGTTTACCGTCCTGTTGCCGATTGGCCTGATGCTGGTCAAAACCGTTGCTGAGTTGAACATGGCGAAAGGCAGCACGCTGTATACGCTGCTGGAGTTTATTGGTAACCCGATCACCGCGATGTTTATTGCCGTCTTCGTGGCCTACTACATTCTCGGTCTGCGTCAGCACATCGGCATGGGCACGCTGCTGACCCACACTGAAAACGGGTTTGGTTCGATTGCCAACATTCTGCTGATTATCGGCGCAGGCGGCGCATTCAACGCTATCCTCAAGAGCAGCGGGCTGGCGGATACCCTCGCGCTAATCCTTTCAAACATGCATATGCACCCGATTCTGCTGGCGTGGCTGGTGGCATTAATTCTGCATGCTGCAGTGGGTTCCGCCACGGTCGCGATGATGGGCGCCACGGCAATCGTAGCGCCGATGCTGCCGCTCTACCCCAACGTTAGCCCGGAGATCATCGCCATTGCGATTGGTTCCGGCGCCATTGGCTGCACGATCGTCACAGATTCCCTCTTCTGGCTGGTCAAGCAATACTGCGGCGCTACCCTGAATGAGACGTTTAAATACTATACGACCGCGACATTTATCGCGTCCGTTATTGCACTGGCTTGCACATTCCTGCTTTCCTTTATTATCTAAGCGCGAAGAGACTGACTATGGAAAACATTCAAACACTTATCGCCCAGTATCCTTTAGTGGAAGATCTGGTGGCTCTCAAAGAGACGGCCTGGTTTAACCCTGGCACCACCTCTCTTGCGGAAGGTTTACCCTATGTTGGCCTGACCGAACACGATGTTCAGGATGCCCATGCCCGGCTGACGCGCTTCGCGCCATATCTGGCGCAGGCATTCCCGGAAACCGCAGCTACTGGCGGCATTATCGAATCCGAGCTGGCCGCAATCCCGGCGATGCAAAAACGGCTGGTAAAAGAGTACGGGCAGCCTATCCGCGGCGAAATCCTGCTGAAGAAAGACAGCCACCTGCCGATTTCCGGCTCAATTAAAGCGCGTGGCGGCATTTATGAAGTCCTGACCCACGCGGAAAAACTGGCGCTGGAAGCCGGAATGCTGACGACAGAAGATGATTACAGCATTCTGCTTTCACCTGAATTTAAACAGTTTTTCAGCCAGTACAGCATCGCAGTAGGCTCTACCGGCAACCTCGGGATGTCGATTGGCATCATGAGCGCCCGCATCGGTTTTAAGGTGACGGTGCATATGTCTGCCGACGCGCGCGCATGGAAAAAAGCCAAACTGCGCAGCCACGGCGTGACGGTCGTCGAGTATGAAGAGGATTACGGGGTGGCGGTTGAACAGGGCCGCAAAGCGGCAGAGTCCGATCCGAACTGCTTCTTTATCGATGATGAAAACTCCCGCACGCTGTTTTTAGGTTACGCGGTGGCTGGTCAGCGTCTGAAGGCGCAGTTCGCGCAGCAGGGTCGCGTGGTGGATGCCGATCATCCGCTGTTTGTCTACCTGCCGTGCGGCGTCGGCGGCGGCCCTGGCGGGGTAGCGTTTGGTCTGAAGCTGGCATTTGGCGATAACGTGCACTGCTTCTTCGCCGAGCCAACCCATTCACCGTGCATGCTGCTGGGGATTTATACCGGGCTGCACGATACCATTTCCGTGCAGGATATTGGCATCGACAACCTGACGGCAGCGGATGGGCTGGCGGTGGGGCGCGCGTCCGGCTTTGTTGGCCGGGCGATGGAACGTCTGCTCGACGGTCTGTACACCCTGGACGATCAGACGATGTACGACATGCTGGGCTGGCTGGCGCAGGAAGAAGGGATTCGCCTTGAGCCTTCGGCGCTGGCAGGAATGGCCGGTCCGCAGCACGTTTGCGCCTCAGTTGACTATCAACAGATGCACGGCTTCAGCGCCGACCAGCTCAATAACGCCACGCATCTGGTGTGGGCGACCGGCGGCGGCATGGTACCAGAAGCCGAAATGGCGCAGTATCTGGCCAAAGGGCGCTAACGCCGCTGAGCTTAACGCAGCATCGCCATCAGTTCCATCGGTGAGCGATGCTGCTTAAGCAGATCGCGCATCACGCGCATATGCGGGGCGGTATGGTTGAAGAAAGCGCTGTACCCGCTGCAAATCGCACTCTTTCCACGGCTGTCGCGATGCTTTGGACAATCGCCATGGCAAAAGCGTAACAGCGAACACGCCTGGCATTCCGCACTCAGCGTGGTCTTCTTGGACTGACCAAACTCCACTGCCCGCGGGCTGGCGTTGAACTCACTCAGCGACGTGTGATGAATATTTCCCAGACGAAAATCAGGGTAGACATAGTGATCGCATTGATACAGATCGCCATTCGCCTCCAGGGCAAACGCATGTCCGCAGGTTGAGCTAAGCGAACACATCTGCGACGGATGCCCGCACCATACGCCCAGAGTTGAATCAAATAACTGGACGAATACGCGACCAATATCTTCTCTGACCCAGATATCAAAGATGGAATTCAGGAAAGTGCCCCAAGCCTGCGGCGGGACGGATTCGGCGGTAAGCTCGCCTTTTTCATCATATTCAACCAGCGGAATGAACTGCAAAAACGGCGTGCCAAGCTGGCGAAGGTAGCGATACATCTGCCCGGGCCGCTGACTGTTCAGAGAATTAACCACCACCAGCAGATTGAACTCCACCTGATGCTCACGCAGCCTGGCAATGGCGTCCACCACCTTATGGTGAGTCGGCTTTCCACTGCGGTTAACGCGATACGCATCGTGCAACTCGGCAGGGCCATCCAGGGAAATCCCAACCAGCCAGCCGTTATCGCGTAAAAAATGACACCATTCGTCGTTGAGCAAAATCCCGTTGGTCTGGAAAGCATTATGGATTTGCTTCCCTTGCCCGTACTGTTTTTGTAAGGTCACTACGCGGCGAAAAAAGTCGATACCACAAAGGGTTGGCTCCCCGCCCTGCCAGGCGAACATCACTTCAGACCCTGGCTGCGCGGCAATGTGCTGGCGAATAAACGTCTCTAAGGTGGCATCATCCATTTCGGGTTGAGTGGGTTTATCAATGTAAAAACAGTAACGACAATCAAGGTTACAACGAGAGCTGGCCGGCTTGGCCATGACCTGACATCCTGTCATGCTAAATTCCCGATAAATGCAATAAGTTGGCGAACATGCGTTACAGCAAACAGTATTGCGAGGGATAACACCGCGAGGGAGATCATAAATTTGTCACGCACCGCGCGAGATTCAGAAAAATCACTATGCGTAACGTCCATCAGGGTACGACTACGGGTATAGCGCCAAAGTACGATAGCCGCCATCGCCAGCACCACAATTGAAACCCAAAACAGAAAACCCGCCTGATGCCAGTTATGCTTCAGCGCCAGCGCCATTAGCGCGCCATAGCCCAGCAGCGTACGAAACCAGGCCAGCGATGTTCGCTCCGGTTGTAACCCCGGATCGGCGATACGTCGCGACTTACGGCTATCCGGCATACAGTACCAGTCCCATGACAATCACCGCGACGATCATCAAAATCAGGCTGATGATTAACAGACTATGGGTATACGGCAAATCCTCTTTCAGACGCATTGCCCTCTCATTACGCAGCCAGCGCAGGTAACCATAAATCGCCAGGCCACCGGCAAACAGACACAGTAACAGCGCCAAAAGCTCACGAATGACCGGAGTGGCAAAATCCGGAGCCAGCTGGTCGAGCCCCACGCCCGCCGCCAGAAATCCCAACGCGGTGCGGATCCATGCCAGAAAGGTACGCTCATTTGCCAGCGAGAAGCGATAATCCGGGGCTTCTCCAAGGCGGGAAATCTTCATCTAAACTCCTCTGGCTGTCATTGCCGGATGGCGGCTAGCGCCTTATCCGGCCTACAAGTAAGTGCAAATGTGGGTATTTGCATCAGGTGGCATTATAGTCAGAACTTCTGCTTTTTCTCCTCCACTTTTACGCCCTGGGTTGGTAAACCGGTGTCGTAATCGCGAACCACCGGCGAATAACCGTCTTGCGGGCGTGGGCGGAAAGCGCCCATCCAGCGTGGTACGGCATCTGAACGCCACGGACGCAAACTCCATTGGTAGGTACGGAACGGGTCGCGGATTTTATCCATATAGTCCAGCAGAGCGTCGTGCATCTTGGAGCGAACGTCGGCTAATTGTGGCGAATCTATCAGGTTATGTAGCTCATCGGGATCGTTTCGTCTGTCGTAAAGCTCATCGCTGGTAAACAGGTTCAGCACCAGCTTCCAGTCGTCTGTCACCCAGCAGCGTACCGGAATAAATCCGCCAAAACTGTCATGTTCAATCTCATAACGGTTGAACTCCACCATCACGCCGCGTGGCTTTTCAATGTTAAGGACGTTTTCACCCGGCAGGATTTGTGGCTTCTCAATGCCCGCCAGCGCCATCATCGTCGGCAGCAGATCGATATGACTGACCGGCGTGTCTACCTGCATAGGTTCTCCCTGCGGCGGGCGCATAATCAGAGGAATTCGCGTGATGTCGTCATACATCGCCGCCCCCTTACTGATGAGCTTATGCGCCCCCATCATCTCACCGTGATCGGAGGTATAAATAACCCAGGTATTCTCCCGCTGTTCTGGCGTTAAGGCATCAATCACCCGGCCAATCTGATCATCAACAAAGTCGTTACAGGCAAAATAGAGTGGATGGTGATAACGTCCGTCTTCACCCACTGGAGATGGCATCGCCTGCGACCACAGGCGATGATGCTCAGGCTTATCGCACAGAGTATCCTGCGCTTTCGCGCCCAGATCGTAGTAAAAGTCCTGATATTTTTGCAGATAATCCACCGGACAGGTAAACGGGTGATGCGGCTCATCGTAGGAAACCACCATCAGGAAGGGTTCGTCATCACGAGCAGGCTGGTGGAGGAAATCAACCGCCCGGTTGCTGATACGATGCGCCCAGGTGAAGGTTTCATCGATATTGTTGGCCAGCAAATCCTCCACGCTGTTCAGGCCATTACGCCACAAACCAATCTCTTTTTCCGTCAGTTCTGCAAGGTAATTGGCACCGTCATACCAGTAGTCGGCATCCCACTCGGGGGGACACTCGCCGGTACCAAAGTAATCATGCCCGTCGAGATGCCACTTGCCGATGTAGCAGGTGTGATAGCCCGCATCCTTGAAGTAGCGCCCCATGGTGGAAATATTTTTCCCCGGTGCGACGTTATTGGTCCACGGACCGGACTGGTTGGCATAAATACCGGTAAACAGCCCCGCGCGGGCCGGGGTGCACACCGGTGAGCAGGTATAAGCGGAATTAAAGCGAATACCTTCTGCCGCCAGGCTATCGATATTATTGGTATTCAGCGGCTTACCACTGTAGCAGCCGACCATATTGGTGGCCTGAGTATCGGTCATGATGAACAGAAAATTAGGGCGGTTCATGCTTTATCCTTAGTGTCAGAGACACTGTGTGCCGTAGAGATACGTCGCGACTGCCAACTGCTGAAAATCAGGTATATCACTACTGCTGCCGTGATGGCGTAGCTGAAGATTGTCAGCCAACGAGAGTTGTAGCCACCAAACTGCGCCAGACCTGAATAGACGCCAATCATCGCAAACAGGACGCCAACAGAGGCGATCTTCGCGTTTTTCCACGGCTTCATATCTACCGCGAAAGCATTATGGAATTTAAACGGCGTGGCACGCGGCTTGATAACACCGATAACCAGCATGACCACCACGTTAATGCAGAAGGTACAGGCCAAAACGTAAAGGAAGTGAAAGTCGAACTTAACCAGATAGTTAATGGTGATGTAGCTGACGATACCCAGCCCCATCGCGACCTTCGCCGCCAATGCCGGGATGCGGGGGAAAAAGAAGCCCATAATAACGATGGTCACCAACGGTACGTTGTAAATGCCGTTGAGTTGTTTCATCCAGCTGTAAAGCCCCTGTGGCGCATACGCAATCCACGGCGCAACCAGCACAGAAATAACCGCGACGATAAAACCAAAACGACGCCCCACGCTGACCAGTTTATCGGGGCTGGCCTGCTCGTTAATCAGACGACGATAAATACCGAGGCTGAATAGTGTCGAGGCGCTGTTGAGAAAACCGCAAAACGCGCTGATGATCGCGCCGAACAATACGGCGCTGAAAAAGCCAATCAGCGGCAATGGCATGACTTTGTTTACCAGCGCCGGGTAAGCCATATCCGCTTTTGGGAGATCCTGGAAAAGGTGAAAGGCGATAACGCCAGGCAATACCAGAATCAGCGGATCCAGCATCTTCAACACCGCCGTCAATAAGGCCCCTTTCTGTCCCTCCGATAAACTTTTGGACGCCAGCGTACGTTGAACAATTCCCTGGTTCGTACACCAGTAGAAGGTATTCACCAGAATAAGCCCGGTCAGCGCCGCGCCGATCGGTACCGGGTCGTTGCTCCCGCCAATCGAATTCAACATCTGGCTGTGATCCTGCGTTAAGCGCGTAATTCCTTCGCTCAGGCTGCCTTTACCCATTGCCATCAGGCCAAATAGTGGCACCATCAGACCGCCAATAACCAGACCGATACCATTGATCACATCAGCAATAGCAATGGCACGCATCCCGCCGACCACGGCGTACAAAATACCACTAATCCCCAATACCACCGCCATCAACCAAATTGCCGTATGCTGGGAAATACCAAAGGTTTCAGTAACATGAAACATACTGTTAAAGGCAAGTGCGCCGGAATACAAAATGATCGGCAGAAAACAAATCCCCGTGGCAATTAAAAAACAGCAGTCGATGATAATGCGGGTCGTTTTGTCATAACGCTCCTCAATAAAGTCCGGAATGGTGGCAATGCCGCGCTGCAGATAGCGCGGCAAAAAAATCAGCGCCAGAAAAATGAGCGGGATCGCTGAGATAACTTCCCATGCCATTACCGACATCCCACTGCGATAAGCCTGGCCGGTTAACCCTACCAGTTGCTCCGTCGAGAGATTCGTTAGCATCAGCGATGCGGCAATAACCGGCGCTTTTAGCGATCGCCCCGCCAGAAAATATCCTTGTTGCGATCCGGTATCCGCTTTCCGTAACTTCCACCAGGTGATTACCGCCACCAGCAGCGTAAAACCCACAAAGCTTAGAATTTGTAGCGTATTCATCTCATAGCCCTTGTTTTTCATTATGTCCCGGCAGCTGTAGGGAGAATGCGAGGTATTGTGCACCGGGTCAGGCAGTCAGATTTCTTAAAATAAAAACGTCATATCCCTGAACAGATTTTTTCTGTTAAGTTCAGGTTGTGGGCATAATTCTCCGGCGGGTAATTAAAATGAATGGAAAGATGCAAAGTTCGCATGTAAAAAACGAAACTACGTACAATATTCCCCTATTAATTAACGAAAATGTGATCTCAAGCGGAATTTCATTGATCTCGCTGTGGCACACCTATGCCGACGAACATTACAGGGTTATTTGGCCACGCGATAAGAAAAAGCCACTGATAGCTAATTCATGGGTTGCTGTCTATACCGTCCAGGGCTGTGGGAAAATCCTGCTAAAAGACGGCGAACACATTACCCTCACCGGGAATTGTATAATCTTTTTAAAACCAACAGATATACAGTCTTATCATTGTGAAGGATTAGTATGGGAACAATACTGGATGGAATTCACGCCAACCAGCGTAATGGATATTCCGTTACGCCAGCAAAGTATTATTTATAATGGTGATATTTATAATCAGGAGCTGGGCGAGGTCTCGCGATTAATTACGTCACAAGACTCAATGAAAAATAACCTGGCCGTCGCTTTTCTCACAAAAATAATTTATCAATGGATTTGTCTTATTTACGCCGAAGGAAAAAAAGACTCACAGCGGATACAAATTGAAAAACTAATTGCCACTCTGCATGCCAGCCTGCAAAGGCGCTGGAGCGTGGCGGATATGGCGGCCACCATCCCCTGTAGCGAAGCCTGGCTACGTCGTCTTTTTTTACGTTACACCGGTAAAACACCAAAGGAATATTATCTCGATGCCCGGCTGGAACTGGCGCTGTCACTGTTAAAGCAGGAAGGGAATACGGTCGGACAGGTGGCAGATATGCTTAACTTTTTTGACTCATTTCATTTCAGCAAAGCGTTTAAACACAAATTTGGCTATGCGCCCTCGGCAGTGCTTAAACATGAGAAGTGAAATCGGCCTGCAGAAGATGCAGGCCGGACACGCGTTCTTTATCCCATTCCCCAGAAGATCACCGCCAGCAGCTGTGGGGTGATAATCCTCAGGAACATCACCAGCGGATAAACGGTAGCATAGGAGAGCGCCGCCGCCCCGCTGGTGGCATGCAGGTTGTTAGCAAACGCCAGCGCGGGGGGATCGGTCATCGAACCCGCCAGCATACCGCACAGCGTCAGATAGTTCATTTTGGCGAAGATACGCGCCAGCAGTCCCACGGTAATCAGCGGAATGGCGGTAATAAAAATACCGTACCCGACCCAGCTCAGCCCATCACCCTGAGTCAGCGTGTTAACAAAATCACCGCCAGATTTCAGGCCAACCACCGCCAGAAACAGTACAATACCTAACTCTCGCAGCGCCAGGTTAGCGCTGGGAGGCATAAACCAGTACAGCTTACCAATGCTGCCAATACGCCCCAGAATTAAGGCCATGATCAGCGGTCCACCGGCCAAACCCAATTTTAACGCTACCGGGAAACCCGGGATGAAAAGCGGGATGGAACCCAATAGGACACCCAGTCCAATACCGATAAATACCGGCAGCATCTGCACCTGCTGCAGTTTTTGCTGGGCGTTGCCGACAACATTGGCGACGGCATCAATGGACGCGGGACGCCCCACCAGATTGAGGATATCCCCGAATTGCAGGCTGGCATCGCTGCTGGCCACCAGCTCAACGCCCGCACGGTTCAGACGGGAGATAACCACGTCATAACGTTCTTTAAAATGCAGGTCGCGGATACGTTTACCCAACACCTGTTCATTAGTCACCACCACGCGTTCAACGCGTAAATCGGTACCTCGCGTCGACAGCGATGTGTCCACCTCCTGCCCAATCACTACCTGCGCGTTGTGCAGATCGCCAGGCTGACCGACCAGGTGTAACAGGTCGCCCATCTGGATAATCGTCCCTGGCGACGGCACCATCAATGTCTCTTCACGCTTCAGACGCGAGCAGATGATTTTATCGCTGTTCAGAATTGGGACATCCTGAATCGCCATATTGTTGAGGTTCGGGTTTTCCACGCGGATATTCATCGTCTGAATCAGCGCGTGTCCGTTGGTCAACGTGGATTCATGCTGCTGAGCTTCAGCATCGACGTTAACGCGGAAAATAAGGCGCATCAGCCACATCGTGAGCAAAATACCGCAGATACCAAAAGGATAAGCCATGGCATAGCTCATCCCCATCTGGTCTACAATATCTGCTGGCGTCCCCAGATCGCGCAGAATTTGCTGCCCCGCCCCCAGCGCTGGCGTATTGGTGACCGCGCCGGAGAATATCCCCAGCACCACCGGAAGGGGAATGGCAAAAATCTTATGCAGGATCGCGGTGACCAGGCCACCCATAATAACAATCAGTACGGCAAACAGATTCAGCCGCAGTCCGGAAACGCGCAGTGACGCAAAAAAGCCCGGCCCCACCTGAATACCGATGGTGTAGACGAAAAGAATCAGGCCAAATTCCTGAATAAAATGCAGCATGTCGCCGCTCAAGGTCATCCCTGCCTGATCGACAAAATGTCCGACGATAATACCGCCGAACAGCACCCCTCCAATGCCAAAACCAACGCCACGTATTTTTATGTTGCCGATCCATAATCCGACAACCGCCACCAACGCCAGAACGCTGACCGTCAATGCTATATCACTCATTATCCTGTTCCCTGTGAATAACATTTCATTTAACGAGGATTATGACTGAACCGTTCAGGCATGAATGCAGAGTGGCGCACATTATCATGCTACAGAGCGCCAATAAGCGCTTAAGAAGGGCGTTATTTAGCGTTTTTCTTCACGTCGATTTGTAGTTGCTGAATGCTTTATTCTGGCAATGGCAGCGCTTCCGGCATCGTGCCACCCAGTTCATGAATAGTCTGGCGAACTTTGCATCCCACCTCGTAATGCGTCTGATTAGCTTGCTGTTTGGTGTTAACAGAGTCTCTGCGCAGTTTGTCTTCCGTTTGCGTTGCCCGAAACAGATTTGCCGCCAGCTCTGTAGACCCCATGTAATCGAGAATTTTCTGGCTTTTCCTCAACCCTTTACGTTCATGAATCGCTCGCTGATCTAAACCGCCATAAAGCCCCTTGTAACCATGGTTTTGAAAGATAGCAAAATCGAAAGCGGTCTCTACGCCAGCAAGTTGTGCGGTTTCAACCAGATGCTTATTGTGTTCTTTTAGTTCATTGCGTAAGAACAAACGCTTTTCATCCTCACGCAGAGATTTAAAAGCAGCATCATCGGCCAACTCCTGACGTCGGGTTTGAATGGCAAAGTAGGTTTACCCTGCCGCGATAACAGGTTTCGCGGGATCACCATTTTGCACGACCACATAACAGGCGTAGCGGGAGAGTTTTACGTCTTTTAATTCCCGACTAGCTCCTGACCCAATTCGTACCATTGCGAGGATCTCCTCGAAATGGTCACTCTCTAATTGACCACTGGCTACACATGACTCCGCAGCTTTCTTTATCACAGGTAGAAAATGTCGGTACTCTGAATATTCAAGAACCTTAGCTAATTCCCGGGCAGACCAATATTCGATCCCGGCATCATCAAACTGTTTCATAGCATCAAATGGTTGATGTTCACTCATAAAAACATTCCTTCGTTAAGAGTATTGATACTGGATATTTTTACAGTGAAACATTCGTTACAACAAGACAGTTTCATGAGTGCTGACGCACAAAAAAGCCCCGTCATTTCTGGCGGGGCAAAGGCATGGAGCTATTTAGCTATTTAATGCGGGACGTTCGCTGATGGCGATACGTTGTGGGGCAATGGTTTCAGGTTCATTGCGGGTCAAATCGATATGCAGCAAGCCGTTAGTAAAGCTTGCGCCTGAGACCTCCATATTTTCAGCCAGCGTAAAGCTCAGGCTGAACGGCTGAGTAACCAGCCCCTGGTGCAACCATTTTGTCTCTTTTTCCGGCTGCAGCGGTGTACCTTTCACGGTCAGGCGCGTACCTTCCAGTTGAATATCCAGATCTTCCTGGCGGAAACCGGCTAACGCAAGGGTAATGCGGTAGTGGTTATCATCGCTCTTTTCGATGTTATAGGGTGGGAAGCTCTGGCTTTCACCGGCGTTTTGTAAGGCATTGGCCAGTTTGTCAAAACCGATCCATTGACGCAGCAGTGGGGATAAATCGTAGTTACGCATAATAATCTCCTTCTAAGAAGCGAGTAGGTACCTTTCGGCTCCCTGACGGCAAGCCGATTGCTTAGCAGGGCCGCCTGAAGCGGCCCACAGAATTAGTTGATTTCGATGCGGCGCGGTTTGTTCGCTTCGGGAATAACGCGCTCAAGATCGATATACAGCAGACCATTCACCAGGTTTGCGCCGCGAACATGAATGTTCTCCGCTAACTGGAACTTACGTTCGAAGTTGCGCTCGGCAATACCCTGATACAGGTAAGTACGTTCTTTTTGCTCATCCGCATGAGCGCCTTTTACCACCAGCAGATTGTCCTGAGCGGTAATTTCCAGCTCGCTTTCAGCGAAACCGGCAACGGCAATCGCAATGCGGTAATGGTTTTCGTCTACCAGCTCAACGTTGTACGGAGGGTAGCCGCCATTACTCTGGCTCTGGTTGTTTTCCAGCAGGTTAAACAGACGGTCAAAACCAATAGCAGAACGGTACAGCGGGGATAAATCAAAGTTACGCATAATCAATAGCTCCTGAAATCAGCGAGAATGTGAGACCTTCCATCATGGACAGGTCAGGTAGCCAGGACACCCATCAGGCATGCCCTTCTGTTGTCTACATCCTAAAAATGGGTCTTAAAACAAACTTTTCAAGCGTATTCATCTGACTTTTTTTGCAGTTTGTTGTCTATTGCATACACTGGGGAGAGCAGTTGTTATCGATAAATCGCGATAGCCGCCACAGTGCGACGAAATGGTGATGTTATTTTCGCAACGGATCGCTTTAACTCATCATGCAAACACGATGAAAACAGATGAATAAATGATGATAAAAAAAATGTTGGTAACACTGACAATGTGCAGCGGGATGGCGTTTTTGAGCGGCTGTTCCAGCATAATGTCACATACCGGAGGCAAGGAAGGGACGTATCCTGGCACACGCGCCAGCGCCACCATGATAAGCGAAAGTGATACGAATTGGGGAACGAAGTCGCTGGCGATTCTGGATATGCCTTTTACGGCGGTGCTTGATACCGTATTGCTTCCATGGGATCTCTTTCGTAAAGATAACTCGGTGAGATCCCGCGTAGAAAAGAGCGAGGAGAGAACGCAGGCCACGAACGCCGTTCTCCCCCCGGCGAAAATGCCTGCTCCTTAATTAACGCCCTGTTTCAGTCATCCACAATTGGCGAAAACCTTCGACGTCTTCCATCCACGCAACCCGTCGCCCATCAGGAGAGAAGACGACCGCATCGGCCGAGGGCGGGTTGCCGTGACGATCCGTTAAAAAATCAATCTCTCCCGTCTGAGCATCACAACAGGCGATTCTGTTTTCCAGCACAAACCCCAGCCATTTCCCCGACGGATGCCAGTTGAATGCTGACTGAATACCCGTGGCGCAGCGGGTAAGCTGACGCGGCTCACCACCCTGTGGTGAAATTAACCACAGCTGCACAACGCCATGGTTATCGCGCATTAAAAACGCAATTTCAGACGCCTGTGGATTAGTGCGCACCCAGTGGCGCGGCTGATTCACCAGCCCCGGAAAGGCGCGCTCATGAGTAAACGTCAGACGGCGTTGGTGAATGCCGGATGGCGGCGCAGGCATTGTCGCCTCTGTGCCCTCCAGCGGTGCGTCACCCGGCTGTTTCCAGCCGCTTTCATTCTGTGGCAAATCAACGATAAACAGCTCAGGCACTTTCTCACCGGTAACTGACAACGTATCGCCGATAAACGCCAGTGTGCTTTCGCCCACCCAACCTTCTTCATAGGCTCGGTTTATCTCATCGCTCCCCGGTTTTGGCGCAGGCGTCGTTTGACTCACCAGCACGCACCAGCGGCTCCCGCTATATTCACGCGGATGCTGCGCGGATACGTTCACCGGACCATACGGCGCAGCCACGCCGACGTTACGTAAATCCAGCGCCGGAGAGCGTTCATGCAGCACATGGTCGTTATAAGTGAAACTGACAAACTCACCGCTCGGGCTAAAGACATGCACATGACTGCCGCCACGTAATGCACCAGGCGTGTACGGCGCGGTGATATCCATCGCATCCAGGTTAGACACATCTGTCTGCGAAACAATCACTCCACGGCGATGATGAAAATCGTAATCCCATGTTTCATCAGGATTTTCTGGACCATGAATAAAAACATACTGTTCCAACTTTGGATGAACGGTCACCACGCCAACATGTGCCTCTTGAGTGGCCCGGTAAATCACCTCCAGTTCGCCAGTATGAACATTGACACGTTCAATCGTTTCTCCCGTAAAAGAGGCACCGGAAGGACGCACGTCGAAGACCAGCCAGTTACTGTCCGGGGTCCAGGTGTTGATATTAGTAAGCTGATGATTACGCGGCGTAAAGGTGATTTGCTTCATGGGATGCCCTGATACAAGACGATTTAAGCAATCATACTTCACAAGCACTTCACTTTCAGGCTTTAGCGTATGTCCATCTTCATTTTTTGCGGACAGAAAGATGGAACATTTTGACGTAGCGATTATCGGATTAGGCCCGGCAGGCGCAGCGCTGGCGCGACAGTTGAGTGGAAAAATGCGCGTGATTGCATTGGATAAAAAGCGCCAGTGCGGCAACGAAGGATTCACGAAACCCTGCGGCGGGCTGCTGGCCCCGGATGCTCAGCGTTCGTTTATCCGCGACGGGATAACCTTGCCCGTTGATATCATCGCCAACCCACAGATTTTTAGCGTTAAAACGGTTGATGTTGCAGCCTCTCTGACCCGTAACTACCAGCGCAGCTACATTAACATCAATCGCCATGCTTTTGATTTATGGATGAAATCTCTCATTCCTGAAGAGGTGCAGGTGTACCACGATAGTCTGTGTCGCAAGATCTGGCGCGAAGGCGATAACTGGCATGTTATCTTTCGCGCCGACGGTTGGGAGCAGCATATCACCGCGCGTTATCTGGTGGGCGCCGACGGCGCGAATTCACTGGTACGCCGTCATCTCTATCCCCAGCACCAAATCCGTAAATATGTGGCAATTCAACAATGGTTTGCAGAAAAACATCCCGTGCCGTTCTATTCCTGTATTTTTGATAACGACACAACCGACTGTTATTCATGGAGTATCAGCAAGGATGGTTATTTTATCTTTGGCGGCGCCTACCCAATGAAGGACGGCCAGGCACGCTTTGACGAACTAAAAGAGAAGATGGAAGCGTTCCAATTCCAGTTCGGCAACCCCGTGAAAAGCGAAAAATGTACGGTGCTGTTCCCATCGCGCTGGAAAGACTTCGTCTGCGGTAAGGACAATGCGTTTTTGATTGGCGAAGCGGCCGGTTTTATCAGCGCCAGCTCGCTGGAAGGAATTAGTTACGCGCTTGATAGTGCAGAAATCCTCAAATCAGTATTAATACGGGATAGAAAGGATATGAATCTCGCATACAGGCATGCCACTCGCAAGCTACGTCTTAAACTGTATGGCAAGATCCTTAAAAGCCGCATATTAACAGCGGCGTGTATCCGGAAATGGATAATGCAAAGTGGCGTTGCGCATATCCCCCTGACAGGGTCAGAAAAACATCCGCCAATGAAGTTCTGGTGGAGGTTTTTAATAAAGGAATGAATGTTCACCCACTTTCGACAGATTATCGCTATCACTTGCAATCGTAGCCAGCATGGGGAAATTAGCCCCGGTATACCAGGATTGTGGTAAAGGTAGCCGTGCCATGTTGTTTCCGGGGCGGAGTTGAAGTTGTGCCAGCGTATCAAGGGAGTAATTTCGCCAGTGATGCGGCAGCGACAGGCGTAGCGGCACGGCTTTTTCGCCCGGCACTGGCGTTGGCAAACGCGAATCACTCACATCGTAGTTTCTGTGCAGCACCAGATATTTCTCCGGCACCCGACGCTGGCTGTTCCACCACTTGCCATCCAACATATCAAACTGAAAACGGGTTATTGTTTCAGGCTTAGCTCCCAACTGCGTCAACGCCTGATACAGTGCCTTGTTCATTGCTGCATCGTACATTTCTGATGTTGCCAGTTGCCCATCAAGAATCAGCGACACCGCAATTCTTGCCCCCAACAGGTTGGAGTAGAGATCTTCCGGTGAAAATGCGGAAACTTCCTCAGAAAATCCAGGAACTGACTCAAAACCGTACCATTGTGCAATTTCATGCCAGGCCGCGAGCTGAAAGGCCAGATGCGCTGCCAGCCAGGCAGCTAATGCGTAACGATCGCCTGCCGTTTCAGGTGGCGTAAAGGCATTGAAAACAATATGCCGCTCCGCGAGCTCATCTTCCAGACGCAGCGTAAAAGGCTGGCCTAACCGTGGAAGTAGATGGCTAAAAAGCCAGACCGTCATATCTGCGGTATCTCTTACATGCGCGGTATCGATAAAACCGCCGCGTGAGGTATACACAATGCCATTGTGTTCATGCCCGATACCGGCCAGATTCACTAACCCTAACAGCAGGCTGTCGTTATAGCGATGCTCGCCAATACCGTCAGCCGCAACGACGTTATCAAGTTCATAAAACGGTACCGGCATATCCAGCACCTGCGCGTGCAGGTCGTAACCAAAAGCACAGCACGGACGTAACCCTTGAGGCGCGGGGAGCGGCGAAACTACCGGCCAGGCGGTACTTTGAGCCTTATCATCTTCCGTTAGCTGCAAAGGTACAGGTATCGCAGCATGGACCCCGATCGTTGCCAATAACAAGGTCGTCATCAGCAGCACTTTATTGATCAAAACGCCTCTCCTACCTGAAAATAAAAACCGCTGCTCCCTTTTCCAATGCCATAATCCAGACGCACATTCACCCGCGGCTTAAATTCAAAACGATACCCCACCCCCGCCGAGGGTAGCCAGCGTCCATCATCCAGCGCGCTAAATGATGGCCCCATCGTCCCTGCGCCCAGCCAGCCGACCACGCCATGCCGCCAGTCAAGTTTGCGGCGATACTCTACCTGCCCGCTGACGGCGTTTTTATCGCGATAGCGTCCTTCGTAATAGCCACGCATCCGCTGATTGCTTCCAAGCAACGGCATCATGCTCCACGGTACATCACCCTGAGTAAACGCACCGTCCATCTCCCAGGCAAGCACATTCTTCTCGTCCAGAGAGTGGTAGCGGCTGTAGTGCAACTGGTATTCATCAAATCGGGTATCGCTCCCCACATCGGGCGTATAGCGGGTATAGCGTACGTCAGCATATTGTCCCTGGCGCGGGTTAGGAACAAAGTCACGGTCATCCCAGCTAAGTTCTACACTGCTGCCGGAACTCAACACCGACGCGCCCTGCCCGGTATTCTCAATTTTGGGGGGATCATTGTCATCCATTTGCGCAGCATGCTGTGCGTTCAACGACCAGCCGAGTCCCAGATAGACATTAGGCGCTAACCGTCGATACAAGGTGGGGCGTACATCCAGCACCTGAGCCGTATATTGCTGTTTCTGGCTGTCTTTATCTCCTGCGCTAAAACCCTGTCCCCAGTAATAAGTTGGGGTATCGGTTAATGCGCCATTGATAAAAAAACGCCAGCGATCGTCGGCAAAAAAGGCGTAATTTTGCATTGTGACGCCGAAAGCGCCCGTTGAGCTAAAGTAACCGCTGAGGGTCAGCGTCGAATTCTGACTCACCGTGTCGTTTGGGTCCGGGCGATACATCCCCACCACCGCCGTGCCGATCCCCAGTCCCAGTTCGGGAGTGTAGAAAGGCCCTGGCATTACCCCCCAATCGATACCTTTGCTGGCGTTAAAGTTATCGCTGGCGCCCAGAGTATTCAGCCAGCCGTCAACTTCTTCACGGCTGGGGAGCGCGGCCTGCACCGCCGTTCCCAACAGGCTGAATGCACAGAGCAAAAACAGACGAGTTAAACTATTCAAAAGCGATACTCACCGGCGACAAAGAAGCTATTACGCTCAGCAAAGCCAATTTCAGAGGTGATATTAAAGTTGCGGGTCAGCTCATACTGCGCGCCGACCAGGACGTTCCATGGGGATTGCAAATGCTGTTTAACGTCGAAACGGCCATTTCCGTCCTTATTCGCCAAATCAACCATTCTCTGCAGCGTAGCGGAGGGCATGGAGAGATCGTTCAGGCTTCCCTTAAACTCTTGCTGCACATCCTGATACATAGACCCCACCCAAACGTTGAGTTTCCCGGAGGGCAGATGCAGCGTATCCACGCCCGGCGTCGCAAAACGGTAGCCGACTCGCGGAGAAACCGTGAAGGCATCGATACTGCCATCAAGAATGTCAAACTGCGTCTGGGTATAGTTGGCATCAACAGCGGTAAACCAGTTCCCGACACCGCCGACCAGCGTTGTCCCGATACCGTAGGTGGTGCCTTTGAAATCGAGTTTAAAATCCAGGTTTTGCAGATTCGCCGGATAATGATATTTACGCGCGCCCTTAACCCCGACGCCAATCTGCGAAATCGAATGACCGTCGGTGTAGCCCACCAGCCCGTAGATATTCATAAAGGGCAGCAGCCAGGCATCCAGCTTCAGGGTTTCGGTTTTGCTGCTCTCGCGCGTGTTGCCGACCTTGATTTTGAACGCGTTATCCAGCGAATGGCCGCCCAGAGAAAGGCCATTAAAGTTAATACTGTCTACATTAATATTCTGCCTGATATTCATGTAGTTAATATTCACACCAAACGGCTCAGGCAGGTCGTAGCCACGTTTACGCGCCTCGTCACCTAAAAAGGGCAAAACAGAGTGGCTTGCGGCAGGTTTAGCCGCCGGTTTTACCGGCACAGGAGTAGCCTGACCATCGTCCTGATAATCATACAGCGGTGTTAACGTTGAGCCAGAATCCGTCGCAGCCCAGGCTTGAAAAATCAAACAGGAAGACGTCATCAACACCAGGCGAATGCTTGTGTTAGTCATAAGAAAACATAGTTGCAGGCAGGAACCGCCTGAATATAAAAGAAGGTGGGAGAGTATAGAAGTTGTGTACTAAATGGGGGGATTAATGTGCTGTTTCACATCTGATAATACAAACGTGATTTTTATAACATTCTTAATGTTTTATGCCTGGCCGAAGCCAGGCATAACGCACATCAGGAGAGGACGTACTTCTCAATGGCCCAGGCAACACCGTCTTCCAGATTAGATTTCGTCACGAAGTTGGCGATCTCTTTCACCGTTGGAATGGCGTTATCCATCGCAACGCCCACGCCGGCGTATTCAATCATCGCGATGTCGTTTTCCTGATCGCCAATCGCCATGACCTCCTCGGCTTTAATTCCCAACGCCTCGGCCAGCGATTTTACGCCAGTCCCTTTGTTGACGCGTTTATCGAGGATTTCGAGGAAGTACGGCGCACTTTTCAGCACGGTGTATTTTTCTTTCACTTCCGCCGGAATGCGCGAGATGGCCTTGTCGAGGATCTCCGGCTCATCAATCATCATCACTTTCAGGAACTGGGTCGCAGGATCCATTTTTTCGGCTTCACAGAACACCAGCGGAATCGTCGCGACAAACGATTCATGCACCGTGTAATAACTGATATCACGGTTCGCGGTATACAGCGTGTTGCGATCGAGCGCGTGGAAATGCGAGCCAACTTCCCGGGAGAGCTGCTCCAGGTAGCGATAATCATCATAGCTCAGCGCGGTTTGCGCAACGGTACTGCCATCGCCTGCTTTCTGCACCAGCGCACCGTTGTAGGTAATGCAGTAGTCACCGGGTTGTTCCATATGCAGTTCTTTCAGATAGCTGTGAACGCCGGCATACGGGCGTCCCGTGGTCAGCACTACGTTCACGCCACGCGCGCGTGCCGCAGCAATTGCCGTTTTGACCGCAGGTGAAATGGTGTGATCGGGCAGCAGAAGTGTGCCATCCATGTCGATAGCAATAAGTTTGATAGCCATGAGTTCCCCGGATGAAATGAGTCCGTCCTCATGCTAACGCGATTCCGCTCAAAAAACAGCTACGAAAAGGGGGATAGAAAGGGGAATCAAGATTCCCCTTTTGTGGTTCGGTTGTAGGCCGGAAAGGCCTACAGAAGCAGGCCTTGGTGTAGGTTAAATATCGATGTTCGCCGCTTTCAGGGCGTTTTCTTCGATAAACGCGCGGCGTGGTTCGACGGCATCGCCCATCAGGGTGGTGAACAACTGGTCGGCGGCAATCGCATCCTTCACAGTAACGCGCAACATGCGACGGCTTTCCGGATCCATGGTGGTTTCCCACAGCTGTTCCGGGTTCATCTCGCCCAGACCTTTATAACGCTGGATAGCGAGACCGCGACGAGACTCTTTCTGCAGCCATTCCAGCGCCTGCTCAAAGCTGGCCACCGGTTGGCGGCGCTCGCCACGTTCGATAAACGCATCATCTTCGATCAGCCCGCGCAGCTTCTCACCGAGCGTACAAATACGATGGTACTCGCCACCGGTCACAAACTCATGCTCCAATGGATAGTCGGTATCGACACCGTGGGTACGCACTCGGATCACCGGTTCGAACAGGTTCAGTTCAGCGTCTTTACGCACGAAGCTGTTCCAGGTGCTGCCGTGCATTTCGTTTTCATTAAGCACGTTCACCAACTGGGAAACCCAGGCCGTAACTTTCGCTTCATCAGCCAGATCGCCTTCAGCCAGCGTCGGCTGATAAACCAGCTCTTTCAGCAGCGCTTTCGGGAAACGACGCTCCATACGGCCAATCATTTTCTGCGTCGCGTTGTATTCAGAAACCAGTTTTTCTAACGCCTCACCCGCCAGGGCTGGTGCGCTAGCGTTGGTGTGCAGCGTGGCGCCATCCAGAGCGATAGAGATCTGGTATTGATCCATCGCTTCATCGTCTTTGATGTACTGTTCCTGCTTGCCTTTCTTCACTTTGTACAGCGGCGGCTGCGCAATGTAGACATGGCCACGTTCAACAATTTCCGGCATCTGACGATAGAAGAAGGTCAACAGCAGCGTACGGATGTGCGAGCCGTCGACGTCAGCATCGGTCATGATGATGATGCTGTGGTAGCGCAGTTTGTCCGGGTTGTACTCGTCACGACCGATACCACAGCCCAGCGCGGTGATCAGCGTTGCCACTTCCTGAGAGGAGAGCATTTTGTCGAAACGCGCTTTCTCGACGTTAAGGATTTTACCCTTCAGCGGCAGAATCGCCTGGTTCTTACGGTTACGCCCCTGCTTCGCAGAGCCGCCCGCGGAGTCCCCTTCCACCAGGTACAGTTCAGACAGCGCCGGGTCGCGTTCCTGACAGTCCGCCAGCTTGCCCGGCAGACCGGCTAAGTCCAGCGCGCCTTTACGACGGGTCATTTCACGCGCGCGACGTGCTGCTTCACGGGCACGGGCCGCATCGATAATCTTGCCGACGACGATTTTTGCGTCAGACGGGTTTTCCAGCAGGTATTCGCTCAGCAGTTCGTTCATCTGCTGTTCAACCGCCGATTTCACCTCAGAGGAGACCAGTTTGTCTTTGGTCTGCGAGGAGAATTTTGGGTCCGGCACTTTCACGGAAACCACCGCAATCAGGCCTTCACGGGCATCGTCACCGGTGGCGCTGACTTTGGCTTTTTTGCTGTAACCTTCTTTGTCCATGTAGGCGTTCAGGGTACGGGTCATCGCCGCACGGAAGCCTGCAAGGTGAGTCCCGCCGTCACGCTGCGGAATGTTGTTGGTGAAGCAGTAGATGTTTTCCTGGAAACCGTCGTTCCACTGCAGCGCCACTTCAACGCCGATACCGTCTTTTTCGGTGGAGAAGTAGAAGATATTCGGGTGGATCGGTGTTTTGTTTTTGTTGAGATATTCAACAAACGCCTTGATGCCGCCTTCGTAATGGAAATGATCTTCTTTGCCGTCACGCTTGTCGCGCAGACGAATAGAGACACCGGAGTTCAGGAACGACAGTTCGCGCAGGCGCTTCGCCAGGATGTCGTATTCGAACTCGGTCACGTTAGTGAAGGTTTCGTGGCTTGGCCAGAAACGCACCTGGGTCCCCGTAACCTCTGTTTCGCCCGTTACCGCCAGCGGCGCCTGCGGCACACCGTGCACATAAGTTTGCTGATGCACTTTGCCTTCACGACGAATCACCAGCTCCAGTTTCTGCGACAGGGCGTTAACGACGGAGACACCTACGCCGTGCAAACCACCGGAAACTTTATAGGAGTTATCATCGAATTTACCGCCTGCGTGCAGAACGGTCATGATAACTTCCGCCGCCGAAACGCCCTCTTCCGGATGAATACCGGTTGGGATACCACGGCCATCGTCAGTAACAGACACGGAGTTATCAGCGTGAATCGTTACCACGATATCTTTACAGTGACCCGCGAGCGCTTCGTCGATAGCGTTATCTACCACCTCGAATACCATGTGGTGCAGACCGGTGCCGTCATCCGTGTCGCCGATATACATACCCGGGCGCTTACGCACCGCATCCAGCCCTTTCAGGACTTTGATACTGGAGGAGTCATAAGAATTCGACATCAACGTTTCTCGCTCATTTTATCTTGGGTTAATCCGTTATTTTACCCTTTTCCACGGTAAACATCTTCGAATTTTCATCGGACATGTCTATAACGTGTTCAGCGCTGATTGCGCTGACAAAGACCTGTGATTGCGTGGCTTTTAAGCGGCTGGCCAGCAGCCCGCGACGCGCATCATCCAGTTCAGAGGCAAAATCATCTATCAGGTACAGGCAGCGCCGTCCGCTTTCACGGGTCAGGAACTCCCCTTGCGCCAGACGTAAGGCGCACATTAGCAGTTTTAGCTGCCCACGCGACAACGTGTCTTCTACCGGCGCACCGTCGGCACGAATGCGGAAATCCGCCTTATGCGGGCCGTGTGCGGTGTAGGTCAACATGCGATCGCGTTCAAAACTGCGTTCCAGCACCTCGGCATAATCTGTCTCCTTCTCCCAACCACGCTGGAAAGAAAACGAGAGAGAAAACTCGGGAAGAAACTGCTGGCAGGTATCCGCCATATCCTGCGCGATACCCGCGCTGTACTCCGCGCGCCAGGTGCTGATTTGTTCCGCCAGCGGGATAAGTTCTCTATCCCACGGGCGCAGTTGTTCATAACGACTCACCTGACGCAGTGCCGCATTGCGCTGCTTGAGCAGTCGCTTCAGGTTGCTCCAGGCGGTGAAAAATCCGGCTTCATTGTGAAAGCATCCCCAGTCAAGAAATGCTCTTCTGTATTTGGGGCCGCCGTTGAGTAAAGTAAACCCCTCTGGCGTGATCAGCTGCATCGGCATCAGGTGCGCCAGTTCAGCGACCTTGTGCCCGTCAGTGCCATCAATGCGCACTTTGCTGTCGCCCAGTTTGTCTTTCGTCAGACCAATCGACGTCTCACGCTCTTCTCCCTGCAAACGTCCGTGTAAAACAAACGACTCCTGCTCGTGGCGAATCACGCGGCCAATCTGCAAACTGCGAAACGCCCGGCCATGGCCGAGCGTATAGATGGCTTCCAGCACACTGGTTTTGCCGCTGCCGTTCGCGCCAACCAGGAAGTTAAAGCCAGGGGATAAAGCGAGATCCGCGCTTTCGATATTGCGAAAATCGCGGATCAACAGGCGGGTGAGCGACATTACAGTCTCATTGGCATAACAACATAGGCAGCCGACTGTGATGCGGCATCTTCAATCTGTACGCTCGATACGGAATCAGTCAGCAGAATACGCACGTTCTCGCACTTCAGCGCGTTCAGAACGTCCAGCACGTAGCTAACGTTAAAACCGATTTCCAGTTCCGTACCAGGATAGGAGACATCCAGAATTTCTTCTGCTTCTTCCTGCTCCGGGTTGTTGGCGGTGATTTTAAGCTGATTTTCGCTGACATACAGACGCACGCCGCGGAATTTCTCGTTCGAGAGGATCGCCGCACGGGCAAACGCCTGCTTGAGGATATCGCAACCGGCTTCCAGATGTTTGTCCGGATTTTTCGGCAATACGCGGCGATAATCCGGGAAACGACCGTCTACCAGCTTGGAGGTGAAGATGAAATCCCCCACGTGCGCACGAATATTGTTGCTGCCAATCTGCACGCGCAGCGGGTTGTCACCGCCGTCAAGCATACGCATCAGTTCAATCACACCTTTACGCGGTACGATCACCGAATGGCTGGGCAACGGCTGACCGACAGGCATTGAACAAACCGCCAGACGGTGACCGTCGGTCGCCACAGTACGCAGCTCTTCCCCTTCGGTTTCAAACAGCATGCCGTTTAAGTAGTAACGCACATCCTGATGCGCCATCGAAAACTGCGTGGCTTCAATCAGGCGCTTCATTGTGGCCTGCGGCAGGGTGAATTCGACTTCGCTCTGCCAGTCATCCAGATTAGGGAAGTCGGCGGCAGGAAGCGTGGACAGCGAGAAACGGCTGCGACCAGAGCGTACCAGCATGCGGTCGCCTTCCAGTTGAACGGCTATTTCCGCGCCTTCCGGCAACCCGCGGCAAATGTCGAAGAATTTACGTGCCGGAACGGTGGTCGCACCAGGTTCATGGGGCTGGATCAACGCCACGCGCGCCACCATCTCCATTTCGAGATCGGTACCGGTCAGAGAAAGCGCACCGTCAGCGACCTGCAGCAGCAGGTTTCCGAGGATCGGCAGTGTAGGACGTCCACCCAGCGGGCCGCTGACCTGCTGAAGCGGTTTTAATAAATGTTCACGTTCAACGGTAAATTTCATAGCGTCACGAAGATAATGTTCTGATTAAATTGGAGAAATCTTCTTTAATATCATGGCTTTCTTCACGCAACTGCTCAATCTTGCGGCAGGCATGAAGCACGGTAGTATGGTCACGCCCACCAAACGCGTCGCCAATTTCCGGCAGACTGTGGTTGGTGAGCTCTTTTGCCAGCGCCATCGCCATCTGGCGCGGACGAGCTACCGAGCGAGATCGACGCTTTGACAGCAGATCCGCAATTTTGATTTTGTAATACTCCGCCACCGTCTTCTGAATATTGTCGATGGTGACCAGCTTTTCCTGCAAAGCCAACAGATCGCGCAGCGCTTCGCGCACGAAATCGATGGTAATCGCCCGGCCGGTAAAATTGGCGTTGGCGATCACGCGGTTCAGTGCGCCTTCCAGTTCACGCACGTTAGAGCGTAGACGCTTGGCAATAAAGAACGCCACTTCCCCCGGCAGACGAATGTCGTTTTCGTCGGCTTTTTTCATCAGGATCGCCACGCGTGTTTCCAGCTCTGGCGGTTCGATCGCAACAGTCAGCCCCCAGCCGAAGCGGGATTTCAGTCGATCTTCAACACCATTGATCTCCTTCGGATAACGATCCGACGTCAGGATGATCTGCTGATTACCTTCCAGCAGGGCGTTGAAGGTGTGGAAGAATTCTTCCTGTGAGCGCTCTTTGTTGGCAAAGAACTGGATGTCATCGATCAGCAGCGCGTCGACGGAGCGGTAGTAGCGTTTAAACTCTTCGATCGCATTGTTTTGCAGAGCTTTAACCATGTCCTGCACAAAACGCTCGGAGTGCATATACACCACTTTCGCGTTCGGTTTACGCGCCATAATGCCGTTACCGACAGCATGCAACAGGTGGGTTTTACCCAGACCCGTACCACCATAAAGGAATAACGGATTGTAGGCGCCGCCAGGGTTGTCCGCCACCTGACGTGCCGCCGCGCGCGCCAGTTGGTTAGATTTACCTTCAACGAAGTTATCAAACGTATGTTTAACGTTGACGTTAGAGCGATAGGTAGGTTCTGCCGGCGCCGGGACGTTGTCCCAACCAGGGCGCGCCGCAGGAGCAGCACGTTGCGGTTGTACCTGTTGCGCCACATGGGCAGGCGCGACAACATTATTTACCGGCGTCTTCAGCGTTTGCGTGACGGGTTTAGTTCCGACCTCAAAACGCAGCTGTGGGGCATCCGCTCCACAGAAGTTATTTAGTAATCCATTAATATTATTAAGGTATTTGTCCCTTACCCAATCGAGCACAAAACGGTTTGGCGCATACAAAGCCAGCGTGTTATCGCTCAGTTCCGCCTGCAACGGGCGTATCCACATACTGAATTCTGTGGCTGGTAACTCATCCTGCAATCGGGCAAGACACTGCTGCCAAAGCGAAAGTGACACGGCGGACTCCACTCGAACAAAAGTCGATAAATGACAAAGGCTGAAACATTCATGATTGTTGACGCACACCGACAAGACCCTATGCAAAGGGTGACGTGCGAATTGCTATCTGCAATTTTTCCCCGATCAGGATCCATTGAAACGATCGGGACCGCGGATCATAGCGTAAACTGAGAAAGAGATCTTCTGTTTCTCACAGATTCTTCCCGATTTATCCACAGGATGATCCAGAATCGGCTAAGTGTAAACGATCCTGGAGAAGTGCTGCAGGTTTTAGCGCGCATATTGAAAAAATTAATGAGTAAAGATGCTTTACTGCTTAAACGATCTAATAAAGATCCCGGGCGATCCTTGCGCTTTATCCACCAGCCCGTATAATTCTTACCCCCAGCGAGTAACGGTCGCCTTACGGCGTCAACGCTGCCTGTTTTTCACACAAAACCTTGTGGAAAAAAGCGGGAAATAAGGAAAGAGAATTGACTCCGGAGTGTACAATTATTACAATCCGGCCTCTTTAATCACCCACACTGTGGCGTAAGTCGTTCGAAACTCGTTCGGGTATACGCAAAAGTCAGTGAATTTATTCAAGTTTAGGTAGAAATCGCCATGAAACGCACTTTTCAACCGTCTGTACTGAAGCGCAACCGTTCTCACGGCTTCCGTGCTCGTATGGCTAATAAAAATGGTCGTCAGGTTCTGGCACGTCGTCGTGCTAAAGGCCGTTCTCGTCTGACCGTTTCTAAGTAATAAAAGCTAGCCCCTGAGTGGTTAAGCTCGCATTTCCCAGGGAGTTACGTTTGTTAACTCCCACTCATTTCACATTCGTCTTCCAGCAGCCACAACGGGCTGGCACGCCGCAAATCACCATCCTCGGCCGCCTGAATTCGCTGGGGCATCCCCGTATCGGTCTTACCGTCGCCAAGAAAAATGTTAAACGTGCGCATGAACGCAATCGGATTAAACGTCTGACGCGTGAAAGCTTCCGTTTACGTCAGCACGAACTTCCCGCAATGGATTTCGTGGTGGTGGCGAAAAAAGGGGTTGCTGACCTCGATAACCGTGCTCTCTCGGAAGCGTTGGAAAAATTATGGCGTCGCCATTGTCGCCTGGCTCGCGGGTCCTGATAGCCCTCATTCGGGTCTATCAACGCCTGATCAGTCCGCTGCTTGGGCCGCATTGCCGTTTCACTCCAACCTGTTCGAGCTACGGAATTGAGGCATTGCGCAGGTTTGGAGTGATAAAAGGCAGTTGGTTGACGGTGAAACGCGTATTAAAATGCCACCCTTTACACCCTGGTGGTGACGATCCCGTCCCGCCCGGACCATTTGATACCAGAGAACACTAACGATGGATTCGCAACGCAATCTTTTAGTCATCGCTTTGCTGTTCGTGTCTTTCATGATCTGGCAAGCCTGGGAGCAGGATAAAAACCCGCAACCTCAGGCCCAACAGACCACGCAGACAACGACCACCGCAGCGGGTAGCGCCGCAGACCAGGGCGTACCGGCCAGTGGCCAGGGGAAACTGATTACGGTTAAGACTGACGTGCTTGATCTGACCATCAACACCCGTGGTGGTGATGTGGAACAGGCTTCGCTGCCAGCTTACCCGAAAGAACTTGGTTCTACCGAACCGTTCCAGTTACTGGAAACTACGCCACAGTTCATCTACCAGGCACAGAGTGGCCTGACCGGTCGTGACGGCCCGGATAACCCGGCTAACGGCCCACGTCCGCTGTACAACGTCGAAAAAGACGCATTTGTACTGGCAGACGGTCAGAACGAACTGCAGATCCCGATGACCTATACTGACGCAGCGGGTAACACGTTCACTAAAACGTTTGTCCTCAAGCGTGGTGAATATGCTGTCAACGTTAACTACAGCGTGCAGAACGCCGGCGAAAAACCGCTGGAAATCTCCACCTTTGGTCAGCTGAAGCAATCCATCAATCTGCCATCTCATCGCGACACCGGTAGCAGCAACTTTGCGCTGCACACCTTCCGTGGCGCGGCCTACTCCACGCCGGATGAGAAGTATGAGAAATACAAATTCGACACCATTGCTGAAAACGAAAACCTGAACGTCAACGCTAAAGACGGTTGGGTCGCAATGCTGCAACAGTATTTCGCAACGGCATGGGTTCCGCGTAACGACGGTACCAACAACTTCTATACCGCTAACCTGGGTAACGGCATTGCCGCTATCGGCTATAAATCACAGCCGGTACTGGTACAGCCAGGCCAGACTGGTGCGATGACCAGCACCCTGTGGGTCGGCCCGGAAATTCAGGATAAAATGGCGGCCGTTGCACCGCACCTGGATCTGACCGTGGATTACGGCTGGTTGTGGTTCATCTCTCAGCCGCTGTTTAAACTGCTGAAATGGATCCATAGCTTCCTGGGTAACTGGGGCTTCTCCATCATCGTTATCACCTTTATCGTTCGTGGCATCATGTACCCGCTGACCAAAGCGCAGTACACCTCCATGGCGAAGATGCGTATGCTGCAGCCGAAGATTCAGGCTATGCGTGAGCGTCTGGGCGATGACAAACAGCGTCAGAGCCAGGAAATGATGGCCCTGTACAAAGCTGAGAAGGTTAACCCGCTGGGCGGCTGCTTCCCGCTGATCATCCAGATGCCAATCTTCCTGGCGTTGTACTACATGCTGATGGGCTCCATTGAACTGCGCCATGCGCCGTTCGCGCTGTGGATCCATGACCTGTCTGCACAGGACCCGTACTACATTCTGCCGATCCTGATGGGCGTGACGATGTTCTTCATTCAGAAGATGTCTCCGACCACCGTGACCGACCCGATGCAGCAGAAGATCATGACCTTTATGCCGGTCATCTTCACCGTGTTCTTCCTGTGGTTCCCGTCAGGTCTGGTGCTGTACTATATCGTCAGCAACCTGGTAACCATTATTCAGCAGCAGCTGATTTACCGTGGTCTGGAGAAGCGTGGGCTGCATAGCCGCGAGAAGAAAAACTCCTGATTCGGTGTAGGCCGGATTAGGCGAAGCCGCCATCCGGCAAACGGAACATAACGTAAAGGGCGGTCATTAGACCGCCTTTTTTATTGCATCACAAAGAGACATATCATGAGCCATAACGACACCATCGTCGCTCAGGCCACGCCACCGGGACGTGGTGGCGTGGGTATCCTGCGTATCTCCGGCCTGAAGGCACGTGAGGTCGCAGAAACCGTGCTGGGCAAACTGCCAAAACCACGTTATGCCGACTATCTGCCGTTTAAAGACGCGGATGGCAGCGCGCTGGATCAAGGAATTGCCCTGTGGTTCCCCGGTCCAAACTCCTTTACCGGTGAAGACGTTTTAGAACTGCAGGGTCACGGCGGTCCGGTGATTCTCGATCTGCTGTTAAAACGTATTCTGACCATTCCCGGGCTGCGCATTGCCAGACCCGGTGAATTCTCCGAGCGCGCGTTTCTCAATGATAAGCTCGATTTAGCCCAGGCCGAGGCGATTGCCGACCTGATCGATGCCAGCTCGGAGCAAGCGGCTCGCTCAGCGCTGAACTCGTTGCAAGGCGCCTTTTCCGCACGGGTAAATCATCTTGTGGAAGCGCTCACTCACTTGCGCATCTACGTGGAAGCGGCGATTGATTTCCCGGATGAAGAAATCGACTTCCTGTCTGACGGCAAGATTGAAGCGCAGCTCAATAGCGTTATCAGCAACCTTGATGCTGTACGTGCCGAAGCGCGTCAGGGCAGCCTGCTGCGCGAAGGGATGAAGGTGGTGATTGCTGGTCGCCCGAACGCCGGGAAATCAAGCCTGCTAAACGCCCTGGCAGGCCGCGAAGCGGCTATTGTCACCGACATCGCCGGTACCACCCGCGACGTCCTGCGCGAGCATATCCATATCGACGGCATGCCGCTGCACATCATCGACACCGCCGGTCTGCGCGACGCTAACGATGAAGTGGAACGCATTGGGATCGAGCGCGCGTGGCAGGAAATTGAGCAGGCCGACCGCGTGCTGTTTATGGTTGATGGCACCACCACTGACGCTACCGACCCGGCTGACATCTGGCCCGACTTTATTGCCCGTCTGCCCGCCAAACTGCCGATTACCGTGGTGCGTAACAAAGCGGATATTACCGGTGAAACGCTGGGTCTTAGCGAAGTAAATGGCCACTCACTGGTTCGTCTCTCCGCACGTACCGGTGAAGGCGTTGACGTGCTGCGCAATCATCTCAAGCAGAGCATGGGCTTTGAAACCAATATGGAAGGCGGCTTCCTGGCGCGTCGTCGTCACCTACAGGCGCTGGCAGAAGCGGCGGAGCATCTCGAGCAGGGCAAAGCTCAATTGCTCGGAGCATGGGCTGGGGAACTGCTGGCAGAGGAGCTACGCCTGGCTCAGCAGAACCTCAGTGAGATCACCGGTGAATTTACCTCCGACGATCTGCTGGGACGGATTTTCTCCAGCTTCTGTATCGGTAAGTAACCTTGTGTTGCCCGGTAGCGCGATGCTAACCGGGCCTACAGGCCCCGTAGGCCGGAGAAGGCGTTTACGCCGCCACCCGGCAACAACAATTTCCCATGTGGAAATCACTGTTGTCCAAATGGCAACTCGTGCAGTTGACTCTCTGCCCGTATGCTTAGCGCCACATTCCTCATGAGGTCGCTATGACACGCTTTCTAATCTGCAGTTTCGCCCTGGTTCTTCTTTATCCTGCCGGTATTGATATGTATCTGGTGGGGCTGCCCCGCATTGCGGCCGATCTACAGGCCAGCGAGGCGCAACTGCATATTGCGTTTTCGGTTTATCTGGCGGGAATGGCGACGGCGATGCTTTTCGCCGGTAAAATTGCCGACCAGTCAGGCCGCAAACCGGTCGCCATAGTCGGCGCACTCATCTTTATTTTCGCCTCTGCGCTATGTTCTTTCGCCGAGAGCGGTACGCCGTTCCTGGTAGGCCGCTTTATTCAGGGAGTGGGCGCTGGCTGCTGCTATGTGGTGGCTTTCGCTATTCTGCGCGATACGCTCGACGATCGCCGCCGGGCAAAAGTGCTGTCGCTGTTGAACGGAATCACCTGTATCGTACCGGTGCTGGCTCCGGTCATGGGGCATCTGATTATGCTCAAATATCCGTGGCAAAGCCTGTTCTACACGATGATGGGTATGGGTGTAGTCGTATGCCTGCTGTCGGTATTTATCCTGCGAGAATCGCGCCCAGCGACCCTCACGACGTCTACACCAAAGAACCACACCAACGAGTCTTTGGTGAACCGTTTTTTCTTAAGCCGCCTGGCCATAACCACCCTCAGTGTGTCGGTGATCCTGACCTTCGTGAATACCTCTCCGGTGCTGCTGATGGAAGTGATGGGCTTCGACCGTGGTGAATACGCCACGACGATGGCTATGACCGCAGGCATCAGTATGGCGGTCTCTTTCTCGACGCCGTTCGCCCTCAGTGTATTCAAGCCTCGCGTTCTGATGCTGACTTCACAGGCGTTATTTCTGGCAGCGGGCGTAGTGTTAACCCTTGCCGCCTCACACGCAGTAACGCTGTTTGGGCTGACTTTAATCTGCGCCGGGTTCTCGGTTGGTTTTGGTGTCGCCATGAGTCAGGCGCTGGGACCGTTCTCGCTGCGTGCAGGGGTTGCCAGCTCGGCGTTAGGTATTGCGCAGGTTTGCGGTTCATCACTATGGATTTGGCTGGCAGCGGTCCTCGGCCTTGATGCGCTGAATATGCTGATCGGGATTCTGATTGGCTGTAGCATAGTGAGTATCATGCTGATTATCATTGTTGCCCCTAACCGGTCCGCGCCAACTCATGAAGAAATCCCTCAGCAGTCTCGATCTTAATTTGTTGCTCTGCCTGCAACTATTGATGCAGGAACGCAGCGTTACCAAAACCGCCAAACGGATGAACGTCACGCCGTCGGCGGTGAGTAAGTCGCTGTCGAAACTGCGGACCTGGTTTGACGACCCGCTGTTTGTAAATACCCCGCTGGGACTTACGCCGACGCCATTAATGGTCAGCATGGAGCAGAATCTGGCAGAGTGGATGCAGATGAGCAATCAATTGCTGGATAAGCCGCACCATGAGGCTCCGCGCGGGTTGAAGTTTGATCTGGTGGCCGAAACGCCGTTGGTCATGATCATGTTTAACGCCCTCTCCCGGCAGATCTATCAGCGTTATCCCCAGGCGACGATCAAAATACGCAACTGGGACTATGATTCGCTGGATGCGATTATTCGCGGCGAGGTGGATATCGGCTTCACCGGCCGCGAAAGCCATCCGCGTTCGCGAGAACTGCTGAGCCTACTGCCGTTGTCGATCGACCATGAAGTGTTGTTTTCCGATCTCCCTTGCGTCTGGCTACGTGAAGATCATCCGGCATTGCAGGAAGAGTGGAGTCTGGATACATTTCTGCGCTATCCCCACATCAGTATTAGCTGGGAGCAAAGCGATACCTGGGCGCTGGACGATGTGCTTCAGGAGATGGGGCGCACACGCAATATCGCGTTATGCCTGCCAGGTTTTGAGCAGTCGCTGTTTATGGCCGCCCAGCCGGATCATGCGCTGATAGCCACAGCGCCGGTCTATTGTCAGCGTTATAACCAACTCCACCAGCTTCCGCTAGTGGCGCGTCCTATGCCATTTGATGCTGCGCAGTTAGAGAAAATGCGCGTACCGTTCACCCTCCTTTGGCATAAACGTAACAGCCATAATCCGAAGATCGTCTGGCTGAAAGAAACGATCAAGGCTCTGTATCGCGATATGTCCTGACGATCCGCCGCCACAGTGTTGCTTAAATGACCATTCTGGCAACAGAAATGTAAATGTCGCGTAATGTATTCCATTTCCGTTTATTTTTTAGCCGGTAAAACCTGCCTGAACGCCGTGTAAATGTTACTCTGGTTATAATCACGGACCATTAATCACGGAGCGAAAAATGGCGACACATTTTGCCAGAGGGATTCTTACGGAGGGACACCTGGTTTCAGTTCGTCTCCCTACTCCATATCACATTGAAGCAAGTAATCTACCCGCTCACCGTCGAACACGCTTCCTGGCCTCCCGAAGTCTTCTCGCAGAACTAATGTTCATGCTTTACGGCACCAGCACGTTGCCTGAGATTGTTACTGAGGCGAAAGGTAAGCCCGTTTTTCGCGATAAAAACCTGCCGGGATTTTCGATTTCTTATGCCGGAAATATTGTTGGCGTTGCACTGACAACAGAAGGTGTTTGCGGCCTGGATATGGAGCTTCAGCGAGCGACACGCGGTTTTCACAATCCGAATTCAACACAAACCTGGCGCTTCTCCAGTAACGAAAATCTGTGGATCAATAACCAAAACGACCCTAACGAAGCGCGTGCGCAGCTCATTACGTTGCGCCAGAGCGTTCTCAAACTCACCGGCGATGTGTGTAATGACGATCCGCGCGAACTCCAGCTTTTACCCGGCGCAGGGCGTCTGAAATGTGCCCATGTTGCACAGGTTGAAGCCATTTGCGATGCGGAAGATGTGCTGGTGTGGTCGGTTGCGGTTACGCCAACCATTGAAAAACTCAAGGTTTGGGAGTTTGATGGTAAACAGGACTGGAAAAGTTTGCCTGATATCCAGACTCGCGCCAATGAGCCAACGGGTCGCCTGATCCGGTTCTCTCAATTATGCGCAGCGAAAAGCCATACGCTTAACTGATTTAACCTTCATGATGAAACAGGAGTCACCATGTCTGAAACATTGAATGTTGTTACGTTACTGGGAAGTCTGCGCAAAGGTTCGTTTAACGGCATGGTTGCCCGCACGCTGCCTAAAATTGCGCCCGCAGGAATGGAAGTGAGCGCGTTACCGTCGATTGGTGATATCCCGCTGTATGATGCCGACCTCCAGCAGGAAGAAGGTTTCCCGGCCAGCGTAGAAGCGCTGGCAGAGCAAATCAGGAAAGCTGATGGTGTTGTTATCGTGACACCAGAATATAACTATTCTGTTCCTGGCGGACTGAAAAACGCCATCGACTGGCTGTCCCGCCTGCCCGATCAGCCATTATCTGGCAAGCCGGTACTGATTCAGACCAGCTCAATGGGCGCTATTGGCGGCGCGCGCTGTCAGTACCATCTGCGTCAGATCCTGGTGTTCCTCGACGCCATGGTGATGAACAAGCCGGAATTTATGGGCGGCGTCATTCAGAACAAGGTGGACCCGCAGACGGGTGAAGTCATCGACCAAAGCACGCTGGACCATCTTACCGGTCAACTGACCGCATTTGGCGAGTATATTCAGCGCGTGAAAGCGTAAACGAAAAAGCCCGGCGATTTGCCGGGCTTGTCTTTCTAAAACCAAATAAACAGCGATCAGTGCGCGTCGATAAACACAATCTTCAGCACAAACAGCAGCGCGACAACGATGACGCACGGGCTGAGATCGCGCAAACGTCCGGTCCCGATTTTCATCACGCAGTAGGAAATAAAGCCCAGCGCGATACCTTCGGTAATCGAGAAGCTAAACGGCATCATCACGGCGGTAATGAACGCAGGAACCGCTTCTGTCAGGTCATCCCACTTCACGCGCGACAGGCTTGATGTCATCAGCACACCGACGTAAATCAGCGCACCGGCCGCGGCATAGCCCGGCACCATTCCCGCCAGCGGCGACAGGAAGATAACCAGCAGGAACAGCAGGCCGACAACCACGGCGGTAAGCCCAGTACGTCCGCCGACAGAAACCCCGGAAGAAGATTCAATATACGCGGTAACGGAAGAAGTACCGATAAACGCGCCAGTGACAGATGACACGCTATCTACATACAACGCCTGCTTCATACGCGGGAACTTGCCCTTCGCATCCGCCAGACCGGCTTTATCCGTAACGCCAATCAGCGTACCGGAAGAGTCGAACAGGTTGACCAGCATGAATGAGAAAATCACCCCCGCCAGGCCAATATTAAACGAACCGGCCAGATCGACATGGCCAATAACGGACATCACGCTCGGTGGCGCAGAGACGATACCGTTGTAATGAACATCGCCCAGCATCCAGCCCAGTAGCGTGGTCACAATGATGGAGATCAGCACCGCCGCATGAATGTTGCGTGACGCCAGAATCGCGATGATAAAGAAGCCCAGAATACCGAGCAGCACGCTGTGAGACGTCAGGTTGCCGATGGACACCAGCGTGTCTTTGTTCGCCACGATAACACCGGCGTTTTTCAGCCCCATCATGCCGATGAACAGACCAATACCGCTGGTGATCCCCACGCGCAGGCTAACCGGGATATTAGCAATCATCCAGTAACGCACGCGGAAAATCGTCAGCAGCAGCAGACCTACTGCGCCCCAGAAGATAGCGCCCATACCAATCTGCCAGGAGAGGCCCATCGCGCCGACGACCACGAAAGCAAAGAATGCGTTCAGGCCCATTGCAGGCGCAAGTGCGACCGGCAGGTTGGCAAACAGGCCCATCAGGATGCTACCAAAAGCAGCAATAAGACAGGTGGTAACAAAGACGGCGCTGGTATCCATGCCAGCTACGCCAAGAATTTGCGGGTTAACAAAAACGATATACACCATCGTCAGGAAGGTCGTTAAACCGGCGATCACTTCGGTCCGTGCCGTCGTGCCATGTTCGCGCAGTTTGAACACGCGTTCCAGCATCCCCTGGCCAGAAGCCTGGGTTGTGTGTTGTTGACTCATTATCAATTTCCGAACAAGGAGGGAAAATTCGTCGCTATCCTATACCAAAATGCGACAATAGGGTTGGGTTATGAGCAACTTTTTTCATTGATTTTGCTTATACGGCAACGATTGCGTGGCCCAATAATGCATTACGAAAACGTTAAACTTGTTAAAATGGAAATGACATGTCCCAGATAGAAGCCGTATTTTTTGACTGTGACGGTACCCTTGTAGACAGTGAAGTGATTTGTTCTCGCGCGTATATCAGCATGTTCCAGGCGTTCGGCATTACGCTCGATCTTGAAGAAATTTTTAAACGCTTCAAAGGGGTAAAGCTGTACGAGATCATCGACATTATCAACGAAGAGCACGGTGTCGAACTGGCAAAAGCCGATTTAGAACCGGTTTACCGCGCTGAGGTCGCACGTCTGTTCGATACGGAACTGGAAGTGATCGCTGGCGCTAATGCGCTACTGGACAGTATGACGGTGCCCATGTGTGTAGTGTCCAACGGTCCAGTCAGTAAAATGCAGCATTCGCTGGGTAAGCTGGGCATGTTGCACCATTTTCCTGATTTATTGTTCAGCGGTTACGATATTCAACGCTGGAAGCCCGATCCGGACCTGATGTTCCATGCGGCAAAAGCGATGGACGTCAACGTTGAGAACTGCATTCTGGTCGATGATTCCAGTGCCGGCGCGCAGGCGGGGATTGCTGCGGGAATGGAAGTATTCTATTTCTGCGCCGATCCGCACAACAAACCGATCGATCATCCAAAAGTGACGACTTTTACCGATTTGGCACAGTTGCCGGAATTGTGGAAAGCGCGCGGATGGGATATTACGCGTTAACTGAAATGCCGGATGGCGCTAACGCTGATCCGGCCTAGTTTCTACGTTTTTATTACTCTTTCGGATCTTTGCCCGCCAGCAGCTTATCCAGTTCATCTCCACCTACGTGACGGAAATCTTGTCCCTTCACGAAGTAGAAGATGTATTCGCAGATATTCTGGCAACGGTCACCGATACGCTCGATGGAACGGGCGCAAAACAGCGCGGTCAGCACGCTTGGGATAGTACGCGGATCTTCCATCATATAAGTCATCAGCTGACGCACGATGCCTTCATATTCCTGGTCAACTTTCTTATCTTCACGATAAATACGTACCGCTTCGTCCAGATCCATACGCGCAAACGCATCCAGCACGTCATGCAGCATCTGCACAGTGTGGCGGCCCAGTGATTCCAGGCTGACCAGCAGCGGCTGATGCTGATGCGAGAATTTCTCCAGCGCGGTGCGACAAATTTTGTCCGCCACGTCGCCAATACGCTCCAGCTCGGCGATGGTTTTGATAATCGCCATCACCAGGCGCAGGTCGCTGGCGGTCGGCTGACGTTTGGCAATGATACGCACACAGGCTTCGTCGATCGCCACTTCCATCATGTTGACGTTCTTATCGCCTTCAATGACGCGCTTCGCCAGTTCGCTGTCCTGGTTATGCATGGCGGTAATCGCATCAGAAAGCTGCTGCTCGACCATGCCGCCCATGGTCATCACCTGGGTACGGATGCTTTCCAGTTCAGCATTGAACTGGCCGGAAATATGTTTATTAAGGTTAAGGTTATCCACAACAAGCTCCTGAATCAGCCGTAACGACCGGTGATGTAGTCTTCAGTTTGTTTCTTCGCGGGCTTGGTGAACAGATCGTCCGTGTTGCTGAACTCAATCAACTCGCCCAGGTACATAAATGCCGTGTGATCGGAACAACGTGCCGCCTGCTGCATGTTGTGGGTCACGATAACAACGGTGTAATCCTCTTTCAGTTCCGTGATCAGCTCTTCGATACGCCCGGTAGAGATCGGGTCGAGCGCTGAACATGGCTCATCCAGCAGAAGCACTTCCGGGCGAATGGCGATGCCACGCGCAATGCACAGACGCTGCTGCTGACCACCAGAGAGAGAGTACCCACTCTGATGTAATTTATCTTTGGTTTCGTTCCACAATGCGGCCTTGGTCAATGCCCACTGCACACGCTCGTCCATATCCGCACGAGAGAGCTTCTCAAACAGACGCACGCCAAACGCGATGTTGTCGTAGATGGACATCGGGAACGGCGTCGGCTTCTGGAATACCATCCCCACTTTGGCACGCAGCAGCGCGATATCCTGGGTATTGGTGAGAATATTGTCGCCATCCAGCAGGATTTCACCTTCCGCACGCTGTTCCGGGTACAGCTCAAACATTTTGTTGAACGTACGAAGCAGCGTCGATTTACCACAGCCTGACGGCCCGATAAACGCCGTAACCTGGTTTTTAGCAATATCCAGGTTGATGTTCTTCAGGGCATGGAATTTGCCATAGTAGAAGTTCAAATCACGAACCTGAATCTTACCCGGAGCAGTATCAACCATACTCATTTCAATCTATTCCTCATCCGGCGCCGCATCAGCCACGCCGTAAAAATTAACCGTGTTTCTTCTTCGCGAAAATGACGCGCGCCAGAATGTTCAGCAGCAGTACGCACAGGGTAATAATCAGTACCCCAGCCCAGGCCAGTTGCTGCCACTCAGCAAACGGGCTCATCGCAAACTTAAAGATAGTGACCGGCAGGTTGGCGATAGGCTGCATCATGTCGGTGCTCCAGAACTGATTGGAGAGCGATGTAAACAGCAGCGGAGCAGTTTCACCGGCAATACGCGCAATGGCCAGCAGGACACCTGTAATAATGCCCGAGACAGATGCCTTCAGGGTGATCGCAGAAATCATCTTCCACTTCGGTGTACCCAGCGCATAGGCAGCTTCACGCAGGCTGTCCGGCACCAGTTTGAGCATGTTCTCCGTGGTACGAATCACAATGGGCACCTGCAGCAGCGCCAGCGCGATAACGCCCGCCCAGCCGGAGAAGTGTTCCATTTTTGCGACCACAATGGTGTAAACGAACAGACCGACCACAATTGATGGCGCAGAAAGCAGGATGTCATTGATAAAGCGGATGACCTCAGCCAGCCAGGACTTACGCCCGTACTCAGCCAGGTAGATGCCCGCCATAATACCCAGCGGGGTGCCAAACACGGTCGCCCACAGGATCAACAGTCCGCTACCGGCCAGAGCGTTCGCCAGACCACCACCAGCCGTATTCGGCGGCGGCGTCATTTCGGTGAACAGCGCCAGAGACATACCGTCAATACCACGGGTAATCGTGGACATCAGGATCCAGATCAGCCAAAACAGACCAAACGCCATGGTCGCCATAGAGAGCGTGAGCGCGATGCGGTTCTTCAGGCGGCGGCGCGCCTGCATTTTACGGCGGGATTCCGCAAGCGCAGTGGTGTTTTGCATTTCAAGCGTAGCCATTAGCGTGCCCCCTCGTTCTTCGCAAGGCGCATGATCATGAACTTAGACGCAGCCAGTACGATGAAGGTGATCACAAACAGAATCAGCCCCAACTCCATCAACGCAGCAACGTGCAGCCCTGATTCCGCTTCGGCAAATTCATTCGCCAACGCAGAGGTAATACTGTTGCCCGGCATATACAGCGATGCACTGTCGAGCTGATAGGTGTTACCGATGATAAAGGTCACCGCCATGGTCTCACCAAGTGCGCGACCCAGACCCAACATCACGCCGCCGATCACGCCATTTTTGGTGAACGGGAGGACGATGCGCCAGATAACTTCCCAGGTGGTACAACCGATGCCGTAGGCTGACTCTTTCATCAGCACTGGCGTTTGTTCGAACACGTCGCGCATAACCGCCGCAATGTAAGGAATAATCATGATGGCGAGGATCACACCCGCAGCCAGAATCCCAATACCAAACGCCGGACCAGCAAACAGCGCGCCAACAAACGGAATGTTGGAAAGGATGTTACCGACCGGTTCCTGGAAATAAGTCGCAAACAACGGAGCAAAGATAAACAGGCCCCACATGCCGTACACGATACTTGGAATTGCCGCCAGCAGCTCAATGGCGATCCCCAGCGGGCGACGCAGCCAGCCGGGCGCAAGTTCAGTCAGGAACAAGGCAATGCCGAAACTCACCGGAACGGCAATCAGCAGTGCGATAAGCGAGGTGACCAGCGTACCGTAAATCGGTACTAATGCACCGTAGATATCGTTTGGCGCATCCCATTCTTTGGTCCACAGGAAGGAGAAACCAAATTTCTGAATGCTTGGCCAGGAGGAGATAACCAGAGAGACAATGATGCCACCCAACATCAATAGCACAATCAGCGCAGCCAGTTTTACCAGCGCGCTGAATATCATGTCACCCTTTTTACCCGGGGGGTTAAAAGCAGGCTTTGTTGCAGCCATAAATCACTCTTTAAGTTTGGGCCAGGAAGCAAGCATTTTATCGTGCTTCCCGGCTAACGTAATGCCATACCCTAAATAATCCGAGTTGCAGCAAGGCGGCAAGCTTGTGAATCCCCAGAAGCATAGATTCACTATGTGACTGGGGTGAACAAGCACAGCCAACACAGCTGCGGCTCGAAGTATGACGGGTATTTAGTACAGCGCTTTACCGCTGCTGTCTTTCACGTTGGTTTTCCATGCAGCACGAACCTGCTCAACCACGCTGTCCGGCAGGCTGGCATAATCCAGGTCATTAGCCTGTTTGCCGCCATTTTTGTACGCCCAGTCGAAGAACTTCAGCACTTCAGCGCCCTGCTCAGGTTTCTTCTGCTCTTTATGCACCAGGATGAAGGTGGTGGAAGTGATTGGCCACGCATCGTCACCTTTCTGGTTGGTTAGATCCTGAGCGAAGGTTTTGCTCCAGTCAGCACCTTTCGCAGCGTTAGCAAAGTTCTCTTCGGTCGGGCTTACCGGTTTGCCATCGGCAGAAACCAGTTTGGTGTAAGCCAGGTTGTTCTGCTTAGCGTAAGCGTACTCAACGTAGCCGATAGAGCCAGGCAGACGTTGTACGAATGCGGCGATACCGTCATTCCCTTTACCGCCCAGGCCGGTCGGCCAGTTAACGGTAGAACCGGAACCAATTTTCGATTTCCACTCTTCATTCACTTTTGCCAGGTAGCTGGTGAAAACGAACGAAGTACCTGAACCGTCAGCACGGCGCACAACGGCGATATTCTGCGAAGGCAGCTTCAGACCCGGGTTCAGTTTGGTGATGGCTTCATCATCCCACTTCTTAATTTTGCCGAGGTAGATGTCACCCAGCGTTTTGCCGTCAAGCACCAGCTCGCCGGATTTCAGGCCAGGGATATTCACCGCCAGCACTACACCGCCGATCACGGTCGGGAACTGGAACAGGCCTTCTTGATTGAGTTTTTCGTCAGACAGCGGCGCATCTGAGGCACCAAAATCAACGGTATTCGCAGTGATTTGTTTTACACCACCGGAGGAGCCGATACCCTGGTAGTTTACTTTGCTACCGGTCTCTTTCTGATAGGTATCTGCCCATTTGGCATACACTGGCGCAGGAAAAGTTGCACCTGCACCCGTCAGGCTCGCTGCGGCAAAGGCAGAGAACGCGCTCATGGATAAGGTCGCGGCGACAACAGTTGCGACAGTGGTACGCATAACTTTCATAATGTCTCCTGCACGGTTTTCGTAAATTGTTGTTTGAGTTGCTACTGTGAGCAAAATAGGACAAACAGGTGACAGTTAAATGTACGAAATATGACAGTTTTATGACAGATAAAATTAACTTACAACTATTTGAATTTTAAAGATATTTTTAAACATGAAAAACAGAGATGTTAAAGACGTATGACAGCGACTGTCACAAAACAGTCGCCAGGAGATCGGTGTGTGAACGCAATTGTTATTTTGTATATTCAATCGTAAATTCGGAGTCAGCGTTGGCGGTGCCCGGCATGATGGTATCGCTGATAGCAATGTAGCGAGCCATAAATTGCATATCTGCCGTTCCGGCAACAGGATCAATATCAGCGCTCTTAGACGTTGTGTACAATGGCACCTGTGAACCATCGCCCAGATTATAAATGCGGATAGCCACCCCCGACGCGGCAACGGCCTGGCCAGTCCCCGTATAATCGCCAGGGCTTGCCCCAGCAACCGGAGTACCAATCGCCAGATCGCCATTACCGTTAGCCGCTTCTGTACCGTCAAAACGAACCGCCGCTTTATTATAGGTATCAGGGCATTTCTCAAGACGGATATGAAATTCGGTCTGCATCGCGGTAGAACCTATACCTGAAAATGCGGTTCTGTTGACTTTACCTAATGCCACATTCTGATTAGCGGTATCTGCAGTTACTTCACAGGCGCTGTCAATAACTTCACCGAGAAAATGTACGGTGCCATCAGAAGCCAGCGTATTTCCTGCCATAAAAAATGAAGATACCACTAGCGTCGTTTTTAGTATTCCTTTCATCATGTTGATTCCCGTTATTAATAAAATAGGATTAGATTAGTTCGTTATTTCCAGCGTGATCGTTGCGTAGGCTTCAAATGTACCAGGTTGAGGCCGTGCTCCCGTCGCGCTGGCAGGCGCGGCAGAAAAAGTCAAAGAGTTAGTCTCGGCGCCGGCATTATTGACGCCCATATCCATATCCATTTTTCCGCCTGTCACCTTAACCATCTGATCCCATTTGTCATAAATCATAATTCCGACATCATCATTACCCAGGACTTTCATCATATTTGCGCTGGAATCAACGGGATCCGCATTAAATGTTGAATAGACGATATTCTCATCCAACATTCCGGTACATTTCACCTGAACCGTTTTGGTCACTTTATGGCCTGCAGCAGCGGTGCCTTGCGTTGTCGAAAAATCCGCTACGGGGATCTTACCGAAATTCACCTCTATCACCTGGCCGGAATCAATTTCACAACTCTGCGGCGCCACGATATCGCCAACAATTCTGATTTCTGCCAGTTTGTCGGTGCTGGCAACGGAGGAGTTGGCATCAAGCCCCCCGTATAAATTAGCCACAATCGAGCCAGGAATGGCGACCTGACCGACAAACGGTTTATTGATAAGGAAAGAGACAGTGACCTCCGACCCGGTATCTAACGTTGCGAAGCCCCCCTCAACGGTATCGGTATAACATTCGGTCCCCACTTGTACCACATTAGATTCAGCTTCAAAGGGAACCGCAATAAGGCCTCGCCCATGAACCTTAACCGAGGTTGCAATACTTAGGTTATCGTTAAGCGTATAGTACGTGTAACCGTTTTTGGTAGTATCAATGCTCAAAGGCGAACGGGCGGTATAATAGACATTACGAAAAGTCGATGAAAAGTGGGTCAAGCAATCACAACTAATTTCATACGTTTGTGATGATGTTAAATCCTTTAGATCTCTGACTTCAGTACCGGCTTTATTAGCCTCAGCCGGAATCTTGGCACCATTAAGATTAAGATCATAAGTATAAACACCATATCTTGTATGGCAAATACCATCGCCAGCCCGGCAAACAGGCGAAATAAGAACCATAAAGCAAGAAGATAATATTATTGTCCATAAACGCATAATTAAATTCCTTATTGGCAAGTGACGGCTTGCTGCACCAGTTCAGCATTCTCTGGTTTATTACCCAGCGTATAATTAACGGCACATGTTGTTGCTTTATCACCGCCCCAGCTTAGGGTGAAACGACCGTTTTCCGGCATCCCCGACAAATAGAGTTCGCCATTATCGCCGACAATCCCGGTTACCGTTCCGGAATCCAGCTCCGCCGACGCCATCGCGCCAAACGGCGCAGGTTTGCCATTCGCCTGCATCACATTAAACAACACGCGATAACCGACATGCGTCACAAACGCCGCCTTCACCACGGCGCCGCGCGTTGGCACCAGATTGACTACAGTGCTATCCAGCTCAATATTGGCTTTGGCAAAATAGTTGCTGTCAATTGCCACGCGGTTTTCGTCGTACGGGTTAAGCTGCGTTTTCACCGTATAGCCCCGCCAGTCTGTAGCAACCCCAGTCGTGTTTTCTACGGTAAGGCCATCAGCGCCCGGCGCTTCCACCAGCGCGACGGTTTCCCCCAACTCCTGCGAGAAGGTCACACCGCCGCTGTGAACCAGGATGCCGCCGCGCGCACCATAGTTCAGCGTCTGTGAATCACGGCTCCAGGCATAACCGCCGTTTACTGAACTATAAGTACCGTCATATCCCATGCTGGCATTCCCGCTATAGGTATCTTCCGGTGAGCTGGTCCAGGATTCCTGCACGTTATAGGAAAGATTGTGGCCCTCCAGCAACGTGCCGCCAACGCCAGCCTGCATTGTGCTGTCGTTATGATTATTTTGCGTCATCGAGTAGTTAACGTAGCTGCTCTCCATCGCCCCTGAAAGCGGGATGGAAACCGTCAGCATGAATATCTGTTCGTGATCGCTGTCATCGTTGTCGTTTTTATTATTGCTACCGGAAGAACGATTCGCAGAGTCGGTATAGTTCCACGACGCGTTCCACGAAATTCGCCGCCAGCTGTTGCTATAGCCAAACTGCACCAGGCGCTCGACTTCATCCGTTTGCCAGTATTGCTGACGGCTTAATGTCAGATAAATATTGCCAAAACCGGGGCCAAATGATTGCGTCCAGGTTCCTTCCAGGCGGCTACGGCGGTTGCCCGTTACCCAGAAATCAGAGCTGTTGTCCTGCCGCGATGCCCACTCGCCGAGAGTGTAATAGCCTTCCGTGGAATAACGGTACCCCACCAGACGGAAACTGGTGTCGGTATCATCAAAACGTTTGGAGTAGAGAAAACGCCAGGACTGGCCGCTTTCATTATCACCATCGTCAAAGTGTGAACGGGCGTGGGTCACATCAAACGATACGGCCCCGATCGACCCCATATCTTTACCCATACCAAGCGCGGCGGAAGCATAATCTTCCGCAACCTGCGTGCCGCCATAGAGCGTTAATCCCCATGGCAGGCCATGCAACACCTGCGCCTGAACGACGTTAGGGGTAAATCCGCTTTCATCGCGCATTTCACCGACGCTAATATCAAAATCGGTCTGGCCTTCACGCTTCAGTATCGCCAGCGACGCGTACGGCTGGGTAAAGTGCTGCTCGCTACCGTCTTCTTCTTTTATGGTGACATCAAGATCGCCGCCGCCGCTGGTGGTGTTCAGGTCGGTGATCTCGAAAGCGCCCTGCGGCACGGCTGACTGATAAATGACATATTTATTCTGCCGGATGATAACAGTGGCGTTACTTTTCGCCACCCCGCGAACCACTGGCGCAAACCCGTTCTGGCTCGACGGTAGCATGTCATCGTCGGTATAGAGTCTGACCCCGCGGATCTGGGCGCTGTCAAAGACATCACTCGCCGTCCAGGTGTCGCCGACCATAATCTGGGTGCGCAGCGCGGCGATATCGCGCTGGACATAGCTACTGATGGAGTGATATTCCGTGTCGCTGCCAGTAGCGCTTAGCGTACTGTAGTTACGCAACCGCCATGCCCCCAGGTTAATCCCATTACGCAGGTTCAGATAATAAGAGTCATCGTTCCCATTGTCGTAATTAGACTTTACCGTGTGCGATCCGGAAAAATCATAATTGACCATCATCGCATTGATGCCCTCATCCCAGCGTGATGGGCTGATATAGTCATAGGCCGCCGTGTTCAGATAGATCTGTGGAACAGATATATTTAACGCCAGCTTATTTGCATCTAATAACCAGGTAGAGCCACCAATTAACGGAACGGGATTCACGCAGGCTGTATTATCGACATCCTGCAAACCTTTCACTGCGTCTACCTTGACACCATACGACGACAATACCTCCTTAACCGCGACAAAGCAGGGATGCAGGTCGGCATCCGGTTGATCCTGCACAAAGGTCACATCCCGTCGTTCAAACAGTTTCCCGTTAATGACGATATCGACCTTATAATCGCCCGGCGGCAACGCGTTGGAACGGTTAAACTGATGAATATCCACGTCCACGGGGTGATCGATTTCCAGCAAACCAGGGTTAAACAGCGTTTCACTGGCCATTGTCGGGAAAGCGATACTTATATATGCACCTGAAATCAAGACGAGGCAAAGACGAGGGTGAATCATCAAGATATCCTTATCGCAAAACTAAAGCGCTTGCTTAACAGGGCTACTAATCGCGCCATAATCATTAATAAAACGCCAGACTAAAGAGTGACCCGCAACACCAGCAGGTAAATCCAGCGTTAATTTTTCAAAAGGCTTTATCATATTCAATGGAATATCTTTACCATCTACAGAGACATCCATGATATTCATATGAATAGGACTATTATTTTCTACAACCAGTTTACTTCCCTGCCGATACCATTTGACTTTAGCTACCGCTTTTTCAGGGATAAGCGTAATAGAGGCCGGGCGCCAGAATAACTTGATACGCGTTTTAATTGCGATCTCAAGCGTACTGCTATCTTTATTTTTACTGGATGGCGGAATGTTTTTCACGTTAAACCAAAAAACAGATTCACGATCCTTTGGCAACTCACCTGCTGTTTTAATAATGCGCAGCACTTTTTCCTGACTCGGCTCAAGACGAGAAACAGGCGGAATTACGGTAAAAGGTGGTTTGCTCTTATCATCCTTACTGAAAGGATCAACCCATACTTGTATTAGATAAGGCAAATCAACTTCTTTATTGTAAATAGAAATAGTAGAGTCAGGCTCGCTGCCATGAAAGATGACGCGAGTTCCACCGACAACAATACCTGCCAAAGCAGAGGGAAGATTAAGGCACAGGAGTGCCAGAATAAATATTTTTATTCCACGAGCAAACATAAACATACTCATCCCTGGATAAAAAAGACGCCAGACATTTATACAACCACAGTTGTTCATAATGACAGGCGTCAATAAATTAATAAAAGACGATTAAAAAGAACGAATCTTATTTTTGATATTCAACCGTAAACTGAGAATCTGCGTTAGCAGTACCCGCTGTGACGGTTGCGTTAGTGGCAATATAACGAGCGATAAACTTCATGGAAGCCGTACCCGCTGTGGTATCAATCGTGCTGTATGCAGAATCGTTGTACAGTTTAACCTGAGAGTTATCCGCGCGGTTGTAAATACGGATCGCTACGCCAGATGCCGCGATGGCTGCGCCAGTACCTGTGTAATCACCAGGGGTAGAGCCATTAGCTGGGTTACCGATAGCCAGGTCGCCATTACCGTCAGAAGCTTCATTACCATCAAAACGAACGGCAGCCTTGGTATACGTGGCCGGGCACCCGGTCAGATCGATATGGAATTCGGTAGGTGCAGCGGTACTTCCCACGCCAGCAAATGCCGTTTTGTTAACTTTGCCTAAATTAACGTTTTGATCAGCGGTTTGTGGCGTGACCTGACAGGTGCTGTCAACTACTTCGCCAAGGAAGTGAACGGTACCGTCAGATGCAAGAACATTACCAGCAAATACTGTGGAAGACAGAACCAGCGCACCTGCAATTAAATTAAGTTTCATTATAACCCCATTAATAATATTATATCCCTGTGCTTTACTTATATTTCAATAATAAAACACACCATCCTTACGGCGGCGAAGATTACACTTAAGAATAAGGATTACAATAAATTTATTATCAATCCGGGCTGTTATAAATCAATAAATAAATATAAACAATACATCATTTATTAAATATTATTTTTCATGATATACAAAAATGGCTATTTTAAATACATCAGTCTATAAAATTAAGAATTCATCAATATCATTATTCTGCAACAACCTAAAAATGATTATTTCTTGCGCACTTTAACAAATAAAATACATTCACCAGATAAACGCAATTAAGTATAAAGTTATCTAGGCAAATAAATATAAAAAACAGGATGTTTGTAACAAAAAATGACAGGGGAGACAAAGAAATATGACAGACAGATATAAAAAAAGCTGCTGATTTCTCAGCAGCTTTTGTTGGTGAACAATTACTCTACGGTAACCGACTTCGCCAGGTTACGCGGCTGGTCCACGTCGGTACCTTTAATCAGCGCCACGTGATACGCCAGCAGTTGCAGTGGAACGGTGTAGAAGATCGGCGCAATTACCTCTTCCACATGCGGCATCTCGATGATGTGCATGTTTTCGCTACTGGTAAAGCCAGCATCCTGATCGGCAAAGACGTACAGCTGACCGCCACGGGCACGAACTTCTTCAATGTTGGATTTCAGTTTTTCCAGCAGTTCGTTGTTCGGTGCGACCACGATAACCGGCATATCGGCATCGATCAGCGCCAGGGGACCATGCTTCAGTTCGCCCGCAGCATAAGCTTCAGCGTGAATATAAGAGATCTCTTTCAGCTTCAGCGCGCCTTCCAGCGCAATCGGATACTGATCGCCACGGCCCAGGAACAGCGCATGGTGCTTGTCAGAGAAACCTTCCGCCAGAGCGGCAATGCGTTTGTCCTGGGAGAGCATCTGCTCAATACGGCTCGGCAGCGCCTGCAGACCATGAAAGATCTCCTGCTCAATAGACGCATCCAGGCCTTTCAGACGAGACAGTTTCGCCACCAGCATCAGCAGAACGGTCAACTGAGTGGTAAAGGCTTTCGTGGAGGCCACACCGATTTCGGTACCGGCATTGGTCATCATCGCCAGGTCGGATTCGCGCACCAGAGAAGATCCCGGTACGTTACAGATTGCCAGCGAGCCCAGATAGCCCAGCTCTTTAGACAAACGCAGACCCGCCAGGGTATCCGCCGTTTCACCAGACTGGGAAAGGGTGATCATCAGGCTGTTACGACGCACGGCAGATTTGCGATAGCGGAATTCGGAGGCGATTTCGACATCACAAGGAATACCCGCCAGCGATTCAAACCAGTAACGGGACACCATACCGGAGTTGTATGACGTACCACAGGCGATAATCTGGATATGCTCAACCTGAGACAGCAGCTCGTTGGCACGCGAGCCCAGCTCGCTTAAATCCACTTCACCGTGGCTTATGCGCCCGGTCAGCGTATTTTTAATCGCGTTCGGCTGTTCGTAGATCTCTTTCTGCATATAGTGGCGATAAATACCTTTTTCGCCCGCATCGTATTGCAGATTAGATTCGATATCCTGACGTTTCACTTCCGCGCCAGACTTGTCGAAAATAGAGACCGAACGACGGGTCACTTCCGCGATGTCGCCCTCTTCCAGGAAGATAAAGCGACGGGTTACCGGCAGCAGCGCCAGCTGATCGGAAGCGATAAAGTTCTCACCCATACCCAGCCCAATCACCAGCGGGCTACCAGAACGAGCAGCCAGCAGCGTTTCCGGGTTACGGGTATCCATGATCACCGTGCCGTAGGCACCACGCAGTTGCGGAATAGTACGCAGTACGGCTTCACGCAGCGTACCACCCTGTTCCAGCTCCCAGTGCACCAGGTGAGCAATCACTTCGGTGTCGGTTTCAGAAACAAAGGTGTAACCACGCGTTTTCAGCAGTTCACGCAGCGGTTCATGGTTTTCAATGATGCCGTTATGCACCACGACAATGTGTTCAGAAACATGGGGATGCGCGTTCGCTTCTGAAGGTTCTCCGTGGGTCGCCCAACGGGTATGAGCGATACCGGTACCGCCATGCAGCGGATGTTCTTCCGCCGCTGCAGTCAGCATCTGCACTTTACCCAGACGACGCAGGCGAGTCATATTGCCTTCAGCATCGACAACGGCCAGACCAGCAGAGTCATAACCACGATATTCCAGACGACGTAAACCTTCGAGAAGGATTTCAGCTACATCACGCTGCGCGATAGCGCCAACAATTCCACACATATTTTTTGATTCCGAATTTAGGCATTAGCCTGTCGTTGTCGCTGACCTGTTTCCCCTTCGTCTTTCACTCCGTAGCTACGTTGGCTACGCTTGCTCACTAAGGTCACTTACTTTAGTAAGCTCCCGTAGATTCCCAAGCTTGCCGCCTTGCTACAGCGCGAAATACTTTGGGTAATACCCGTATTCCGGGCGCCCCGAGCCTTGTAGAGAGTGGGGTTATTTTTATGGTACTGCTTGTTGAGCGGAGGATTATGTTATCCCCTCGTCTCTTGTCTGCCTGATGGCGCTCACGCTTATCAGGCCTACAGAACGTCACCGCACGCAGGCCACCATCCGGCAAAAACTGAATTACTTTTTCTTCACCGGGCGCTGCCAGCCTTGTTTATGAACCTGAGGCACACGGCTTAATACCAGTTCGTTATCGGCAACATCGCGCGTTACGGTCGTCCCCGCCGCGATGGTGGCGCCTTTACCCACGGTGACAGGTGCCACCAGCTGAGTATCGGAACCGACAAACACATCATCGCCAATAATGGTTTTAAATTTATTCGCGCCATCGTAATTGCAGGTGATCGTACCCGCGCCGATGTTCACGTTATCGCCAATTTCCGCATCGCCCAGATAGGTCAGGTGACCTGCTTTAGAGCCTTTACCCAGACGCGCTTTTTTCATTTCGACGAAGTTACCCACGTGTGCGCCTTCCTGCAGCTCTGCACCAGGGCGCAGACGCGCGAAAGGACCGATGGTGCATGCTGCTTCCAGATGCGCATCTTCCACCACGCTGTACGGACTTAGCTCACAACCATCACCAATCACGCTGTTTTTGATGATGCAGCCAGCGCCAATCTTGACGCGATCCCCAACAGTTACGTTACCTTCAATGATAACGTTAGTATCAATTTCGACATCGCGCCCGTGAATAAGCGTACCGCGAAGATCAAAACGTGCCGGATCGCGCAGCATCACGCCCGCCAGCAGCAGTTTTTCTGCCTGCTCGGACTGATAAACACGCTCTAGACGAGAGAGCTGAAGACGGTTGTTCACCCCTTCCGTTTCACTGATTCGTGCCGGATGTACCGCAGCAATTTCACGCCCTTCCTGATACGCCATCGCAATGATATCGGTGATGTAGTATTCACCCTGCACATTGTTGTTGGTCAGTTTGGACAGCCAACGCTTCAGGTCTGCGCCGTTGGCAATCAGGATGCCGGTGTTGATTTCCTGGATTTGACGCTGCTCGTCAGTGGCATCTTTATGTTCAACAATGCCTGTGACTTTACCGTTATCACGGGTAATACGCCCATAACCGGATGGGTCGTCCAGTTTTACCGTTAACAAGCCGATGCCCCCCTGCGGTTTAGCATCACGCAGGCGACGTAGTGTTTCGGTGGAGATCAGCGGCACATCGCCATAGAGCATTAAAATGTCTTCGTCATCACTAAAGAATGGTGCCGCCTGTTGCATAGCATGACCGGTACCCAACTGCTCGGCCTGCAGGACCCAGTTCAGGTTGCCATCTTTCAGCGTCTGCTTAAGCAAATCACCACCGTGTCCGTAGACCAGATGTACGTGAGTCGCGCCTAATTCATTAGCGGCATCAATGACATGCTGCACCATCGGTTTTCCTGCGAGGGTATGCAGCACTTTAGGGAGATCGGAATACATACGCGTGCCTTTGCCTGCGGCAAGGATCACGACGCTCATAGCATTATTCAACATACACGTCCTGACTGTAATTTGAGAACGAATTTATACCGTTTCACATTGAAAATACTACATTTTTTTCATCGTGAAATGGACCGAAGATAAAACGTTCAATCGGGGAAATTCCCCATCTGATAACTGTCTATTTTCGTCTATATCTACGTATTTTGTCTCCCCAAAACCAGCAGTCTGCTCTTATTAAAGCCTTAGGTGGATGTTTTTGCTATTTTTTTGCCGCATAAATAAAGAATGACATTAGCGAAGGTATGATTTTAGGCATGCGATTCAGTGGGAAGCTGAAAAGGCAAACACGACAATAACGATGTGAGAGAAAAGAGCAGGGGGGAATTTAACAAATGGCGCTAGCTGATAAACCGCATTTCGCATCGCGCCACAGAGCAGGCAGGGAAAGACTAAAAACTCATATTGCTGAACAGGGCGATGATTTTGTTGATCAATTTCATATTGGTATCTCTTTTTTATCTGATTTTATTATGTGATTTACGTCACAAAAAAAGAGTCTACGCCTCATTTTTTAACCAATCAATATTTTTTTGATCTAAATCACGAAATAATAAAACTGCTTTTTATTTTCATTTTTCCTGAAATAAAGCCATAAAAAAAGCCAGCCTGGAAACCAGACTGGCCTTGTGTTTTTCAAGCCGGTGTTACATCGCTTTTTTGGTCAACTCGATAACGCGCAGTTTCGCGATCGCTTTGGCCAGTTCCGCAGATGCCTGAGCGTAATCCACGTCACCATGAGAGCTCTTGATATGCTCTTCAGCCTTACGCTTCGCTTCCAGGGCTCTCGCTTCATCGAGATCCTGTCCGCGAATCGCGGTATCAGCCAGTACGGTCACGCTGCCAGGCTGCACTTCGAGAATGCCGCCGGACAGATAGATAAACTCTTCATGACCGAACTGTTTAACGATGCGGATCATACCAGGCTTAATGGCGGTGAGCAGCGGAGCGTGACCCGGGAAAATACCCAGTTCACCTTCACTACCCGTTACCTGGATTTTTTCGACCAGACCAGAGAACATTTGTTGCTCTGCGCTGACGACGTCCAGGTGGTAAGTCATTGCCATATCACCCTCCGATTAAGGCGTTAAAGTTTTTTGGCTTTTTCCACAGCTTCTTCGATGGAACCAACCATGTAGAACGCCTGCTCTGGCAGGTGGTCGTATTCGCCTTCCATGATGCCTTTAAAGCCACGGATGGTGTCTTTCAGGGAAACGTATTTACCTGGAGAACCGGTGAATACTTCCGCAACGAAGAACGGCTGGGACAGGAAGCGCTGGATCTTACGCGCACGTGCTACCACCAGTTTATCTTCTTCAGACAGTTCATCCATACCCAGGATGGCGATGATGTCTTTCAGTTCCTGATAACGCTGCAGCAGGGACTGTACGCCACGAGCGGTGTCGTAGTGTTCCTGACCAACAACCAGCGGATCCAGCTGACGGCTGGTGGAATCCAGCGGGTCAACGGCCGGGTAGATACCCAGGGATGCGATCTGACGGCTCAGTACCACGGTTGCATCTAAGTGCGCAAAGGTGGTTGCTGGAGATGGGTCAGTCAAGTCATCCGCAGGTACGTATACCGCCTGAACGGAGGTGATAGAACCGGTTTTGGTAGAGGTGATACGTTCCTGCAGAACACCCATCTCTTCCGCCAGGGTTGGCTGGTAGCCTACCGCTGATGGCATACGACCCAGCAGTGCAGATACTTCAGTACCGGCCAGGGTGTAACGATAGATGTTATCAACGAACAGCAGAACGTCACGACCTTCGTCACGGAACTTCTCAGCCATGGTCAGACCGGTCAGCGCAACGCGCAGACGGTTTCCCGGCGGCTCGTTCATCTGGCCATATACCAGGGATACTTTGTCCAGAACGTTGGAGTCGGTCATTTCGTGGTAGAAGTCGTTACCCTCACGAGTACGTTCACCAACGCCCGCAAACACTGAGTAACCGGAGTGTTCGATCGCGATGTTACGGATCAGCTCCATCATGTTTACGGTTTTACCTACACCCGCACCACCGAACAGACCAACTTTACCGCCCTTCGCGAACGGACACATCAGGTCGATAACTTTGATGCCGGTTTCCAGCAGTTCCTGAGAACTGGACAGTTCTTCATAGGTAGGTGCTGCGCGGTGGATAGCCCAACGCTCTTCTTCACCGATATCGCCTTTCATGTCGATCGGATGACCCAGGACGTTCATGATACGACCCAGGGTTGCTTTACCTACCGGGACTTCGATCGGGTGCTCAAGGTCTTTAACTTCCAGACCACGACGCAGACCGTCGGAAGAACCCATGGCGATGGTACGTACGATACCGCCGCCGAGCTGCTGCTGAACTTCCAGCACCAGGCTCTCTTTACCATTCATAACCTCAAGAGCATCGTACACGCGCGGTACGGCATCCTGAGGGAATTCGACGTCAACCACGGCGCCGATTACCTGGACAATTTTTCCAGTAGCCATCTTGAATCCTCTACGAATTAACCTGGTTATACCGCGGATGCACCACCGACGATCTCGGTGAGTTCCTGAGTAATGCTGGCCTGACGAGCTTTGTTGTATACCAACTGCAGCTCTTTAATCAGGCTGCCGCCATTGTCGGTCGCGGCTTTCATCGCCACCATACGTGCGGCCTGCTCGCTGGCCAGGTTTTCTACCACGCCCTGATAAACCTGAGACTCGACATAACGACGCAGCAAGGTATCCAGCAGCGCTTTCGGGTCTGGCTCATACAGGTAATCCCAGGATTTACGCTTCAATTCATCATCATCTGATGCCGGCAGAGGCAGCAGTTGAGTGATGGTTGGCGTCTGAGACATGGTGTTAATAAATTTGTTGCTGACAACGTACAGTTTGTCCAGACGACCTTCGTCGTAGGCCTGCAGCATCACTTTAACCGGACCGATCAGTTCGGACAGGGAAGGGTTGTCCCCCATACCGGTTACCTGAGCAATCACGTTACCACCAACGGAATTAAAGAAAGACACGCCCTTAGAGCCGATCATTGCGATATCGCACTGAACGCCTTTATCGGACCATGTTTTCATATCCGCCAGCAGCTTTTTGAACAGGTTAATGTTCAAGCCGCCGCACAGACCACGGTCGGTCGACACCACCAGGTAGCCCACGCGCTTAACGTCGCGTTCTTCCAGGTAAGGGTGCTTATATTCCAGATTACCGTTCGCAAGGTGACCAATCACTTTGCGCATGGTCTCTGCATAAGGACGGCTGGCCGCCATGCGATCCTGCGATTTACGCATTTTGGAAGCGGCGACCATCTCCATCGCTTTAGTGATCTTCTGCGTGTTCTGGACGCTTGCGATCTTACTACGTATCTCTTTTGCGCCGGCCATGAGCTTCTCCTCAATGCCTTGCGGTCCGCCCTAGGACAGACCGCCAGACGTTACCAGGACTGGGTTGCCTTGAAGGAATCGAGGATAGCTTTCAGCTTGCCTTCGATTTCATCGTTATAGCCACCGGACTGGTTGATCTCTTGCATCAGCGGAGCGTGGTCACGGTCGACGTAAGCCAGCAGAGCGGCTTCGAAGCTACCGATTTTCGCCAGTTCCACATCTTCGAGGTAACCGCGTTCAGCCGCAAACAGCACCACACCCTGCTGTGCAACAGACATTGGCGCATACTGTTTCTGCTTCAGCAGTTCAGTTACTTTCTGACCGTGGCTCAGCTGCTTACGCGTAGCTTCATCCAGGTCGGAAGCGAACTGAGAAAACGCTGCCAGTTCACGATACTGCGCCAGCGCGGTACGAATACCACCGGACAGTTTCTTGATGATCTTGGTCTGCGCTGCGCCACCTACACGAGATACGGAGATACCCGGGTTAACTGCCGGACGAATACCGGAGTTGAACAGGTTGGTTTCCAGGAAGATCTGACCATCGGTAATGGAGATTACGTTGGTCGGAACGAACGCAGAAACGTCACCCGCCTGGGTTTCGATAATCGGCAGGGCGGTCAGGGAGCCGGTTTTACCTTTAACTTCACCGTTGGTGAACTTCTCTACGTATTCCGCGTTTACGCGGGATGCGCGTTCCAGCAGACGGGAGTGGAGGTAAAATACGTCGCCCGGGAATGCTTCACGTCCTGGCGGACGACGGAGCAGCAGGGAAACCTGACGATAAGCAACAGCCTGTTTAGACAGGTCGTCGTAAACGATCAGTGCATCTTCACCGCGGTCACGGAAGTATTCGCCCATTGCGCAACCAGCATATGGCGCCAGGTATTGCAGTGCAGCAGATTCAGACGCGGTCGCCACAACAACGATGGTGTTGGACAGTGCGCCGTGTTCTTCCAGTTTACGAACTACGTTAGAAATGGTGGACGCTTTCTGGCCGATAGCCACGTACACACATTTGATGCCGGAATCACGCTGGTTGATGATGGCATCGATTGCCATCGCGGTTTTACCTGTCTGACGGTCACCGATGATCAGCTCACGCTGGCCACGACCGATTGGGATCATGGCATCAACAGATTTATAACCAGTCTGCACTGGCTGGTCGACGGACTGACGTTCGATTACGCCCGGTGCGATAACTTCGATTGGCGAGAAGCCATCGTTATCAACCGGACCTTTACCGTCAATCGGGGAACCCAGAGTGTTCACCACACGACCCAGCAGGCCACGGCCAACCGGAACTTCCAGAATACGACCCGTACACTTAACCTTCATGCCTTCGGCGAGGTCAGCGTATGGACCCATCACAACAGCACCTACAGAGTCGCGCTCCAGGTTCAGTGCGATAGCGTAACGGTTACCCGGCAGGGAAATCATCTCACCCTGCATACAATCGGCCAGGCCGTGAATGCGGATAACACCGTCACTTACAGAAACAATAGTACCTTCGTTGTGAGCTTCGCTCACAACACTGAACTGAGCAATGCGCTGCTTGATCAGTTCGCTGATTTCGGTGGAATTCAGTTGCATGCTCCAGTCCCCTTAAGACTGCAAGACGTCTGCAAGGCGCTCAAGACGGCCGCGTACGCTGCCATCAATGACCATATCACCCGCTCGGATGATTACGCCTGCCATTACAGACTTATCGATTTTGCAATTCAGCTTAACTTTGCGTGACAGACGTTTTTCCATCGCTGCACTAATCTTCGTAAGCTGTTCATCACTCAGTGCATTGGCAGAAGTGACTTCTACCTCAGAGATAGCCTCACTGGCTGCACGCAGATGAATAAACTGCTCAAGAACATCCGGGAGCGCATTCAGACGGTTATTTTCAGCCATTACCCTAATCAGGTTTTGGCCGCTTTCGTCCAGCTGCTCACCGCACACGGCGATAAACGACTCAGCGAGCGTTTCTGGCGCCAACGCGCCAGAGAGAAGCTCTGCCATTTGTTCGTTTTTCGTCACCTCAGCGGCGAAAGTCAGCATATCCTGCCAACGGTCAACGCTTTGGTGCTCAACGGCAAAGTCAAAAGCTGCTTTGGCGTAGGGGCGAGCTACCGTAATAAATTCAGACATCAGCCCCTCCCTCCTTACAGTTCAGCGACAAGTTTGTCCACGATGTCGCTATTAGCAGCTTCATCCACGGAACGTTCGATGATCTTCTCGGCGCCAGCAACAGCCAGGATAGCAACTTGCTTACGCAGCTCTTCGCGAGCACGTTTACGCTCGGCTTCAATTTCCGCCTGCGCCTGTGCCACGATTTTAGTACGTTCCTGCTCTGCTTCAGTTTTAGCTTCGTCCAGGATCTGAGCACGGCGTTTGTTCGCCTGCTCGATGATTACCTGAGCTTCCGCCTTCGCTTTTTTCAGCTGGTCGGTCGCGCTGGCCTTTGCAAGGTCAAGATCCTTATGTGCTCGTTCTGCAGAAGCAAGGCCGTCAGCAATTTCTTTTTGACGTTTTTCGATGGCAGCCATTAACGGCGGCCATACATACTTCATGCAGAACAGAACGAACAGGACAAACGCGATGGCCTGGCCGAGGATTGTTGCGTTAAGATTCACAGCACAATGCCTCTATCTAGTTAACGTTCTGATATTGCTCTTAATTCAAGCAACGCTTACTACGCGACAGCAAACATCACGTACAGACCCAGACCTACAGCGATCATTGGGATTGCATCCACCAGACCCATAACGATAAAGAACTGAGTACGCAGCAGAGGAATCAGATCCGGTTGACGCGCTGCGCCTTCCAGGAATTTACCCCCGAGGATGCCGATACCGATCGCAGCACCGATTGCCGCCAGACCCATCATCACAGCGGCAGCAATGTACAGCAGATCCATATTCAGGTTTTCCATGACAGTCTCCAGTTTGTTTCAGTTAAAACGTAGTAGTGTTGGTAAATTAATGCTCTTCAGATGCCATCGACAGATAGACAATCGTCAGAACCATAAATATGAAGGCTTGCAGCGTGATAATCAGTATGTGGAAAATGGCCCACGGCACATTCAGAATCCACTGTGACCACCACGGCAACAGACCAGCAATCAGAATGAAAATCAGCTCACCAGCGTACATGTTACCGAACAGTCGCAGACCAAGAGAGATTGGTTTGGACAGCAGGCTTACCCCTTCAAGGATTAAGTTGATAGGGATGAACGCCCAGTGATTGAACGGCTGCAGCGTCAACTCTTTCGCGAAGCCACCGATGCCTTTCATTTTGATGCTGTAGAACAGAATAAGGATAAATACGCCCAGCGCCATCGACAGGGTGATGTTCACGTCAGCGGACGGAACCACACGCAGAGCCGGCAGGCCAAAGATATGCTCACCGATGTACGGCAGCAGGTCGATAGGCAGCAAATCCATAAAGTTCATCAGGAATACCCAGACGAAAATCGTCAGGGCCAGCGGAGCAATCAGCTTGCTTTTGCCATGGTACATGTCTTTCACGCTACCATGCACAAAGCCGATTATCAGCTCAATCGCAGTCTGAAATTTACCTGGTACGCCACTGGTCGCCTTTTTGGCAACACTACGGAACATTAACAGGAACAACAGACCCAGAACCACCGAGAAGAAAATGGAGTCAATATTGAGCGTCCAGAAGGTGGCTGGGGGGTTGTGCGGATCCACCAGCGAGAATGTACGTAGGTCCAACTGAAGGTTATTCAGATGGTGTCCTATGTAATCCTGCGGCGTCATATTTTCTGAAGCCATGATGCCTTTACCCTTTGTTGTTAATTACAGCCGGCGCCAGTATCTGAACCACCAGCACCAAAACCCACGTAACGATCAGCGGCACGAATACCGCTTTCAAAACAGCCAACGCCACCACCAGCAACACCAGCATCGCTAACACCTTGAAGGCTTCGCCGAAAGCGAATGTCCAGGCTACCCGACCTTTCGCTGGTGTATGCACCTGGTGACGCCAGGCGAATATCATAAACAACACGTTGGGCAGTAACACTGCCAATCCTCCGCACAGTGCGGAGATGCCCCAGAAGGGGTCTTTGAGGCTAAACAGCAATCCACTTGCTATTACCGCCAGAAGCTGTGTGAGCAAAAGCTTACGAGCAACGTTTCGACTCAAGAGCGACATAGACATCACGTGTTTACTCCTGCTCCCTTCGAGGTATGCCGCGTGTCGTATAAAACGTTCTTTATGGCTTAGAGTCAAGCATCAAAAAGCGGTCAAATTATACGGTGCGCCTTCGTGATTTCAAACAATAAGTAGCTAAAAAGTGAATAAATGTTTAAATATTTTTCGCTGCGCCACATTTATTACTTTTTGGCAAACTGTGAACGATCATGCAAAACTGCAAATGCCGCGAAAACACTGGCGTTAAAGCGTGCACCAGATCACATATTGAACATATTCCCCTTCGCATAATTTATTTACGTGGCAAATGGTGCCATTTCATCTTTTTGATATTTAAGCGTAAAAAGCGACACTATTTCAAAAACAACGCCTAACAACAAAAGAACCACTGATTGACATTTATAATAAAAAATTAACACAAGCGGTGGTTCTTAGGTTCTATTTTTAGCAGACTGATATTTTCACAGTTGACTTGTTTCGCTTTTAACAAAAAACGGTACGTTATAGTTATGATGCAAAACCGTAAGGTAGAGGTGAAATGTGACAGCATTTCGCCACACTACCCTCTATAACTTTTAACACCTGAATAGACGTTTTTTCTCTATTTTTTTTGATAAAAATTAAATTTTGTTTGGCTTAATAACCACCAAATGACGTTCGCCATCCAGTTGCGGAACGCGCAATTTTTCAACTGACTCGACGCAAAATTCTGCAGGCAACGAGGCTATTTCATCTTCAGGCAACTGCCCTTTGAGTGCATAAAAGCGTCCGTTCTGGCCAGGCAAGTGATGACACCAGCTCACCATATCATTGAGGGACGCGAAAGCACGGCTAATCACCCCATCAAATGGCGGCTCTGAAGGAAATTCTTCAACCCGACTTTGCACAGGCGTGATGTTAGTAAGGCCAAGCTCATGCTGCACCTGACGTAAGAAACGGACCCGTTTTCCCAGGCTATCCAACAGTGTGAAATGCGCTTCAGGCCGCACGATAGAGAGTGGAATTCCCGGCAGACCCGGTCCCGTGCCAACATCAATAAAGCGCTCGCCCTTCAGATAAGGCGCAACAACAATGCTGTCCAGAATATGGCGCACCAACATTTCGTTGGGATCCCGCACCGACGTCAGGTTGTATGCTTTATTCCATTTATGCAGCATATCGACATACGCAATCAGCTGATTTTTCTGGTGATCGGTAAGAGAAATACCGGCATCAGCCAGAAGACGAGAGAGTTTGTTGAGCACGGTCATTACCTGTTAATAATCAAATGCCCGATGCGCTTTCGCTTATCGGGCCTACAAATTTGTAGGGCGGGTAAGCGAAGCGCCCCCGCCAAATTAGTGTTATCAAGCGCTGCGACGCAGCATGCCTTGTTTTTTCAGCCATACCAGCAGAATGGAAATGGCGGCAGGCGTTACGCCAGAAATGCGCGATGCCTGGCCGATCGATACCGGTTTGTGATCGTTCAGTTTGGCGATGACTTCATTCGACAAGCCCGAGACCTGGCGATAATCCAGCGTTGCAGGCAACAGGGTATTCTCATTACGCTGTTGTCTTTCGATTTCTTCCTGCTGACGAGCGATATACCCTTCGTATTTCACCTGAATCTCAACCTGTTCTGCGGCCTGAGCATCGTCAAGCGCCGGTGCGAATGCAGATAAAGAGGTCAACTGAGCATAGGTCATATCCGGGCGACGCAACAGATCCTCACCGCTGGCCTCACGAGATAAAGGTGTTGCCAGGTGAGCGTTCACTTCTGCTGCAGATTCCGCTAATGGGTTTACCCAGGTTGATTTGAGACGCTGGCGTTCCTGTTCGATGCGCTCCAGCTTCTCGTTGAAGCGAGCCCAACGCTCATCGTCCACCAGACCGAGTTCACGGCCAATTTCGGTCAGACGCAGGTCGGCGTTATCTTCACGCAGCATCAAGCGATATTCAGCGCGTGAGGTAAACATGCGGTACGGTTCTTTGGTTCCCAGGGTGCAGAGATCGTCAACCAGCACGCCAAGGTAAGCCTGATCGCGACGCGGCGCCCAGCCGTCTTTCTCAGCAGACAAGCGTGCGGCGTTGAGACCTGCCAGCATGCCTTGCGCGGCGGCTTCTTCGTAACCGGTTGTACCGTTGATCTGGCCAGCAAAGAACAGACCGCGGATGAATTTGCTTTCCAGCGTCGGTTTCAGGTCGCGCGGATCGAAGAAATCGTACTCAATCGCATAGCCAGGACGGACGATTTTCGCGTTTTCCATCCCTTCCATTGAACGAACAATTTGCATCTGCACATCGAACGGCAGGCTGGTGGATATACCGTTCGGATAAATTTCGTTAGAAGTTAGTCCTTCCGGTTCGAGGAAGATCTGATGCTGGTTGCGATCGGCAAAGCGCATTACTTTGTCTTCGATCGACGGGCAGTAGCGCGGGCCAATACCTTCGATCACGCCAGCGTACATTGGGCTACGATCGAGGTTATTGCGGATCACGTCATGGGTTTTCTCATTGGTATGCGTGATGTAGCACGGCATCTGGCGCGGATGCTGAGAAGCGTCGCCCAGGAATGAGAAGACCGGCATTGGGTTGTCGCTGTTTTGCTGACCCAGAACGCTGAAATCAATCGTGCGTGCATCAATACGCGGCGGCGTACCGGTTTTCAGGCGGCTGACGCGCAGCGGCAGTTCACGCAGACGGCGTGACAGCGGAATAGACGGCGGATCGCCAGCACGGCCGCCGCTGTAGTTGTCCAGACCAATATGAATTTTTCCGTCGAGGAAAGTCCCCACGGTTAATACGACCGCTTTGGCACGGAACTTCAGTCCCATTTGGGTTACCGCACCCACAACACGATCGTTTTCAACAATCAGATCTTCAACCGCCTGCTGGAAGATCATCAGGTTGGGTTGATTCTCCAGCGCGGTGCGTACCGCCTGACGATAAAGCACACGATCGGCCTGAGCTCGGGTAGCGCGAACGGCTGGCCCTTTGCTTGCGTTTAGTATCCTAAACTGAATGCCGGCATGGTCGATCGCTTTTGCCATCAATCCACCAAGCGCATCCACTTCTTTTACCAGGTGTCCCTTCCCAATACCGCCAATCGCCGGGTTGCAGCTCATCTGCCCCAGAGTATCGATATTGTGTGTCAAAAGCAGGGTTTGTTGTCCCATTCGCGCCGCGGCCATTGCGGCTTCGGTGCCTGCATGACCCCCGCCAATGATGATGACGTCAAAAGGATCCTGATAAAACATGGTAATTGCCTCGCATAACGCGGTGTGAAAATGGATTGAAGCCCGGGCCGTGGATTCTACTCAACTTTAGTCGATCGAGAAAGACCTGGGATCCTGGGTATTAAAAAGAAGATCTTTTTACTTAGAGATCTGTTTTATTGTGATCTCTTATTAGGATCGCCACTCTCTGTGGATAAGAGCGATCCTTTGAATAAGATCAACAGGTTGCTGAGGATCATTAGCTGTGAATGATCGGTGATCCTGGTCCGTATAAGCTGGGATCAGAATGAAGGGTTATACACAACTCAAAAACTGAACAGCCGTTATTCTTTGGATAACTACCGGTTGATCCAAGCTTTTAACCAGAGTTATCCACATAAAAAAGTGCGATCTTTACAAATCTCTGAGCAATGGATACCAGGATCCCAACCAAATTTCAGCCGGATCTTCCGGAATTTCATGTTCCAGCACGTTGATCTTCAGCGTTTCGCCGATCTGTTTTGCCCCACAGGCTTTCAGTTCTGCTTCCAGCTTGTCGATTGCGCCGCAAAAGGTGTCATATTCACGACTGCCGATGCCGATTGCGCCGAAGTGTACTTGTGACAGGTCCGGTTTTTGCTCGCGTAATGCTTCATATAAAGGTTGCAGGTTGTCAGGAATGTCTCCGGCACCGTGTGTGGAGCTGATCACCAGCCAGATCCCTTCAGCCGGAACCTCATCCAGCATTGGGCCGTGCAGTATTTCGCTGGAAAAACCGGCGTCGTCCAGCTTTTCTGCCAGATGTTCTGCTACATATTCCGCACTGCCAAGCGTGCTGCCGCTGATAAGAGTGATGTCTGCCATGCTCGCCCACCTTTATAAAGAAGGCGCATTGTACGCTGTGAGCGAGCTGGGATCTACCTGTGGAAAAATGTGGGATTAAAAAAAACGATCACGGCTTGATGGTACGCATGATCGGGTTCTGCAGGACGATCAGGGTTTCAGTGGACTGAATTTCATCAATTGTTTGGATCTTGTTGATAAGTACCTGTTGCAGCGCGTCGATCGACTTGCACATCACCTTAATAAAGATGCTGTAGTGTCCGGTGGTGTAATACGCTTCGGTCACTTCATCAAGACTTTCCAGCCTGGCCAGCGCTGACGGATAGTCCTTCGCGCTTTTCAGGATGATGCCGATAAAGCAGCCGACGTCATAACCCAATTGTTTGGGACTGACATCAATACGCGCACCGGTGATGATCCCGGCCTGCTTCATCTTCTCTACGCGAACGTGAATTGTCCCCGGACTAACGCCAAACTGTTTGGCCAATTCGGCGTAGGCGGTGCGGGCATTTTCCATCAGGGCATCAAGAATGCCGCGGTCCAGATTGTCGATCTGATAATTTTCCATAGGTTTTTCTTATGTAGATTAATGATTCCTTCTATTTTAGACGCTAATTTTAACGAATCAAAATCGAAGTTGGCTTTTTGTTTGTTGATTATTGAATATTACCTCCATTCTGTTGCTTAATCATAGGCAACAGGACACAGGAGTACACATAATGAAAACCGCTTACATTGCCAAACAACGTCAAATTAGCTTCGTAAAATCTCATTTTTCTCGCCAGCTGGAAGAGCGTTTAGGTCTGATCGAAGTTCAGGCTCCGATCCTCAGCCGCGTAGGAGATGGCACGCAGGATAACTTGTCTGGCTGTGAAAAAGCGGTGCAGGTGAAGGTTAAAGCATTGCCAGACGCTCAATTCGAAGTGGTTCATTCACTGGCGAAGTGGAAGCGTCAAACGTTAGGACAACACGACTTTAGCGCAGGCGAAGGGCTGTACACGCACATGAAGGCCCTGCGTCCCGATGAAGATCGCCTCTCCCCACTGCACTCAGTGTATGTTGACCAGTGGGACTGGGAGCGCGTGATGGGCGACGGTGAGCGTCAATTCTCCACTCTGAAAAGCACGGTAGAGGCTATCTGGGCGGGAATTAAGGCCACCGAGGCTGCGGTTAGCAAAGAGTTTGGTCTGGCACCGTTCCTGCCAGAGCAGATCCACTTTGTTCATAGCCAGGAGCTGTTATCTCGTTATCCAGATCTTGACGCGAAAGGTCGTGAACGTGCGATCGCAAAAGAACTGGGCGCAGTATTCCTGGTAGGGATCGGCGGCAAGCTCAGTGACGGTCACCGTCATGATGTACGCGCACCGGATTATGACGACTGGAGTTCGTCCTCCGAGCTGGGTCATGCCGGGCTGAACGGTGATATTCTGGTGTGGAACCCGGTTCTGGAAGATGCGTTTGAACTGTCTTCTATGGGGATCCGTGTGGATGCCGACACCCTGAAACACCAGCTTTCTTTGACCGGTGATGAAGATCGCCTGAGTCTGGAATGGCACCAGGCGCTGCTGCGCGGTGAAATGCCACAGACAATTGGCGGCGGGATTGGGCAGTCGCGTCTGACCATGCTATTGTTGCAATTACCACATATCGGTCAGGTTCAGTGTGGTGTATGGCCGGCACAGGTACGTGAAAGCGTTTCTTCCCTGTTGTAAGAATTAACGCCGCCAGCGTCTGAGCAGGCGGCTTCGCATCCCGGTATCAAAGCGCCAGATATGATCGAAAATGCGCATGATGCCGGGTTTGCCGTGTGCTGACATCGCCACCGCATGAAAACGATGCTGGTGCAATCGCTGTAATTCCCCCACTTTATTGACGACCTCATCGGGCAATCGCTGAGCGATAAAATCAGAGATCACCACCGCATCGGCATCAAACCATTCCCGGCCCTGCATGCGCTCAATAATGGCGCGAAAGCAGCTGGCAATATCGGTACCGCCGCGAAAACGCTGGCTTAAAAAACGGATCGCTTGTTCAATACCTTCCGGGCCAGACAGCTCATAGCGGACCACTTCTGTTGAAAACAGCATAATGAAACAGCGCCGGTTATCGGCCAGGGCGACGCGCATTAGCGCCAGGCAAAAGGCTTTCGCACACTGCTCATTAAACCCGCCCATTGATCCAGACGTATCTACGCAAACAATAAAAGGTCCGCGCGGCTGCTCATCAAAATCCTGATGCACCACCGGACGTTCCGTTACTTTCTCGCGCCATGCCTCGCCGTGCAGACGATAGGTCAACAGCTGCTTTTCCACCAGCCGTCGGTAGAATTCGTATTCCAGTTCAGTAATACCCAGTGTGGCCAGTTCCGGCGGCAACAGGCGCAGGATGTCATCGCTTTGCTGGATGCCATCCACCTGTTCCGGGACGGTGGCGGGTTCCCGCACAAGGGTACGGAAGGTCTCCATGGGCGCATCTTTACGCGGCACTGATTTCGCTTCTCTGGAACGGCCTAACTGTTCAGCCAGACGCTGGAGTTCGGGTTGTTGCGTCAGGAATTCGCCATATTTCACCATCAGTTGATAATCGCCGCGCTTGATTTGACCTGCGCTCATATCCCATAACCGGCCTGCGGCGTTGTCGTTTTCTGCCAGAACGGGTTCCAGTTGCCCGCTGAGAGTCATCCGCTCCTGGACTTCACTAAGTAAATGTTCACGCTCATCTTCCAGCAGTTGCTGATTTAGCGTTGTGGTTTGCACTACCAGACTCAGGCGCCAGCGCTGGAGAAAAAGCGTATGCAGGGCGGGCGTAAAGGTACTGTTGTCATCAACCAGTTGCTGAGCTTGCCCGGCCCACGGCGAATGGAGGCGGTGTAATAGCGCCAATATTTGCGGGAGCTGGACTATAAACTGCGCATGTGAGAGGAGCTGGCTTTGTTGGTAACAAATGACCTCTTCCATCAACTCCGGCGGTACATGGGTATCTTTGAGACGACTGCGCAATGATTCACGCCAACGGGGGATATCGTCAGTAATCGCTTTTTTAAGGCGAGGAAACTTTTTAAAAAACACCACCATCTTTGGAGAAGCCAGCAGGGCGACGATCATCTCTTCGATCATCGCCTCTTCACTGACTGCCAGCATGATATTGAGCGTATCAAGGGTTAGCATTGTTGCGCCTGGCGGATTTGTGCCCCGACATCCTGCAGGCTGGCCTCAATGCGGGCTAACCAGTCGCTATGAATAAACAGACATTTTTGCTGGTCGCTGAATGCGCTGTGCTGCTGGTGCCACTCGTTATCAAGTGCTTCAAGCTGCTGTTTTATCTCATCAGGCATACTCTCTTGCGATGCGCCGGGCAGCGCCAGACGAGAGCCTTGCAAACTGACGTCGCGCACAACCAGATGCTGTGCGCTATCGACTTCCATGTTCAGCGTTTGGGCGAAGCCGATCCCGTTTAATTTTCCGCGGATCTCACCGCCTTTGGTCAGCCACATTTCCAGCGCACTACGTTCAAAAGCAATATGGATAACTTCCATATCATGCAGCTTTAAAGGCTTTTGCAGCAGTAATGTTACGACTGAAGATGTGGCTTCCGGGGGTAAATCATAATGAGGACGACGGCTGAACATGCCACCCTGACGGATCACCGTGAATGCCGTTTTGTCGCTTTGCTGCTGCTGGAGCTGGATGCGGCGCTGCACAATGCTGGCCAGACGCGTCAGCATGGCTTGCTGCTGCCAGGCGTGTCCGGTCATCAAAATTTCGAGCTGCTGTTGCATCAGATTCAGGCTTTGCGCGTCGTACCACAAGCAATCTTTCAGCAGGATCAGGTCGATAGGCACAACCGCATCACGTCCGCTGAAGAAGGCGCTGGCCTGAAGTAAGCGGATAGCTTTTTTCCAGCGACGATCGGAGACATAAGGGGCATTCGGTAATGCGTCTAACTGCTGGCGCAGCGTGAAAATAAGCTCAAAGACGCGATCGGGCAGCTTGATGGCGCCAATGTCCTTTTGCCACTGGTAATACTCTTCATCCGTCACCTGTAACGACGTCGGAACCGGGTTGTCACTTTCATCCTGCTGGCTTAACAGCATGGAGCGGAAGTTGGCCTTGTCCTGAACTTTATCCAGCCACAGGCGGATGAGCATACGGTCATACAGGGCTTCCAGACTGCTGTCTGCTTCAGGCAGTTCGTTGGAGGCGGCCACCAGCAGACGCATCGGGATTTTCTCTTCATGCGCGCCGTTACGAAAATGCCGTTCGTTAATGGCGGTCAGCAGGGTGTTGAGAATGGCCGGGCCTGCTTTCCAGATTTCATCGAGAAAGACAATTTCAGCTTCGGGTAAGTAGCCCGCCGTTAAGCGTTCATAGCGACCTTCGTCTTTCAGCGCCTGGATTGACAGTGGGCCAAACACCTCTTCTGGCGTAGAGAAGCGCGTCATCAGATATTCGAAAGCACGGGCGTTTTGAAAGGCGAACTTCAGTCGACGGGCGATTAAGCTTTTTGCGATCCCTGGAGGACCTAATAAGAATACGCTCTCGCCGCTTAGAGCAGCCAGCAGGCAAAGGCGAATGGCGTGGCTACGTTCATAAAGTCCCTTTTCCAGCGCATTGCTCAGACGGGAAATTCTTTCCGCTAATAAATGTGGGTGAGCCATAATGAAGTGGCGTCCTTTCGCCAAATGTACTGCGTAAACTGCGAGTATAGATGCTTCACACCAGTGCAGTAATAGACTGAAGGTGCGCTTATTTTTCTTTGAGCCAGATTAATCTGGTCTCATTTAGGGGTACGATTTTATGATTAATCGTGCATACTGTGCGCCTTTTTGTGGGCCAAGGGACGACGCACACATTTCTTATATATACACCATATCAATCATACTGCACCAAGGCGGCAATGGAGTTTTCTTCTGGGATGGGGGGAATAACGAATGCAGCCCACACGGAGTGGCTTGAGTGATGATGTGTATAAACGAAAGACGAGTCTATGAGCACTGATAATAAACAATCATTGTCTGCGATTACCCTTGCGGCCATTGGGGTTGTCTACGGTGATATTGGTACCAGCCCACTTTATACGCTTCGTGAATGTTTGTCTGGCCAGTTTGGTTTTGGCGTTGAACGTGATGCTGTGTTTGGTTTTCTCTCGCTGATTTTCTGGCTGCTGATCTTTGTTGTCTCCATTAAATATCTGACGTTTGTCATGCGTGCGGATAACGCCGGGGAAGGTGGGATCCTGACGTTGATGTCATTGGCCGGGCGCAATACCTCGGCACGAACAACCTCGATGCTGGTTATCATGGGGTTGATTGGCGGCAGCTTCTTCTATGGTGAAGTGGTGATTACGCCAGCCATTTCAGTGATGTCGGCGATTGAAGGTCTGGAGATCGTTGCTCCGCAACTGGATACCTGGATTGTTCCGCTCTCGATTATCGTGCTGACCCTGCTGTTTATGATTCAAAAACACGGTACCGGCATGGTTGGTAAACTGTTTGCGCCGATTATGCTGCTGTGGTTCCTGACGCTCGCGGTATTAGGCGTGCGCAGTATTATTGGTAATCCGGAGGTACTGCAGGCGCTCAATCCGTATTGGGCGGTGCATTTCTTCCTCGAATTCAAAACGCTGTCCTTTATAGCGCTGGGTGCGGTGGTGCTATCGATTACCGGTGTTGAAGCGCTGTATGCGGATATGGGCCACTTCGGTAAATTGCCGATTCGTCTGGCGTGGTTCTCCGTGGTATTGCCTTCGCTGGTACTGAACTATTTTGGGCAGGGCGCGTTGCTGTTAAAGCATCCTGAAGCGATCAAAAACCCGTTTTTCCTGCTGGCGCCGGACTGGGCATTAATTCCACTCCTGATCCTCGCCGCACTGGCAACGGTTATCGCTTCGCAGGCGGTTATTTCCGGTGTCTTCTCGCTGACGCGTCAGGCCGTGCGTCTGGGGTATTTGTCGCCGATGCGGATCATTCATACTTCGGAAATGGAATCGGGTCAGATCTACATCCCCTTCGTTAACTGGATGCTCTATTTTGCGGTAGTTATCGTGATTGTGAGCTTTGAACACTCCAGTAATCTGGCCGCGGCGTACGGGATTGCGGTAACGGGAACAATGGTACTGACGTCTATTCTGTCTACCACCGTGGCGCGCAAAAACTGGCACTGGAATAAATATTTCGTTTTCCTGATCCTGGTGGCGTTCTTATGCGTCGATGTTCCGCTGTTCTCCGCGAACCTCGATAAACTGATTTCCGGCGGTTGGCTGCCGCTGACGCTGGGTCTGGTGATGTTCACCATCATGACCACGTGGAAAAGCGAACGTTTCCGTCTGCTGCGTCGCATGCATGAGCACGGCAACTCTCTGGAGGCGATGATTGCCTCTCTGGAGAAATCCCCACCGGTACGCGTGCCGGGAACGGCGGTATATATGTCGCGTGCGCTGAACGTCATCCCGTTTGCGCTTCTGCATAACCTCAAGCATAACAAGGTGCTGCATGAACGTGTGATTCTGCTGACGCTGCGTACGGAAGATGCGCCATACGTGCACAACGTGCGTAGGGTGCAGATTGAGCAGTTATCGCCCACCTTCTGGCGCGTAGTGGCCAGCTACGGCTGGCGTGAAACGCCGAACGTTGAGGAAGTGTTCCATCGCTGCGGTCTGGAAGGCTTAAGCTGTCGAATGATGGAAACCTCTTTCTTTATGTCGCACGAGTCGCTGATTGTCGGCAAACGACCATGGTATTTGCGTCTGCGCGGCAAGCTATATCTGCTGCTCCAGCGCAATGCGCTGCGCGCGCCGGACCAGTTTGAAATCCCGCCAAATCGGGTTATTGAGCTCGGTACTCAGGTAGAGATTTAAGGTAATCGACGCCCTCTTTCATCACGAAAGGGGGCGTTTTGTTTTGTCCCTCCCAGTTTTCATTTCATCGAATGATAATCCTTGCGAAACGTTTCGATGGCGATCACATTTTCGTAACGTCGCGGTGGTTTTCTGTCCACTCTTCGCACTACACTTATCGTCAGCGAAACGTTTCGCTAGTGGGGAAAGAAAATGAAGAAAGGCACGGTACTCAACTCTGAAATTTCAACGGTGATCTCCCGTCTGGGGCATACCGATACGCTGGTGGTGTGTGATGCAGGTTTACCCATCCCGAACAGCACAACGCGTATTGATATGGCATTAACCCAGGGCGTACCTTCTTTTATGCAGGTACTGGATGTGGTTACACGTGAAATGCAGGTCGAGGCGGCCATTCTCGCGACGGAAATTAAACAACATAATCCGCAACTCCACGAAACGTTGCTCAGCCACATTGAGCAACTGCAACAACACCAGGGAAACACCATAGAAATTCGTTACACCACGCATGAACAATTCAAAAAACAAACCGCAGACAGTCAGGCGGTAATTCGCAGCGGAGAGTGTTCTCCGTATGCGAATATTATTCTCTGTGCTGGCGTCACGTTCTGAGGCCATCATGAACGCATTACTGCAACTCAAAGGGATCGATAAAGCGTTCCCGGGCGTAAAAGCGCTATCCGGCGCTGCGCTGAATGTCTATCCAGGCCGCGTAATGGCGCTGGTGGGCGAAAACGGCGCGGGCAAATCTACCATGATGAAAGTGCTGACCGGGATCTACACCCGTGATGCTGGCTCTTTATTGTGGCTGGGGAAAGAGACCACCTTTAACGGTCCAAAATCCTCTCAGGAAGCCGGCATTGGTATCATCCACCAGGAACTTAACTTGATCCCGCAACTCACTATCGCTGAGAACATTTTTCTTGGCCGTGAGTTTGTGAATCGCTTTGGCAAAATTGACTGGAAGAAGATGTACGCCGAAGCCGATCTGCTGCTCGCCAAACTCAATCTACGCTTTAAAAGCGACAGGCTGGTCGGTGAGCTGTCGATTGGCGATCAGCAAATGGTCGAAATTGCTAAAGTGCTGAGCTTTGAATCGAAGGTCATCATTATGGATGAGCCGACGGATGCGCTCACCGATACCGAAACCGAATCTCTGTTCCGAGTTATCCGCGAGCTGAAATCGCAGGGGCGCGGCATTGTCTATATCTCCCACCGTATGAAAGAGATCTTCGAAATCTGTGATGACGTGACCGTCTTCCGTGACGGGCAGTTTATTGCCGAGCGTGAAGTCGCAACGCTGACCGAAGACTCGCTGATTGAAATGATGGTGGGACGTAAGCTGGAAGATCAGTACCCGCGTCTGGAAAAAGCGCCGGGTGATATCCGTCTGAAGGTTGATAATCTGTGCGGCCCTGGGGTAAACGATGTTTCGTTCACGCTGCGTAAAGGCGAGATCCTTGGCGTATCGGGGCTGATGGGCGCCGGACGTACCGAGCTGATGAAAGTGTTGTATGGCGCATTGCCGCGCACCAGCGGCTACGTCACGCTTGATGGGCATGAAGTTGTCACCCGTTCGCCACAAGATGGCCTTGCAAACGGCATCGTCTATATTTCTGAAGACCGTAAACGTGATGGCTTAGTGCTGGGCATGTCGGTGAAAGAGAATATGTCACTGACCGCGCTGCGCTATTTCAGCCGCGCCGGTGGAAGCCTGAAGCATAAAGATGAGCAGCAGGCGGTAGGTGATTTTATTCGTCTGTTCAATGTTAAAACGCCATCGATGGAACAGGCTATCGGCCTGCTCTCAGGCGGTAATCAGCAGAAAGTGGCCATTGCGCGCGGTCTGATGACCCGACCAAAGGTCCTGATCCTCGATGAGCCAACGCGCGGCGTCGACGTTGGGGCTAAGAAAGAAATTTATCAGCTTATCAACCAGTTTAAGGCCGATGGGCTGAGCATCATTCTGGTCTCCTCTGAGATGCCAGAAGTATTGGGCATGAGCGATCGTATTATCGTTATGCATGAAGGGCATCTCGGCGGTGAGTTCACTCGCGAGCAGGCCACTCAGGAAGTATTAATGGCTGCCGCTGTGGGCAAGCTTAATCGCGTGAATCAGGAGTAAAAAAGATGACTACCCAGGCTGTTTCTGGTCGCCGTTATTTCACTAAAGCATGGCTTCTGGAGCAAAAGTCGCTCATCGCTCTGTTAGTGCTGATCGCGATTGTTTCCACCATGAGCCCCAACTTTTTTACCGTTAATAACCTGTTCAACATTCTCCAGCAAACGTCGGTAAACGCCATCATGGCCGTCGGCATGACGCTGGTCATCCTGACGTCGGGTATCGATCTGTCCGTCGGTTCCTTGCTGGCGCTTACCGGTGCGGTTGCAGCGTCCATTGTCGGTATTGAAGTCAATGCGCTGGTAGCCGTTGCCGCTGCTCTGGCGCTCGGCGCTGCCATTGGCGCAGTAACCGGGGTCATTGTCGCGAAAGGCCGCGTGCAGGCGTTTATCGCCACGCTGGTGATGATGCTGCTACTGCGTGGTGTGACCATGGTGTACACCAACGGCAGTCCGGTAAATACCGGGTTTACTGACAATGCCGATCTGTTTGGTTGGTTTGGTATTGGTCGTCCGTTAGGCGTCCCTACGCCTGTGTGGATCATGGGGATTGTCTTCCTGGCGGCGTGGTACATGCTGCATCATACGCGTCTGGGTCGTTATATCTACGCGTTGGGCGGTAACGAAGCGGCGACGCGTTTGTCCGGTATCAGCGTGAGTAAAATCAAAATTATCGTTTACTCCCTGTGCGGTCTGCTGGCATCGCTGGCGGGTATCATTGAAGTGGCTCGCCTCTCCTCTGCGCAGCCGACGGCAGGTACTGGCTATGAGCTGGATGCTATCGCTGCGGTGGTGTTAGGCGGTACCAGCCTGGCGGGCGGTAAAGGACGTATTGTTGGGACGCTGATCGGCGCATTGATTCTTGGTTTCCTCAATAATGGTTTGAATTTGTTAGGTGTATCCTCCTATTACCAGATGATCGTCAAAGCGGTGGTGATTTTGCTGGCGGTACTGGTAGACAACAAAAAGCAGTAACAACGATTACAGGACATCTTAAATATGAACATGAAAAAACTGGCTACCCTGGTTTCTGCTGTTGCGCTGAGCGCCACCGTGAGCGCGAATGCGATGGCGAAAGATACCATTGCGCTGGTGGTCTCCACCCTCAATAACCCGTTCTTTGTGTCGCTGAAGGATGGCGCGCAAAAAGAGGCCGATAAACTGGGCTATAACCTGGTGATTCTGGATTCACAGAACAACCCGGCGAAAGAGCTGGCTAACGTTCAGGACTTAACGGTTCGTGGAACTAAAATTCTGCTGATTAACCCGACTGACTCTGATGCCGTGGGTAACGCCGTGAAGATGGCTAACCAGGCGAAGATCCCGGTTATTACCCTGGATCGTCAGGCTACAAAAGGTGATGTGGTGAGCCACATTGCGTCTGATAACGTGCTGGGCGGTAAAATTGCGGGGGATTACATCGCGAAGAAAGCAGGTGAAGGCGCGAAGGTTATCGAACTGCAGGGGATTGCCGGTACTTCAGCGGCGCGTGAGCGTGGCGAAGGTTTCCAGCAGGCCGTTGCGGCACACAAATTTAACGTACTGGCCAGCCAGCCGGCAGACTTCGACCGCACCAAAGGTCTGAACGTCATGCAGAACCTGCTGACCGCGCATCCTGACGTGCAGGCCGTATTTGCCCAGAACGATGAAATGGCGCTGGGTGCGCTGCGCGCACTGCAAACCGCAGGTAAATCTGATGTGATGGTGGTTGGATTTGACGGCACGCCAGATGGCGAAAAAGCAGTAAATGATGGCAAACTGGCTGCGACCATTGCTCAGTTGCCGGATCAGATCGGCGTGAAAGGCGTGGAAACTGCGGATAAGGTTCTGAAAGGCGAGAAGGTTCAGGCTAAATATCCGGTTGATCTGAAGCTGGTCATCAAGCAGTAATACCGATTCAGGTCGCTCGCGGCCTGATGGAGACATAAATACGCCATCCCTGGGCCTGGTTCTAAGGATGAAAGCGTAAAAAGAAAAGCAGGGCACGCGCCACCCTAACCCGGTGGCGCACTTTACTGGACACTCCGAACATGAAAACCGCAGGCAACCTCGTCGTTCTTGGCAGCATCAATGCCGATCACATCCTCAACCTTAAATCTTTCCCAACGCCTGGTGAAACCGTAACCGGTAGCCATTATCAGGTCGCATTTGGCGGAAAAGGCGCTAATCAGGCTGTTGCTGCGGGTCGTAGTGGCGCGAACATCGCGTTCATTGCCTGTACGGGGGATGACGATATTGGCGAAAGTGTGCGTAAACAGTTGGCCAAAGATAATATCGATATTGCGCCGATCAGCGTCATTTCGGGGGAATCGACCGGTGTGGCACTGATTTTTGTTAATGGTGATGGCGAGAACGTCATTGGCATTCACGCCGGTGCAAACGCAGCCCTTTCTCCTGCGCTGGTGGAAGCACAGCGCGATCGCATTGCGCAGGCCTCCGCCTTACTGATGCAGTTAGAGTCGCCGATCGAAAGCGTGCTGGCTGCGGCAAAAATTGCCCAGCAAAATAAGACTACGGTCGCCCTTAACCCGGCTCCGGCGCGTGAACTTTCTGACGAGCTGTTGGCGCTGGTGGATATTATTACCCCGAATGAAACCGAGGCTGAGAAGCTGACGGGGATCCGGGTAGAAAACGATGAAGATGCGGCCAAAGCAGCGCAGGCATTACACGCGAAAGGGATCCATACTGTACTGATTACTTTAGGTAGTCGCGGAGTGTGGGCCAGCGTGAATGGTGAAGGTCATCGAGTGCCTGGTTTTAAAGTGGACGCCGTTGATACCATCGCTGCCGGGGATACCTTTAACGGCGCATTAATTACAGCGTTACTGGAAGAGACACCGCTGCCTGAAGCGATCCGTTTTGCCCATGCAGCTGCGGCGATTGCGGTCACCCGTAAAGGTGCGCAGCCTTCCGTTCCATGGCGCGAAGAAATAGAAGCGTTTTTAAGTCAACAGAGGTAACGCTTGGCTACAATGAAGGACGTCGCCCGCCTGGCGGGTGTTTCTACGTCGACGGTTTCTCACGTCATCAATAAAGATCGCTTTGTCAGTGAGTCTGTCACTGACAAAGTTGAAGCGGCAATTAAAGAGCTTAACTACGCGCCTTCCGCGCTGGCGCGTAGCCTCAAGTTAAACCAGACCCGCACCATCGGCATGTTAATCACTGCCAGTACCAATCCTTTTTATTCCGAGCTGGTTCGCGGCGTTGAACGTAGCTGTTTTGAACGCGGCTACAGCCTGGTGTTATGCAATACCGAAGGCGATGAACAGCGCATGAACCGCAATCTGGAAACGTTGATGCAAAAACGGGTGGATGGCTTGCTGCTGCTCTGCACGGAAACACATCAGCCTTCCAGAGAGATAATGCAACGCTATCCTTCTATTCCTACCGTGATGATGGACTGGTCGCCCTTTGATGGCGAAAGCGATTTGATTCAGGATAACTCCCTGTTAGGCGGGGACTTAGCCACTCAGCATCTTATCGATAAAGGTTTTACCCGCATTGCCTGTATTACCGGGCCGCTGGATAAAACACCGGCGCGTTTACGTCTGGAAGGATATCGGGCGGCTATGAAGCGAGCGGGCTTGCCGGTCCCGGAAGGTTACGAGATCACTGGTGACTTTGAGTTCGGCGGTGGTTTTGAAGCTATGCAAACGTTGTTATCACATAAACAGCGACCGCAGGCCGTTTTCACAGGGAACGACGCAATGGCCGTCGGCGCGTATCAGGCATTGTATCAGTCAGGATTGCGCATTCCGCAGGATATGGCGGTGGTGGGTTATGATGATATCGAACTGGCACGCTATATGACGCCACCGCTGACGACCATCCATCAACCCAAAGATGAATTGGGCGAACTGGCCATCGATGTGTTAATCCACCGGATGGCGCAGCCCGCATTGCAGCAGCAACGCCTGCAACTTACTCCTGTTTTGATGGCGCGGGGGTCGGTTTAGGCTTGTGCCGATCTTTGATCAGGTTACGTCCATCTTTGGCTTTTAGCAGCATAAACATCAGCGCAGAGACAATAGTGATCGCGCCCATGGTTATGAAGGTGTAATGGAACTGTTCAACCGTATTGGTACCTTCCATGCCTTCATAGATACGCAGGACGGCGGCGCTGATAGCGACCCCTAAACTGATCGACAGTTGCTGCGTAACGGCCAGCACGCTGTTACCGCTGCTGGCGTTCTCATCGGTCAGGTCCGCCAGAGTGATGGTATTCATTGAGGTAAACTGGGTGGACATCGCCATACCTAAAATAAACAACGGTAGGATCAACATCCAGACCGGCATGGCAGGAGATTGCAAAGCGAATTGCGCAATCATCAGGCCGATAAACACCGTAACACCCACCAGTGTCGTTCTGTAGCCGAGTCGGCGTAGTACCTGTGTCACCATCGATTTTGCCAGTATTGAGCCCAGCGCCGTTGGCGCCATCATGCAACCAGCAATTAGCGCCGGATATCCAAAGCCTACCTGCAGCATCAGCGGCATTAAGAACGGCACACATCCTGTACCCAGACGCGTGGCAAGGTTTCCAGCGATCCCGACGGAAAAGGTTCTGGTCTTAAATATTGGAAGCGATATAAGCGGCATTGGGTGACGACGCGCGTGACGAATGTAGGCAAGCAGCAACAGAATACTGGTCACAATAATGCTGAGTGCGACCCAGGTAGCGACAAGCTTCTCACCAAACAGCTCAACACCACTGGAAAACAACACCAGACTCAGGCCAAAGAGGAAGAAACCTGTCATATCAAAGCCGCGGCGCGGCGTGGTGAAGTTCGGCATATATTTGCGTGCATAGAAGATACCCGCCACGCCAATGGGAATACTAATCAGGAAGATCCAGTGCCAACTGGCCCACGTCACCAGAACACCGCCCAATACCGGACCTAAAATTGGGCCCACAAGACCCGGCATGGTCACGAAGTTAAGCACTGGGAGTAGTTCGCTGCGTGGGTAAGCTCGCAATAAAGCCAGACGGGCAACAGGCATCATCATCGCGCCGCCGATGCCCTGGATGACGCGGAAAACTACCAGTTCACTTAAGGAACTGGATAGCGCGCAGGCCAGCGATCCCAGCGTAAACAGGCTCACGGCAATCATAAAGACGCGTCGGGTACCGAACCTGTCTGCCAGCCATCCACTCACCGGGATCAGCATGGCGACCGTCAGGGTATAACTGATAATAGCCGACTGCATGGCGAGTGGAGAGCGGTTAAGGCTGTGCGCTATTGCGGGTAAAGCGGTATTGAGGATAGTGGCGTCTAATGCCTGCATAAAAAAGGCCATGGCTGCTATCCATGGCAGCCCGGCCATACTGCGAGATTTCTTTTCTGACATATTATTTATCCGGTAGCACGTTCGGTGCTATCAGCAATGCCTGACAGGCGGTGAAGGCGCGATCGCCATCGCTATCCTCTATTGCATCGACAATAGCCTGGTGCAAATCCAGCTTCACCACATCGTTATAGGTAATAGAGGTAAAGTAGGTCTGGTAGACGGAATGGAACAGTGATGCAAAGGAGATAAGGAACGGATTCGCACTCATTTCATAGATGTGCTCATGCCAGGCGATATCAACTTCTATCCAACGGTCGCGCCGGAAATTTCTTTTCAGCTCGACCATCTCTTCCATCAGTGTATTGAGATGCGCTTTCTGTTCTGCCGTCCCGATAGTCGCCGCCAGCAAACAGGCTTGTGGCTCCAGGCTGATACGCATCACCAGAAAATGTTTTATGACCTGAGGGAAATTATCTTCCGTCATCCACCAGGTAAGCAGCTCCTGGTCGAGGAAGTTCCAGTTTGCCTGAGGCATGACGCGAGTGCCAATACGCGGGCGTGGTAATACCATACCTTTTGCCGTTAACGTTTTTACCGCTTCTCTTACTGCGGTACGACTCACGCCAAACTGATCGCCCAGCTCTATTTCACCGGGCAGGATAGCGCCCGGTGCGTATTCACCTTTTAATATTCGCTGGGCTAGCTTTTCGGCCAGAACGTAGGACAGATTCTTCTGTGCGGCTAGCTGTTGGGCATTTAAAGGCATGAATGTTATTCCTTACTCTTTTTCTTATTCATTAGTATGCCACCAGGAAGTGTGATTGCGGCTGCAAAAACGGCAAATTGCTTATTTTATGGCATGTTAATGGTGTTTTTGGTGAAAAAATACGCACTCGGAAAGTTATTTTAAATTTCCCCTTGTCAGCC
>NZ_SZXG01000042.1:75243-136204 GCF_005281305.1 Citrobacter sp. wls706 | reverse complement strand
TGCGAGAGTAGGGAACTGCCAGGCATCAATTAAGTGAAGAAGCCCATCCTGCCGGATGGGCTTTTTTGCGTCTGTACGAAATGAAACCTGCCGGATGCGGCGTAAACGCCTTATCCGGCCTGCGCTGGGCTGAACGTATTTTGCAGGCCTGATAAGCGCAGCGCATCAGGCAATTCCGCACCACGCAAAAGCTTGTCCTGCTACCCGCGCACGAGACTGAGCAACGGGTACGGTCGCCCAAGATCGTCCACCTCTGTACGTCCCGTCACGCTGAATCCCATCTTCTTATAGAATCCAACCGCTTGCTCATTCTGTTCATTAACGTTAGTTGTTAACGTGGAACTCATTGATAAAGCATGTTCAATCAGCAGCTTACCAACGCCACTACCACGCACATCCGGATCGACAAATAAGGCATCTATATGCTGATCGGTCAGAAGCATAAAGGCGACTGGCTCATCCTGCCCTGTTACTGCAACCCATAGAGGGGCTTCTGGTAAAAATGAACGTACCAACTCCTCCAGCTCAATTCGATAATCCGCAGAGAGGAAATGGTGCGTGGCATCCACTGAGCGACACCAAATAGAAACTAACTTGTCTCCTTCGTCCTGGCGCGAACGACGAATGGTAATGGTCATAGCATTCTCCTTTTTTCTTTACTGCACTATTCTACAGCAAGGAGCCGTGAAACTTTCTCAACTTGAGGATGCAGGCTCGACATTCGCATGATTCCTGGGTATCTTCAGCTGTCTGGATGTCTAAACGTTTAAACGTATGTTGTGAGGTTATCAGGTTATGCCAATTCGCGTGCAGGACGAGCTACCCGCCGTCAATTTCTTGCGTGAGGAAAACGTCTTTGTCATGACGACCTCCCGCGCTTCCGGTCAGGAAATTCGTCCACTGAAAGTGCTCATCCTTAACCTGATGCCGAAGAAGATTGAAACGGAAAACCAGTTCCTGCGTTTATTGTCTAACTCACCGCTACAGGTAGATGTTCAGCTATTGCGCATCGATGCCCGCGAGTCACGCAACACCCCAACGGAGCATCTGAATAACTTTTACTGTAATTTCGAGGATATCTGCGATCAGAACTTTGATGGACTGATTGTTACAGGGGCACCGCTGGGTCTGGTTGAGTTTAATGACGTGGCTTACTGGCCGCAGATTAAGCAAGTGCTTGAATGGGCAAAAGATCACGTTACCTCGACGCTGTTTGTCTGTTGGGCGGTGCAAGCCGCATTGAATATCCTTTATGGCATTCCCAAACAAACCCGCACGGACAAACTCTCCGGCGTGTATGAGCATCATATTCTGCATCCTCATGCGTTGCTGACGCGCGGATTTGATGACGCATTTTTGGCCCCTCATTCGCGCTATGCCGATTTCCCTGCCGCACTTATCCGCGACTATACCGATCTCGAGATTTTTGCCGAAACGGAAGAGGGCGATGCCTATCTGTTCGCCAGTAAAGATAAACGCATTGCCTTTGTGACGGGTCATCCGGAGTATGACGCGCACACGCTTGGTAGCGAATATTTTCGTGACGTTGAAGCGGGCTTATCCCCGGAAGTACCCTATAACTACTTCCCGAAAGATGACCCGCAAAACAAACCGCGGGCAACCTGGCGTAGCCATGGCAATCTGTTGTTTACCAACTGGCTCAACTATTACGTCTACCAGATCACGCCATATGATCTGCGTCACATGAATCCAACGCTGGATTAATCTTCTGTAGCAGACGATCCTTAAGCGTTTCAGCATGTTGAATCAGGCACCTTCGGGTGCCTTTTTTATTTCCGAAACGCACCTCAATGTGTAATTAAATTTTATTTATATTGTTATCAATAGGTTAATTGATAATTAAATTAAAAATGGAAATTGTTTTTGATTTTGAGATTTAAATGAGTAGTCTTAGTTGTGCTGAACGAAAACCGCACAACGATCCTTCGTTCGCATTGGGGATGTGTTTGGATCACTGACGAGGAACTACGCAATGAATCAACAGGCAACGACAACCGATGAACTGGTCTTTACCAGGCCGCGCGGCGAACAAGAACAGCAAATTCTGACCGGAGAAGCGGTGGAGTTTCTGACTGAACTGGTGACAAGATTTACGCCTAAGCGGAATAAGCTTCTGGCTGCGCGGATCCAGCAGCAGCAGGATATTGATAACGGTAAGTTGCCTGATTTTATTTCGGAAACAGCTTCCATTCGTGAGGGCGACTGGAAAATTCGCGGTATTCCTGATGATTTACTGGATCGCCGCGTAGAGATTACCGGACCGGTTGAGCGCAAGATGGTCATCAACGCGCTGAACGCGAACGTCAAAGTCTTTATGGCTGACTTTGAAGATTCGCTGGCCCCTGAGTGGAGCAAAGTTATCGACGGGCAGATCAACCTGCGCGATGCGGTCAATGGCACCATTAGTTACACCAACGAAGCGGGTAAAATTTATCAACTTAAACCCAATCCAGCTTTATTGGTGTGTCGTGTGCGCGGTCTGCATCTGCCGGAAAAACACGTCACCTGGCGTGGCGAATCCATCCCGGGCAGCCTGTTCGATTTTGCACTCTACTTCTTCCACAACTATAAAGCGTTGCTGGCAAAAGGCAGTGGCCCGTATTTCTATCTGCCAAAAACGCAGGCCTGGCAAGAAGCTGCCTGGTGGAGTGAGGTGTTCAGCTATGCAGAGGACCGCTTTAATCTGCCGCGCGGCACTATCAAAGCGACCCTGCTGATTGAAACGTTGCCCGCTGTTTTCCAGATGGACGAAATTCTGCACGCGTTGCGTGACCATATTGTGGGCCTGAACTGTGGCCGCTGGGATTACATTTTCAGCTATATCAAAACCCTGAAGAACCACCCGGATCGCGTGCTGCCGGACCGTCAGGTAGTGACGATGGATAAGCCATTCCTCAGCGCCTACTCGCGTCTGTTGATTAAAACCTGTCACAAACGCGGCGCGTTTGCGATGGGCGGCATGGCTGCGTTCATTCCCAGTAAAGATGCCGAGCGTAACAACCAGGTTCTGACCAAGGTAAAAGCGGATAAAGCGCTGGAAGCGAATAACGGTCATGACGGTACATGGATTGCCCATCCGGGCCTGGCAGATACCGCAATGACGGTATTCAACGACGTGCTCGGAGAAAACAAAAATCAGCTGTTTGTGACGCGTGAAGAAGATGCGCCAATTACCGCTGAACAGCTGTTGGCGCCTTGTGACGGTGAGCGTACCGAAGAGGGTATGCGAGCCAACATCCGTGTCGCGGTGCAGTACATCGAGGCGTGGATCTCCGGTAACGGCTGCGTACCGATTTACGGTCTGATGGAAGATGCGGCCACCGCCGAAATCTCCCGCACCTCCATCTGGCAGTGGATCCACCACCAGAAGACGCTCAGCAACGGCAAGCCGGTGACCAAACCGCTGTTCCGCCAGATGCTGGCCGAAGAGATGTTGGTGATTCAGGACGAACTGGGCGAGCACCGCTACAGCAGCGGGCGTTTTGACGATGCCGCGCGCCTGATGGAGCAAATCACGACCTCTGATGAACTGATCGATTTCTTGACCCTGCCAGGTTACCGCCTGCTGGCTTAACTCACCACATAACAATATGGAGCATCTGCACATGAAAACCCGTACTCAACAAATCGAAGAATTACAGAAAGAGTGGACTCAACCGCGCTGGGAAGGCATCACCCGTCCGTATAGCGCGGAGGATGTGGTGAAATTACGTGGCTCGGTCAACCCGGAATGCACGCTGGCGCAGCTTGGCGCGGCGAAAATGTGGCGTCTGCTGCACGGTGAGTCGAAGAAAGGGTATATCAACAGCCTCGGCGCGCTGACCGGCGGCCAGGCGCTGCAACAGGCTAAAGCCGGTATTGAAGCGGTCTACCTTTCAGGCTGGCAGGTAGCGGCAGATGCTAACCTGGCCTCCAGCATGTATCCGGATCAATCGCTGTATCCGGCGAACTCCGTCCCGGCAGTGGTGGATCGGATCAACAACACTTTCCGTCGTGCGGATCAGATCCAATGGTCAAGTGGTATTGAGCCGAACGATCCGCGCTACGTGGATTACTTCCTGCCGATCGTTGCTGATGCGGAAGCGGGCTTTGGCGGGGTTCTGAACGCGTTTGAACTGATGAAATCGATGATTGAGGCTGGTGCAGCAGCCGTTCACTTCGAAGATCAGCTCGCATCAGTGAAAAAATGCGGTCACATGGGCGGTAAGGTGCTGGTGCCGACTCAGGAAGCTATCCAGAAACTGGTGGCTGCCCGTCTGGCTGCCGACGTCATGGGCGTGCCGACGCTGGTGATTGCGCGTACCGATGCTGACGCAGCTGATTTGATTACCTCTGACTGCGATGCCTACGACAGCGAGTTCATTACTGGCGAACGTACCTGCGAAGGCTTCTTCCGTACACATGCTGGTATTGAGCAGGCGATCAGCCGCGGTCTGGCCTACGCGCCGTATGCGGATCTGGTGTGGTGTGAAACTTCCACACCAGACCTCGAACTGGCGAAGCGCTTTGCCGATGCTATTCATGCGAAATTCCCGGGTAAACTGCTGGCCTACAACTGTTCGCCGTCGTTTAACTGGCAGAAAAATCTGGATGATAAAACCATTGCCAGCTTCCAGCAGCAGTTGTCGGACATGGGCTATAAATACCAGTTCATTACCCTGGCGGGTATTCACAGCATGTGGTTCAACATGTTCGACCTCGCGCACTCCTATGCGCAGGGTGAAGGCATGCGCCACTATGTTGAGAAGGTTCAGCAGCCAGAATTTGCGGCGGCAAAAGACGGTTATACCTTCGTGTCCCACCAGCAGGAAGTGGGTACCGGGTACTTCGATAAAGTTACCACCATCATTCAGGGCGGCGCCTCTTCCGTTACCGCGTTAACGGGTTCCACCGAAGAATCGCAGTTCTGATCAATGCCCGGTAGCGCTGCGCTTGCCGGGCCTACGAAGGGATGTAGGCCGGAAAAGCGCATGCGCCATCCGGCATGACGTTGTGCCGGATGGGAGAAATCGATGACGCGTGGCCTGGAATTACTGATTGCTCAGACTATCTTGCAAGGTTTCGACGCCCAGTACGGGCGTTTTCTGGAAGTCACCTCCGGCGCGCAGCAGCGTTTTGAACATGCCGACTGGCATGCGGTTCAGCAGGCGATGAAAAGCCGTATTCACCTTTACGATCACCATGTGGGTCTGGTGGTGGAACAGCTGCGCTGCATTACTGACGGCAAAAGTACCGACGCGGGTTTTTTGCTCCGCGTGAAAGATCATTACACCCGGCTCTTGCCGGATTATCCGCGCTTCGAGATTGCGGAGAGCTTCTTTAACTCCGTTTACTGCCGGTTATTTGACCACCGCTCGCTGACTCCCGAGCGGCTGTTTATTTTTAGCTCTCAGCCAGAGCGCCGTTTTCGCACGATCCCCCGCCCGCTGGCGAAAGACTTTTTTCCTGATACCGGCTGGGAGTGGCTGCTCACCCGCGTCCTCAGCGATCTGCCTCTGCGTCTACCGTGGCAGAATAAACATCGTGATATCCACTACATCATCGAACACCTGACCGAAACGCTGGGTGCGGATGTGTTGCCGCGCTGTCATTTACAGGTGGCGAACGAACTGTTTTATCGCAATAAGGCCGCCTGGCTGGTCGGTAAGCTGATTACCCCTTCCGGGACGCTGCCGTTTTTATTGCCAATCCACCGGACTGACGAAGGCGAACTGTTTGTCGATACCTGTCTGACCACGACGGCGGAAGCGAGCATTGTGTTTGGCTTTGCCCGTTCCTATTTTATGGTTTATGCCCCACTGCCCGCGGCGTTAGTGGAGTGGCTGCGCGAGATCCTGCCCGGTAAAACCACCGCTGAATTGTATATGGCGATTGGCTGTCAGAAACATGCGAAGACTGAAAGCTACCGCGAGTATCTGCTCTATCTCGCTGATTGCGATGAGCAATTTATCGAAGCGCCGGGGATCCGCGGCATGGTGATGCTGGTGTTTACCCTACCGGGCTTCGACCGGGTGTTTAAAATCATCAAAGACAAATTTGCGCCGCAAAAGGAGATGTCCGCCGCGCACGTCCGCGCCTGCTACCAGCTGGTGAAAGAGCACGACCGCGTCGGGCGCATGGCCGATACCCAGGAGTTTGAAAACTTTGTACTGGATAAACGGCAAATCGACCCGGCGCTGATGGCCCTGCTGCTACAGGAAGCGCCGGAAAAAATTACCGATCTCGGCGATCAGATTGCTATTCGCCATCTGTATATCGAACGGCGCATGGTGCCGCTGAATATCTGGCTGGAGCAGGTCGAAGGCCAGCAGCTGCGCGACGCGATAGAAGAGTACGGCAACGCCATTCGTCAGCTGGCCGCCGCCAATATTTTCCCGGGAGATATGCTGTTTAAGAACTTTGGCGTTACCCGCCACGGGCGCGTGGTGTTCTACGACTACGATGAAATTTGCTATATGACGGAGGTGAATTTCCGCCATATCCCACCGCCGCGCTACTCAGAGGATGAGATGAGCGCTGAACCGTGGTACAGCGTGTCGCCGGGGGATGTCTTCCCGGAAGAGTTTCGTCACTGGCTATGTGCCGACCCGCGCATCGGGCCGCTGTTTGAGGAGATGCACGCCGACCTGTTCAGCGCCGACTACTGGCGAGGGCTGCAAACGCGGATCCGTGAAGGGCACGTGGAAGATGTTTACGCTTACCGTCGTCGGCAGCGGTTTAGCGTACGTTATGAAACCGACCGTCGGCCAGATAAGGCCTTTGCGCCGCCATCCGACAATGTACGCCGCGCCTGATGGCGCTGCGCTTATCATGTTAACAAATCAGTCCCAACCCTTGCTTATCTAAACCCGCCGTACGCCAGCGTGACTTCTTTCGCTGCTTTGATCGCCATTGCGCCAAACTCGGTCACGCGGTCATCGGTAATACGTGAAATTGGCCCGGAAATGGAGATGGCGGCGAACGGCTCACGGTGTTCATCATAAATGCACGACGCCACGCAGCGCAGGCCCAGCGCGTGTTCTTCATCATCAAAGGAATAGCCGCGCTTACGCGTCTGCGCCAAATCCTCTTTCAGATGGACCGGCGACACCAGCGTGGCATGGGTATACGCGTGCAGCCCTTTGCGGTGCAGCAGGCCGGTAACCTGTTCTTCACTCAATTGAGATAAAAATGCCTTGCCCGCGCCGGAGGCGTGCATCGGCAGCTTGCCGCCGATAGGCGCAGACATGCGCATCAACTGGGTGCACTGCACCTGGTCGATAATAATGGCCTGATGGTCGCTTTGATCCAGTACGGCGAGGTTTACCGTCTCACCCGAATCTTCCATTAGTTTGCGCAGAATAGGGTGCACAATCGCCAGCAGATTGCGGCTTTGCAAAAAGCTGCTGCCGACAATAAACGCATGCGCGCCCACGGCCCAGTGGCCTAATTCGCCCACCTGGCGGACAAAACCCTGCTGCTGCATGGTGGTCAGCAGACGATGAGTCGTGGAGTTGGGCAGACCGGCCTGCTGCGCCAGCTCGGTTAGCGCCACGCTGCCGTTGGATTCCGCAATCCACTCCAGTAGCTTCAGACCCCGGGTCAAAGACTGAACCTGTCCGGTTGCAGGCGTAGTGGCAGCGGCGGGTTTTCTACCGCGTTTAGCGGGGACAGGGGCAACCATGGCGGACTCCTTTTCTGTATCGTGGAAATCATTTTCGTTTTATTCGATTATAATGCAAGAATTCCTGTACTGATCGGATGAGTGAAGCTGAACATGTCTCATGTTGGCCGTTGTTCTCTTTTCCGCCTCTCAGGTTTGTGCCAGTATGACCTGTTGAGTTTTTTTCGGTCTGGTTGAGCGTTGTCGGGAGCGAGTGTGAGCAGCAAAGTAGAACAATTACGTCAGCAGTTAAATGAACGTATTCTGGTGCTGGACGGCGGGATGGGCACCATGATCCAGGGATATCGTCTGAGCGAAGAGGATTTCCGCGGCGAGCGCTTCGCCGACTGGCCCTGCGACCTGAAGGGCAACAACGACCTGCTGGTGCTCAGCAAGCCGGAGGTGATTGCCGCGATCCATAACGCCTACTTTGAGGCGGGCGCGGATATCATCGAAACCAACACCTTTAACTCCACGACTATCGCCATGGCGGATTACCAGATGGAATCCCTGTCGGCGGAAATCAACTTTGCGGCAGCTAAACTGGCGCGCGCTTGCGCAGATGAGTGGACGGCACGCACGCCGGAAAAACCGCGCTATGTCGCGGGCGTGCTTGGTCCAACCAACCGTACGGCCTCTATCTCACCCGACGTCAACGACCCGGCATACCGCAACATTACCTTTGACCAGCTGGTGGCTGCCTATCGCGAATCCACCAAAGCGCTGGTGGAAGGCGGCAGTGACCTGATTCTGATTGAAACCGTCTTCGATACCCTCAATGCTAAAGCCGCTATTTTCGCGGTAAAAACAGAGTTCGAAGCGCTGGGCATTGAGCTGCCGATAATGCTTTCCGGCACCATTACCGACGCCTCCGGGCGTACGCTTTCCGGCCAGACCACCGAAGCGTTCTATAACTCATTGCGCCACGCCGATGCGCTGACCTTCGGTCTGAACTGCGCCTTAGGCCCGGACGAGCTGCGCCAGTACGTGCAGGAGCTGTCACGCATTGCCGAATGCTATGTCACCGCGCACCCGAACGCCGGCCTGCCGAACGCTTTCGGCGAGTACGACCTTGACGCCGACACCATGGCGGCGCAAATCCGCGAGTGGGCGCAGGCGGGTTTTCTCAACGTGGTTGGCGGCTGTTGCGGCACCACGCCGGAACATATCGCCGCGATGAGCCGGGCGGTAGAAGGTTTACCGCCGCGCAAGTTGCCTGAAATCCCGGTGGCCTGCCGGCTGTCCGGCCTTGAACCGCTGAACATTGGCGACGACAGCCTGTTTGTTAACGTCGGCGAACGTACCAACGTCACCGGCTCAGCGAAATTTAAGCGTCTGATCAAAGAAGAGAAATACAGCGAAGCGCTGGACGTCGCCCGCCAGCAGGTGGAAAGCGGCGCGCAGATTATCGACATCAACATGGATGAGGGGATGCTCGACGCCGAAGCGGCGATGGTGCGCTTCCTCAACCTGATTGCTGGCGAGCCGGACATTGCCCGCGTGCCGATTATGATCGACTCCTCCAAATGGGAAGTCATCGAAAAAGGGCTGAAGTGCATTCAGGGTAAAGGCATCGTTAACTCCATCTCGATGAAAGAGGGGGTGGAGACCTTTATCCATCACGCGAAGCTGCTGCGTCGCTACGGTGCTGCGGTGGTGGTGATGGCTTTTGACGAGCAGGGCCAGGCCGATACCCGCGCGCGTAAAATCGAGATTTGCCGCCGGGCGTACAAAATTCTCACCGAAGAGGTGGGTTTTCCGCCGGAAGACATCATCTTCGACCCGAATATTTTCGCCGTCGCCACCGGTATTGAAGAGCACAACAACTACGCGCAGGACTTTATCGGCGCCTGTGAGGACATCAAACGCGAGCTGCCGCACGCGCTGATTTCCGGCGGCGTGTCTAACGTTTCCTTCTCGTTCCGCGGCAACGACCCGGTACGTGAAGCTATCCACGCGGTATTCCTCTACTATGCGATTCGCAACGGGATGGACATGGGCATCGTCAACGCCGGACAGCTGGCGATTTATGACGATCTCCCGACCGAACTGCGCGACGCGGTTGAAGATGTGATCCTCAACCGACGTGAAGATGGTACCGAGCGTCTGCTGGAGCTGGCGGAGAAATATCGCGGCAGTAAAACCGACGACACCGCGAATGCCCAGATGGCGGAGTGGCGTAGTTGGGACGTGAAAAAGCGCCTTGAATACTCGCTGGTGAAAGGCATTACCGAATTTATCGAGCTCGACACAGAAGAGGCGCGCCAGCAGGCCGAACGCCCGATTGAGGTGATCGAAGGGCCGCTGATGGACGGCATGAACGTGGTCGGCGACTTGTTCGGCGAGGGCAAAATGTTCCTGCCGCAGGTGGTGAAATCCGCCCGCGTGATGAAGCAGGCAGTGGCTTACCTCGAACCGTATATCGAAGCCAGTAAAGAGAAAGGCTCCAGCAACGGCAAGATGGTCATCGCCACCGTGAAGGGCGATGTGCACGACATTGGCAAGAACATCGTCGGCGTGGTGCTGCAGTGTAACAACTACGAAATCGTCGATCTTGGCGTGATGGTGCCCGCGGAGAAAATCCTCAGAACGGCGCGTGAAGTGAATGCCGATCTGATTGGCCTTTCCGGGCTTATCACCCCGTCGCTGGACGAAATGGTCAACGTGGCGAAAGAGATGGAGCGTCAGGGCTTCACCATCCCATTGCTGATTGGCGGCGCGACCACCTCAAAAGCGCACACTGCGGTGAAAATTGAGCAGAACTACAGCGGCCCGACGGTTTATGTGCAGAACGCCTCGCGGACCGTCGGCGTAGTCGCCGCGCTGCTCTCCGACACCCAGCGCGATGACTTTGTCGCCCGTACCCGTAAAGAGTATGAAACCGTGCGCATCCAGCATGCGCGTAAGAAACCTCGCACGCCGCCGGTAACGTTACAGGCCGCACGTGATAACGATCTTGCCTTCGACTGGGAAAGCTACACGCCGCCGGTCGCGCATCGTTTAGGCGTGCAGGAAGTCGAGGCCAGCATCGAAACGCTGCGCAATTACATCGACTGGACGCCGTTCTTTATGACCTGGTCGCTGGCCGGGAAGTATCCGCGCATCCTCGAAGATGAAGTAGTGGGCGAAGAGGCGAAGCGCCTGTTCAAAGACGCCAACGACATGCTGGATAAACTCAGCGCTGAGAAGACCCTGAACCCGCGCGGCGTGGTGGGGTTGTTCCCGGCTAACCGCGTGGGTGACGATATCGAGATTTACCGTGACGAGACGCGTACGCACGTTATCAGCGTGAGTCATCACCTGCGCCAGCAGACGGAAAAAGTCGGCTTCGCCAACTACTGCCTGTCTGACTTTGTCGCGCCGAAACTGAGCGGCAAAGCGGATTACATCGGTGCTTTCGCGGTGACCGGCGGTCTGGAGGAGGATGCGCTGGCAGACGCCTTCGAAGCGCAGCATGACGACTACAACAAGATCATGGTGAAAGCCATCGCTGACCGTCTGGCGGAAGCGTTCGCGGAATATCTGCATGAGCGCGTGCGTAAAGTCTACTGGGGTTATGCGGCGAACGAGAACCTCAGTAACGAAGAGCTGATCCGCGAAAACTACCAGGGCATTCGTCCGGCACCGGGCTACCCGGCGTGCCCGGAACATACCGAAAAGGCCACCATCTGGGAGCTGCTGGACGTCGAAGCACATACCGGGATGAAGCTCACCGAATCCTTCGCCATGTGGCCTGGCGCCTCGGTTTCCGGCTGGTATTTCAGCCATCCTGACAGCAAGTATTACGCCGTGGCGCAAATTCAGCGCGATCAGGTTGAAGATTATGCCTTCCGTAAAGGCATGAGCGTGGCAGAAGTTGAACGTTGGTTAGCGCCAAACCTCGGCTACGACGCTGACTGATTCACAAAACTGTCATCTTTCTTTACAACAAACAGGGCACTCAATGAGTGCCCTGTCTCTTTCTTACGTTTAAACCCTTATACTGAAAGAACGTTCATCGGCACTGCTTGCCGGATGGCTCATTTTTGTAGGCCTGATAAGCGTAGCGTCCTCAGGCGGTATGTCATTGCGATGAACTTCAGGAACATATAACGATAAGGAGAACCTGATTCCGTGCTAACTCTGTTACACCTGCTTTCTGCTGTCTCTATGCTGGTTTGGGGCACACATATTGTGCGTACCGGCGTGATGCGCGTCTTTGGCGCCCGTTTGCGTACCGTACTCAGCCGTAGCGTTGAAAAGAAGCCGCTCGCCTTTTGTGCGGGTATCGGCGTGACGGCGCTGGTACAAAGCAGCAACGCCACCACCATGCTGGTGACCTCATTTGTCGCCCAGGATCTCGTGGCGCTTACCCCGGCGCTGGTCATTGTGCTGGGCGCCGACGTGGGGACCGCGCTGATGGCGCGTATCCTGACTTTCGATCTCTCATGGCTATCGCCACTGCTGATTTTCATCGGCGTGATCTTTTTTCTCGGGCGTAAGCAGTCCCGCGTGGGGCAACTGGGGCGGGTTGGCATCGGGCTGGGGTTGATTTTACTGGCGCTGGAGCTGATTGTGCAGGCGGTCACGCCGATAACTCAGGCTAATGGCGTCCAGGTTATTTTCGCCTCGCTGACCGGCGATATTATGCTGGATGCGCTGATTGGCGCCATGTTCGCGGTTATCAGTTACTCCAGCCTGGCGGCGGTTTTGCTGACGGCAACCCTGACCGCTGCCAGCATTATCTCGTTCCCGGTGGCGTTGTGCCTGGTGATTGGCGCCAACCTTGGCTCCGGCCTGCTGGCGATGCTCAACAATAGCGCGGCTAATGCAGCTGCCCGTCGCGTGGCGCTTGGCAGCCTGCTGTTTAAGCTGGTGGGGAGTCTGATTATCCTGCCGTTTGTTCATCCGTTGGCGAATCTTATGGATGAACTGCCGCTGCCGAAATCTGAGCTGGTCATTTATTTCCATGTCTTCTACAACCTGGTACGTTGCATAGCTATGGTGCCGTTCGCCGAACCGATGGCACGTTTTTGTAAACGTATTATCCGTGATGAGCCGGAACTGGACGCCCACCTGAAGCCTAAGCATCTGGACATCAGCGCACTGGATACCCCAACTCTGGCCCTGGCCAATGCCGCCCGTGAAGCCCTGCGTATTGGCGATGCGATGGAGCAGATGATGGACGGGCTAAAGAAGGTGATGCACGGCGAGCCGCGTGAAGAGAAAGAGTTGCGCAGGATGGCGGACGATATCAACGTACTGTACACGGCGATTAAGCTCTATCTGGCGAGGATGCCAAAGGATGAACTGGCAGAAGAAGAGTCGCGCCGTTGGGCTGAGATTATCGAAATGTCGCTCAACCTTGAACAGGCTTCGGATATTGTTGAGCGTATGGGCAGCGAGATTGCCGACAAGTCGCTGGCAGCGCGTCGGGCATTCTCTGTCGAAGGGCTGAAAGAACTTGATGCACTGTACGATCAACTGCTCAGTAATCTGCAACTGGCGATGTCGGTATTCTTCTCTGGCGACGTGACCAGCGCCCGTCGTCTGCGCCGCAGCAAGCACCGTTTCCGCATCCTTAACCGTCGTTATTCGCATGCGCACGTGGATCGTCTGCATCAGCAGAACGTGCAGAGCATTGAGACCAGTTCCCTGCACCTGGCGTTGCTGGGTGATATGCAGCGTCTGAACTCGCTATTTTGCTCTGTGGCTTACAGTGTGCTGGAACAGCCGGATGAAGACGACGAGCGCGAGTACTAACGAGGACAGGTGAAATGTTGCCCGGTGGCGCTGATGCTTACCGGGCCTACGGATAACCGTCAATGTTGTCGTCTACTTTGATGCCGGATAAGGCGAAGCCACCATCCGGCATCAGACAACAAACCAACTAAAAGCAGTGACCCGCCTCAACGGAAACCGCTTCTTCGCCCGCTTTAAAGATATAGGTGGTGTTTGGGCCGCCAAGCACGGATTGACCGTTGCTCACTTTGATCCAGTTCCCTTCCGGCAGACCAATCACCGTCAGTTCCGGTGCCACAACCAACAGCTCGCGAATACGCTGTTCACGCGTTTCGCCTTTATGGCCTTCCGGCAGCGCGTTGGTGAAGTGCGGGTTAATCTGCAGCGGGAAAAGACCCAGCGCATCAAAGCCTTTTGGATCGACAATCGGCATGTCGTTGGTGGTGCGGATGGTCTGGCAGGCAAGGTTGGAACCCGCGCTCCAGCCGATGTACAGCGCACCGCGTTTGACGACATCGACAATCGGCGCCAGCAGGCCGCGCTCGCGGCTCTCTTTCAGCAACTGGAAGGTGTTACCCCCGCCGACAATCACCAGTTCGGCGTTTTCAATGGCTGCAATCGGATCGGCAACGGTATGAATGCCAGTAACGTTAACGCCCATTGGCGCAAAGATGGCTGCCGTTTTCGCCGTGTACTCATCCCAGGTTTGCGTCACGCCGGCAAATGGAATAAACACCGCAGTGCGGCGACCGTTCAGTTGCTCTGCGATCAGCGGCAGCGCATGTTCCATCCAGCCTTTGCCCGGCAGCGTCGAGTTACTCAATAAAAGCAGTTCCATCATTTCTCCATGTAATCAGAAAATTACAAACCGCGGTAATGCTACCACTATCGATCTAACTCCTTCCTGATATGGCTCACGATGTTGGAAGGGAGGAGATAGAAGCTGAGACTATTTTTTAAGTGTCAATTATTTTTCTCCTCCCGAGAGCGCAGATGATTTCAAAATTAATATATATGATTTATCATATGTGTTCTCTAAAAGGAACGGAGAGGAAAATGCTACAACCTGTTCAGCTTTTCAAAATCCTGTCGGATGAAACACGGCTCGCCATTGTCATGCTTCTGCGGGAGTCCGGAGAACTGTGCGTGTGCGATATCTGTGCAGCTACCGCCGAATCACAGCCAAAAATATCACGCCATATGGCTATCCTTCGCGAGTCTGGGCTAGTTCTGGATCGTCGGGAAGGCAAATGGATTCACTATCGTCTGTCTCCTCATATTCCTGCGTGGGCCGCTGAGACAATCACGACGTCCTGGCAGTGCCTTCGGAAGGATGTGCGGGAATGGTTGGCAAAGTCGGCCTGTACCTCCTGTTGAGGCAGAAAAACATATTCATATAATCATATATAACGGAGTTTGAAATGTTTTTGGCAGGGAGTATATTTTTACTGACGCTGGTACTGGTGATCTGGCAACCCAGAGGCCTGAGTATTGGCTGGAGCGCGAGTATCGGAGCTGCGTTGGCGCTGGGAACCGGAGTCATCCATATCGCTGATATTCCCGTTGTCTGGAATATCGTCTGGAACGCGACAGCGGCATTTATTGCGGTCATCATCATCAGCCTGCTGCTCGATGAGTCCGGTTTCTTTGAATGGGCCGCACTGCACGTCTCCCGCTGGGGTAACGGACGTGGCCGCCTTTTGTTTACGTGGATAGTCTTGCTTGGGGCCGCTGTTGCTGCGTTGTTTGCCAATGACGGCGCCGCACTGATCCTGACGCCGATTGTAATTGCGATGCTGCTCGCACTGGGATTCAGCCAGGGCACGACATTGGCCTTTGTCATGGCTGCAGGGTTTATTGCAGATACGGCCAGCCTGCCGCTCATTGTTTCTAACCTGGTGAACATCGTCTCGGCGGACTTTTTCGGTCTGGGCTTTACGCAGTATGCCTCCGTTATGATCCCCGTAGATGTGGCAGCGATTGCGGCCACGCTGGTCATGCTGCATCTCTTCTTCCGCAGGGACATTCCGGCGACGTATGACGTTTCTCTGCTGAAGACGCCCGCCAGTGTGATAAAGGATCCGGCAACGTTCAAGGCGGGCTGGATTGTCCTGTTATTGCTGCTTGTCGGTTTCTTTGTGCTGGAGCCTCTGGGGATCCCGGTCAGTGCGATAGCGGCTACTGGCGCAGCAGTACTGTTTATAGTGGCGAAAAGAGGTCATGCCATCAACACCGGAAAAGTCCTGCGCGGTGCGCCATGGCAGATCGTTATTTTTTCGCTGGGCATGTACCTGGTAGTCTATGGCCTGCGCAATGCAGGGCTCACGGAGTATCTGTCTGACGTGCTGAACCTGCTGGCAGAAAAGGGGTTATGGGCAGCAACGTTCGGCACCGGTTTCCTGACCGCGTTCCTGTCATCGGTGATGAATAATATGCCGACGGTACTGATTGGCGCGCTGTCGATTGACGGGAGTACGGCGACTGGCATCGTCAAAGAGGCAATGATTTATGCCAATGTGATTGGCTGCGATTTAGGTCCGAAAATCACTCCCATTGGCAGTCTGGCAACCCTGCTTTGGCTGCATGTGCTTGCCCAGAAAAATATAACGATTACCTGGGGATATTACTTCCGCACCGGCATTATCATGACTCTGCCCGTGCTGTTTGTCACTTTGGCCGCGCTGGCGTTACGGCTCTCCCTCACTTTGTAATGAGATACAGATATGAGCAACATTACCATCTATCACAACCCTGCCTGCGGCACTTCTCGTAACACGCTGGAGATGATCCGTAACAGCGGCAACGAACCGACGATAATTTATTATCTCGATACGCCACCGACCCGTGATGAGCTGATTAAACTTATTTCAGAAATGGGAATTACGGTGCGTGCATTACTGCGTAAGAATGTTGAGCCTTACGAACACCTGGGTCTTGATGAAGAGAAATTTAGTGATGAGCAGTTGATTGATTTCATGCTTCAACATCCGATCCTGATTAATCGGCCGGTAGTCGTTACGCCGCTCGGCACTCGTCTTTGTCGCCCTTCAGAAAGAGTGTTGGATATTCTGCCGGAAGGTCAGAAAGGAACGTTTACCAAAGAGGATGGCGAGAAGGTCATTGACGAAACGGGGAAGCGGGTTAAGTAATCGGCCCACTTCAAAATATTGGACGCCTGTTAACGTTATGCGGGCGTCCGACTCACCCAGTACGTCCGCTCTGTGCCATAAGCGGAAGTTAACTACGGATAAAATTCAGCGCCTCACACCCAGAGGCGCTGCATAACGGCAATAAGCTACACTTGTTCATTATTTCCAAAGCAGGAAAGCCTTCCGCTGCTTCAACGGTATGTGTTTGACATCGCGCAGTTGGGGCATTTTGATCAACAACGAGCATGGCCCGCTAACGATGAAATTGATACTTGTTCGACACGCAGAAACAGAGTGGAATTTGGAAGGAATTATTCAGGGGCACAGCGATAGCTCCTTGACCTGTCGGGGTTTGCGTGAAACATCCGTCCTACTAGCAGCGTTTAGTGCAAGTGAGTATCAAATAGAGCGTGTTTACGCTTCTCCGCTTGGACGTGCCTGGCAAATGGGGCAAAGCCTGGCTGAACACTTTCGCTGTTCATTGACGGCTGAACCGGCCCTTAAAGAGCAGGCCTTTGGTCAGTTTGAAGGTATGCCGTTAGAACTACTCAGACAAAAACATCCGAACGATGCAAATGCGTTATTCAGGCTTGATGCAGAGTATTGTCCACCTGGGGGGGAGTCACTGGCGCATGCTTCTCAGCGAGTTATGCGTTTTTTACAAAACCTGGAAGATACCTCATCACATCAACAAACAATATGTATTGTGTCTCACGGGCATGTCAGTCAGGGCACTCTGGCAATTCTTAAAGAAGGGACTGTCAATAGTTTCCCTCGCTATGCTCACCCCAATGCAAGTTATTCTGTTATCGACCTGATTAATGGAAAATGTATCGGCCTAAAGTGGGGGATTGCTACACATTTACGTCACCTGAATTAGTGGCTACCTTTCAATCATTGAAAACCCATCCTGCCAGAGTCATCATTATTTAAGCACAATGTCAGCTCCCCGCTCTAAACAGATCTTCAGAAAACGATACAGAATTCCGGCCACCAGACTTCAATCTCTTTCTGCTTCAGCTCTTTTCTAACCACGCGTTTAATCCAGGCTGCCAACGATCCATCGTCATCCTGCTTGGTGATGACACATGATGACAGGCATACCTGTGAAGAATATGGGTAACTGTGTGAGAGACCTGACCGCAAACAGGGCAGAACTTCGAGATGCGATTGATTTCCTGCTTAATGGCTATTTTAGAGCGCCCATCCCTGGCGCTCAGTTCCTGCTTCTTTACCCCGCCCGCGCAAATTCTGCTGCTTCGGCGATTAGCGCGTCATCCGGGCGTACGCCGGTATACAAGGCGAACTGCTCTACGGCCTGTAAGGCAATCACCTCTGCACCGCTGATGGTCTTTTTACCTAATTGTTGTGCCAGTTTGATTACCGGTGTTTCCGGCGGCAGGGCGACCACGTCAAATACCACGCTGGCGGCAGCGACCATCGCTTCGCTGTAGGCCAGTTCATCGCTCTCTTTACCGCCAGCCATACCGACGGGCGTCACGTTGACCAGAATATCGCAGGCAATCCCTTCCGGCTGAGGCTGCCACTGGAAACCGTACTGTTTTGCCAGCGCCGGGCCGCTCTCACGATTGCGGGCGGCGACGATCACATCGTGAAAACCGGCATCGCGAAACGCGGCGATAACCGCTTTACCCATTCCACCGCTGCCGCGAATTATGACGCGTGCGCTGCTATTGAGCTGGTGGCTGGCAATCAGGCTTTTTACCGCAATGTAGTCGGTGTTAAATCCTGCCAGCGTACCGTTGTCATTGACGATGGTGTTGACGGAATCAATGACTTTTGCGGAAGGATCGATGACATCCAGAAACGGCATGCAGCTCTCTTTAAACGGCATAGAAACCGCACAGCCGCGAATTTCGAGTGCGCGAACGCCTTTCACTGCGGCCTCAATATCCTGCGTAGTAAAGGCTTTATAGATAAAATTTAACCCTAATTTTTCATACAGATAGTTGTGAAAGCGCGTGCCAAAGTTACCGGGCCGACCGGCAAGCGACATGCACAACTGGGTGTCGCGGTTAATCATGTTAAATCTCCTCGGCGTGAGACAATATGTACTGTTCGGCTTCCTGCGACCAAATCCCCTGATGACGCTCCAGGATATCGCGCAAGGCTGGATCATCAATCTGGGTGAGCGCGGTTAATGGTAAGGCTTTGCCGGTGTAAACCAGTTTTTTACCGCCACCGACTTGCGGCAATTCCAGCGTTGTTTCACCAGCCGCATTCAGCCCCAGAATGTGCGTCACCACTTTTGCTGCCTGAACTTTCTTCTCTTCGATCAGTTTTACCGCTGTGCGCATATCGTCGGTATTGCCGCCAGATGTCCCAACATAATGGGTGAAGGCGTAGTGCACGTCGTAGAAGTTAATCGGCGCGCTAAACTGCTTATCCTGCGGACCGGCAAAGAAGTTCATGCAGCCATCGGCAGCCAGCAGGGAAGAGGCCAGCGTGACCAGCCCTTCGTTGGGCACAAACACAAAGATGTCATCAAATCCATGCCCGCCGCTCAACGCCATCAAGGTATCATAAGCCGCATCCTGGGCGTGGAGATAGTGGATTAACGTTTGTGGTTCTGATGGATAGTGCTTGCGGGCGTAGCTCAACTTGTCGTTATTGGTGTCGGTTACCACAAGCAGCGCAGGGTTAACCGGGCCATGCAGTGCATAGTCGATCGCCAGTAGTCCCATTGGTCCGGTACCGCCGAGGATTAACGTGCGCCCCTGCGGACGAATGCCCATCTTATGGTTATAAGTGCCTTCCTGCAGGTGATAGTTGGCGTTGAATGCGCCAATCACGCAGGATAGTGGCTCAACCAGCGAGCCTTCAAAATAGGTTTCGCCTTCGTAGGCCAACAAGCAGTCCTGCTCCATGACTTCATCAGGAATGATGACGTGCGTGGCTTCACCGCCTACCCACGGGAAGGAGTAGCCGGGACAGTCCGGGCGATCCGGCAGTTGCAGGTTAGCCTGAATGACATAGCGTTGGCCGGGCTGAAACTTATGCTGCCATTTTTTCCCCACGGCAATAATATCGCCGCAGAACTCGTGGCCAATGATGATCGGGTTGGTGGCCACATCATCCGGCACTTTTTTGTGGTTCTCGCCCTGGTTAGCCTCTTTCCAGGAAGAAAGGCACAGGCTGTCGGTCACGACCGAGGCCAGAATTTCATCGTCCTGCATTTCGGGAAGGTCGAAGGTTTCCAGGCGCAGATCGCGTTTACCATAAAGGCGTAAAGCTGTTGTTGTTTGCATTGTTACCACCTCTTCCTCTTTCGAGGACAATTTGTTGAAGTAGCCCCAGCATCGCCGGGGCGGAAAAATCAGGACAGGAAGCCCAGCGCGTTGCCGATAATCCCCAGCGCAAACAGGGCGAAGATCAGCCATACCGGATTAATTTTCTTGTTGAGCAGCCGTACCATCAGCAGCGTCAGACCCAGCGCCAGCAGGCCAGGACAGAGTTGGTCGAGGATGTTCTGCACGGTCATGGTGACGGTGGCGCCGTCTGCGCCAGGCGTTTGCGATACCACCAGCGGCACGTTGATGCTGGTCCATTTGGTGACCAGTACCCCCATCACAAACAGGCCAAGAATTGATGCGCCTTCGGTCAGTTTTTGCAGCAGGTTGCCGCCCATGTCGCTGACGATATTGACCCCTTTACGAAAGCCAAGCTGTAAGCCGTACCACTTCATGGCAAGACGTACTGCATTGAAAAGAAAGAAGAACAATAGTGGCCCGAGAATGTTTCCGGAGAGCGCCAGCGAGGCGCCGAGCGCGGCGGTAATCGGGCGCAGCGTTCCCCATACCAGCGGGTCGCCAACACCGGCCAGCGGACCCATCAGCCCAACTTTGATGCCGTTGATGGCCCCGTCGTCAATTTCCGCACCGTTCGCGCGGGCTTCTTCCATCGCGGCGGTCACGCCAATTACCGGGCCGCAAACGGCAGGTGTGGTATTGAAGAACACCAGGTGGCGCTTGAGGGCCGCAACCTGGTCCTCTTTCAGTGGATACAGGCGCTTAATAGCCGGGATCATGTCGTAGCAAAAGCCCAGCCCATGAATGCGTTCAAAGTTGAATGACGCTTGCTGGAGGTTGGAGCGAACAAACATGCTAAACAGGTCGGATTTGGTCAGTTTTTTCTGTTCCATGGTGGGCTCCATTAGTCATCAAGCTGATCGAGAGCTTGAGAAGAGGCGGGTTGCGCCTGCGGTTCGGCTTTACGCCACTGTGGGTTCAACTGGATGTAGACCAGCGCGATAATCACGCCAACCCCACCGAAAGCCAGCAGGCTCAAATCGAGATACCCTCCGGCAATAAATCCGAGGAAGAAGAAGGGCATCAGGTACTTCACGCCCATCATGCGCAGCACCATGGCGTAACCGACCACCACGATAAAGCCACCGGCAATCTGCAATCCGCGGGTGACGAATTCTGGAATGGCGTTGAGCATATTGCTGACCATATCGGCGCTGACAAACAGCGAGACGATTAATGCAGGGATGGCAACGCGCAGCGCCTGTACGCCGAGAGCGGAAACGTGCAGCATGTCGATGGTGCGAAAGCGGGCCTCTTCGGCTGCTTTATCCGCCGCGTGCTGGAACACCACGGTGATGGTACGGGCAAAGACGGTTAGTACCTGACCTGCCGCCGCGACGGGCAGGGCGATGGCGATACCGGTCGCAATGCTTTGCTGACCGACGATAACCAGAATGGCGGAGATAATACTGGCGAGCGCCGAATCGGGAGACTGCGCTGCGCCGACGTTCATCCAGCCAAGAGCAATTAACTCCAGCGTGCCGCCGAGCATAATCCCGGTTTTTAAATCACCAAGAATCAGTCCGATAACGGTACAAGCGATCAGCGGACGGTGGGTCTGGAACTCATCCAGCACGCTGCCCATTCCGGCAATACAGGAAAATAGGAATATGGCGATAATTTGTAGGGTACTTATTTCCATAATATGTCACCTTGTGAATGTGAACATCCCTGCCTGTTAAAGCATAAGTACACAGGCATTTTTATTTATTCAGCGAAAGATTGTTCTTCTATTTTTTCGAGAATATTAATCGATGGATCGGATGCGACGACGCGTAAATCCAGCGTGACGCCTAGTTTATCTAACTCACGAAACGCATTAATGTCGTCGCTGTCTAAAGAAACGGCTTTGGTTAATTGTTTTTTACCCGGTCGCCAGGCCATGCCGCCAATATTTAACGTGGAAATTTTTACCCCTTGTTTTACCATTGCTAATGCATCCTGTGGGCGGGTAAACAAATAAAAAACGGTTTCGCTCTGATATTGCGGGTTATGGTAAACAGCGACCGCCTTTTCGATATTAACGACGTTAACCTTCATTCCTGGCGGGGCTGCCTGACGTAATAATGTTCGACGTACTTCATCGTTATAAACGTCGTCATTGCAGATAATAATTCGTTGGGCATTCGCCACCTTCGACCAGACGGTGGTGACCTGACCGTGAATCAAGCGGTCATCGATACGAGCAAGGGTAATGTTCATCAGAAATCCTCTTCGGTCGTTTCCAGATGTTGCCAGACGACACAGGTTTGTTGAGCAATGGTCGTCAGGTGTTCGCACAGTTCATCCACATTCATACAGCTTTGGTTGTCTACCAGTTCCAGAGCTAATGGCAGCGACAACCCGCTAATGACGCGAATGGTGGGGTTTTGCATTGCCAGCGAAGCGGCAGCATTCCAGGGACTGCCACACTGCAGATCGACGGCAATCAGCCATTCATCACTAGTGTGAATACTTACTAACTTTTCCAGCTTTTCCACGATGTTGCTGGCGTTCTCCCCAGGGACAAATGCCACCGCTTCGACGTTGACATCGCCGTAGACCATCTGTACCGATTCCAGCATGGCGCAGGCCAGTTTGCCGTGAGCACAGAAGATTGCATTGACCATAAAACCTCCTTAGCCGCGCGTTTTTCCGCCCGCAATGTTAGTGGTTACTCCGGTGATGTAACTGGCGCGCTCAGATAAAAGATAACAAATAAAATCAGCGACTTCGCTTAAGCGCCCTGATCGACCAATCGGGATCGCGTTCTTGGTATAACCCTCACGCAACTGTTCGACGGTGATGTTGCGGGTCCAGGCCAGCGCTTCTTCATACTCGGGGGTGCGCAGACCGGTTTTTTCCAGAATGCCAGGCGCAATTCCCACCACACGAATGCCGTGTTTGCCCAACTCTTTCGACCAGGAGCGGGTAAAGCTATTCAACGCGGCTTTGGTGGCGGCATAGCAGCTTTGGCCCTCTGAACCTTCCAGCCCGCTTTCGGAAGAGACATTCACGATCACGCCGTTATGCTGTTTTACCATTTGGCGTGCCGTTGCTTGCGACATTAAGAACACACCTTTCTGGTTGATATTAACCATTTTTTCAAAAGCAGCTTCGTTGAGTTCGTATTGCCCGGCGGGTGCTTTTTCATCAACCAATAGCCGTGGGAAGTTAACGCCAGCATTATTTACCAGTCCATCAATACGTCCGTAGCGTTGGATAATTTCAGCAACAGTATGATTAACCTCTTTGGCACTGGAAATATCCGTTGGCCAGAAATGATATCCGCTATGGCTGTCATATTTACCTTCTCCGCCATGAATATCCGCCATTTGTACATTAGCGCCTTGCGCTAATAGCTCCTCGACAATGGCCAGGCCAATTCCGGATGCACCACCGGTAACAATAATGACTTTTCCCTGCAAGTTTAACCACGTTTGCATAATAAACTCCCGATTTCAGATAATGGGATCCCACATAAAATTAATTATGGCAGGACCAATTAGAATTTATTTACTTCAACAATAATTCAGCGGTATGACTGTTGGTGACTAAACAGTTAATATAATTCCCACGTAATGCGCCTAATATCCCACTGTATTTTTCTTCACCCATTGCAATACCAATGGAGTAACGTGCCTGTTTTAATTTATCTGTTTCGATGGCGAGCGTCTTTTCACTCATCCTGGTCTCTACGGTCACACCGTTGATATCGTAAAAGCGCGAGCAAATGTCTCCGGCAACATGGCGGGCATGCAGGTCATCACTCTCTTCACTGCCGTAAAAAGCGTGCCAGTTGGCACCATCGCGTATTGCCGGAGACCCAATACCGACCAGCGCGACATCCAGATTATCCCAGTAAGCGGAAATCGATTTGAAGTGCCGGGACTGCATAATGCCGTTACGGATCAGCGGGTTTTCCAGCAGTGCCGGGAAATCTGCCAGGTGTGATTCCCCTTTGAGCTTTGCCGCAGCGCCGTAGGTCAGCGTATTGACGTGGTAGCGGCTTTCAAGCTTGCCGGATGGTCCGCCGATAATCGGCACACAGATCAGCTGGCGCGACTGGCTGGCAGGAGATAATCCTTCCACCAGTCCCCGTACCGCGCGGCCCCATGAGAACCCGATAATGTCGCCGGGTTCCAGTAAGCGTTCCAGCAACTGTGCGCCATGTACGCCCATCATATTAAGTTGTTCATCTTCCTGCTCGCTATCGCAGGAGACTACGACCGCCTCTTTCAGGCCAAATTTCTGTTTTAGCTGCTGTTCCAGCCACAGATTTTCGTTGTAGTCGTAATTAATGGCGATGGTGACGATACCCTGCTCGCGTCCACGTTTTAGTAACCGGCTGATCGTGGTGCGATAAATACCCAGCTCGCGGGCGATTTGCGCTTGTGTCATATCCTGTTCGTAATACAGCTGCGCTATTTTTACGATCAGGCGGATATCATCGCTGTTTTCCATCGCCATTTTTGGACTCCTGCACATTTGTGCAAATCACGAAATTGCCTTCTTGATCTGATATAACCCCATCTGTTTCACATCTCAAAGCTATTTTCACTTATTTCAGCGTTAAGAACTGAACGATTGTGTTGCACATTTGATGTGGAGATTGCGCGTTGTCGGCACAGATGTGCATGTTGCTCTAATGTATTGATTCTGCTTGTTTTCACTCAGCAAAATTGCAGGTATGCATTGCTAACACTTTTGTGTCAAAAGCTGGGACAGATCACAAATAGTGCGTAGGCAGTCGAACACGATTATTTTTTATCGCCCACAAGGTAGGGTATATTTCGCTGTCAAAGGAGAAACTATGCTGCCCGACTCATCCATCCGATTAAATAAATACATCAGTGAAAGCGGAATCTGCTCGCGTCGCGAGGCGGATCGCTTTATCGAACAAGGGAATGTCTTCCTGAATGGTAAACGCGCCACCATTGGCGATCAGGTAAAGCCTGGCGACGTCGTAAAAGTGAATGGTCGGTTGATTGAGCCGCGTGAAGCGGAAGATCTGGTCTTTATCGCGCTGAACAAGCCAGTAGGGATTGTCAGCACCACCGAAGACAGCGAGCGCGACAACATTGTTGATTTCGTGAATCACAGCAAGCGTGTGTTCCCAATCGGTCGTCTGGACAAAGATTCCCAGGGACTTATCTTTCTGACCAACCACGGCGACCTGGTGAATAAAATCTTGCGTGCCGGTAACGATCATGAAAAAGAGTATCTGGTGACGGTAGATAAGCCGGTCACTGATGACTTTATCCGTGGGATGGGGGCCGGTGTGCCAATCCTCGGCACCGTCACCAAGAAATGTAAGGTGAAAAAAGAAGCGCCGTTTGTGTTTCGCATCACGCTGATTCAGGGGCTGAACCGTCAGATCCGTCGTATGTGCGAGCACTTTGGCTATGAAGTTACCAAACTTGAGCGTACACGTATCATGAACGTTGGCTTGTCTGGCCTGCCGCTTGGTGAATGGCGCGACCTGACGGATGACGAACTGATTGATCTGTTCAAGCTGATTGAGAACTCGTCCTCAGAAGCCAAACCGAAGGCGAAAGCGAAGCCAAAAACCGCAGGCATTAAGCGCCCGGTAGTGAAAATCGAAAAATCTGCGGAGAAAGAGAAATCGCGCCCGGCAGCAAACGGTAAACGCTTTACCTCACCGGGGCGTAAGAAGAAAGGGCGTTAACGTCTGCCGCGCGTGGGCGTATTCGCTGACCAGGAAAACGATGCTTCCGCATCCGGTTTATAAGCCTGCTTTTTCTTTAACTGGCGGGCTTTTTTTGCTTCCGCTTCGCGCAAGGCCATCAGTTTATCGATGTACTCTTTCTTGATGCTGTTGGTCTCTGCGTTGGTCAGCAGCCGACCATGCGCGATGCGCGCGCGGTCGAGCAGCGTTTTCAGTTCACGCTGCTCGCGCTCGGTCATCTCTTTTTGGGTAATGCGGGGGAGTGCCATAGGGGTGCCCTCTGTTAGCCGATGTCCTCAGTGTACGGCAAAGTGCAGAGGCTGGGTAGGCCGGATAAGGCGTTAGCCACCATCCGGCGATTTGCACGCATTGTGCCTGATAGCGTTACGCTTATCGGGCCTACAGCCGACAATTAGCGGCGTTTTTTCTCATCAATCGGTTTACCGGACCAGTAACCCGCCAGCAGCGAACCAGAAAGGTTGTGCCAGACGGAGAACAGCGCACCGGGCAGGGCGGCGAGCGGGCCAAAGTAGATTTTGCCCAGCGCAGCGGCCAGCCCTGAATTCTGCATGCCGACTTCGATAGCTAACGTACGGCAGGTCGACTCGTCGAAACCAAACAGTTTTCCGCCCCAGTAACCGCCGAGCAGGCCAATGGTGTTATGCAGGATAACGGCGATAATCACCACAAAGCCGACGGACGCAATGTGCGAAGCGGAGCCTGCCACGACGGCGCTGATGATCGCCAGGATGCACACCATAGAAAACGCGGGCAGATACGGCTCGACGGCTTTTACGATGCGTGGGAACAAATGGTGAATGACCAGTCCCAGGGCAATCGGAATGACCACGATCTGCAGAATACTCAGTAGCATACCCATCACATCCACCTGAATATGCGCATCGACATACAGCCGTGTCAGCAGCGGTGTGGCGACAACGCCGACCAACGTTGAAACGGATGAAATAGTCACGGAGAGCGCTACATCGCCTTTGGCCAGATAGATCATGACGTTAGACGCTGTTCCGCTGGCGACACTCCCGACCAGCACCATGCCTGCGGACAGTTCCGGCGGCATATTAAAAGCCAGCGCCAAAATCCATGCGGCGAGCGGCATCACCAGATAGTGCAGGAAAATACCCGCGGCGACCGGCGCAGGACGTGAGAGTACGCGTTTAAAGTCATCCACTTTCAAATGGACGCCCATGCCGAACATAATCAGCATCAGTAACGACGGCACGAATGGCCCGACAGGCGTAAAGGTGGAGGGCGTGTAATACGCAATAACAGAGAGCAGCAGCGCCCATAATGGGAACAGCCGCGTCAGAGTAGCGAGCATGTTATATTCCTTGCGATTGAAATGTGTTGTGTTGTTATAAAAAAGCCGGGTTCGAGCCCGGCTATAGTTATTATTTATCGCGTGATGAAATATTATTCAAACAAATTATGGTGCAGCTTCTGTACCACCTGTTCGGCTTCGGTTCCGGGCACCAGGAAGCACAGGTTATGGCTGGACGCGCCGTAGCAAATCATGCGGATGTTGAACGGCTCCAGTACGCCGAACACCTCTTTACCCACGCCACAGGCTTTGGACAGGTCGTTGCCAATCAGCGCCACCAGCGCCAGGTCTTCTTCCACTTCAACCCGACACAGGGCAGAAAGTTCCATCAGCAGAGACTGTGTTAACAGCGTATCGCCGGTAGACGTTGAACCGGTGGTATCCAGCGTCAGCGCCACGCTGACTTCCGATGTAGTAATTAAATCTACCGAGATGTTGTGGCGCGCCAGGATGCCGAACACTTCCGCTAAAAAGCCGCGAGAGTGCAGCATATTCAGGCTATGCAGCGTTAGCAGCGTTTGCTTACGGCGTAGCGCCAGGGCACGGAATAACGGTGGATTTTGGGTTTTATTGCATACCAGCGTACCGCCTGCTTTTGGATCCTTACTGGAGCCAACAAACACCGGGATATCGCTACGTACAGCAGGTAACAGGGTTGCCGGGTGCAGCACTTTCGCGCCGAAGGTCGCCATTTCCGCGGCTTCTTCGAAGGCGATTTCATCAATACGTTTAGCGGCTGGAACGACGCGCGGATCGGTGGTGTAAATGCCGGGAACATCGGTCCAGATATCGACGCGCGTTGCGTGCAGCGCTTCAGCCAGCAGGGCGGCCGTATAATCACTGCCGCCGCGTCCCAGCGTGGTGGTGCGGCCCTTGCTTTCGCTGCCGATAAAGCCTTGGGTAATCACCAGGCCTTCGCTCAGACGCGGGGCTAACTGGAGCGTGGTCAGTTCGGCCAGCGCTGCGACGTCGGGTTCTGCACGACCGAAACGATCGTTAGTGCGCATCACTTTACGCACATCAAACCACTGCGCTTGGACGTTGCGCTCACGCAGGATCTCAACAAACAGGAGAGTAGACATCAGCTCACCGTGGCTGACCAGTTCGTCGGTCAGCGCGGTTGAGGTCGCCAGTGACGCCGCTTCTGCCAGCGTGGTGATGTTTTCCAGCAGGCGTTCGATCTCTTCACGAATCACGTTTGGATAACGCAGGCGTTCCAGAATATTGAACTGAATTTGACGAATGGCGTCGAGTTTTTCGAAGCGCTCGGTTGGCTCCAGCCCTTCGGCCAGCGCGACCAGCAGGTTAGTAATGCCTGCCGACGCGGAAAGCACCACTAATCGGACGTTCGCATCAGAAAGCACCACATCGGCGCTGCGATTCATGGCATCAAAATCCGCCACGCTGGTACCGCCAAACTTGGAGACAACTACATCAGTCATAACTACCTCGTGTCAGGGAGTGAATAGAGCGACCATGGCACATAAGGCAGAACGGAAACCGGTGCAGGCGCAAATGCAAATACCGTATTTATAAATAAAATGTGTAGCTTGCACTGTCAACGCTGGGATTATGCGGATTTTTCATGCTGCAACTGCGTTGAGTAACGGTACTAATAACAACGCTGATAACGGCTATACTTTTTAACCTCGTTTGGCGGATGCCCTGGCAATGGCATTAAAACAATCACACTTTTCTGTGACTGGCGTTACAATCGATCTCAGTCACAATTCTCAAAATCAGAAGAGTATTGCTAATGAAAAACATCAATCCAACGCAGACCTCAGCCTGGCAGGCACTACAAAAACACTTTGAAGAGATGAAAGACGTTACTATCGCCGATCTGTTCGCGAAAGATAGCGATCGTTTCACCAAATTTTCCGCGACGTTTGACGATCTGATGCTGGTGGATTTCTCCAAAAACCGCATCACTGAAGAGACGCTGGCCAAACTGCAGGATCTGGCGAAAGAGACCGATTTGGCAGGCGCCATCAAGTCCATGTTCTCCGGTGAGAAAATCAACCGTACCGAAGACCGTGCCGTGCTGCACGTGGCGCTGCGTAACCGTAGCAATACCCCAATCATCGTTGACGGCAAAGATGTGATGCCGGAAGTGAACGCGGTGCTGGAGAAGATGAAATCCTTCTCGGAAGCGATCATTTCCGGAAGCTGGAAAGGCTATACCGGCAAAGCTATTACTGATGTGGTGAACATCGGTATCGGCGGTTCCGACCTTGGTCCGTTCATGGTGACCGAAGCGCTGCGTCCGTATAAAAACCATCTGAACATGCACTTTGTGTCTAACGTCGATGGGACGCACATCGCTGAAGTGCTGAAGAAAGTGAACCCGGAAACCACGCTGTTCCTGGTCGCTTCGAAAACCTTCACCACCCAGGAAACCATGACCAACGCCCATAGCGCGCGCGACTGGTTCCTGAAAACCGCCGGTGATGAAAAACACGTTGCCAAGCACTTCGCAGCCCTCTCCACTAACGCGAAAGCGGTCGGCGAATTCGGTATTGATACCGCCAACATGTTTGAGTTCTGGGACTGGGTTGGCGGTCGTTACTCTCTGTGGTCAGCAATTGGTCTGTCGATCATCCTGTCCGTTGGTTTCGATAACTTCGTTGAGCTGCTGTCCGGCGCGCATGCGATGGACAAACACTTCTCCACTACCCCGGCGGAGAAAAACCTGCCGGTGCTGCTGGCGCTGATCGGGATCTGGTACAACAACTTCTTCGGCGCTGAAACCGAAGCGATCCTGCCGTACGACCAGTATATGCACCGTTTCGCGGCCTACTTCCAGCAGGGCAATATGGAATCCAACGGTAAATACGTTGACCGTAACGGCAACGCGGTGGACTACCAGACGGGCCCAATTATCTGGGGTGAGCCGGGGACTAACGGCCAGCATGCGTTCTACCAGCTGATTCACCAGGGCACCAAAATGGTACCGTGCGATTTCATCGCGCCGGCTATCACCCATAACCCGCTGTCCGACCACCATCCGAAGCTGCTGTCCAACTTCTTCGCTCAGACCGAAGCGCTGGCGTTCGGTAAATCCCGCGAGGTGGTAGAGCAGGAATACCGCGACCAGGGTAAAGATCCGGCAACGCTGGACCACGTGGTGCCGTTCAAAGTGTTCGAAGGCAACCGCCCGACCAACTCCATCCTGCTGCGTGAAATCACGCCGTTCAGCCTGGGGGCGCTAATTGCACTGTATGAGCACAAAATCTTTACTCAGGGCGCGATCCTGAACATCTTCACCTTTGACCAGTGGGGCGTGGAGCTGGGCAAACAGCTGGCAAATCGCATCCTGCCTGAGCTGAATGATGATAAAGAGATCACCAGCCATGATTGCTCGACTAACGGTTTGATTAACCGTTATAAGTCCTGGCGCGCCTGATGACGCTGCGCTTATCCGGCCTACAGGCACACATTTGTAGGCCGGATAAGGCGTTTAGCCGCCATCCGGCATTAATGAAATATAAAAGCCGATATTAATATCGGCTTTTTTTATAAGATTGCTCCAGGATATTTACGTTGTTACTTCACTCCCTAATTGAGCTTAATCCTAAAGTAATTAACTTACCGGAATTCCATCTCTGTTATTTTCGGAATTTACGGATATTGCATATCTGATGTTTATATTTTAACTGATTGATTTTAATGTTTAATATTATTAATTAATAATGACGATTTGCTTTCTTTTCTAATTATCCTAAATTCCCGCCTGACGTAATTTGCACACTTTGGCTTGTGTATACTCGATCTCGCCCGAAATTCTTTTGGGTAAATCTCCATTCATTAAATGAAGGGAATTTGTGATGAAAAAAGTTCTGTATGGCCTTTGGGCTATATCTGCGCTTGCGGCGACCTCTGTCTATGCTGCCCCCGTTCAGGTGGGTGAAGCTGCAGGGTCGGCTGCCGCGTCGGTTTCGGCAGGAAGTTCCTCCGCTACCAGCGTGAGCACCGTAAGTTCTGCGGTGGGGGTGGCCCTTGCGGCGACCGGTGGTGGTGATGGTTCTAATACCGGAACCACAACCACGACAACCACCAGTACCCAGTAATACCGGTACGTTTAATTCTAACCACACTTCGGTGTGGTTATTTTGAATTACCAAAAGCCTGCGGGATTTGTAGGCCGGGTAAGCGTTGCGCACCCGGCAATAATGCGGAGAAGTGTCGTGAAGCGACCAGCGCTCATATTGGTTTGCCTGTTACTACAGGCGTGCTCGGCCACCACCGAAGGGCTGGGCCATTCGCTGTGGGATAGTGTGTTTGGTACTCCCGGCGTTCAGATGACGGATGATGAAATCCAAAACATGCCCTACGCCAGCCAGTATATGCAGCTCAATGGTGGTCCACAGCTGTTTGTCGTACTCGCGTTTGCAGAAAACGGACAGCAGAAGTGGGTGACTCAGGATCAGGCTATTCTCGTGACGCAGCATGGGCGCATTGTGAAAACGCAGCTCGGCGGGGACAACCTGATTGAGGTGAATAATCTGGCAGCAGACCCGCTCATCAAACCCAATCAGATAACCGATGGCGCAACATGGACCCGCACGATGGGCTGGACTGAACATCAGCAGGTGCGCTATGCCACCGCCCGCTCTGTTTTCACATGGGATGGCACTGACAGCATTCAGGTCGGCAGTGATGAAACGCCAGTGCGCATCCTTGATGAAGAGATAACTACCGATCAAACGCGCTGGCATAACCGCTACTGGGTCGATAGCGAAGGGCAAATCCGTCAGTCGGAACAGTATCTGGGAGCTAACTTCTTCCCGGTGAAAACCACGCTGATTAAGGCGGCAAAATCATGATGAAACGAGCCGTAATGGCGCTGATTTTTAGCCTGAGCGCACCCTCTGTTTTTGCTGCGGGCAATGTCAAAGTAATGATTGCAGGCAGCGCTGAACCCAAAATATTGACCGGTGCGGAGCATCTGATCGATCTGGTTGGACAGCCGCGGTTGAGTAATAGCTGGTGGCCCGGAGCGGTCATCAGCGAAGAGCGGGCAACGGCGGCGGCAGAACGCCAACAGCAGACATTACTGGCTCGTCTGGCAGCGCTGAGTGCTGAAGAAAGCGGTGACGATGCCGAGGCTATCAACACCTTACGCCAGCAAATTCAGGCGCTGAAGGTGACCGGCAGACAGAAAATTAACCTTGACCCGGATGTGGTGCGCGTCAGCGAGCGAGGCAACCCACCGTTGCAGGGCAACTACACGCTATGGGTTGGATCCCAGCCAACGGATATCACATTGTTTGGTTTGCTAAGCCGTCCGGGTAAACAACCGTTTGTGCCCGGGCGTGATGTCGCCAGCTATCTCGATGGGCAAAGTCGGCTCAGCGATGCGGATCGCAGCTACGCGTGGGTCATCTATCCCGATGGGCGCTCGCTAAAAGTCCCTATCGCTTACTGGAACAAACGTCACGTTGAGCCGATGCCCGGCAGCATCATTTTTGTCGGACTCTCTGATGCCTTCTGGAGCAGTACCCCGGATGAAATCAATGCCGATATTCTTCACACCCTGACCCAGCGGATACCTGAATAATGAGAAAAACTTATCTGCTCAGCTTACTGGCGCTGGGCGTAAGCGTTGCCTGTCACGGTGAAACATGGCCTGCGCCCATTGGTCCATCCCAGTCCGATTTTGGCGGCGTAGGTCTGCTGCAAACCCCGACTGCACGGATGGCGCGTGAAGGGGAAATGAGCCTCAACTACCGGGACAACGATCAGTACCGCTACTACTCTGCGTCGGTGCAACTGTTCCCCTGGCTGGAAACCACGCTGCGCTATACCGATGTGCGTACCAAAAAATACAGCAGCGTAGAGTCATTTTCTGGCGATCAGACATACAAGGATAAAGCGTTTGATCTCAAACTTCGGCTGTGGGAAGAGAGCTACTGGATGCCGCAGGTGGCCGTTGGCGCGCGGGATATCGGCGGGACGGGTCTGTTTGATGCGGAGTATATCGTGGCGAACAAAGCCTGGGGCCCGTTTGATTTCTCGCTCGGTCTGGGCTGGGGATATCTTGGCACCAGCGGCAACGTCAGCAATCCGTTTTGCTCATACAGCGATAAATTCTGTCATCGCGATAACAGCTACAAGCAGGCTGGTTCTATTGACGGCAGTCAGATGTTTCATGGTCCGGCATCGTTATTTGGCGGCGTGGAATATCAGACACCCTGGCAGCCGCTGCGCCTGAAACTGGAGTATGAAGGCAATAATTACCAGCAGGATTTTGCGGGCAAGCTGGATCAAAAGAGCAAGTTTAACGTCGGCGCTATCTATCGCGTCACCGATTGGGCCGACGTTAACCTCAGCTATGAGCGCGGGAACACCTTTATGTTTGGGTTCACGCTGCGGACTAACTTCAACGACTTGCGACCAAACTATAACGATAACGCCCGTCCGAAGTATCAGCCACAGCCGCAGGATGCGATTCTGCAACATTCGGTAGTGGCGAATCAGCTAACGCTGCTGAAATATAACGCCGGGCTGGCGGATCCTAAAATTCAGGTGCAGGGCGATACGCTGTATGTGACCGGCGAACAGGTGAAATACCGTGATTCGCGTGAAGGGATCGAACGCGCCAACCGGATCGTGATGAACGATCTTCCCGACGGGATCCGCACGATCCGTATTACCGAAAATCGCCTTAACTTGCCGCAGGTGACGACCGAAACGGAGGTTTCCAGCCTTAAGCGACACCTGGAAGGTGAGCCGTTGGGTCATGAAACACAACTGGCGCAAAAACGCGTTGAGCCTGTGGTGCCGAAAACGACTGAGCAGGGTTGGTATATTGATAAGTCTCGCTTTGATTTTCATATCGATCCGGTGCTCAATCAGTCGGTGGGCGGCCCGGAAAACTTCTATATGTACCAGTTGGGTGTAATGGGAACTGCGGATTGGTGGGTGACCGATCATCTGCTGACTACCGGGAGTTTGTTCGCCAACCTCGCCAATAACTATGACAAATTTAACTACACCAACCCGCCACAGGATTCGCATTTACCACGCGTTCGTACTCACGTGCGTGAGTATGTACAAAACGATGTCTACGTGAATAACCTGCAGGCCAACTACTTCCAGTCACTCGGAAACGGGTTCTACGGACAGGTTTACGCTGGTTATCTGGAGACCATGTACGGCGGGGCGGGGGCAGAAGTGTTGTATCGTCCGTTAGACAGCAACTGGGCGTTTGGCATTGACGCTAACTATGTGAAACAGCGCGACTGGCGTAGCGCGCAGGATATGATGAAATTCACCGACTACAGCGTGAAGACCGGGCATTTGACGGCTTACTGGAATCCTTCATTCGCTCAGGATGTACTGGTAAAAGCCAGCGTCGGCCAGTATCTGGCGGGAGATAAGGGGGGAACGCTGGAAATTGCCAAACGCTTCGACAGCGGTGTGGTGGTAGGAGGCTATGCGACCATCACCGACGCCTCGCCGGATGAATATGGCGAGGGTGATTTTACCAAAGGGGTGTACGTTTCCGTGCCGCTGGATCTCTTCTCTTCAGGCCCAACCCGCAGCCGTGCGGCGATTGGCTGGACGCCGTTGACGCGTGACGGTGGGCAGCAGCTTGGACGTAAGTTTGGTCTGTATGATATGACCAGCGACAGAAGCGAGAACTTCCGTTAATGCTTGATCGCCCGGTGCGCTTATCCGGCCTACATTGCCGGTCGGATAAGGCATTTATGCCGCCATCCGGCGATTTACAAACGACGCAATAATTTTGCCGGGTTGCCCGCGTACACGCCTTTCTCGGTAATCGATTTTGTCACCACGCTTCCCGCGCCGATGACTGCGCCATCGCAGATTGTGACTGCCAGAATGGTCGCCCCACTGCCGATCGAGACATCATTGCCAATCGTAATTCTTCCCCAACTGGTGCGGTCGGCATTGGGTTTTCCTTGCCGAAACATATCATTGGCGAACATCACCCCATGCCCAATAAAACAGCGGGAACCGATGGTGACATATTCGCAGATGAAGGTGTGAGACTGAATTTTGCTGTCTGCGCCAATTTGCGTGTTGCCCTGGATTTCAACAAACGGTCCGACAAAAACGTTGTCTTCCAGTATGCAGTCGTACAGGTTCGCCGGTTCATAAACCACTACATTCTCACCGCACGTGACGTTGCGAACAGCGGATTGACGAATATTCACCATTTATATCCTCTTAAATCTGCTTTTCCATAACGTACAAAATGCTGGTCTGGGAGGCGGTAGTGAAAGCAATTTCCTTTACAAACGTCATCCCTTGCCGTTCATAGAACTGCCGTGCCTTAGGATTATCAGCCAGTACCTCAAGCCAGAGCCGTTGCTCATTTTGCACTTTGGCCTGGCGGACAACTTCGGCAAAAAGCTGCTCACCGTACTGCTTGCCCGTTTCATCTGGCATCAGGTAGATCTTATGTAGTAATGCCCCTGAACGCCCTTCTGGATCAACAGAGTGGCGGAGACTGTATTTGGCAAAGCCAACCGGTGCATCGGCAAAGGCGATAAGCCAGAAGGTTCCTGGCTCGGCCAAACTGCTGGATATCGCTGGTAAGGAATATTCCTGCTCAAGATAAGCGTCGAGCTCGCTCGGGTTTTTCCACAAAGGCGCAAAGTGATGTCGATAGCTGGTATAGCCCATTGAGCTTAGCAAGCTGGCATCGTCGACGGTTGCCATTTGAATCTTAAGCATTTCTATTCCGTTCAAGATGTTAGAGTCAGAAGCATTGTTGCACTATTATTGAGCTGCACAAAACATAAACAAAAAATGTAGATCTCTGTCACATTTCTGCGTTATACAGGAACCTTGTTACTGAACAGGAGGGGCCGTTATGACGTCGCTATCTCGTCCGCGCGTGGAGTTTATCTCCACCATCTTACAGACCGTGTTGAATCTGGGGTTGTTGAGTCTGGGCCTGATCCTGGTCGTATTCCTGGGGAAAGAAACGCTGCATCTGGCAGATGTGCTGTTCGCGCCGGAACAAACCAGCAAGTATGAGCTGGTGGAAGGGCTGGTGGTTTACTTCCTCTACTTTGAATTTATCGCCTTGATTGTGAAATACTTTCAGTCAGGGTTTCACTTTCCGCTGCGCTACTTTGTCTATATCGGGATCACCGCGATTGTGCGGTTGATCATCGTCGATCATAAAGCGCCGATGGATGTGCTGATCTATTCTGCAGCGATCCTGCTGTTGGTGATCACTCTGTGGCTGTGTAATTCTAAACGGCTGAAGCGAGAGTAAAAGACAACACGCCGCAATCGGGCTGCGGCGTATTGTATGTCAGGGTTACTGCGCAGAGGCTGGCTGGGTTTTCTCTGCTGCGGGTTCCCACAGCTCTTCAAGTTCTTCCAACGTTTTGCCTTTGGTTTCCGGCACGAACTTCCACATAAACAGCGCCGCCAGAATACCCATACAACCGTAAATCCAGTAGGAGAAACCGTTGTGGAAATGGGAAACCAGCCACGAATTTTTGTCCATCATCGGGAAGGTCCAGGAGACGAAGTAGTTCGCCAGCCACTGAGCGGCGACGGCAATGGCGAGCGCTTTGCCACGAATCGCGTTCGGGAAGATTTCTGCCAACAGCACCCAACAAACCGGTCCCCAGGACATAGCGAATGCGGCGACGTAAAACAGCATCGACAGCAGCGCTATCAGCCCGGAAGCCTGGGTGTAAAACGCGGTGCCAAGGCTGAACATCCCAAGAGCCATACCCAATGCGCCAATTATTTGCAGTGGTTTGCGACCAAATTTGTCCACCGTCATGATTGCCAGCACGGTGAAGCTCAGGTTGATTACACCGACAATAATAGTCTGCAAGAGCGCCACGTCGGTGCTGGCCCCTAACGTTTTAAACACTTCCGGCGCGTAGTACAGCACGACGTTAATACCGACAAACTGCTGAAAGATGGAGAGCATCACGCCGATGACGATAACGCCCACACCAAACATCAACAGACGTCCGCCGGTTTTACGGCCATGCTCCAGTGACTGATTGATCTCCTGCATGGCCTGGGTGGCAAGGTTGTTGCCCATAATTTTGCGCAGAATGCCCTCCGCCTGCTCGTGTCTGCCACGCGCCATCAGCCAGCGCGGGCTTTCCGGTACGGTGTACAGCAACAGTAAAAACAGCAGGGCGGGAATGCTTTCGGAAGCAAACATATATCGCCAGCCATCGGTATTCAGCCAGTTAGCGTCACCGGAACGGGCAATGAAATAGTTAACGCAATACACCAACAGTTGGCCAAAAATAATGGCGAACTGGTTAAAGGAAACCAGTTTTCCACGAATATGCGCTGGAGCCAGTTCTGCAATATACATCGGTGAGAGCATTGAGGCTAAACCAACGCCAATACCACCAATGATGCGATAAATAACAAATTCGGGGACGTATCCGGCCAAATAAACAGGCACGGCATTATCTGGGTTAATCGTGGTAAATCCTAATTCTGGCCACGCAGAACCAATACCGGAAATAAAGAACAGCAGGGCGGCGATTTTCAGCGAGTCCCGACGACCAAAGCGGTTACTGCAATAACCGCCCAGCGCACCGCCGATGATGCAGCCAATCAACGCGCTGGCGACGCAAAAGCCCAATAGCGAGTTAGCGGCGGATTCACTTAAATGTTGCGGGGCGACAAACACGGTATTTAAGGACTCTACCGTTCCGGATATGACGGCGGTGTCATAGCCGAATAATAGCCCTCCTAATGTTGCTACTAATGTAATCGAAAAAATATAACTGGAATTATATTGGGTGTTCATTCAGACCTGCCTTAGAGGATACAGCTCTTTTGATCAGTGTCGTGATGGTGGATTTAACAGGCAGGGAAGACAATTATCATTTTTTACATTGCAATTATGTTTTGTCTTTTCTGTGATCTTAATTCTGTTTAATTTGTCTGTTTTCAGGCGGTAAATATAATTGCAGTGATGGGGGCCACGAAAGGAAATAATCGTAACAGCAATGCAAAATAACATAAAAAAGGGCGCTCCGTAGAGCGCCGAATAACAGTCACAGGTTGGGATAACATAAGTTGAGGGTTGCAGTGGCATTGCCCGTTGCCGGGCAGGTACTTCGATAAAACTTAACCTTTCACACCACCCGCCGTCAGGCCGTTGACCAGCCAGCGCTGTGCCAGCAGGAACACCAGAGTAATCGGAATAGCGGAAAGTACAGCTGCGGCGGCAAAGTCGCCCCACAAGTAGTTCTGTGGATTGAGGTACTGCTGCATACCAACCGCAAGGGTGTAGCTGTTCACATCACGCAGCAGCAGTGACGCGACCGGTACTTCGGTAATAGCGGCAATGAATGACAGAATAAACACGACCGCCAGAATCGGTACGGAAAGCGGCAGCAGTACCAGGCGAAATGCCTGCCACGGTGTGGCGCCATCCAGCGCGGCCGCTTCTTCCAGCGAACCGTCGATGGTTTCAAAATAGCCCTTAATCGTCCAGACATGCAGTGCGATACCGCCGAGATAGGCGAAGATCACGCCGCCGTGAGTGTTCAGGCCGATAAAAGGAATGTACTGGCCCAGGCGGTCAAACAAGGCATACAACGCAACCAGAGACAGCACCGCCGGGAACATCTGGAAAATCAGCATCCCTTTCAGCAGGGTCGCTTTACCCGGGAAGCGCATACGGGCAAAGGCGTAAGCACAGGTGGTGGAAAGCGTCACAATACCAATCGCGGTAATGGTGGCGACTTTCACCGAGTTCCACAGCCACAGCAGCACCGGGAATGGCGGCGGAGTGACGCGGCCATCCGCGTGTTCTACGCTAAAGCCCAGCGCCAGTTTCCAGTGTTCCCAGGAAATATTATCTGGGATCAGGCTGCCGGTAGCGAAGTTACCTTCACGCAGCGAAATGGCGATAACCATCAGCAGCGGGAACATGATCGCCGCGATAAAAATCAGCAGCCCTAAGTGCGTTGCGAATAAACGTAACTTTTGTGATTTCGGTTGGACCATAGCCATTGTCGTTATCTCCCTTAATCAAACTTCATACGCGTGGCTTTCAGGTTCACGATGGCCAGCGCGCCTACCAGCAGGAAGATCAGCGTAGCAATCGCTGCCGCCAGACCGAAGTCCTGACCGCCGCCGCCTTCAAAGGCGATACGGTAGGTGTAGCTCACGAGCAGGTCGGTGTAACCGGCAGGCGTGGTGGTGCCGAGGCGATCCGGGCCGCCGTTGGTCAACAGTTGAATCAGCACGAAGTTATTAAAGTTAAAGGCGAAGCTGGCGATCATCAGCGGCGTCAGCGGCTTAATCAGCAGCGGTAATGTAATTTTAAAGAAGTTCTGGAACGGACCCGCGCCGTCCATTGCCGAGGCTTCATATAGATCGTCAGGAATCGCTTTCAGCAGCCCCATGCACAGGATCATCATGTACGGATAACCCAGCCAGGTGTTAACGATGATAATCATCGAACGCGCGGTGGTTGGATCGCTAAACCAGGCCGGCTTGATACCAAACAGCGCGCTGAGCATCATGTTAATTTCACCAAAACTCTGGTTGAACAGTCCTTTGAAAATCAGAATCGAGATAAACGACGGTACGGCGTAGGGCAGAATCAGCAGGACGCGGTAAATCGCTTTGCCCTTCAGAGATTCCCACTGCACCAGACAGGCCAGCACCATACCCACAGCCACGGTCAGAATCACCGTCATGACTGAGAACACGACCGTCCAGACAAAGATGGCGAAGAACGGTTTCTGGATGCCCTCGTCGGTAAATACGCGGGTGAAATTGTCCCAGCCGATGGTGACGGTATAGCCCGGGCTGAGTTTTTCAGTACCCCAGCTACCGTCTGCGTTAATGGCCTGATAATAACCAATATCGTTATTAGCGCGGTACTTCACGCCGCTTTGATTGTTGGTGAGCGTCCCATCATCGGCCAGGGAGTAGAGCGGCTGCGTACCTGAGAACTGACGCAATGAACTCATGATGACTTTGCTTTCGTCCGGCAGAATGGCTGTTAGCTGAGTCAGCGCCTGACGATTCTGGGTGATGATGCGCAGCGTCGCACGTTCGCCCGCTGGCAGCGCCTCGGTTTCTTTTAACTGCAGCTTCTGTTCGCCGCCAAATTTAAAGGCGTCGGAAACATAATTTTTTCCCGTTTCACCGTCGGTGAGGGCCAGTTGCCACTCATCACCCGCCGGATACAGGCCAAAGTTGTAAGTTTTACCTGCCTGATAAGAACGATCCATCAGGACTTGTTGAGCACGTTCAAAGGTCAGCTGGTTGGTGCTGCTGTAGTTGGTAAAAGCAATGGCGATGGTACAAATGAGCGGAAACAGGACAAACAGCCCCATACCGGCCACGCCAGGATAAACATAGCGCCAGGCATAGGCTTTACGGTTAGCGAAAATATACAGGCCAACAGAGCTTAAAATTAGCGTCATGATGGCAAACAGATACTCCCCCTGAGCGTACATCAAAACAACAAGGTAACCGACCAGCAGACCAAGCAGACCCATTACTGACCATTTCAGCATGTCGCTTTGCCACCAGTGTTTCTTTTTAATGACATCCATGGGGTTCAATCCTCAACAACAATGAAAACCTGTTGGTCAGCGTGCCTGATGGCGCTGCGCTTATCCGGCCTACATACGTTGTAGGCCGGATAAGGCATGTATGCCGCCATCCGGCACGTTCACAACTGTATTACTTGGTGATACGACCCTGCGCGTCTTTCAGCGCGGCATCGACGGTCTGACGACCGCTGGCGGCGTTGATCACTGCAGTACGCACGGCATACCAGAATGCGGACATCTGCGGGATGTTCGGCATGATTTCGCCTTTCTGGGCGTTATCCATGGTGGCCGCGATACGCGGATCTTTCGCTAACTGTTCCTGGAAGGATTTCAGCGCAACCGCGCCCAGCGGTTTGTCCTTGTTCACTTCATCCAGGCCCTGGTCGGTCAGCAGGTAGTTTTCGAGGAATTCTTTCGCCAGTTCTTTGTTCGGGCTGGCGGCGTTGATACCCGCACTCAGTACGCCAACGAACGGTTTAGACGGCTTGCCTTTGAAGGTTGGCAGCAGCGTGACGCCGTAGTTCACCTTGCTCTTATCGATGTTGGACCACGCCCACGGACCGTTGATGGTCATCGCGGTATCGCCTTTGTTAAAGGCCGCTTCTGCGATGGAGTAGTCGGTATCCGCGTTCATGTGTTTGTTTTTGATAAGAGAAACCAGGAAGGTCAGGCCCGCTTTCGCGCCAGCGCTATCCACGCCAACGTCTTTCACGTCGTACTTGCCGTTTTCAAACTTGAACGCGTAACCGCCGTCGGCGGCAATCAGCGGCCAGGTGAAGTACGGTTCTTGCAGGTTAAACATCAGCGCGGATTTACCTTTCGCCTTCAGCTCTTTATCCAGTGCAGGAATTTCTTCCCAGGTTTTCGGTGGATTTGGAACGAGGTCTTTGTTGTAAATCAGCGACAGCGCTTCCACGGCGATCGGGTACGCAATCAGTTTGCCGTTATAGCGTACGGCATCCCAGGTGAACGGATAGAGCTTGTCCTGGAACGCTTTGTCTGGGGTGATTTCAGCCAGCAGGCCAGATTGTGCGTAGCCGCCAAAACGGTCATGCGCCCAGAAGATGATGTCCGGGCCGTCGCCAGTCGCGGCAACCTGCGGGAACTTCTCTTCCAGCTTATCCGGGTGCTCAATGGTAACTTTGATACCCGTGTCTTTCTCGAATTTTTTACCCACTTCAGCGAGGCCGTTATAGCCTTTGTCGCCGTTAATCCAGATGACCAACTTACCTTCTTCAATCTTGGCGAGAGCCGAGGCGGAAAACATCATCGTCGTTAATGCAGACAATGCGAGGATGCGTGCGCCAGTTTTGATATTCATAGTTCCCATCCTGTTTGGTGATTTTGCAGAGGTGGCTTAACGGGTACTAGTTTCTTTATACGGCAACCTCTTTCCATCCTCCTTACTCCTACGCCCCACCCGCTCTTTATGTGATCTGTGTTACATAAATGTGAGTATTGCGCACTGGCGCACATAAAACCCCACCCATTTTTGCAAGCTGCATCACGAAATTCCTCTGAGGCTGGTGGTCCGGGTCTCAGACGCTGCGCTCTCATCCTCCCGCCTCCTCCCCCATAAAAAAGCTGGGGGGTGGAGGATTCACGCCCGTGAGGGATAACGCATAGTCAGTCCATCATGAATGTTGCTGTCGATGACAGGTTGTAACGAAGGGAGAAGGGCATGGCGAGCGTACAGCTGCGAAATGTAACGAAAGCCTGGGGTGACGTGGTGGTATCGAAGGATATCAATCTCGACATTCACGAAGGGGAATTCGTGGTGTTTGTCGGACCATCAGGCTGTGGTAAGTCGACCTTGCTGCGTATGATCGCCGGACTTGAAACCATCACCAGTGGCGACCTGTTTATCGGGGAGACCCGGATGAACGACATTCCGCCCGCCGAACGCGGTGTGGGTATGGTCTTCCAGTCCTATGCGTTATATCCCCATTTATCTGTCGCGGAAAACATGTCGTTTGGCCTCAAACTGGCCGGTGCGAAAAAAGAGGTAATGAACCAGCGTGTTAATCAGGTAGCTGAAGTTCTGCAACTGGCGCACCTGCTGGACCGTAAACCGAAAGCGCTTTCCGGCGGCCAACGTCAGCGTGTGGCGATTGGCCGTACGTTGGTTGCTGAGCCGCGAGTATTTCTGCTGGACGAACCGTTGTCGAACCTTGACGCCGCGTTGCGCGTCCAGATGCGTATTGAAATCTCCCGCCTGCATAAACGTCTTGGCCGCACGATGATTTACGTCACCCACGATCAGGTCGAAGCGATGACCCTGGCAGACAAAATTGTGGTGTTGGATGCCGGTCGTGTGGCGCAGGTCGGTAAACCCCTGGAGCTGTACCACTATCCTGCCGACCGCTTTGTCGCGGGCTTTATCGGTTCGCCAAAAATGAACTTCCTGCCGGTGAAAGTTACCGCAACGGCGATTGATCAGGTGCAGGTTGAATTACCAAACCGCCAGCAAGTCTGGTTACCCGTCGACAGTGCCCGCGTTCAGGTTGGCGCCAATATGTCTTTAGGTATCCGCCCGGAACATCTGCTGCCCAGCGAAATCGCCGATGTCACCCTCGAAGGTGAAGTCCAGGTGGTCGAACAACTTGGTCACGAAACACAAATTCATATCCAGATCCCCGCCATCCGTCAAAACCTGGTTTACCGCCAGAACGACGTGGTGTTGGTAGAAGAGGGTGCCACATTCGCTATCGGCCTGCCGCCAGAGCGTTGCCATCTGTTCCGTGAGGATGGCACTGCATGTCGTCGGTTGCACCAGGAGCCGGGCGTTTAAGGTCCCCATAAAAAACGAAACGCAAAACCATTCGCAGTTTTAGAAGGTGGCAGCGTTTAAAGAAAAGCAATGATCTCAGGAGATAGAACGATGATTACTCTGCGCAAACTTCCTCTGGCGGTTGCTGTGGCAGCAGGCATTATGTCTGTTCAGGCAATGGCTGTGGATTTCCATGGTTATGCTCGTTCCGGTATCGGCTGGACGGGTAGTGGCGGCGAACAACAATGTTTCCAGGCAACAGGTGCACAAAGTAAATACCGTCTCGGTAACGAATGTGAAACCTATGCGGAAATCAAATTAGGCCAGGAAGTGTGGAAAGAAGGCGATAAGAGCTTCTACTTCGACACCAACGTCGCCTACTCCGTAGCACAGCAGAATGACTGGGAAGGGACTGACCCAGCCTTCCGTGAAGCCAACGTGCAGGGTAAAAACCTGATTGAATGGCTGCCAGGCTCTACTATCTGGGCCGGTAAGCGCTTCTACCAACGTCATGACGTGCACATGATCGACTTCTACTACTGGGATATTTCAGGTCCTGGTGCCGGTATTGAAAACATCGATCTGGGCTTCGGTAAACTGTCTCTGGCCGCGAGCCGTTCTCAGGAAGCGGGTGGTTCATACGCGTTCAGCAGCCAGAATATCTATGATCGTACCAAAGACACCGCTAACGACGTATTTGACGTTCGTTTAGCGCAGTTGGCAACGAACACTGATGGTATGTTGGAACTGGGTGTTGACTACGGTCGTGCGAATACGACAGATGATTACAGCCTGGCAGACGGCGCATCAAAAGATGGCTGGATGTTCACCGCTGAACATACCCAGAGCATGCTGAAGGGCTACAACAAGTTTGTTGTTCAGTACGCGACAGACTCCATGACCACGCAGGGTAAAGGTTTGAACCAGGGTTCTTACGGTTCTTCTACCGGTGTTGATAACAACGGTAACAAAGTCGCCAATAACTTTATTAATAACAACGGTAGCCTGGTTCGTATTCTTGACCACGGCGCCATCTCCCTGGGCGACAAATGGGATCTGATGTACGTCGGTATGTATCAGAACCTCGATATGGATAACGATCTGGGTACCGAATGGTACACCGTCGGTATCCGCCCAATGTACAAATGGACGCCAATCATGAGCACCCTGATGGAAGTCGGTTACGACAACGTCAAATCTCAGCAGACTGGCGATCGCAACAGCCAGTACAAAATCACCCTCGCGCAACAGTGGCAGGCTGGCGACAGCATCTGGTCCCGCCCGGCAATTCGTGTCTTCGCAACCTATGCCAAGTGGGATGAGGAGTGGGGCTACGTCAAAAATGGTAACGACGTAACCAAATACGCAGCTGCAACGAACTCTGGTATCAGCACCACCAGCCGTGGTGACAGCGATGAGTGGTCCTTCGGTGCTCAGATGGAAATCTGGTGGTAATTCAGCACTAACCTGACGTAAAGACCGAAAGAGGGGCGTAAGCCCCTCTTGATTACGGTTTAGCGCGCTATTGCCTGGCCACCGCTGAACCCATGCTATCTGAGGTGATAACAATGAAAATGAAGAAAAGTCTCGTTGCCCTTTGTTTATCTGCAGGGTTATTTGCCAGCGCGCCTGGCATCAGCCTGGCTGATGTGAATATTGTTCCGCAGAACACTACCGCGGCGCCTGTTATTCCTACAGCTGCGTTGCAACAGCTAACCTGGACGCCCGTTGATCAATCCAAAACTCAGTCCACGCAGCTTGCGAGCGCGGGCCAGCGTTTGGATGTTGCTGGTATTACCGGTCCGGTCGCGGCCTGGAGCGTACCGGCCAATATTGGTGAGTTGACCCTGACGCTAACCAGTGAAGTAAACAAACAAACCAGCGTATTTGCGCCAAACGTCTTAATTCTTGATCAGAACATGACGCCATCTGCGTTCTTCCCCAGCAGCTATTTCACCTACCAGGAGCCCGGCGTGATGAGTGCCGATCGTCTGGAAGGCGTAATGCGTCTGACGCCAGCGCTGGGCCAGCAAAAACTGTATGTTCTGGTCTTTACGACGGATAAAGACCTCCAACAGACCACGACCCTGCTTGATCCGGCGAAAGCTTATGCCAAGGGCGTCGGTAACGCTGTTCCAGATATTCCGGACCCGATCGCGCGTCATACGACCGATGGTCTGTTGAAATTAAAAGTCAAAACCAGCTCGTCCTCCAGTGTGTTGGTGGGGCCGCTGTTCGGTTCTTCCGGCCCTGGCCCTGTCACTGTCGGCAATACCGCAGCGCCTGCAGTGACTTATGCGGCTCCGGCAGCTGCGGTTGCCGCTCCAGCGCCGCAGCCGGTGAAGAAAAGTGAGCCGATGCTGAACGACACCGAAAGCTATTTTAATCAGGCGATTAAGGATGCCGTGGCGAAAGGCGATGTTGATAAAGCGCTGAAGCTGCTTGATGAAGCTGAACGTCTGGGATCCAAATCAGCCCGATCCACCTTTATCAGCAGTGTAAAAGGCAAGGGGTAAACATCACCCCACATTGTTGATTTTGCAACAACTGGTGCGTCTCCTGGCGCACCTTTTTTTATCCTTCAGTGCGAATTGTTACGCTTATGTTGCTCTGCCGATCACTTAATTGTGTTTGCTCACCCCGTAATGCCTTTTCTGCGATACAATGCCTTTAGGTTATAAATCGGAGAGTAAGGCATGCCACACCCTGCGTTAACGCAACTGCGTGCGCTGCGTTATTTTGATGCGATCCCGGCGCTGGACCCGCAACTGCTCGACTGGTTGTTACTGGAAGATTCCATGACCAAACGTTTTGAGCAGCAGGGCAAAGAAGTCACCGTCACGTTGATTCGCGAAGCGTTCGTTGGGCAAAATGAGGTGGCTGAAGAACTGACGCTGCTGCCCAAAGAGTCCCGCTATTGGTTACGCGAAATCCTTTTATGCGCGGATGGTGAACCCTGGCTTGCCGGACGTACAGTGGTGCCTGAATCCACCCTGTGTGGCCCTGAACTGGCCTTACAAAACCTGGGGAAAACCCCGCTCGGACGCTACCTGTTTACGTCATCGACATTGACCCGAGATTTTATTGAGATTGGCCAAGATGCAGCGCTGTGGGGGCGTCGTTCCCGCCTGCGGCTGAGCGGTAAGCCGTTGATGCTTACTGAGCTTTTTCTGCCTGCATCGCCGTTGTACTGAGAGGAAGATAAAGATGGAGTGGAGTCTGACGCAGAATAAGCTGCTGGCGTTTCACCGCTTGATGCGTACGGATAAGCCAATCGGCGCCTTACTGCTGCTCTGGCCTACGCTGTGGGCATTATGGGTAGCAACCCCTGGTATGCCGCAACTGTGGATCCTGGCGGTTTTTGTCGCCGGCGTATGGTTAATGCGCGCTGCCGGATGCGTGGTGAATGACTATGCCGACAGGAAGTTTGACGGCCATGTTAAACGTACCGCGAATCGACCGCTGCCGAGCGGCGCAGTCACCGAGAAAGAAGCCCGAACGCTGTTTGTCGTATTGGTATTACTGGCCTTCCTGCTGGTCCTGACCCTTAATACGATGACCATTTTGTTGTCCGTTGCGGCATTAGCGCTGGCGTGGGTTTACCCGTTTATGAAGCGCTATACGCATCTGCCGCAGGTGGTGCTGGGGGCGGCGTTTGGCTGGTCGATCCCGATGGCGTTCGCCGCCGTGAGCGAGTCCGTACCGCTGAGCTGCTGGCTGATGTTCCTTGCCAACATCCTCTGGGCTGTGGCCTATGATACGCAGTATGCAATGGTTGACCGCGATGATGACCTGAAGATCGGTATTAAATCGACCGCGATTCTGTTCGGCCAGAACGACAAGCTGATTATTGGTATCCTGCAGGTGGGCGTGCTGGCGCTGATGGCGCTGGTGGGCTGGTTAAACGGGTTGGGACTGGGCTATTACTGGTCTCTGTTAGTGGCTGGGGCGCTGTTTGTGTATCAGCAGAAACTGATCGTCAACCGTGAACGTGACGCCTGCTTTAAAGCGTTTATGAACAATAACTATGTTGGTCTGGTGCTGTTCTTAGGCCTGGCAATGAGCTACTGGCATTTTTGAGTTTGGCTTAGCCTGCAAAATAAAAACCGGTCATTATGACCGGTTTTTTTATGCTTACTCGCCTTGTGTGGCGCTCTCGATGGTCAGACGCACATCCGACGTGACCAGTTCGGCCAGCATCTGATAGATCTTCATCGTCTCTTCCGGTTCGGCATCTCCGGTATCGCTGATATATCCCTCGTCACGCAGCGTCAGCACCAGAGAACTGAACACGGCCTTGTCGAAGAATTCTGGCGCGTTAATGCCGTGCAGGACGGAAAGACGCTGAGCCACGGTGCGGCTCTCTTTCTCCAGCGTACCACGGTTGATAGACGGATTAGCGCTCAGCAGCCAGAAGGTAATAGCATAGCGCTGCAACGTCTCACGAGCACCCGCCGCCAGCAACTGTAGTGTACGGGAGCGTGCCGGATTGATATGCAGTTCGCCATCGTCCAGGGTGATGAGTCCCTGGCGCTGCATTTCGCTGGCCAGTTCGTCGATCACGCCAGCGAGTTCGTCACGCTCCCAGCGCAGGAACAGCTCCGCTTTCAGCATCGGGTATAGCGCTTCAATATGCTGCAGCAGCGCGGCGCGTGAAATATGACGATGCTGAGTTACGATGGCCGCCATTAACGAAGGCAGTACCAGCATATGCGCAATGTTGTTGCGGTAGTACGTCATCAATACCGCCTGCTCGCGCGGCAGAATGATGATGTCGCCGATGGTGTCTTTCTCGACCTCAAACTTGTTCATCTGCAAGGCATGGTCAATCAGTTCACTGGCGCTCTGCGCAGGAACCGTCGCATCCGGGGCATACGGTACGTTGCGCAGCAGACTCAGATAGCAATCGAGTTGTTCAGTCAACTGCTCACGGGTCAGAGAGCGCTGGCGGGAAGCCAGTAACGCGGTACAGCACAGGTTCATGGCGTTGGCTGCGCCTGCGTTGTTAATGCGTACCATCAGATCGGCGGCAATGTTATTTACCGTCGGCGTCAGCCAGGCAGGACGAATAGACTCGATAGGATCGATAGATTCACGCCACTCCGGCACATGCTGGTTGAGGTAAGTCATCAACGGCATCGGCTCGCCAAAGTTAACGTAACCCTGACCCAGATTACGCAGCTTGCTTAAGCCACGCAGCATTTGCGGCAGGCTCTCTTTCTCTTTCGTCGCGCCCCGCAGTTCTTTCGCATACGTGCCCACTTCCATTACGTGCTCGTAGCCGATGTAGATCGGTACGAGGGTAATCGGACGCGTACCGCCGCGCAGCATCGCCTGAATGGTCATCGACAGCGTGCCGGTTTTCGGGTCGAGCAAACGACCAGTACGTGAACGGCCGCCTTCGACAAAGTACTCAACCGAGTAGCCGCGGCTGAACAACTCGCCCAGGTATTCGCGGAAAACAGTGGAATAAAGCTTGTTGCCCTTGAAGGTACGACGAATAAAGAATGCGCCCAGGCGGCGGAAAATCGGACCCGCCGGCCAGAAATTCAGGTTGATGCCTGCCGCGATATGCGGCGGAACCAGACCCTGATGATACAGAACGTACGACAGCAGCATATAGTCCATATGGCTGCGATGGCACGGAACATAGACGATTTCGTGTCCATCGTGCGCCAACTGGCGTACACGCTCTGCATTATGAACGTTAATCCCCTGATACAGACGGTTCCAGGTAAAACCCAGAATACGGTCTGTCAGACGGATCATCTCGTAGGAGAAGTTGGCGGCAATCTCTTCCATCAACGCTATCGCATTTTGCTGCGCTTTTTCGTGGGAGATTTTTTTACTGCGCGCTTCATCTTCTACCGCGCGCGCGATAGCTTTTGAGGCCAACAGCTTGTTGAACAGATCCTGACGGGCAGGGAGGCGCGGACCGACTGCGGCCAGGCGCTGGCGAGCAAAGTGCATACGCGCTACGCGCGCCAGCTTCTGGGCGATAATTTTATCTGTACCGTGTTCATCCGCCATGCGACGCAGGGAAACCGACGGGGAGAAGCGGACAAAGCTGTCGCGACCCAGCCAGGACACAGCAAAGAATTTTTGTACGCCGTTCAGCATACGCAGCGGCGGGTTGACCTCGCCTTTTTCGCGTCCAGGCGCACGGCCAAACATCACCGAAACCGGCACCATCTGCACATCCAGGTCTGGATTGCTGCGATGCAAGTCGAGATAGTTATGGAACAGCTTAATAGACTCTTCTTTTGGCGTGTAATAGGTGAAGACACGTGGGCCGCCGTGAATAAACACGTAGCGCGGCAGTAGAGTTCCGTCTATCTCCAGCGGTTCCAGGGGATCCGGGAGATCGTGCGCCAGACATTGGGCGCGCAGCGTCAGCAAGTCTGCTTTGGAGTTGTACGGTAGGACGTACATAATGGGGCGAGAAGTATCGAGCCCCAATTCCGGTGCAGGTTCCGCCGGAATAGACTTGCTTTTTACCAGCACGCTTAATGGTAAATTCAGTAATTTGTAGTAAATTCGTGGCCAGCCGGACATAAACGATGTAAAGCCTCTGGTTAATAATGCAAATGCGCTGCAAGGATATCAGAAAGTTTAGTGAATTTCTGGTGTATCCGGTCATACTTCGCGCTGCTTTGCCACACCCTGAAACAAACGGGGTAACGTTACAATGACATTGACGCTAATAATGTAAAAAGGTTCTTTTTGATGGCCAATAATACCACTGGATTCACCCGAATTATCAAAGCTGCAGGCTATTCCTGGAAAGGTTTTCGCGCCGCATGGATTAATGAAGCGGCATTTCGCCAGGAAAGCGTTGCCGTTCTGCTAGGCGTTGCCATCGCCTGCTGGCTGGACGTCGACGCCATTACGCGCGTGTTGCTGATTGGTTCCGTGATGCTGGTGATGATCGTTGAAATTCTTAACAGTGCGATAGAGGCGGTGGTTGATCGTATCGGTTCCGAGTACCACGAACTGTCTGGTCGTGCGAAAGATATGGGGTCGGCGGCGGTATTGCTGTCAATTTTTGTCGCCCTGATCACCTGGGGCATCCTGTTGTGGTCGCATTTGCGATAAAGATTCCACAACTTCATCATTCTCCTGTTTTTTGTGCAGTTTGCGGTTCCAAAATCACCTTTAGCTGTATATACTCACAGCATAACTGTATATACACCCAGGGGGCGGAATGAAAGCGTTAACGGCCAGGCAGCAAGAGGTGTTTGATCTTATTAGAGATCACATCAGCCAGACAGGTATGCCACCGACGCGTGCGGAGATCGCGCAGCGTTTGGGGTTCCGTTCCCCAAACGCTGCTGAAGAACATCTGAAAGCGTTGGCGCGTAAAGGCGTGCTGGAAATTGTATCCGGCGCATCGCGTGGTATTCGTCTGTTGCAGGAAGAAGAAGAAGGTTTACCGCTTGTAGGTCGCGTTGCGGCAGGTGAGCCACTTCTGGCGCAGCAACACATTGAAGGCCATTATCAGGTCGATCCTTCACTGTTCAAACCGAACGCCGATTTTCTGCTGCGTGTCAGCGGTATGTCGATGAAAGACATCGGGATTATGGACGGTGATTTGCTGGCTGTGCATAAAACACAGGATGTGCGTAACGGTCAGGTTGTTGTCGCGCGCATTGACGACGAAGTGACGGTGAAACGCCTGAAAAAACAGGGCAACAAGGTTGAGCTTCTGCCAGAAAACAGCGAATTCAAACCGATTGTGGTCGACCTGCGCGAGCAAAACTTCACTATTGAAGGGCTGGCGGTAGGCGTCATTCGTAACGGTGAATGGCTGTAATCACAGGTTGCTTTCCCGACAGCCGGATAAGACGTTTGCGTCGCCATCCGGCAACTAGCCCGGTGGTGCTGTGCTTACCGGGCCTGAACAACATCTTCCAGTACGTCTAACTTCTTTTCAGGCGCTATTTCATGCCTTTCTTTACCTCCTCCGACAAAGCACTCTGGCGTCTAGCCTTACCGATGATCTTCTCCAATATCACCGTTCCCTTGCTGGGATTGGTCGATACTGCGGTCATTGGTCATCTGGATAGCCCGATTTATCTTGGCGGCGTTGCCGTTGGCGCCACCGCGACCAGTTTTCTCTTTATGCTGCTGCTTTTTTTACGCATGAGCACCACGGGCCTTACCGCCCAGGCATTTGGCGCGAAAAATCCGCAGGCACTGGCGCGTGCGCTGGTGCAGCCGCTAATGCTGGCGCTGGGTGCGGGGCTGCTTATCGCACTGTTTCGTACGCCGATTATCGATCTGGCTCTGCATATTGTCGGGGGAAGTGAAGCGGTACTGGAGCAGGCCCGACGTTTCCTGGAAATCCGTTGGTTAAGCGCACCCGCGTCTCTGGCGAATCTGGTGCTGCTCGGCTGGCTGCTTGGCGTTCAGTATGCGCGGGCGCCGGTTATCCTGCTGATAGTCGGTAATGTTCTCAACATTGTGCTCGATTTATGGCTGGTAATGGGCCTGCATATGAACGTGCAGGGAGCGGCGCTGGCGACGGTCACCGCCGAATATACCACCCTGCTGATTGGCCTGATGATGGTACGTAAAGTCCTGCATATGCGCGAAATTTCGCTGGCAATGTTGAAACAGGCGTGGCGTGGCAATTTCCGCCGGTTACTGGCGCTTAACCGCGACATCATGCTGCGCTCGCTGTTGCTGCAGCTCTGTTTTGGTGCCATTACGGTGCTGGGCGCGCGTCTGGGGAGCGATATCATTGCGGTAAATGCTGTTCTGATGACTCTACTGACTTTTACCGCCTACGCGCTGGACGGGTTTGCCTACGCCGTAGAAGCGCATTCTGGTCAGGCCTATGGCGCAAGAGATGGCAGCCAGTTACTGGATGTCTGGCGCGCAGCCTGTCGACAGTCCGGTCTTGTGGCGATTCTGTTTTCGCTGGTTTATGCCCTGTTTGGCGAGCACATTATAGCGTTGCTAACCTCGCTCCCGCAGATTCAACTGCTGGCCGATCGCTATCTTATCTGGCAGGTGATTTTGCCGCTGGTTGGCGTCTGGTGTTATTTGCTGGACGGTATGTTTATCGGCGCAACACGGGCTGCAGAAATGCGCAACAGCATGGCCGTTGCCGCCGCGGGATTCGCATTAACGTTGCTGGCTCTACCGCTGCTGGGTAACCACGGCTTGTGGCTGGCGCTCACCGTATTTCTTGCCCTGCGCGGGCTTTCGCTGGCCTTTATCTGGCGACGTCACTGGCGCAACGGGACGTGGTTCGTTGAAGCCTGACGGTTAAAAATTCTGAATAGTGAATCGAATGCCGAATCAGTGACTACACTTATTCTCACGTCCAGCAGAAAAGATAGCAGAGTTGGACGAGATACTCTGGCTATTCACAACCTAACGATGAGGATTTGATGATGAATAAAGACGAAGTCGGCGGCAACTGGAAACAGTTCAAAGGTAAAGTGAAAGAGCAATGGGGCAAACTGACCGACGATGATATGACGGTCATTGAAGGCAAACGTGACCAACTGGTCGGTAAAGTCCAGGAGCGTTACGGTTATGCAAAAGATCAGGCGGAGAAAGAAGTCACTGACTGGGAAACCCGCAACGATTACCGCTGGTAATTAGTCCCCTCCTGAGAGTACAGGGATGTACGCTCTCTTGCTTAGCGACCGACTTTCTTTTTCACCAGAATTGAGTGGTCATGCTGGCATTCGCCTGGATGCCGACAGGCTTCAACCTCCACGCATGCCGGGCAGAGTCCGTGAGCTTCAATCACGTTATGCCGCAGAGCAAAGCCCATTTTTGCCGCCAGCATATGCATGATGTCTTCCACACCTTCCGCACACTCTTCTTTTACCACGCCACAGCGATCGCAAATAAACATCGCAGAACTGTGGGTCGGTTGATCGAACAGGTGACACAGCACGTAGCTGTTGGTCGATTCCACTTTATGTACAAAACCTTGTTCCAGCAGAAAATCGAGCGCACGATAAACGGTTGGCGGCTTGGCCTGCGGCTCGGTTTCCCGTAGCAGGTCGAGCAGGTCGTAAGCGCTAATGGCGCCTTCCTGCAGGCTCATCAGGCGCAGCACTTCGAGGCGCTGTGGCGTTAGCCGCACGTTGCGTTGCGCACAGAGTTTTTCAGCTTGAGCCAATAACTCCTGCGTGGTGGTTTTGTCCATTTGGCGCCTCGATTTGTGTGAAAGGTTAATCCCTTACTTTATCATGTTCTGCTTAAAACGCCGAGATCCGCCGCTGTGTGCTATACCTGACGCATCGTATTCTGGAGAATCAACATGAAAAGACCCGACTGTATTCGCCACTGGCGAGAGGTGGAGGGGGCTGATGACTCCACCTACCCCGACAGCAATGAACTTTTTGCTATTGGCGCGCCGCTTGCCCGTAAACTGGGGTTAGGAAGACTGGGTATTCATCATGAACGCCTGCCGCCGGGGCGTCGCACATCTTATCCTCATGCGGAAAGCGATGAAGAAGAGTTTATCTATGTGCTGGAAGGCTATCCGGAAGCCTGGATCAACGGTTATTTATGGAAGCTCGAGCCTGGCGACAGCGTCGGTTTTCCGGCTGGAACCGGGGTGTGTCACACCTTTATCAATAACACCAGTGAAGAGGTGCGCCTGCTGGTCGTGGGTGAGGCAAACAAAAAATATAATCGCATTTACTACCCGCTTAACCCGGTCTATGCCGCCACGCGCGAGGATCGCTGGGTGGACCATCCGCCGCAGTTTTTTGGCCCACATGACGGCAAGCCGGGGCGCAAATAACGCACTGTGAGAATATGCTGCGGTAGCCACGATGATGGGGCGCACTATCGCACCGGTCTATGCTATAGTAGCGCCCCTTTTTTAACCGGATGCTTGAATATTCGCCATGCTGCCTGAATCTCAGTCTACCGCTTTTCCCGCTCATCGTTTTTCTATCGCGCCGATGCTCGACTGGACGGACAGACATTGCCGCTACTTTTTGCGCTTACTGTCCCGCCAGACGCTGCTGTATACGGAGATGGTGACCACCGGAGCGATCATTCATGGTAAAGGCGATTATCTGGCGTATAGCGAAGAAGAACATCCGGTCGCGTTGCAACTGGGCGGGAGCGATCCGGCTGCACTGGCGCAGTGTGCGAAGCTCGCTGAACAGCGGGGTTATGACGAAATTAACCTCAACGTGGGTTGTCCTTCCGACCGCGTACAGAATGGCATGTTTGGCGCCTGTCTAATGGGGAATGCGCAACTGGTCGCTGATTGCGTCAAGGCTATGCGCGATGTGGTGTCGATTCCTGTGACGGTGAAGACCCGAATCGGCATTGATGATCAGGACAGCTACGAATTCCTGTGCGACTTCATCAACACGGTGTCTGGCAACGGCGAATGCGAGATGTTTATCATCCACGCCCGCAAGGCCTGGCTGTCCGGGTTAAGCCCGAAAGAAAACCGCGAGATCCCACCGTTGGATTATGACCGTGTTTATCAGTTAAAGCGTGATTTCCCGCATCTGACGATGTCGATCAACGGCGGTATTAAATCGCTGGAAGAAGCGAAAAAGCATCTGCAACATATGGATGGCGTGATGGTGGGGCGTGAAGCCTATCAAAATCCCGGAATTCTGGCGTCGGTCGACCGCGAAATTTTTGCTGCCGCTACCCATGATGCCGATCCGGTCGCCGTGGTGCGTGCCATGTACCCATATATTGAGCGTGAACTGAGTCAGGGCACTTATCTGGGGCATGTGACGCGCCATATGCTGGGACTGTTTCAGGGGATCCCCGGCGCACGTCAGTGGCGTCGTTACCTGAGTGAGAACGCGCATAAAGCCGGAGCCGATATTAACGTCCTGGAACATGCTTTGAAGCTGGTGGCCGATAAGCGTTAGTTTCTCACTAAAAGTTAGTTAATTTCACCACGCCCTGTGCGTTGTCACAGGGTTTTTTGTTTTATAAATCAGTGGATTAACTTTGTCATGTTTCTTGTAAAGGAATGGAGAGTATTTTATTTCGGGAGAGAGTCATGCTGGAACTACTTTTTGTGATTGGATTTTTTATCATGCTGATGGTCACCGGCGTCTCGTTGCTGGGGGTGCTGGCCGCGCTGGTCGTAGCCACCGTCGTCATGTTTTTGGGCGGGCTATTTGCCTTGATGATTAAACTGTTGCCCTGGCTGTTACTGGCCGTTGCCGTGGTGTGGGTGATCAAGGCGATAAAAGCGCCAAAAGTCCCACAGTATCAGCGCAATAACCGCCGATTTTACTAAGGTATTGAGTGGTCCGTCACAACCTGAAACATTGCCTTTAGAACCAAATAGGAATTGATTATCAAATCTGTCACTATTGCCTGGTTAACGAATTCATCGAGCTGTACCCTACATACAGCCGAACTAAAAAAAGAAAGGGCTTCCTGCGGGAAGCCCTAATTCTTTACGGGATCAGCAGACTCGATCCCTGCGTGGCGCGACTTTCCAGCACTTCATGAGCACGCTGCGCGTCGTGCAGCGCAAATGCCTGACCAGGTGCGACATCCACTTTGATCACCCCGCTGGCAATCAGCGAGAACAGCTCATTGCTGGCTTCGGTTAATTCATGGTGGTTGGTGATGTAACCCTGCAGAGAGGGACGGGTCACGTATAGCGAACCTTTCTGATTCAGAATCCCTAAATTTACACCGGTCACTGGTCCGGACGCGTTGCCAAAACTGACCATCAGTCCGCGGCGCTGCAGACAATCGAGAGAGGCCTCCCAGGTATCTTTCCCCACCGAGTCGTACACCACCCGCACTTTTTTACCGCCGGTGATCTCTTTTACCCGCTCAATAATGCTTTCTTCACGATAGTTAATTACCTGCCACGCCCCGGCCTGCTGCGCAATTTGCGCTTTTTGCGCATTGCCGACGGTGCCAATCAGTTTCGCTCCCAACGCTTTCGCCCACTGACAAGCGATCAGACCGACGCCACCTGCGGCTGCGTGGAATAAAAACGGTTCGTCAGGCTGGATTTCATAGGTTTTGCGTAACAGGTAAAAAACGGTCAGCCCCTTCAGAAACGAGGCGGCTGCCTGTTCAAATGAGATAGCGTTAGGCAGAATAGCGGCTTTATCAGCCGGCACGTTATGCACTGAGCTGTAAGCGCCAAGCGCAGACTGAGCATACACCACGCGATCGCCAGCTTTAATGTGCGTCACTTTGTTGCCAACTTTGCTGACCACGCCCGCGGCTTCGGTACCCAGACCGCTGGGCAGAGAAGGTGGTGGATAAAGACCACTGCGGATGTAGGTGTCGATGTAGTTGATCCCAATCGCTTTATTCTCGACCTGGATTTCGTTTTCCGCCGGGTCAACTGGCGTAAACTCCACAGCCTTGAGTACATCAGGCCCACCATGCTTGTGAAATTCAATACGTGTTGCCATGCTTCCTCCAAAAGAAATGTGGTAATCTTTCGACCCAATCATTATCTCGGTAACTCCATTCACTATGGCAGGAAATAAACCCTTCAACAAACAACAGACTGATGCTCGTGAGCGCGATCCCCAGGTCGCCGGGCTGAAAGTACCGCCGCACTCGATTGAAGCGGAACAGTCGGTGTTGGGCGGTTTAATGCTGGATAACGAACGCTGGGATGACGTGGCCGAACGCGTGGTGGCGGAAGATTTTTATACCCGCCCGCACCGGCATATCTTCACGGAAATGCATCGCCTGCAGGAGATGGGAAAACCCATCGATCTGATTACCCTGGCAGAGTCGCTGGAGGTTCAGGGCCAACTGGACAGCGTCGGCGGTTTTGCGTACCTGGCTGAGTTATCGAAAAATACGCCAAGTGCGGCCAACATTAGCGCTTATGCGGATATCGTTCGCGAACGTGCCGTTGTCCGTGACATGATTTCGGTCGCGAACGAAATTGCGGAAGCCGGATTCGATCCGCAAGGACGTTCCAGTGAAGACCTGCTGGATCTCGCGGAGTCTCGCGTCTTTAAAATCGCTGAAAGTCGCGCCAACAAAGACGAAGGCCCGAAAAACATTACCGATGTGCTCGACGCCACCGTCGCGCGTATCGAGCAGCTATTCCAGCAGCCGCACGACGGCGTTACCGGGGTGAACACCGGTTATGACGACCTCAACAAAAAAACCGCTGGTTTGCAGCCGTCAGACCTCATCATCGTCGCTGCGCGTCCGTCGATGGGTAAAACGACATTTGCAATGAACCTCGTCGAAAATGCGGCGATGTTGCAGGATAAGCCAGTTCTTATCTTTAGTCTGGAAATGCCCTCAGAACAGATCATGATGCGTTCCCTGGCCTCGCTCTCACGCGTAGACCAGACCAAAATCCGTACCGGTCAACTGGATGACGAAGACTGGGCGCGAATTTCCGGAACAATGGGTATTTTGCTGGAGAAACGAAACATCTATATTGATGACTCTTCCGGCCTGACGCCAACGGAAGTGCGTTCGCGTGCCCGTCGTATCGCCCGTGAACACGGCGGTATCGGACTTATCATGATCGACTACCTGCAGCTGATGCGCGTGCCGTCGCTTTCCGACAACCGTACGCTGGAAATTGCTGAAATTTCCCGCTCGCTGAAAGCGTTAGCGAAAGAACTGCATGTACCGGTGGTGGCGCTGTCGCAGCTTAACCGCTCTCTGGAACAACGCGCCGACAAGCGTCCGGTCAACTCAGATCTGCGTGAATCCGGTTCCATCGAGCAGGATGCCGACTTAATCATGTTTATCTATCGTGATGAGGTTTATCACGAAAACAGCGACCTGAAAGGGATCGCAGAAATCATTATTGGTAAGCAACGTAACGGTCCGATCGGAACGGTTCGCCTGACGTTTAACGGACAGTGGTCGCGATTCGACAACTATGCCGGTCCTCAATATGACGATGAGTAATTTCTAAGGAATACAAATGCAAGCGGCAACTGTAGTTATTAACCGCCGCGCTCTGCGACACAACCTGCAACGTCTGCGTGAACTGGCTCCTGCCAGTAAACTGGTTGCGGTCGTGAAAGCGAACGCCTACGGCCATGGTCTGTTAGAGACCGCGCGAACGCTCCCCGATGCGGACGCTTTTGGTGTCGCTCGTCTTGAAGAAGCCCTGCGGCTGCGCGCGGGGGGCATCACGCAGCCCATCCTGCTGCTGGAGGGGTTTTTTGATGCCTCCGATCTACCGACTATTTCCGCGCAGCGTCTGCATACTGCCGTCCACAACCTGGAGCAGCTCGAGGCCCTGGAGGCCGCAAAACTGGCTGAACCCGTTACCGTCTGGATGAAGCTCGACACCGGTATGCACCGCCTGGGCGTACGCCCTGAGCAGGCCGAGGCGTTTTATCAGCGCCTGACGCAATGTGAAAATGTGCGCCAGCCGGTCAATATCGTCAGCCACTTTGCACGCGCGGACGAGCCTGAGTGTGGCGCGACTGAAAAGCAGCTCGATATCTTTAATCGCTTCTGTGAAGGCAAACCGGGGCAGCGTTCGATTGCCGCATCCGGTGGTATTCTGCTGTGGCCGCAGTCTCACTTCGACTGGGCGCGTCCGGGGCTGATTCTGTACGGCGTATCACCGCTGGAAAACCACTCTATCGGCGCCGATTTTGGCTGCCAGCCGGTGATGTCGCTAACCTCCAGCCTGATTGCGGTGCGTGAGCACAAAGCGGGCGAGCCGGTTGGTTATGGTGGTACCTGGCAGAGCGAGCGCGACACGCGTTTAGGCGTGGTGGCGATGGGTTATGGCGATGGTTACCCGCGTGCGGCGCCGTCTGGGACACCGGTGCTGGTCAATGGCCGTGAAGTGCCGATCGTGGGTCGCGTCGCGATGGATATGATCTGCGTCGATTTAGGTCCCGAGGCGCAGGATAAGGCTGGTGATTCTGTGATTCTTTGGGGTGAAGGTTTGCCCGTTGAACGCATTGCTGAAATGACGAAAGTTAGTGCTTACGAACTTATCACACGCCTGACCTCAAGGGTGGCGATGAAGTATATCGACTAAGTTCATGATATGCCGGACAGGCGGGAACCCCGCCATCCGGCAATATGCTCGCCAACTGCAACATCCTCTCGATCTTCTTCCGCTTCCGGTTTATTGTGTTCTTATCCTCTGCCTGTAAACCTGGAGAACCACCTCGTGTTTCAAAAAGTTGACGCCTACGCTGGCGACCCGATTTTATCGCTCATGGAGCGATTCAAAGAAGATTCACGTAGCGACAAAGTGAACCTCAGCATTGGCCTGTACTACAACGAAGACGGCATTATTCCTCAGCTTAAAGCGGTGGCGGAGGCGGAAGCCCGACTCAATGCCAAACCGCATGGCGCTTCGTTGTATCTACCGATGGAAGGTCTGAACACGTATCGCCATACCATTGCGCCGCTGTTGTTTGGCGCGGATCATCCGGTTCTCCAGCAACAGCGTGTCGCAACCATTCAGACGCTGGGTGGTTCCGGGGCGCTAAAAATTGGCGCAGACTTCCTGAAACGCTATTTCCCTGACTCTGGTGTGTGGGTTAGCGATCCGACATGGGAAAACCATATCGCGATTTTTGAAGGGGCTGGATTCGAAGTGAGTACTTACCCCTGGTATGACAACGAAACCAACGGGGTACGTTTCAATGACCTGCTGGCCACGCTGAATACCTTACCGGCGCGCAGCATCGTGCTGCTGCATCCGTGCTGCCATAACCCGACCGGTGCAGATTTAACCCCTGCGCAATGGGATGCGGTTATTGAGATTCTGAAATCGCGCGATCTGATCCCGTTCCTCGACATTGCTTATCAGGGCTTTGGTGGCGGAATGCAAGACGATGCTTACGCGATCCGCGCCATTGCCAGCGCCGGGTTACCGGCTCTGGTCAGTAACTCATTCTCGAAAATCTTCTCTTTATACGGCGAGCGCGTCGGTGGGTTGTCTGTGGTATGTGAAGACGCCGATGCGGCAAGCCGCGTTCTGGGGCAATTAAAAGCGACCGTACGTCGTAACTACTCCAGCCCGCCGAACTTTGGTGCGCAGGTGGTCGCTACGGTACTGGGTGACGACGCGCTGAAAGCCAGCTGGCTTGCAGAAGTCGAAGAGATGCGGACCCGCATCCTGGCAATGCGCCAGGAGCTGGTTAACGTGCTGAGTGCTGAAATCCCTGACCGTAACTTTGATTACCTGCTGCAACAGCGCGGAATGTTCAGCTATACCGGGCTTAGCGCCGCTCAGGTCGATCGCCTGCGTGATGAGTTTGGCGTGTACCTGATTGCCAGCGGTCGTATGTGCGTGGCCGGATTGAATCACGCTAACGTGCAGCGCGTGGCGAAGGCATTTGCTGCCGTTATTTAACCAGGTTTGTTATTTCTCGCACAGTGTTGCCGGATGGCGGCGTAACGCCTTATCCGGCCTACAAAGGCAGTGGATTTTTCGTTTGTAGGCCTGATGAGCGTTGCGCTATCAGGCACGCTTTTCTGTGTGATCGTGCTCTTTTTCTGTAACAAAACCAGAGAAAATCCTTCCTTTCCCTTCCCTCAGGGGGTAAGGTCAGATAGTTTTTTGACCAGTTGTTAATAAAAAAATGATAACTAACTGACTACTTAGGGAAAAATATGCGCAAGCTTACGTTGGCACTGAGTGCCGTTTGTTTATTGTTCACGTTAAATCAGCCTGCTCAGGCATTAGTTTCTTCTCCCTCGCAGCTCAATCCAGGCACCAACGTTGCAAAACTCGCCGAGCAGGCTCCCATTCACTGGGTTTCCGTGGCGCAAATTGAAAACAGTCTGACAGGCCGCCCGCCGATGGCCGTCGGGGTT
>NZ_SZXG01000042.1:0-75221 GCF_005281305.1 Citrobacter sp. wls706 | reverse complement strand
GCCGCCCGCCGATGGCCGTCGGGTTTGATATCGATGACACCGTCCTTTTTTCCAGCCCGGGCTTCTGGCGCGGTAAGAAAACGTACTCTCCGGACAGTGAAGATTACCTGAAGAATCCGGCTTTCTGGGAAAAAATGAACAACGGCTGGGACGAGTTCAGTATTCCAAAAGAAGTGGCGCGTCAGTTGATTGATATGCACGTGCGTCGTGGCGATAGTATTTTCTTCGTCACCGGACGTAGCCCGACGAAGACTGAAACGGTATCGAAAACGCTGGCTGATAACTTTCACATCCCAGCCGCCAATATGAATCCGGTTATTTTTGCCGGCGACAAGCCGGGCCAGAACACCAAAACGCAGTGGTTACAGGATAAAAACGTGCGCATGTTCTACGGCGATTCTGACAATGACATCACCGCCGCTCTCGACGTGGGTATTCGCGGTATTCGTATTTTACGTGCCTCCAACTCCACCTATAAACCGCTACCCCAGGCTGGCGCGTTTGGTGAAGAGGTGATCGTTAATTCTGAGTATTAAAGGCGTAGGCTGCTATTTGGTGGTTTTTTAAACAAATTTGCGTTACTGGCTTTTACCTTTTGCGGACTTGCTGCACACTGAATAAAAGATGTTCTCATTAGGCGAGTGCTGGTAAGGGGAATAAAGATGACGAATTCGGAGTTGCTGCAATACTGCATGGCAAAAACGGGCGCGGAGCAGAGCGTGCACAGTGACTGGAAAGCCACACAAATCAAAGTCGAAGATGTACTCTTTGCCATGGTAAAAGAGGTAGAAGAACGCCCGGCGGTCTCTCTGAAAACCAGCCCTGAACTGGCGGAATTACTGCGTCAGCAGCATAGCGATGTACGACCAAGCAGGCATCTGAATAAAGCGCACTGGAGCACGGTGTATCTGGACGGCTCGCTGCCGGATTCGCAGATTTATTATCTGGTTGATGCCTCTTATCAGCTGGCGGTGAACACGCTGCCGGAAGATAAACGCCGGATACTGGCGCAGCCCTGATAAGCGCTGCGCCATTGGGCATGATTACAACAACGGTTTGAGGAAGCGTGCCGTGTGTGAAGCTTCACACTCGGCGACAGTTTCTGGTGTGCCGGAGACCAGAATTTCCCCGCCGCCGCTACCGCCTTCCGGACCGAGATCGACAATCCAGTCCGCCGTTTTAATCACGTCCAGATTGTGCTCAATCACCACGATGGTGTTGCCCTGATCGCGCAACTGATGCAGCACGTCCAGCAACTGCTGAATATCCGCAAAATGCAGACCGGTGGTCGGCTCATCAAGGATATACAACGTCTGCCCGGTGCCGCGTTTTGACAGTTCGCGCGCCAGCTTCACGCGCTGCGCTTCACCGCCGGAGAGCGTAGTGGCCGACTGGCCGAGACGGATATACGTCAGGCCCACATCCATCAGCGTTTGTAGCTTACGCGCCAGCGCCGGGACGGCATCGAAGAACTCGCGTGCTTCTTCAATGGTCATATCCAGCACTTCGTGGATGGTCTTGCCCTTGTACTTAATCTCCAGCGTTTCGCGGTTATAGCGCTTGCCTTTACACTGGTCGCACGGCACGTAGATATCCGGCAGGAAGTGCATTTCAACTTTGATCACGCCGTCGCCCTGACAGGCTTCACAGCGTCCGCCGCGAACGTTAAAGCTGAAACGACCCGGCGTGTAACCGCGCGCGCGGGATTCTGGTACGCCAGCGAACAGTTCGCGCACCGGCGTAAACACACCGGTGTAGGTTGCCGGGTTAGAGCGCGGAGTACGACCAATCGGGCTTTGGTCAATGTCGATCACTTTGTCGAAATGTTCCAGGCCCTGAACGTCACGGTACGGCGCAGGTTCAGCCAGCGTGGCGCCGTTCAGCGCCGTCTGCGCAATCGGGAACAGCGTGTCGTTGATCAGCGTCGATTTACCTGAACCAGAAACCCCGGTAATGCAGGTGAACAGGCCAACCGGCAGCGTCAGGGTGACATCTTTCAGGTTGTTGCCGCGTGCGCCGGTTAGCTTCAGCACTTTTTCCGGATCGGCTGCCACGCGCTGTTTTGGTACTTCAATTTTACGCTTACCGCTCATGTACTGGCCGGTCAGCGACTCAGGCACCGCCATGATGTCGTCGAGCGTCCCTTCGGCAACCACCTGGCCGCCGTGAACGCCAGCGCCCGGGCCGATATCGATAACGTGGTCAGCGGCGCGAATCGCATCTTCATCGTGCTCGACCACAATCACGGTATTACCCAGATTACGCAGATGGATGAGCGTGCCCAACAGACGTTCGTTATCGCGCTGATGCAGACCAATAGACGGTTCATCCAGCACGTACATCACGCCGACCAGACCCGCGCCGATCTGGCTCGCCAGGCGAATACGTTGGGCTTCGCCGCCGGAGAGTGTTTCCGCTGAACGCGACAGCGTCAGGTAGTTGAGGCCGACGTTAACCAGAAACTTCAGACGATCGCCAATCTCTTTCAGGATTTTCTCTGCAATCTTCGCTCGCTGGCCGGCAAGCTTCAGGTTGTTGAAGAAATCCATCGCATGGCCGATGCTCATGTCGGAAATGGCGGGCAGCGGCGTATTCTCGACAAATACGTGACGGGCTTCCCGGCGCAAACGCGTCCCTTCACAGCGGGCGCACGGGCGGTTGCTGATGAATTTGGCTAATTCCTCACGTACTGCGCTGGATTCCGTCTCTTTATAACGGCGCTCCATATTGTGCAATACGCCTTCGAACGGATGGCGACGTACGGACGTATCGCCGCGATCGTTCATGTATTTAAATTCGATATTCTCTTTACCGGAACCGTACAGCACCACTTTATGCACGGTGGGGGTCAGGCTTGCCCATGGGGCTTCGACGTCGAATTTATAGTGTTCCGCCAGTGACTTAAGCATCTGGAAGTAGTAGAAGTTGCGGCGATCCCAGCCGCGGATAGCGCCGCCGGCCAGCGACAGTTCCGGGTTTTGAATCACCCGGTCAGGATCGAAATACTGTTGTACGCCGAGGCCGTCACAGGTCGGGCATGCGCCCGCCGGGTTGTTGAATGAAAACAGACGCGGTTCCAGTTCGCGCATGCTGTAACCGCAGATCGGGCAGGCGAAGTTGGCGGAGAACAGCAGCTCTTCCGCTTTCGGGTCGTCCATATCGGCAACCACCGCCGTACCACCGGACAGTTCCAGCGCGGTTTCAAACGATTCCGCCAGGCGCTGGGTAAGATCGTCACGTACTTTAAAGCGGTCAATCACCACTTCGATGGTGTGTTTCTTTTGCAGCTCAAGCTTGGGCGGATCGGACAGGTCGCACACTTCCCCGTCGATACGGGCACGGATATAGCCCTGGCCTGCCAGGTTTTCCAGCGTTTTGGTGTGCTCCCCTTTACGCTCTTTAATTATCGGCGCCAGCAGCATCAGACGCTTGCCTTCCGGCTGCGACAGGACGTTGTCCACCATTTGACTCACGGTCTGCGCCGCCAGGGGAACGTCGTGATCCGGACAGCGCGGTTCGCCAACGCGGGCAAACAGCAGGCGCAGATAGTCGTGAATTTCGGTAATCGTACCTACCGTGGATCGCGGGTTATGGGATGTCGATTTTTGCTCGATTGAGATGGCGGGAGACAGCCCCTCAATGTGGTCGACATCCGGCTTTTCCATCAGTGACAGAAACTGACGCGCGTACGCGGAAAGGGATTCAACGTAACGACGTTGTCCTTCGGCATACAAGGTGTCGAAAGCGAGCGAAGATTTGCCTGAGCCCGAAAGCCCGGTGACGACAATCAGCTTGTCGCGCGGGATGACGAGGTTGATGTTTTTGAGATTATGGGTGCGGGCGCCCCGAACTTCGATCTTATCCATTCATCTTTCCCGGATTAAACGCTTTTTGGCCTGGCTGCATGGTGCTACCGGCGATCACAAACGGTTAATTATGACACAACCTGACCTGAATGGATATACAGTATTGGAATGCAAAACGCAGGTGTCTGTGCAACAATGTCTATCCGGGGGTTGTTTACTGGAATCGATCTCGCAACGTAGTAAAAGCGCTATTGGAAATGCTACAATCCCGCGCTTACACTTATTCAGTAACGTTTTTCAGGAGACACGATCATGGCCAGCAGAGGCGTAAACAAGGTGATTCTCGTCGGTAATCTGGGCCAGGACCCGGAAGTACGCTATATGCCGAATGGTGGCGCAGTTGCCAACATTACGCTGGCTACTTCCGAATCCTGGCGTGATAAAGCGACCGGCGAAATGAAAGAGCAGACTGAATGGCACCGTGTTGTGCTGTTCGGCAAACTGGCAGAAGTAGCCAGCGAATATCTGCGTAAAGGTTCTCAGGTCTATATTGAAGGCCAACTGCGTACCCGCAAATGGACCGATCAGTCCGGCGTAGAAAAGTACACCACTGAAGTTGTGGTTAACGTTGGCGGCACCATGCAAATGTTGGGCGGCCGTCAGGGTGGTGGCGCTCCGGCAGGCGGCGGTCAGCAGCAGGGCGGTTGGGGCCAGCCTCAGCAGCCGCAGGGCGGCAATCAGTTCAGCGGCGGCGCGCAGTCTCGCCCGCAGCAGTCAGCTCCGGCAGCGCCGTCTAACGAGCCGCCGATGGATTTCGACGACGATATTCCGTTCTAATTTTTCTGCTTTATACGAAAAATTATGGCTACCTCAAAACTGGGGTAGCCATATGTGATTTTTTATCAGTTCAACACCATCGGCCAGTCTGGCGGTGTGTGGCTCATCACTTCAACCATCACGTTTTCAATGTTTTTCCAGATTGCGGACATATCCACCAGGGTTATGCCGAGCAGCCCGGTTGCAAACCAGCAGGCGAAAACCAGTCCCAAACCGCTACTAATGACGGCCAGGCCAATATAATCTGATTTACGAAAACGGATATTGAGCGTACTGGCTAAAAACATCAGCACCGCGCTGAGTAGCTGCCATCGCAGAAGAACCACGCCAGTTGTTATCGTTGCCATGAAAAAACGTCCTCAGAAAGTCTTGATGCCCATGACAGCGCGGGGGTGTTCACCGAGGGTGTAGTACTCTGGCTCTCGACGGGCAATAACACGAATGAAACATTGTTTCTGTTACATGAATTGTGTGAACTATATCACATTTGCTCGTTTGTTCACCAGTGTTAGAGGTTATTTTTGCAAGGTAATAGCCATGCTTTCTATATGGTTATGTTTAATAAAAAAACCGATAACAAATAATCTAATAAAAAGATGCATATGAATTACCTGTTATGTTTATCCTAAATTATTCGTTAAAAAATTTAATGAATTTCTTAAACGCGACCAGGATAATGCTCATAAAAAATTACTACTTGTTGATAATAATGTTATGAAATAAGCATAACTTTAAGTTTGCCTTACGGAAAAATAATATCATCATCAACTATTATCAGATTTTTACATAGAGAAGTCTGTTGCTAATAATGATAGATTCATGCAACTTAATCAGTCAGTGTTTATAGCATCCCGCCTAATGGGTTCTGGCATATACGAAACAGGGAAATAGGGCTGACATGAATCACAGTGCGCGACGCAAGATGCTGAAGTTCTTCGGAACATTCATGGTGGTATTGCTCCCCGTGGTACTGGCGTTATGGTTTGCTCACATCCGGGCGATGTCCGAAACCCGTAATCAACTCAGCTCTTTTGCTCAACTGGTGTTAAATAAAACGGAATTGGTGATCTTCCAGGCCGATTTAGCGCGTGATATGGCCCAGTTGTACCAGGGTAAGATGTGTACTCCTGCCCATCAGAAAAGTATGCTGAATATTATTCGTGGTCGTTTATATATCAGTGAGCTAATTTATGCGCAGGGCGATCATTTTTTGTGCTCTACGTCAATGATGCCGCGAGTCCCATATATTATGGCGACAGCCGACTATAAACGCGCGCCGGACGTCTCCATCTATTACTACCGCGATACCCCCTTTTTCGCTGGCTACAAAATGACGTACATGCAACGGGGAAACTACGTTGTCGTCATCAATCCATTATCTTACAGCGAAGTCATGTCAGATGATCCGGATCTGTCATGGGGGGTGTATGACACGGTAACGGATACCTTTTTCTCTTCCAGCGAAGGGGCGAATATTGCGCAATTCTCGCCGCTGATACGCGGTGAGGCCTCAACATTCCAGCAGGGCGAGCGCTTCTATACCATCGTACATTCAGAAAAACGACCCATCGCGATTATTGTTTCGACCTCTGACGCTCGTGTGAATCAGATTTTCTATCATTAGGCGGCGTTAACGATCCCCTTTGGGATTATCTGCAGCATCCTGATACTGCTCATGTGGTGGCGCACGCGTCAGGAATACCTCTCTCCCCGCCGCTTATTAAAACGTGCGATCAAGAAACGTCAGCTTTGCCTGTACTACCAGCCGATCATTGACATCAAAAATGGACAATGTGTCGGGGCGGAGGCTTTGCTACGCTGGCCAGGCTGTAAAGGTGAGGTGATGAGCCCAACGGAGTTTATTCCGCTGGCGGAAAAAGAGGGAATGATTGAGCAGATCACGGATTACGTTGTTGAGGAAGTCTTCAACGATTTGGGGTATTTTCTTTCGGCGAATCCTCAGTTGTCTATCTCGATTAACCTCTCTGCTTCTGACTTTCATTCATCACGACTGATTGCCCTGATTGCTGAAAAAAATCATGAGTACTCCGTCGCGGCCCAGCAAATTAAAGTTGAGGTGACAGAACGTGGCTTTATCGATGTACATAAAATGACGCCCATCATCCAGGCGTTCCGCCAGGCCGGTTTTGAAGTGGCGTTTGACGATTTTGGCACGGGATATTCCAACCTCCATAATTTGTCAGCATTGAATATCGATATCCTGAAGATCGACAAATCGTTTATTAGCACGCTGGCCACTAACAGCACCAGTCACTTGATTGCCGAACATATCATCGAGATGGCGCAAAGCTTAAACCTGAAGACGGTTGCGGAAGGGGTGGAAACGGCGGAGCAAATCGCGTGGTTGCTTGAACGCGGCGTACAGTATTGCCAGGGCTGGTATTTTGCGAAGGCGCTGCCGCCGCAGGAGTTCATGGATTGGATAAAACGCTCGCCCGCCATACTGACGCAGAGCGGGCAATAATTTTACAGGCGGTGGCGGTAATCGCTGGGAGTACGATCAAACTCTCGGCGAAATACGCGCGAGAAGGTTTGCTGCGATACATAGCCAAGATCCATCGCAATATCGAAAATAGGCCGTTCGGTCGTCCGTAGTTCAACGGCGGCCAGCAGAAGCCGACGTTGGCGGATGTAGTCACCCAGCGTCTGGCGCATCACCGTGCGGAACATTCTCTGCAAATACCACTTTGAGTAACCTGATTTTTTCGCAACCGCCTCAATGTTCAGCGGTTGATCGATATGTTCATCAATCCATTCAATAAGGGTCTGAATAATCTGCTGATGGGACATAGAGTTGCCTCTTTCTCAGTGTTCGATTCGTCGTTTTGTCTGTGGGCGAGTATAATTCCTCAAGTTAACTTGAGGTAAAGCGATTTATGGAAAAGAAATTATCCCGGATAAAAGCGCTGCTCACGCCAGGTGAAGTTGCAAAGCGTAGCGGTGTGGCGGTATCGACCCTGCATTTCTATGAAAGCAAAGGATTAATCAGCAGTATGCGCAACAGCGGCAATCAGCGTCGATACAAACGCGATGTGTTGCGTTATGTAGCGATTATCAAGATTGCCCAACGTATCGGCATTCCACTGGCCACCATCGGCGACGCGTTAGGCGTATTACCTGAAGGGCATTCGCTCAGCGCCAAAGAGTGGAAGCAACTCTCTTCGCAATGGCGCGAGGAGTTAGACCGACGCATTCATACTCTGGTGGCGTTACGCGATGAACTGGATGGGTGTATTGGCTGCGGCTGTTTATCCCGCAGTGATTGCCCGTTGCGTAACCCCGGCGATCAGCTTGGCGAGCAGGGGACCGGGGCGCGCCTGCTGGAAGACGATTGATTGGTATAAAACTAAAGCGCCACAGAGGGCGCTTTAGTTTGGTTCCGGTCTTTGTCTTTCACTCTATCCCGCTGGTTCACGGGAGGGTTTCCCCCGACATCAACACCCCTCAGTCGAGCACGTTTGGGGAGGTTCCGGTCTGTGTTGATAAAGTAAGTGTAAGCCACCCCGTTCTATTTGCCAGTGAATTGATTGCTTTTTAGCCAAAAAATTTTCTGCATCTTCATGCATTTTTTTGCGCGAGCAGACGTGAAAAATAAATGCAAATCTTGTAATAACTCAGCGAAATTTGTTGCCAGATTGCGCATTGACGATAACGTTTGCGCATCGTCTGGCTATTTCTTGCGCATTATAAGAAGAAATGAGTAAAAAGCGGCAAAGTTCAGTTGAAAACCAACGTATGATCGCTGGATAATCGTTTGCTTTTTTTTATCACCCGTTTTTTATGCGCGGAGCTAAACGTTTGCTTTTTTGCGACACCCCTATTGACGCAAAGCTGGCACATGGAGAAATCGTTTAGCAGGCAGTGGATTGTCCACCACGCATAATGACGAAAAAATAAACTCTCAGGGGATGTTTTCTATGTCTACGCCTTCAGCGCGTACCGGCGGCTCACTCGACGCCTGGTTTAAAATTTCGCATCGCGGCAGTACCGTTCGTCAAGAAGTCGTTGCCGGATTAACGACGTTCCTGGCCATGGTCTACTCCGTTATCGTCGTTCCGGGGATGCTGGGTAAAGCCGGATTCCCGCCTGCCGCTGTGTTTGTGGCAACCTGTCTGGTTGCGGGCGTCGGTTCTATTGTGATGGGCCTGTGGGCGAACCTGCCGTTGGCGATTGGCTGCGCCATTTCGCTGACCGCGTTTACCGCATTCAGCCTGGTGCTGGGACAACATATTAGCGTGCCTGTGGCGCTGGGCGCGGTGTTCCTGATGGGGGTTCTGTTTACCATCATTTCTGCGACCGGTATCCGTAGCTGGATCCTGCGCAATCTGCCGCAGGGCGTTGCGCACGGTACGGGGATTGGTATCGGCCTGTTCCTGCTATTGATTGCGGCCAATGGCGTTGGTCTGGTTATTAAGAACCCGCTGGATGGCCTGCCGGTTGCGCTGGGCGACTTCGATACCTTCCCGGTGATTATGTCGCTGGTTGGTCTGGCGGTGATTATTGGTCTTGAAAAACTGAAAGTACCGGGCGGCATCCTGCTGACCATTATCGGTATCTCCATCGTCGGCCTGATTTTCGATCCGGCCGTGCATTTCTCCGGTATTTTTGCCATGCCGTCTCTGAGCGATGAAAACGGCAACTCGCTGATTGGCAGCCTGGATATTATGGGCGCACTGAACCCGATCGTACTGCCGAGCGTGCTGGCGCTGGTCATGACCGCTGTCTTCGATGCGACCGGAACCATCCGTGCGGTGGCCGGACAGGCGAATCTGCTGGATAAAGACGGACAAATTATCGATGGCGGCAAAGCGCTGACCACCGACTCCCTGAGCAGCGTGTTCTCTGGTCTGGTAGGGGCCGCACCAGCGGCGGTTTACATTGAATCCGCAGCGGGTACGGCGGCAGGTGGCAAAACCGGCCTGACGGCGATCACCGTTGGCGTATTGTTCCTGCTGATCCTGTTCCTTTCTCCGCTCTCTTATCTTGTTCCTGTTTACGCAACGGCGCCTGCGTTGATGTATGTGGGGCTGCTGATGCTGAGCAACGTGGCGAAAATCGACTTTGCTGACTTTGTTGACGCGATGGCGGGTCTGGTCACTGCTGTATTTATCGTCCTGACCTGTAACATTGTTACCGGCATTATGATTGGTTTTGCTACCCTGGTCATTGGTCGCATTGTCTCTGGCGAATGGCGCAAACTGAACATCGGTACGGTGGTGATTGCTATCGCGCTGGTGGCCTTCTACGCGGGCGGTTGGGCTATTTGATTTTGCTTCGATGACGCTCCTGAAAACGGGTGGCTCAGGCCGCCCGTTTTTATTTTCAGAACACACTCGTTGTCTTTTGCGTTACTCTCAAGTAGATAGAATTAAGGCACGACGCCTTTATCACCAATCATAAGAAACATCGCAAACAGGGAACGCATGGAAATCTTTTTCACCATACTCATCATGACCCTTGTGGTCTCGCTGTCGGGGGTATTTACTCGCGTATTGCCCTTCCAACTCCCATTACCCCTTATGCAGATCGCCATCGGCGCCTTGCTGGCGTGGCCGACGTTTGGTTTGCATGTGGAATTCGATCCTGAGCTGTTTCTGGTGCTGTTTATCCCGCCGCTGCTGTTTGCCGATGGCTGGAAGACGCCAACGCGTGAGTTTCTGGAGCACGGGCGAGAGATTTTCGGCCTTGCGCTGGCGCTGGTTCTGGTCACGGTGGTCGGAATTGGCTTTATGATTTACTGGCTGGTGCCGGGGATCCCTCTCATCCCGGCTTTTGCGCTGGCGGCCGTGCTGTCGCCAACCGATGCCGTCGCCCTTTCCGGTATTGTAGGTGAGGGGCGTATCCCGAAGAAAATCATGGGCATCCTGCAGGGCGAAGCGTTGATGAACGACGCGTCCGGCCTGGTCTCGCTGAAATTTGCCGTGGCCGTGGCGATGGGCACGATGGTATTTACCGTCGGCGGCGCGACGGTTGAGTTCTTCAAAGTGGCGATTGGCGGCATCCTGGCCGGTTTTGTCGTCAGCTGGTTATACGGACGCTCCCTGCGTTTTCTTAGCCGCTGGGGCGGTGATGAGCCAGCAACGCAAATCGTCCTGCTGTTCCTGCTGCCGTTTGCGTCTTATCTGATTGCGGAACACATCGGTGTTTCAGGCATTCTCGCGGCGGTTGCTGCCGGGATGACGATTACCCGCTCTGGCGTGATGCGCCGCGCGCCGTTGGCGATGCGTTTACGTGCTAACAGCACCTGGGCGATGCTGGAGTTTGTGTTTAACGGCATGGTCTTCTTGTTGTTAGGACTGCAGTTGCCGGGCATTCTGGAGTCATCTTTGGCGGCGGCAGAAGTCGATCCGAACGTTGAAATCTGGATGCTGTTTACCGATATCGTGCTGATTTACGCCGCGCTGATGCTGGTACGTTTTGGCTGGCTGTGGACCATGAAGAAGTTCAGCCTGCGCTTCCTGAAGAGAAAGCCGATGGAGTTTGGCTCCTGGACGACGCGTGAAATCCTAATTGCCTCCTTTGCGGGGGTTCGCGGGGCTATTACCCTCGCCGGTGTGCTCTCCATTCCGCTGTTGTTACCGGATGGTAGCGGCTTCCCGGCGCGTTATGAACTGATCTTCCTCGCCGCGGGCGTGATTCTGTTCTCGCTGTTTGTCGGCGTGGTGATGCTGCCGATTCTGCTGCAACATCTGGAAGTAGCGGACCATTCGCAACAGCAAAAAGAGGAGCGCATTGCCCGCGCTGCCACGGCGGAAGTAGCGATTGTCGCGATCCAGAAAATGGAGGAGCGTCTGGCTGCGGATAGCGAAGAGAACATTGATAATCAGCTGCTGACCGAGGTGAGTTCCCGTGTCATTGGTAACCTGCGTCGTCGCGCCGATGGGCGCAACGATGTAGAAAGCTCAATGCAGGAAGAGAACCTGGAGCGACGGTTCCGTCTGGCGGCGCTGCGTTCAGAACGCGCCGAGCTTTATCATCTGCGCGCCACGCGTGAAATCAGCAATGAAACGCTGCAAAAGCTATTGCACGATCTGGATTTGCTGGAAGCGCTGTTGATCGAGAACCAATAAACGGTAGCACGATGTAGGCCGGATAAGGCGTTCGCGCCGCATCCGGCGAAAGATGTGCCTGATGGCGCTGCGCTTATCAGGCCTACAAAAAATTATCCATCATGTAATTTGCGAGCCGCTTTCCTGAACTGATCTGCTTGTCTTGTCGATTCCCTCTTTTCTCCATACGGTTGAGAAAAGGGGGAAACATGTCCAACTATCGACGAAATTACATCAACGGAGGAACCTGGTTTTTTACGGTGAATCTGCAGGACCGTCGAAGCCAGCTTCTGACAGCCAACATTCACGCGCTTCGGTGTGCAATCGCTGCGGTCAAAACGGCCAGACCATTTCGGATCAATGCCTGGGTCGTATTGCCTGAGCATATGCATTGCATCTGGACGTTGCCTGAAAATGACGCTGATTTTTCATCCCGCTGGCGGGAAATTAAGAAGCATTTCACCCGATCATTGTCTGCCCGACATATTTGGCAACCTCGCTTTTGGGAACACACTCTCCGCGATGAGCACGATTATCGCCAGCATGTTGATTATATTTACATTAACCCAGTGAAGCACGGGTGGGTAAAACAGGTACAGACATGGCCTTTTTCAACATTTCATCGCGATGTGAGGCGTGGTTTGTTCCCGCAAAATTGGGCAGGTGAAATAATGGATTTTAATGCGGGTGAACGTGCCTGATGGCGCTACGCTTATCAGACCTACGGGGTCGCACGATGTAGGCCGGATAAGGCGTTTGCGCCGCATCCGGCATTTTACGACTCCTGCGTTAACCAAAACCCTTCGCAGCATTTCAGCCACGCCTGAGCGCTGTGCGACAGATACACACCTTCGCGCCAAATCATACCCAACTGCCAGCGTAAGTCGCTTTCCAGAGGGATCCAGCGTAGCGTTTGCTTATCCAACCGCTGGCAAATCGGCTCCGGTAAAATGGCGATCCCGACGCCGGCCTGGACCATTGCCGCCAGAAAATCCCACTGTCCGCTACGCACAGCGATACGCGGTTTTACGTTGTGCTGGTTAAACAACTCAAGCAGTTGACGGCTCAACGCGAAATCTTCGTTGTATATAAGCAGCGGATGCTCCGCCAGCGCTTCGGGGGAAATGGAGTCGCACGTTGTCCATTGACCGGAGCGGGGGACCAGCACGCAGAGCGGATGACTGAAAAGCGGTAAGGTCGCCAGACCGCTCTCTTCTTCAACCGGTAGCGCGGTCATTGCAACATCCAGATCGCCGTTCATCACCGCCTGTTGGACGGTTAAACCGCCAAATTCAGACACCTTCAGTTCCACGCCGGGATAACGCTGGCGAAAAAGGCTGATGGGGCCAGCCATCAACATACCAACCATGGGCGGGATACCGAGGCGCAGTATTCCTTTGTTGAGGTGATTAATGTCGCTGAGTTCTGCTTCGAGTTGGCGAAACTCGGCGAGGATCGCCAGGCCGCGTTCGAACACGACCTGTCCAGTATCGGTTAACAACAACCGCCGCCCGTCGCGGATGAGCAACGTGCAATTAAGCTCGTCTTCAAGGTTCTTCAACATTTTGCTGATGGTGGGCTGGGTGACAAAGAGCTTCTCCGCTGCGCGGGTAAAGCTCTGCTGACGCACCACCTCAACAAAATATCGCAGCGTTCTGATATCCATGATTATTCCTTAAGACTATGCCTGCAATGATTTTAATTCATTTCAGTCCTGGACGGGGGCTCTCTATACTGGCGCTCTCTATTTTTTAAGGACATACCCTCATGGCTGTGGCGATAAGCCGCGTGACGCCTGCCGTTATTCATCGACTCCAGATCCCCGTTCAGGTTCTGTTGTACGCAGGTCTCTTTGTTTTTGCTCAATACCTTGTCTCCTGGCTGCATCTGCCGCTTCCTGCCAACCTGGTTGGGATGGTGCTGATGCTGGCGTTGATTGTCTGCCGGGTTATCCCGCTGAACTGGATCCGCGCGGGTGCTCGCTGGTTACTGGCTGAAATGCTGTTGTTTTTTGTCCCGGCGGTGGTCGCCGTCGTTAACTATACGCAACTGCTACTGGTTGATGGCTGGCGTATTTTTGCCGTTATTGCGCTAAGTACGATGATGGTGCTTGGCGCAACGGCATGGGTCGTGGATAAAGTGTATCGCTATGAAATGAGCAGGTTAAATCGTGAGTAATTTCCAGTTAAGCGTGCTGTGTCTGGTGATTACGCTGGGCATCTATTTTGCCAACAAGCGCCTGTATCGCCGCTTTCGTAAATTACCGCTGATGCCGTTAGTGCTTACTCCGGCGCTGTTGGTGCTGATGTTGGTCTTTGGACATATCTCCTGGCAAAACTATATTGGTGAATCGCACTGGCTGCTATGGCTGCTAGGTCCCGCAACCATTGCCTTCGCCGTTCCGGTCTATGACAACCTCGCCGTGATTAAACGTCACTGGATGTCGCTGACGGCGGGTGTGGTTACGGCGACTCTGGTGGCGGTCACCAGTTCCGTCTGGTTGGCGCGCCTGTTTATGCTGCCTGATGAAATTCAGCGCAGTCTGGCGGTGCGGTCCGTCACTACGCCATTTGCGCTGGCGGCGGCAGAGCCATTGGGTGGTCAACCGGATCTGGTGGCATTGTTCGTGGTCGTGACTGGCGTATTCGGGATGGCGGTCGGCGATGTGCTGTTTTTGCGGCTCTCTATTCGCGAAGGGATGGCGAAAGGCGCAGGTTTTGGCGCTGCATCGCACGGCGCAGGCACGGCTCGCTCATATGAGCTTGGCCAACAGGAGGGCGTAGTGGCTAGCCTGGTGATGATGCTTTCTGGCGTGGTGATGGTGCTGGTAGCGCCGCTGGTTGCAAGGCTGATGTTCTGAGAGAGGCAGTAATCCTCCGGCCCGGAAGCCGGAGGAGAGGGAAGATTAGTGCGCGCGACCTTGTTCTACGCCATACCCGGTCTGGGAACGGATGAACTGAGCACGGAACTGCTCGCGTTCGCGGTTACCTTCTTCTGAGTTATCGGTAGCAGAGAAGAACCAGATCCCGAGGAACGCTACGCTGATGGAGAACAGCGCCGGATATTCATACGGGAAAATGGCTTTTTCGTGACCCAGGATTTGTACCCAAATTGTTGGGCCAAGCACCATCAGCACGACGGCCGTCAGCAGACCTAACCAGCCGCCCATCATTGCGCCACGCGTGGTCAGTTTTGACCAGTACATGGAGAGCAGAATGATAGGGAAGTTACAGCTGGCTGCGATAGCAAATGCCAGTCCCACCATGAAGGCGATGTTCTGGTTTTCGAACAGCACGCCGAGCACGATGGCAATCACACCCAGCACCAGTACGGTAATTTTCGATACCTTCAGCTCTTCGCGCTCGGTTGCGCCTTTGCGGAATACGTTGGCGTACAGGTCGTGAGAAACTGCCGATGCCCCCGCCAGCGTCAAACCAGCAACCACTGCCAGAATGGTGGCAAACGCCACTGCCGAGATGAAGCCGAGGAACAGGTTCCCGCCCACCGCATTCGCCAGATGTACCGCCGCCATGTTGTTACCGCCGATAAGCGCGCCAGCAGCGTCTTTATACACAGGGTTGGCACCAACCAGCATGATCGCGCCAAAGCCGATGATAAAGGTCAGGATGTAGAAATAACCCATAAAACCGGTGGCATAGAACACGCTCTTACGCGCTTCTCGGGCATCGCTGACCGTGAAGAAACGCATCAGGATGTGCGGCAAGCCCGCCGTACCAAACATCAGGCCGAGACCTAACGACAGCGCGGAGATCGGATCTTTCACCAGCCCGCCCGGACTCATAATGGCTGAACCTTTCGGGTGTACCGCCATCGCTTCGGTGAACAGATTGTTGAAGCTAAAGCCGACGTGCTTCATCACCATAAAGGCCATAAAGCTGGCACCGAACAGCAACAGAACGGCTTTGATGATCTGTACCCAGGTGGTTGCCAGCATGCCGCCAAACAGGACGTACATCATCATCAATACGCCAACCAGTACGACGGCAATGTGGTAGTTTAGGCCAAACAGCAACTCAATCAGCTTACCCGCGCCGACCATCTGCGCGATCAGATACAGCGCGACTACCACCAGGGAACCACAGGCCGAGAGAATACGAATTGGACCTTGTTTCAGGCGATAAGAGGCCACGTCGGCAAAGGTGTAGCGACCAAGGTTACGCAGACGTTCAGCAATCAGGAACAGGATAATTGGCCAGCCGACCAGGAAGCCGAGCGAGTAAATCAGTCCGTCATAACCGGAGGTAAAGACCAGCGCGGAAATCCCGAGGAACGATGCAGCAGACATATAGTCGCCCGCAATCGCCAGCCCGTTCTGGAAACCGGTGATGTTACCGCCAGCGGTGTAATAGTCATTGCGCGAACGTACGCGCTTAGACGCCCAGTAGGTAATACCAAGCGTAAAGATGACGAAAATCAGGAACATGATAATCGCCTGCCAGTTGGTTGGCTGGCGTTGGACTGCTCCGCTTATAGCATCCGCCGCGTTTGCGGCGAAGGGCAGCGTGGCGGCAAGCGCCGTCAGGACTCTCTTCATGATGCTTTAACCTCGTGCAGAACCGCATTGTTCAGGCGATCGAATTCACCGTTTGCCCGCCAGATATAGATCCCGGTCAGGATGAAGGAGATAAGGATCACGCCGACCCCAATCGGAATACCCCGGGTGACGCTGGTTCCCGCGTGCAGCGGAGTACCCAGCCAACCAGGCGCAAAGGCAATCAGTAAAATAAAGCTGATGTAAACTGCCAGCATGATGATGGACAGAATGGTGGCAAACCGTTGCCTTTTTTCAACTAACTCCCTGAAACGCGCACTGTCTTCTATCCGCTGATAAATATTGTCATTCATCACAGAGCTCTCCAGAGGTCCCCTGCGTCTTTCGCGCTACAGGTTCGTTGGCCGCACTCGCCCACCCCAGTCACATAGTGAACTATGCTCCTGAGGATGTGCTCGCTTGCCGCCTTCCTGTAACACGAAATCCTTTGGGGGAGGGTTTTTATATTTCCCTCCCGCTCAGGGGAGGGGTAGGGATAGGATTTGTAGGCCCGATAAGCAGCGCGCCATCGGGCATTTCACGGTTATGGTTATGATGGCATCGCGATGGCCTGCTTCTCTTCGAGCAGTTTCTCAACGACGCCTGGATCGGCGAGGGTTGAGGTATCGCCCAGATTGCTGGTATCGCCCGCCGCGATTTTGCGCAGAATGCGGCGCATAATTTTGCCGGAGCGGGTTTTCGGCAGTGAATCGGTCCAGTGCAGCACATCTGGCGTTGCCAGCGGGCCAATTTCTTTGCGTACCCAGTTGCGAACTTCTGCATACAACTCAGGCGACGGCTCTTCACCGTGATTCAGCGTGACGTAGGCGTAGATCGCCTGGCCTTTAATATTATGCGGAATACCGACCACCGCGGCTTCGGCAATCTTCGGATGCGACACCAACGCCGATTCGATTTCTGCCGTGCCCAGACGGTGACCAGAGACGTTTAGCACATCGTCCACGCGTCCGGTGATCCAGTAATAACCATCTTCATCACGGCGTGCGCCGTCGCCGCTGAAGTACATATTCTTGAAGGTGGAGAAATAGGTCTGTTCAAAACGTTCATGATCGCCAAACAGCGTTCTCGCCTGGCCTGGCCACGAATCAATAATCACCAGGTTGCCTTCGGTCGCGCCTTCCAGCGGATTACCTTCGTTATCGACAATCGCAGGCTGCACGCCAAAGAACGGACGGGTTGCGGAACCGGCTTTCAGCTCAGTGGCGCCCGGCAGCGGGGTGATCATGAATCCACCGGTTTCGGTCTGCCACCAGGTATCAACGACCGGACATTTTTCGTTGCCGATCTTCTTCCAGTACCACTCCCACGCTTCCGGGTTGATTGGCTCGCCAACGGAACCCAGGATGCGCAGCGACGAACGGTCAGTACCTTCAATCGCTTTATCGCCTTCGGCCATCAGAGCGCGGATGGCGGTCGGCGCGGTATACAGAATATTGACCTGGTGCTTGTCTACAACCTGCGACATACGTGCCGGGGTAGGCCAGTTGGGCACGCCTTCGAACATCAGCGTGGTTGCGCCGCAGGCCAGCGGACCGTACAGCAGGTAGCTGTGCCCGGTTACCCAACCCACGTCAGCGGTACACCAATAGATATCGCCCTGATGGTAGTCAAACACGTACTTAAAGGTGGTTGCGGCGTAGACCAGATATCCGCCGGTGGTGTGCAGCACGCCCTTCGGCTTGCCGGTTGACCCGGAGGTGTACAGGATAAACAGCGGATCTTCGGCATTCATCTCTTCCGGCTGATGTTCCGGGCTGGCTTTCTCGATAAGATCGGACCACCACAGGTCACGACCTTCCTGCCATTCTGTTTTTCCACCGGTACGTTTGAGAACGATAACGTGTTCGACGCTTTTCACGTTCGGGTTTTTCAACGCATCATCGACGTTCTTTTTCAACGGGATAGCGCGTCCGGCGCGTACGCCTTCATCGGCGGTGATCACCAAGCGAGAATTAGAGTCGATGATACGTCCGGCGACGGCTTCCGGTGAGAAACCACCGAAGATGACCGAATGCACCGCGCCAATACGGGCACAGGCCAGCATGGCGACCGCCGCTTCCGGCACCATCGGCATATATATGGCCACCACATCACCTTTTTTAATGCCTAAATCCAGTAACGTATTGGCAAAACGACAGACATCGCGATGCAGCTCGCGGTAGGTAATATGTTTGCTTTGGCTGGCGTCGTCGCCTTCCCAGATGATGGCGGTACGATCGCCATTTGCCTGCAGGTGACGGTCAAGGCAGTTCGCTGCCAGGTTTAACGTGCCATCTTCATACCATTTAATAGAGACGTTGCCTGGCGCAAACGAGGTGTTCTTCACCTGGCTGTACGGCTTGATCCAATCAAGAATTTTTCCCTGCTCGCCCCAAAATGTGTCGGGTTCGTTAACAGACTGCTGGTACTTCGCTTCGTACTGCTCCGGATTTATCAGGCAACGATCCGCAATGTTTGCGGGAATAGCGTGTTTATGTATTTGGCTCATGGCTTTTGTTCTCCTTGTAGGATGTTAATAATATGTCGCATAAACGTTAAATGTAGGGGCTTTGCGAGTTTTGTTTAGTATTTGGGCGGCAGATCACGCAATAAACGAATTGTGCAAATTAGCGACAAACTGAATTTTGAAGAGAACTAGCAAAAATTGATTAATTCTCGCGATAACATGAGGTTATCTGAGAATTGTTGAAAAGGTGATCTGCCTCAGAATTAAACAAAAGAGTGAGGGGTTTGAGGGGGTAACTAACTCTAAAGTGGTATTTTACATACACTTACAATTGATTAAAGACAACATTTTCAGTGTGGTTTCTTGTTACAAATTGGGGGGAGCAATGTCATGACAGTATTCGTGTGGTTGCTGTTATGGAAAACAATAAAAGAACCGCCATTGCAGATAATGGCGTCATCTGGATGAGACCCCTATGGCAAGGACAAAATCACGCGTACGCCGTTTCTTCAGCCTGTTATTACCTTTATTATTTATCTCTGCTGTTCACGCTGAACAAACTCCTGTACCCGCAAAGACCGTCACCGTTGAAGCGAAGAATGAAACCTTCGCCCCTCAGCATCCCGATCAATATCTCTCCTGGAAAGCCACGTCTGAGCAATCAGCCCGTGAAGATGCGCTGGCAGAAGATCCGCGTCTGGTGATCCTGTGGGCGGGATATCCATTCTCGCGCGATTACAACAAACCGCGCGGGCACGCGTATGCGGTGACCGATGTACGTGAAACTTTACGTACCGGCGCACCAAAAACGGCCGAAGACGGCCCGCTGCCGATGGCCTGCTGGAGCTGCAAAAGCCCGGATGTGGCGCGTCTGATCCAGAAAGACGGTGAAGATGGTTACTTCCACGGTAAATGGGCGCGCGGCGGTCCGGAAATTGTTAACAACCTCGGTTGTGCCGATTGCCATAACACCGCGTCGCCGGACTTCGCCAAAGGCAAGCCAGAACTGACACTGTCGCGTCCTTACGCTGAGCGCGCGATGGAAGCCATCGGCAAACCATTTGAGAAAGCTGGTCGCTTTGATCAGCAATCCATGGTCTGCGGCCAGTGCCACGTGGAGTACTACTTCGACGGTAAGAACAAAGCCGTTAAGTTCCCGTGGGATGAGGGCATGAAAGTCGAGAACATGGAGAAATACTACGACACCATCGCCTTCTCTGACTGGACTAACTCTCTGTCCAAAACCCCGATGCTGAAAGCGCAGCACCCGGAATATGAGACCTGGAGCGCGGGCATTCACGGTAAGAACAACGTGACCTGTATTGACTGCCACATGCCGAAAGTGCAAAACGCGGAAGGTAAGATCTATACCGATCACAAGATTGGCAACCCGTTCGATAACTTCGCCCAAACCTGTGCGAACTGCCACACCCAGGACAAAGCGTCCCTGCAAAAAGTGGTCGCCGAGCGTAAACAGGCCATTCATGACCTGAAAATCAAGGTTGAAGATCAACTGGTACATGCGCATTTCGAAGCGAAAGCCGCATGGGATGCGGGTGCGACCGAAGCGGAAATGAAGCCGATTCTGGAAGATATCCGTCACGCGCAATGGCGCTGGGATCTGTCTATCGCCTCACACGGCATCCATATGCACGCGCCGGAAGAAGGTCTGCGGATGCTGGGTAGCGCAATGGATAAAGCCGCCGACGCACGTACCAAACTGGTTCGTCTGCTGGCGACCAAAGGTATCACGCATGAAATCCCGTTACCGGATATCTCTACCAAAGAGAAAGCCCAGGCGGCGATTGGTCTGAACATGCAGCAAATTAATGCTGAGAAGCAGGACTTCATCAAAACGGTGATTCCGCAGTGGGAAGAGCAGGCGCGTAAAAACGGTCTGTTAAGCCAATAACCCCATTCCGCCCCGTAAGGGGCGGATAACTCAACGGAGTGAATATGAGCGTATTACGTTCGTTATTAACTGCTGGGGTGCTGGCGTCAGGCCTGTTCTGGAGCCTGAGTGGAATCACTGCCACGCCAACGCCGCAGGAGTCGGATCAACGCTGGACGGTTACTCAGCAGCGTAATCCGGATGCTGCCTGTCTGGATTGTCACAAGCCGGATACCGAAGGTATGCATGGTAAACATGCGGAAGTCATTAACCCGAACAACAAACTGCCGGTCACCTGCACTAACTGTCACGGCCAGCCGTCACCGAACCACCGCGAAGGGGTGAAGGATGTGATGCGCTTTAATGAGCCAATGTACAACGTGGAGCAGCAGAACAGCGTCTGTATGTCCTGTCACCTGCCTGAGCAGTTGCAAAAAGCGTTCTGGCCGCACGATGTCCACGTCACAAAAGTAGCGTGCGCCAGCTGTCACTCACTGCATCCGAAGCAAGACACGATGCAGACGCTAAGCGATAAAGGACGGATCAAGATTTGCGTCGATTGCCACAGCGATCAGCGTAACAATCCGAACTTTAACCCGGCGTCGGTTCCGTTGCTTAAGGAGCATCCATGAGTTGCTCTCGTCGCCAGTTTATCACCGGCGTCGGCGCGCTGGTGGCAGTGAGCGGGACGGCGGGACGCGTTGTGGCAAAGACGTTGAACATCAACGGCGTGCGTTACGGTATGGTACACGATGAGTCATTATGCATCGGCTGTACGGCCTGCATGGATGCTTGTCGGGAAGTCAACAGCGTGCCGGACGGCGTATCGCGCCTGACGATTATTCGCAGCGAGCCGCATGGGACGTTTCCTGATGTGAAGTATCGCTTTTTCCGCCACTCGTGCCAGCAGTGCGACCATGCCCCCTGCGTTGACGTCTGCCCGACAGGGGCATCGTATCGCGATGCCGCCAACGGTATTGTGGATGTGAACCCTGACCTTTGCGTTGGCTGTCAGTACTGCATCGCCGCGTGTCCTTATCGCGTGCGCTTTATCCATCCGGTGAGCAAAACGGCGGATAAATGCGATTTCTGCCGGAAAACTAACCTGAAAGCGGGCAAACAGCCCGCCTGCGTTGAGTCATGTCCGACGAAGGCGCTGACGTTTGGTAATCTGGACGATCCCAACAGCGATATCTCCCGTTTGTTGCAGCAGAAAACCACCTACCGTTACAAGCTGGCGCTGGGCACAAAGCCGAAGGTCTACCGCGTTCCCTTTAAATATGGGGAGGTGAGCCAATGACACCCGCTTCTGCATTTCATTTTGAATCACTGGTGTGGGACTGGCCCATCGCCATCTATCTGTTCCTGATTGGCATCTCCGCCGGACTGGTGACGTTGGCGATTCTGCTGCGCCGCTTCCATCCGGAGACGGGCGGTTCGGACAGCACGCTGCTGCGCACTACGCTGGTGTTAGGGCCGGGGGCGATTATCTTCGGTTTGCTGATTCTGGTATTCCACCTGACGCGGCCGTGGACCTTCTGGAAACTGATGTTCCACTACAGCTTCACTTCGGTGATGTCGATGGGGGTCATGCTGTTCCAGTTGTATATGGTGGTACTGGTGCTGTGGCTGGCAAAAATCTTTGAAAAAGAGGTGATTGCCCTGCAACAACGCTGGCTGCCGCGGTTAGGGATCGTGCAGAAAGCGCTGACGCTGATAACGCCGTTTCATCGTGCGCTGGAGACGTTAATGCTGGTGCTGGCGGTTCTGCTCGGGGCGTACACCGGGTTTCTGCTGTCGGCGCTGAAGTCCTACCCGTTCCTGAATAACCCGATTCTGCCGGTACTATTCCTGTTCTCCGGGATTTCCTCCGGCGCGGCGGTGGCGCTGATCGCCATGGCGTTACGCCATCGTAGCAACCCGCACAGCACTGAAGCGCACTTTGTGCATCGCGTGGAGGTCCCGGTGGTATGGCTGGAGATCTTCCTGCTGGCGGCGTTCTTCGTCGGCCTGGCGCTGGGCGATGACGGCAAAATGCGCGCGCTGGCGGCGGCGCTGGGCGGCGGATTCTGGACCTGGTGGTTCTGGCTTGGCGTGGCTGGGCTTGGGCTGATACTGCCGATGTTGCTAAAACCCTGGGCCAACCGCAGTTCGACGTTTCATGGCGTGCTGGCAGTATGCGGCGCCAGCCTGACCGGCGTACTGCTGCTGCGCTTTTTCATTCTCTATGCGGGTCAGCTAACCGTTGCGTAAGGTGATATCTGGACGTTCTCCTTCCTGAAGCCGGTTTTCTGGCACTGTTATTAAGCCTCGGGGTCAACGTGTTGACCCCACTTGCCGTGTTGGTGGGTGTCCGCCAGCGCTGGCAGGGCGTGATGCGCCTGGCAAGCGTCGGCGTATGGACGCAGTTTGCGCTGCTGCTGCTGGCTTTTGCCATTCTGGTATTCTGTTTTCTGACCAGCGACTTTTCGGTGGTCTATGTTGCTCAGCACAGCTACAGCCTGCTGCCGTGGGGATTAAAACTGGCGGCGGTGTGGGGCGGCCATGAAGGGTCGCTGCTGTTGTGGGTTCTGTTTCTTTCCGGCTGGAGCGCGCTGTTCGCTCTTTGCTATCGGCGTGATTCTGACCCACTGTTTCCGCTGACGCTCAGCGTCCTGTCAATGGTGACGGCGCTGTTGCTGCTGTTTGTGGTGGTCTGGTCCGATCCCTTCGTGCGTATTTTCCCGCCTGCTATAGAAGGACGGGACCTTAACCCGATGCTGCAACATCTTGGGTTAATCCTCCACCCGCCGCTGCTGTACCTGGGTTACGGTGGTTTGATGGTAGCCGCGGGCGTGGCGCTGGCCTCACTGCTGCGCGGTGACTTTAACGCGCAGAGCGCCTGGGTGTGTTGGCGCTGGGCGCTGCCCGGCTGGTGCGCGCTGACGCTGGGGATAATCCTCGGTTCCTGGTGGGCCTACTGCGAGCTGGGCTGGGGCGGCTGGTGGTTCTGGGACCCGGTCGAAAATGCCTCCTTATTACCCTGGCTCTCCGCCAGCGCGCTGCTGCATAGCCTGTATGTCACGCGCCAGCGGGGGATCTTCCGCCATTGGTCGCTGTTGCTGGCGATTGTCACGCTGATCTTATCGCTGCTGGGGACGCTGATTGTGCGTTCCGGCATTCTCGTTTCGGTGCATGCTTTCGCGCTGGATAACGTGCGTGCCGCGCCGCTGTTTGCGCTGTTTAGCGTATTGAGCCTGGCGTCGCTGGGGCTATACGCCTGGCGAGGCCAGCAAGTCCGCCAGAGTGCGCGTTTTGGCGGCTGGTCGCGCGAGATGCTGATTCTGGTCGCGCTATTACTTTTTTGCGCGGTGCTGCTGATTGTGCTTATTGGCACCCTCTATCCGATGATTTACGGGTTGTTTGGCTGGGGGAGGCTCTCCGTGGGCGCACCGTACTTTAACCGCGCCACGCTGCCCTTTGGCCTGCTGATGCTGTTGGTTATCGTACTGGCGACAATCAGAAGCCGCAAAGTCTCTTTGCGTTGTCAGCTTCCCGCACTGCTGGCGCATGCCGGGGTACTGGTGTTTGCGGCAGGGATCGTCTTTTCCAGCGGTAGTCGTCAGGAGATAAGCCTGAATCTGAGCCCCGGGCAGCAGGTGGATCTGGCGGGCTACATTTTCCGTTTTGAGCGTCTCGACCTGGAAGCCAAAGGTAACTACACCAGTGAAAAAGCGCTGATCACGTTGTGGCAAAATGAGCAGAGTATCGGTAGCCTGCAGCCTGAAAGGCGCTTCTATGCCGCGCGTCGTCAACAGATGATGGAGCCGGGTATCCGCTGGAATCTGATGCATGACTGGTACGCAGTGATGGGAGAAAAAACCGGACCGGACCGTTACGCCATGCGCTTATACGTGCAGACCGGCGTGCGCTGGATCTGGGGAGGGGGATTGTTGATGGTGTTTGGCGCGTTGCTGAGCGCATGGCGAGGGAGGAAGCATCCTGAGTTATTGCCTGATGGCGCTGCGCTTATCAGGCCTACGAGTGAAAAGCAGGGTAGGCCGGATAAGGCGTTCACGCCGCCATCCGGCAAAACGATGTTACTTGTGGCTTTACTGATTTTTCTGCCTTTTGCCACCCACGCCCAGGTTGTGGATACCTGGCGCTTTGACAATCCGCAGCAGCAGGAGAAAGCGCTGTCTATTGCCAGTCAGCTGCGCTGTCCGCAGTGTCAGAACCAGAACTTGCTGGAATCCAATGCGCCCGTGGCGGTCAGTATGCGCCATCAGGTTTACAGCATGGTTGCCGAAGGTAAAAGCGAAGCGGAAATCACCGCCTGGATGACCGACCGCTATGGTGATTTCGTGCGCTACAACCCGCCGCTGAATGAGCAAACGCTGCTATTGTGGGCGCTGCCGTGCCTGCTGTTATTGCTGTTGGGCGTGGTGGTCTGGCGGGTGAGAAAGCGTCAGCGTGCGCAGGAGGATGAACAATGAGCCAGGCCGAACATTCCACTGCGCCGTTACGTCCAATGCCCGTGAAGCGGCTGGCTGTTGCGGTGGGGCTGATGGTTGTGGCCTGCATCGGCGGTTACCTGTTAACGCCAAAATGGCAGGCGGCACGTCAGGAGCAGGCGCGTCTGGCAGACCCTTTACATGCTTTTTCTGATGAAAATATTCAGGAAAAACGGCTGCTATCTCTGCAATCGCAAATTCGCGCTAATCCACAGGACGCCGTGAAATGGGCGCAACTGGGTGAGTACTATCTGTGGCAAAACGCGTATCATAATGCGCTGCTGGCCTACGAACAGGCGCTGCGTGTCGGCGGTGAAAATGCTGAGATCTATTCAGCGATGGCAACGGTATTGTATTACCAGGCCGGACAACATATGACGCCGCCCACTCGCGAGATGATTGATAAGGCTCTGGCGCTTGACCCGGCAGAGGTCACTGCGCTGATGCTGTTAGCTTCCGATGCGTTTATGCAGGCAGACTACGCCCAGGCTATTTCAGTGTGGCAAAAGGTTATGGATTTAAACTCGCCGAGGGTGAACCGGGCACAGCTCATTGACTCTATTAATATGGCGAAGTTGTTGCAGAATCGGCAAAAATAAATTTGTTTTATTTGTGATTTGTATCATTTTTCCTGTTTAAAAAACAGGCGAACGAACAAGCGAGCAAAAAAAACTCATATCCTGACTTCTTCATTTTTGATCATATTAAAATTCTTTTATAACAAAAAGTTATTCATCATTACCCCGATAAAATTGCATTTTTATGCAAATAATCAGCGAAAGGCCCTGTTCTCAGAGGGTTGCGCTGAATGCCATGCAGATGATAATGATAATAAGCGTTAAAAAACTCCATAAACGAACGCAACACAAATCATACCCTTTCAGTATGTACTATTCCCACGCGCTGCATGTGGAATAGCGCTCCATCGAGGAAGTCCGTTGTTATGAAAAATTTGAAAGTCAGCCTGGCATGGCAGATTCTAATCGCTATGGTGCTGGGCATTCTGCTAGGGAGTTACCTGCATTACCATAGTGACAGCCGTGAATGGCTGATTGTAAACCTGCTGTCTCCGGCGGGCGATATCTTTATCCACCTGATCAAAATGATCGTCGTACCAATTGTTACCTCTACATTGATTGTCGGTATCGCCGGGGTAGGTGATGCCAAACAGTTGGGTCGTATTGGCGCCAAAACGATTATCTATTTCGAAGTGATCACCACCGTGGCGATTATCCTTGGTATCACGCTGGCGAACGTGTTCCAGCCCGGTACCGGGGTAGATATGTCGCAACTGGCAACCGTCGATATTTCGAAATATCAGAGCACCACCGCGGAAGTACAGAGCCACGCGCATGGACTGATGGGCACGATTTTGTCACTGGTGCCGACCAACATCGTCGCGTCGATGGCAAAAGGCGACATGCTGCCGATTATCTTCTTCTCGGTACTGTTCGGTTTAGGTCTGTCTTCTCTGCCGGCAACTCACCGCGAGCCGCTGGTAACGGTATTCCGCTCTATCTCCGAAACCATGTTTAAAGTGACGCACATGGTGATGCGTTACGCGCCAGTCGGCGTTTTTGCGCTGATCGCTGTTACCGTCGCGAACTTCGGTTTTGCCTCCCTGTGGCCGCTGGCGAAGCTGGTGCTGTTGGTGCATTTCGCCATCCTGTTCTTCGCGCTGGTGGTGTTGGGGATCGTGGCGCGTATCTGCGGCTTGAGCATCTGGATCCTGATCCGCATTCTGAAAGACGAGCTGATTCTGGCCTACTCGACCGCCAGTTCCGAGAGCGTGCTGCCGCGTATTATCGAGAAGATGGAAGCCTACGGCGCACCGGCGTCAATCACCAGCTTTGTGGTGCCGACCGGTTACTCATTCAACCTTGATGGTTCAACGCTGTACCAGAGTATCGCCGCTATCTTTATTGCTCAGTTGTACGGTATCGATCTGTCGCTGTGGCAGGAAATCGTGCTGGTGCTGACGCTGATGGTGACCTCGAAAGGGATTGCGGGCGTGCCGGGCGTATCTTTTGTGGTGCTGCTGGCAACGCTCGGCAGCGTTGGGATCCCGCTGGAAGGTCTGGCGTTTATTGCCGGTGTTGACCGTATCCTCGATATGGCGCGTACTGCGCTGAACGTGGTGGGTAATGCGCTGGCCGTGCTGGTTATCGCCAAGTGGGAACATAAATTTGACCGCAAGAAAGCGCTGGCCTATGAGCGCGATGTGCTGGGTAAATTTGATAAGACCGCTAATCAGTAATTAATGACAGATTGCCGGATGGCGCTTGCGCCGCCATCCGGCAATGCAAACTATTACCCGTTGGTTAACTTATCAAACTCTTCGCAGCCGGTATCGAATCCTTCCATACAGCTCAGATTCAACCAGTGCAGCGCTTTCTGTTTATTCTTCTCGATAAAACCCTGCTCGCCGTTTAAGAACATCATCCCGGCCCAGTATTCGGAATAACCGGTGCGGGAAATGGCTGAACTACGCTTGAAATACCACGTCGCTTTCTCATCGTCAGCAGGAATGCCTACGCCGTTGGCGTAAATCAGCCCGAGCAGCATTTGCGCGTCGACGGCGGAGTCATTCTCCAGATCCTCGGAGGCGTTTTGCAGCAAGGTAATGGCTTTGGGGTAATCGGTGCGGCCTGCCTGGGTGTTCACCAGAATACGCGCCAGCGTAATTTCCCCAGCCTTACTGCCCGCCTGCGTCGCTTTTTCCGCCAGCGTTTTGGCCTGAGGGTAATCCAGACTGACCGGGTTGGTTATCTTAATCTGCGCCAACAAAGCATATGCATCCGCATCACCGTTGTCGGCGGCTTTTTGCGCCCAGTATTCGGCTTTACTCAAATCGCCTGAACTGAACCAGGTATCGGCGAGGAAATACTGTGCGCGTCGGTCACCTGCCTCTGCTGCCTGTAAATACTGGCTTCCTGGCTCAGTATCACTGGCATGGGCAAAGAATGTCACGAGGAACATCAATGCAAAAAGTTGTTTCATTTTGAGTTTTATTTAGGGTACGGAATGAACAGTATAAAGAGATCGTATGGATAAAAAAACAGCCTCCGGGCGGAGGCTGTTGCAGAACAGGTACGTAAACGGACTAACCCATCGCGCTTTCGCGCAGGCTGGCTTTCAGCTTGGTGTACTCATCAATAACATACTGCTCGGCAGCGCGCTGATCGGCAATGCGTTCAACGTTAACGGCACAGTATTTGTACTCCGGCGTTTTGGTAATCGGGCTTAAGTTCTCGGTTACCAGTTCATTACATGCCCCAATCCACCACTGGTAGGTCATGTAAATCGCACCTTTGTTTGGACGATCGCTGACTGCCGCGCGGGTAATAACCCGGCCTTTACGTGAGTTAACCCACACCAGATCTTCATCCTGAATACCCAGACGCTCTGCGTCAGCGGTGTTGATCTGGGCATAACCAGGCTCATCCGCCAGCGCGGCCAGCGCCGCACAGTTACCGGTCATCGAACGGCAAGAGTAGTGGCCGACTTCACGCACCGTCGACAGTACCATCGGGTACTCTGGGGTGAGTTTGTCGATTGGCGCTACCCAGTCGCAGGTGAAGAACTGCGCCAGGCCGTTCGGGGTGTCAAACTTCTCTTTGAAGAGGTAAGACGTACCCTGGTCGGCATCTGAGGTGTCGCGGCAAGGCCACTGGATATAGCCCAGTTCGCCCATTTTCTCGTAAGTGGCGCCGTAGAAATCCGGGCACAGATGACGCAACTCGTCCCAGATTTCCTGGGTGTTGTTGTAGTGCATCGGGTAGCCCATACGGGTGGCGATTTCACTGATAATCTGCCAGTCCGTTTTCAGATCCCACTTCGGCTCAACGGCTTTAAAGAAGCGCTGGAAGCCACGGTCAGCCGCAGAGAAGACGCCTTCATGCTCGCCCCATGACGTAGACGGTAAAATAACGTCTGCGGCAGCGGCGGTTTTGGTCATGAAGATATCCTGCACGATGACCAGTTCCAGATCCTCAAAGCCTTTGCGCACTGCGGAGAGCTCAGCATCGGTCTGTAATGGATCTTCACCCATAATGTACGCCGCGCGCACTTCGCCATGCGCCGCACGGTGCGGCAGTTCGCTGATGCGATAGCCGGTATGTGCAGGCAGGCTTTCCACGCCCCAGGCTTTAGCGAACTTCTCGCGGTTTTCCGGGAATTTAACGTACTGATAGCCCGGATAGGTATCCGGCAGCGCGCCCATGTCGCAGGCACCCTGAACGTTGTTCTGGCCACGAACCGGGTTAACGCCCACGCTTGGCTTACCGAGGTTACCGGTCAGCATCGCGAGGCTGGTCAGTGAACGCACGGTTTCCACACCCTGATAGAACTGGGTCACACCCATGCCCCACAGAATCGCCGCGCTTTTCGCCGTGGCGTACATACGCGCAGCCTGACGAATATCGTGCGCGCTAACGCCCGTGATATCTTCGACAGACTCCGGCGTATAGCCTTCGACAATCTTGCTGTACTCTTCGAATCCTTCCGTACGGGAGGCGACGAACGCCTGGTCGTACAGTTTTTCTTCGATGATGACATGCCCCATGGCGTTGAGCAGCGCGATATTCGAGCCGTTTTTCAACGCGATGTGCATGTCGGCAATACGCGCGGTTTCAATTTTGCGCGGATCGCAGACGATAATTTTCGCCCCGTTACGTTTAGCGTTAATCACGTGATTCGCCACGATCGGGTGGGAATCCGCCGGGTTATACCCGAAGATGAACACTAAATCCGTGTTATCAATTTCATTGATAGCATTACTCATTGCGCCGTTACCGACCGATTGGTGCAGACCTGCAACCGATGGGCCGTGTCAGACGCGAGCGCAGCAGTCAACGTTATTGGTACCAATAACGGCGCGCGCGAATTTTTGCATTACATAGTTGGTTTCGTTACCTGTACCGCGAGATGACCCGGTCGTCTGAATAGCGTCCGGGCCGTATTTCGCTTTGATGGCGCTCAGGCGATCGGCGACGTAATTCAGCGCTTCATCCCAGGAAACAGATTCCAGTTTGCCGCCACGCTGGCGACGGATCATTGGGGTTTTCAGGCGAGGGGTCAGGATCTGGGTATCATTAATAAAATCCCAGCCATAGTAGCCCTTCAGACACAGGGTACCCTGGTTGGTTTTCCCCTGCGCCGCCTCAGCCCGGACGATTTTGCCGTTATCGACCACCAGGTTGATTTTGCAACCTGATGCGCAATATGGGCAAACCGTGACGACTTTTTTCATCGGTCTCGCTCCAGTTAATCAAATCGCGCATACGCGCTTGTCGCTTTGCTTATGCATCTTTTATGCCATGTTTTTTTCAGGGGCATTAGTCAATATTACGGGCGATTTTTGGTCAAAACTCTGACGAAAAACAGGCTGTCGTCATATTTGACGTGACGAATCTCCAATACGTGACGGTCCGGCAGTGTGACCGAGGTTATGTTTCCCGCACAACCTTGTGCCTTATCGCTGTCACTCTGTGCAGAATCAATCACACTCATTTAAGTTGGCCTGAAATGGGGAAAAACAATGAAGCCAGCCATACTGGTTGTGGATGATGACGAGGCTGTTTGCACGCTATTACAGGACGTGCTGAGCGAGCACGTCTTTGCAGTGAGCGCGTGCCATAGCGGACAGGAGGCGCTGCGCTGCATTGAGACTCAGCCGGATATCGCTCTGGTATTGCTGGACATGATGTTGCCCGATATCAACGGTCTGATGGTGTTGCAGCAGGTGCAAAAGATGAGGCCCGGATTACCGGTAGTCATGCTGACGGGCTTAGGCAGCGAGTCGGATGTGGTGGTCGGACTGGAAATGGGCGCTGACGACTATATCGGGAAACCGTTCAATGCGCGGGTGCTGGTGGCGCGGGTAAAGGCGGTGCTCAGACGCGTTGGCGTGTTGACGCCTGAAAGCGGCAGCCCGCAAACCACGGGACTTTCCTTTAATGGCTGGCATCTGGATACCGCCGGTTGCCAGTTACATAACCCTCAACAACTGAAGGTGGAGCTGACGCAGGGCGAATACAGCCTGCTGCTGGCGCTGGCGCAAAACGCTCGTCGGGTGCTCAGCCGTGAGCAATTGCTGGAACTGACGCGCAGCGACAGCGTTGAGGTGTTTGACCGCACTATTGACGTGTTAATCATGCGGCTGCGGCGCAAAATAGAGAACAACCCGCACCAGCCAATGCTGATCAAAACCCTGCGCGGGCTGGGCTATGTGTTTGCCGCCGATGTGCAGCATCACGATAAAGCGGCGTGATCGTCAGGCATCAGCCATAGTCGCTTTTAACTCTGCCAGCGTTTTCGCGCCATCTATCGCGTTAGCGCACAGCAAGCTTGCCCGCGCACAGGCGTGCGCCAGTCTGATGCTGTCTGCCAGCGACCAGCGCTCATGACAGCCATACAGAAATCCGGCGCAAAACGCATCTCCTGCGCCGACGCTACCGACAATCTCTTCTTGCGCCAGTAACTGTGACGGTATCCAGACGCCCGGCAGATCCGGCGTTTCACCCCAGGCACCTTCCGGGCAGTGGATCACCACCCGCTGGCGCACGCCTGCATCCAGCAGTTCGCGCGCGGCGGTAGCGATATGGGGAATATGCAGCTCGCCGTTGGGCTGGCGAATCTCCAGCCCGCTGAACTCCCCGGCCTCCAGCTCGTTAATCACCAGATAGTCGAGATGGCGCAGGGCCGGCATCACCAGTAGTTGGTAGCGCGGATCGCCCTTACGCGAGACCAGATCCAACGACGTTTCAAAGCCGTTGTCGCGCATTTGCGCCAGCAGCCGTGCGCTACGCGTCCCGTACTCCTCATCCGGCATGTCCAGACTGTCGAGCAGCAGCAGATAGCCAAGATGGAAGATTTTCATCGAGGTATCCAGTTGCTCAAAGGCGGGTAAATCCAGTAGTCGATTGGCACCGGGCGAATGAAAAAAAGTGCGCTGACCGCTGGGATCGGTCATCACCTGCGACATCGATGTGGGGGCGAATGTGGTGCGCTGCACATGTTGGCGATTAACGTGATACTGCTCCAGCATCGCCATGATGTAGTCGCCGTCGCTGTCCTGACCGATTAACCCCACCGCCTGCAACGGCAGCCCAGTGTGCATTTTTGCCAGCGTCAGCAGCACGTTCAGCGGCGCACCGCCCGTGGCGCGTTCGCTACGAGTGATTTCTGCCAGCCAGCCGCGTTCCGGCCACTGCACAATTTGATGGACATGATCGACCAGCATGTTGCCTGCGGCGATAACGCCTTTGCGTTCCATCAGACCTGCCCCGCACTGCCAAAAATGCGCATTTGTTCAGAAACGGTATCGGTAATGGCCTCTTCAATGGCCAGCAGCAGTTCGGCAAACTCGTCGTACAGCGACTGGCGATTGGCCATCCGCGACTCTACCGCTGTCAGCGCCGCCTGCGACATGCCGGTATAGAAGTTGATTTTGTGAATACCGAGTTCAATTACGCGCTTGAAATCGTTATCGCTGATGCCTGAACCGCCGTGCAGTACCAGCGGGATCGCCGCCTGCTGGCGAATAGCGTCCAGACGCGGGAAGTCGAGTTCCGGTTCGCCTTTATATTTGCCGTGCGCATTGCCAATGGCGACCGCCAGCGCGTCAATCCCGGTTCTGTCGACGAAATCACGCGCCATCATCGGGTCGGTAAACAACGACTCGTCAGCATGACCGTACAGCGCGCCGCCCTCATCACCGCCCACCGCACCCAGTTCGGCTTCCACCGAGACGCCGACGGCATGACACATCTTCACCACTTCGCGGGTCTGGCGGATATTTTCTTCATACTCCAGCGTGGAGCCATCGAACATCACTGAACTGAAACCTAAGCGTAGCGCCCGCACCACTGACTCAAAGTGCAGGCCGTGGTCAAGGTTCAGCACCACCGGAATGTCGTGCCTGGCGGCTTCGAATTTGACCGCTTCGACCAGAGAATCCAGCGAGATATATTTAAAATGCACCTCGGCGATGTTGATGATAAACGGCGAACGTTCCTGTTTAGCCGCGGCAAACAGGGCGCGCAGGAAATGCGAGTCCAGAACGTTAAATGCGCCTAATGCATAGCGGTGCTCACGGGCATGGGCGAGGCCATCGGCGAGAGATATCAACGGCATAATGCGCTCCTTGGTTAGCGGAACAGGCGATATTCGTTACACAGCACCAGCTGCGCCGGTTCATCTTCTTCAATGTCGTTATAGCGGGTGATAGGTTGCAGAAAATGGTTATCGTGGTCGTCGTCATTAATAGATGAGACCTCGCCAACCAGCACGTCGCCAAAACCTTTTTCCGCCCAGAAGCTGTGATACAGGCCCGGCGGCAGGCAGATGCTCTCACCCGGCGTCAGGCGCAGTTGGCTGCCCGCGGCATGGGTTTGCCGACAGCCGTCAATCACCACGTTCACGTCGCTGTCCTCCGTTTGCTCCCGCAGCCCCGCATTCCACAGTTCCACTATTAAATTACCGCCGCCACGATTGATAATGTCTTCGCGTTTGCGCCAGTGAAAATGCATCGGCGTGACCTGCGCCTCGCGAACATGCATGATTTTCTCGGCGTAGCATTTCTCGTAAGGCATACCTTTCGGCGAGCCATTACGCAGGGTGAACAGCGTTAACCCTTGCGCGGCGAAATTGTTGCCGCCAAAGGCGGTGACATCCCAACCGAGCTTAAGGTCGAAAACTTCGCTCCAGGCAGAAGCATCAAGCTTGCGCCATTGGGTCGGCGGGAAACTGGCGAAAGGGGGGAGGTGCACGTCGTGCAGAGAAAAAAACTGGCGCGTGTGGCCAAGGATTTCGTTTATTGCGGAGCGTTTCATCGCAGAATTCTCCTTAGAATAATGCCGGATGGCGCTGCGCTTCTCCGGCCTACAAATTCATACCGATCTTGTAGGCCGGAGAAGGCATTTTTGCCGCTATCCGACGTTGCTGTGGCGGGTTATTTCACCGTCCAACCTTTATAATTGGCAACGTTGTTTTTATCGATCATTGTCACCGGGATCAGCACGGGCTCTTTTGGGGCGGGTTTCCCCTGCAGTATGTCATAGCCGATTTCGACCGCTTTGGCAGCCATCACCTGCGGATCTTGTGCCGGCGTCGCCACAAATAATGAGTTTTCGCGCTTCAGCGCCTCTTCACCGTCTGGCGATCCGTCGACGCCGACAATAAAGAATTCGTTACGCTGCGCCTGTTTTGCCGCCAGATCGGCACCGATCGCCGTGGGATCGTTAATGGCGAATACACCGTCGATCTTCGGATTTGCCGCCAGCAGCGCGGTCATGATCTCCAGCCCGCCCTCGCGGCTGCCTTTGGCGTTTTGGTTATACGACAGCACCTTGATGTCCGGATGGCGTTTGAACTCGGTCTGGCAGCCTTCCACACGGTTCTGGACGGCGGAAACCGGCGGTCCGTTGATGATGACGACGTTGCCTTTCCCTTTCAGACGGTCGGTAATGTATTTGCAGGCCATTTCACCCGCCTGAGTGTTATCGGAGGTGATGGTCGCGTCTGCGCCTTCCGCCGCCACGTCAACGGCCACCACCACAATCCCGGCGTCTTTCGCGCGTTTTACCGCCGGACCGATGCCTTTGGAGTCCGCGGCGTTAAGGATAATCATGTCGACTTTGGCGGCAATAAAGTTGTCGATTTGCGACACCTGTTGCCCCAGATCGTAGCCGCTGGAGACCAGCGTCACTTTGACGCTATCACCCGCCAGTTTACGTGCCTCCAGCTCCGCGCCTTTGGTTATTTGCACGAAGAATGGGTTCGCCAGGTCGCCCACCGTAACGCCGATCGATTTCAGTTCTTTTGCCTGCACAAACGGAGCTGCAGCAAGCAGTGCGCCAGCACAGAGCGCGGTCACTAATGGCTTCAAACGCATACTCGTTTCCTCACGTAGGGTATTGTTGTTATCGGCCGGACAAAGCGATTACGCCGCCATCCGGCAAGCTTGTCTATGCACTTTGATGGTGTCGGGTACGGTATTTGTCGATCAGCACCGCTATGATGATCACCGCCCCTTTGATCACCAGTTGCCAGAAATAGGAGACGCCCATTAGCGTCATGCCGTTATTGAGCGTGGCGATGATCAGCGCCCCCACCAGCGTGCCGGTGATGGTGCCGATCCCGCCGACAAAGCTGGTGCCGCCGAGGATCACCGCCGCGATGGCGTCCAGCTCGTAACCCATACCTAAGTTACCGTTGGCGCTGTATAGCCGCGAGGCGCTCATCACCCCGCCCAGACCTGAAAGCAAACCGCTGATGCCGTAAACGAACAGCAGCACCAGCCACACTTTGATCCCGGTTAAGCGTGCGGCCTGCATGTTGCCGCCGACCGCGTAGATATGAACGCCGAGCGTAGTGCGGCGCAGAATAAACCAGCACACCACCACCACCGCCAGCGCAATGACTACCAGCCACGGAACCGGGCCGAGATAGTTGTTGCCGATCCACTCAAAGCTGATGTTGGAGTTAATCACCGTGGTGCCATCGGCCAACAGATAGGCCGCGCCGCGCAGAGCTGTATAGGTTCCAAGCGTGACGATAAACGGCGGCAGCCCGGCAAAAGCCACCAGCGCACCGTTAAACAGCCCCAGCACCAGGCCGAGCATCAGCGCCGCCGGAATTGACAGCATGGCAAACTCAGGAATAAGAGAAACGACCATCGCCGCTACGGCGGTGGTGCCGAGAATCGAGCCAACTGAGAGATCGATCCCGCCGGTCAAAATGATAAAGGTCATGCCAGCCGCCAGCACGATATTGATCGAGGCCTGGCGGGTAATATTCAGCAGGTTGCTCTCGGTGAAAAAATTGGGCGCAATAAAGCCAAACACCGCCACAATCAGGATCAAAATCGGTAAGATGCCGACCGTTTGCATCAGATCGCTCATCAGCATCTTTTTTGCGGTGGTGGATTTCGCCACCTGCTGGGGAGTGGTTGGATTATTCATGGGGCACCGCCTGATGATGGGAGTCGTTCACGCCGGTCGCCAGCGTCATAATATTTTCCTGGGTAATACTTTGTCCGTTCAGCTCGCCGGCAATGCTGCCTTCGCGCATGACGTACACGCGATCGCTCATGCCAACGACTTCCGGCAATTCGCTGGAGATCATCAGGATCGCCACGCCTTTGCGCGCCATGTCGTTCATGATCCGGTAGATCTCGCTTTTCGCGCCAACGTCTACTCCGCGCGTGGGTTCATCGAGGATCAAAATGCGTGGGCCGATCGCCACCCAGCGCGAGATCAACAATTTTTGCTGATTGCCGCCGGACAGCCCACCTGCGCGTACCTGCGCGTGCGGCACGCGAATGTTGAGCAGTTTGATTGCGTCATCGGAAATGGCCTGCGCCTTTTTGCGATCGAGCATGCCCCAGTTGGCATCGCGTTCCAGCGTCGCCATGGTGATGTTCTCTGCTGCCGCCAGTTCTAAAAACAGCCCCTGTTCTTTGCGGTTCTCGGTCAGAAAGCCGATGCCGTGATCAATCGCTTCGCGCGGGGAGTGGATCACCACCGGTTCACCGTCTACTTCAATCATGCCGCCGATGGCTTTACGCACGCCAAAAATCAGCTGCGCCAGTTCAGAACGCCCGGCGCCAACTAACCCGGCGAGGCCGACGATCTCCCCGGAGCGCACCAACAAGCTGCACGGCTGGACTTTATGGCCGTCGGTCAGGTGGTGGACGTTGAGGCGTGCTTTACCTAAGGGAATATCGCGCTCTTTGTTGAACAGATCGCTTAGCGGACGGCCCACCATCATGCGCACCAGCTCCGCGGCGTTGAGCTTGTCGCGGGTCAGGCTGCCGACGTATTGCCCGTCGCGCAGGACGCTGACGCGATCGGAAAGTTCGTACACTTCCGCCATGCGGTGGCTGATGTAAATAATCGCCATCCCTTCATCGCGCAGGCGCATGATCAGTTCGAACAGGCGGTGGGTTTCACGTGAGGAGAGGGCGGCGGTGGGCTCATCCATCACCAGAATGCGGCTGTTACGGTGCAGAGCGCGGGCGATTTCCACCTGCTGCTGTTCGGCGATGGTCAACGTCATCACGCGATCGCTGGCCTTAAACTGGGCGCCGAGTCGGTCGATGACTTTCTGCGACTGCAGCACCATCTCTTTACGCTGGACCAGACCGCCGCGCGACAGCTCGCTGCCAAGAAAGATATTTTCCGCCACCGTCAGGTTGGGCGCCAGCTGCATCTCCTGGTAAATCAGCGTGATGCCCGCGCTGAGCGCATCTTTTGGCCCACGAATGTGGAACGGCTGGCCATCAATCAGGATCTCGCCGCTGGTGGCGGTGTAGGCGCCCGCGAGGATTTTCATCAGCGTGCTTTTCCCCGCGCCATTCTCGCCCATCAGGGCATGAATCTCACCCGGCCAGACGGTTAAATCGACCCCTTTCAGCGCATAAAATTTGCCAAACGCTTTGGCAATGTTGCGCATCTCCAGAACCGGTGTCCTGCTCATAGCGGATCTCCTGTGGGGTGGCCGATATCAGCAGTCCATCACAGGAATGTAAATGCAAAATGTCAGAAGCCGTTCATATTTGTCATATTGCGATTTTTCTTCACGGAGCGTGATATGCCGCAATCGGGACGTCACTTTTTCGCCAGTGCGCGCGGACGATTACTGTTCTTCAATCTGCTGGTGGTGGCGGTCACGCTGATGGTGAGCGGCGTGGCGGTGCTGGGGTTTCAGCATGCCAGTCAAATTCAGGAGCAGGTACAGCAGCAAACTGTCGATGACATGACCGGCAGCATGAACCTGGCGCGCGATACGGCCAATGTGGCGACGGCGGCGGTGCGGCTCTCGCAGGTGGTCGGTGCGCTGGAATACAAAGGTGAAGCGGAGCGGTTGCAGGAGACCCAGCGGGCGCTGAAGCATTCGCTGCAACAACTGGCTACCGCGCCGCTGGCTCAGCAGGAGCCGGTGCTGGTCGAGCGTATTATCCAGCGCAGCAATGAGTTACAAAGTAGCGTAGAAGGGATGTTGCAGCGCGGACAGCTGCGGCATCTGGAACGTAACGCGCTGCTCAGTTCGCTGTATCAGAATCAAAGCTATTTGCGCCATCTGCAAACGCTTACCGGCGCGCAGGATGACATGCTGCTGGGGCAAATAGACCGCTTGATCGTTGCCGCCATTGAGACTCCCACGCCGCGATCGGTAGTGAAACAACTCGACAGCGTGATGACCGCGCTGCCTTTACATCACTCCAGCCCGTTGATAAGCAGAATCCTCAACGATTTCAATCAGGAACTGCATAAGCTGGAGCCGCTTTCTTCCGCGCTGGAGCAGAGCGATCTGGCGATCAACTGGTATATGTTTCATATCAAAGCGCTGGTGGCGATCCTTAATAGCGATATCAATCAATATGCCTCGCAGGTGGCGCTGATTTCTGAGCAGCGGGTGGCGCAAAGCCATCAGGAACTGCAATCCGGCGCGTTGTTTATTATGGTGTTTGCGTTGCTGGCCGTAGTGATTACCGGTTTTGCCGGTTGGTATATCTATCGTAATCTCGGCTCTAACCTGACGGCAATTTCGCAGGCGATGACCCGGCTGGCGCACGGTGAATCGGACGTCAGCGTTCCTGCCCTGCAGCGGCGCGATGAGCTGGGCGAACTGGCCCGCGCTTTTAGTGTCTTTGCCCGTAACACCGCTTCGCTGGAGCACACCACCCGATTACTTAAAGAAAAAACCAGCCAAATGGAAATCGACCGCACCGAGCGCCAGGAACTGGAAGAGGCGCTGCTGCACAGCCAAAAGCTGAAGGCGGTGGGGCAACTGACGGGTGGATTAGCGCATGATTTCAATAACCTGCTGGCGGTGATTATTGGCAGTCTGGATCTGGTGAACCCAGACTCACCCGATGCGCCGCGGGTCAATCGGGCGCTAAAAGCCGCCGAGCGCGGGGCGCTGCTTACCCAGCGGCTGCTGGCCTTTTCGCGCAAACAGTCGTTGCACCCTCATGCGGTGGAGCTGAAAACGCTGCTGGAAAATCTGGGCGAACTGATGCGCCACTCTCTTCCGGCCACGCTGACGCTGGAAATTGAAGCCCAGTCTCCCGCCTGGCCTGCGTGGATTGACGTCAGCCAACTGGAAAACGCCATTATCAATCTGGTGATGAACGCCCGTGACGCCATGGACGGGCAGGCGGGCACGATTAAAATCCGTACCTGGAACCAGCGGGTCACGCGCAGCGATGGGCGTAAGCAGGATATGGTGATGCTGGAGGTCGCCGACCAGGGCTGCGGGATGTCGCAGGAGGTGAAAGCTCAGGTCTTTGAGCCGTTTTTCACCACCAAACAGACCGGCAGCGGCAGCGGGCTGGGGTTATCAATGGTCTACGGCTTTGTACGCCAGTCCGGCGGGCGCGTGGAGATTGAAAGCGCGCCGGGGCAGGGAACGACGGTCAGGTTGCAGCTTCCTCGCGCCGTAGTGCCGGTGCAGGCTCAGGCAGAACCGGTGGCGGTACATGCGGCGAACAGCGGTGAAAAACTGGTGTTGGTGCTCGAGGATGAGGACGATGTACGCCAGACGTTGTGCGAGCAATTACACCTGCTGGGCTACCTGACGTTAGAGGCCGCCAACGGGGAACAGGCGATGCATATGCTGGCGGCTTCATCCGAGATTGATATTTTTATCAGCGACGTCATGCTGCCCGGTAGTTTAAGCGGCGTGGATGTGGTTAATCATGCTCAGGTACATTATCCGCAGCTGAACATCCTGCTGATGAGCGGTCAGGATTTACGTCCGGCCCATAACCCAGCGCTGCCGGATGTGGCGTTATTGCGTAAACCCTTTACCCGCACAGAACTGGCGCAAGCGCTGCGACATTCGCGTAATTGAGATTCCTCCGCTACCCGCGCAAATTCGCTTTGATTACCGTGGGGCGAGTTTCTTGATGAGGCTGGTTTTATGCAACGCTCCACGACATTCTTACTTTTCACTCTGCTGATGATGACCACCGTTTCGGCGCAGGCGGATATTATCGATGACGCCATCGGCAATATTCAGCAGGCGATTAACGACGCATACAAACCGGACAACGGGCGGGATTATGATGACTCTCGTGATGAAAGCTGGCAGCGTCAGATGAGTGACGATCGACGCAGACAGTATGATAATCGCCGCCGTCAGTTTGAAGACCGACGTCGCCAACTGGATGACCGCCAGCGCCAGCTCGATCAGGAACGGCGTCAGTTAGAAGACGAAGAACGCAGAATGGAAGAGGATTATGATCGTTAGCTGTTACTCCAGCACAATCTCCATCCCATCATATCCTGCTTCGATGCCTGCCGGCAGCGGATTTTCCATTAACCACTGGTCGAACTGGTGGCTGATATGCGTCAGGATCACCCTTGGACAGCGCATAACCTCGTTCAGCGCGATGACGGTATTGAGATCGCAATGATTGCGCGGCGGCTCGGCTCGCGGGGCATGGCTGCAGTCGATGATAATCACCTGCGGTGGGTTATTGTGGAGAAACTTCAGCGTCTTATCGGGAAGCCCGGCGGTGTCGGAGAGCCACGCCACGCGGCTGTGCGCGGTCTCGAACAGATAGCCAAACGTTAGCTTTGAATGGTTGAGCGGCAGCGGCGTCACCTGCAACCCTTGCAGGTCAAATACCACGAACGGCGCAACGGTATGGCTAAAATCGAGAATACCGGGATGCTTAAACAGATCGTCGCAACCCTGTTCATCCGGCGGACCGTACACCGGGATATTCGCCCCTACGCCCCAGCGCAACGGGAACAACCCCTGCACATGATCCATATGATAGTGGGTCAGCAGAAACTGCTGAAAGCTGCCTGCTGGCCAGTCGTCCATCAGATGCGGGATCCCCGCATCCAGCAGGGTCACCGCATGATTGAATTTGACCACCCCGCTACAGGGGCGTCGACGGTATTGCGCCTGTAAGCGCGCCCGCTGACAGGCCGCGCAGTCGCAGCCAAATGCCGGCACCAGCTGCGCGCCGCCGGTTCCCGTCAGCGTAATGGTCAGACTCATGGCTCCTCCTACAACGGTTTGGTGAAGCGAAAATGGCTCTGGGTATAGCCTTCGCGCTGGTAAAAACGATGCGCGTTAAGGCGTTGGGTGCTGGTGGAAAGCTCGGTCATTTCTGCGCCTGCTTCGCGCGCGGTGGCTTCGGCCCAGGCCAGTAGCTGGCTGCCTACCGTTAATCCTCGCGCCTGTGGCATCACCACCAGTTCCTGAATCTCGCCAATCCAGTTGGCGTGGTGCAGATGAAACTGCAGGTGCAGACCGATCAAGCCGACGACCTGCCCGTCGAGCAGCGCCAGCTGGTAGTGCATATTAGGATCTTGCAGATTCGCGGCGTATCCGGCGTTAAAGGCCTGGTGATCGAATTGTCCCTGCTTGAGTTCACAGATAAGCGCGTAAACCACATCGGTATCGTAGAGCGTGGCGCGGCGTAATTCACAGACAGACATGTTTCTTCTCCTTGCGTCCCATCAGTGCGAGCAGTGTATCGACAGACTGTAGCAAACTGCCATCATTGTTGAGGACGTGGCAGTCATACGGCGCGTAGCGGGCCGCGCGTTCAAGGCGGGCGGCGATTTCCGTTTCACTCTCCCGCCCACGCGCCTGCAGACGCTGCCGTAGAATCGCTGGGGAGACCTGTAAGCAAATAGGAAGTAACGACGCGCCGTAACGAGCCTGCGCCTGGGGCAGATGGGCGCGCGATCCGTTGACCACCACATCAAAACCGGCGTGCAGCCAGAGGTCAATCTCCACGCCCACGCCGTAGTAGAAGCCGTTCGCGTGCCAGCTCAGCGCCAGCAGATTCTGCCCGGCGCGGGTAAAAAATTCTTGTTCACTCAGCGCAATATGATTTTCATTCCCGGCGTTAGCGGCACGGGTGATGTATCGATGCGCCACCAGCAGTTGCGCGGGTTCCTGCAGGCGGAGTTCTGCCAGCAGACTGTCCTTACCAGAGCCGGATGGGCCCATCAGCCAGATCAGTTTCCCCATAGTCAGAATACCCTTTTGCCCTGACGCCAGACGTGGTCGATATGGATGTTGCCGCCTTTGCGATGTGCCAGCACCAGATCCGCCCGTTTACCTTCGGCAACAACGCCGCGATCGTCGAGATTCAATGCCCGCGCCGGATTGCGGGTCACCAGACGAATCGCCTGCGGCAGCGTAAAGCGGTTGGTGTCGTCATCCGCTACGCGAAATGCCGCGTCGAGCAGGCTGGCGGGGTAGTAGTCGGAAGAGAGAATATCCAGCAGCCCCAGTTCAGCCAGCTTATGCGCCGCCACGTTGCCGGAGTGAGAACCGCCGCGCACGATGTTGGGCGCCCCCATCAGTACGTTCATACCATGCTGACGCGAGGCTTCAGCCGCTTCGAAGGTGGTGGGAAATTCGGCGATCACGCTGCCAAGCTGGTGCGATTCCAGCACATGATCATGGGTGGCATCATCATGGCTCGCCAGCGCAATCTGGCGCTCACGACACATCTGGGCAATCGCCGTGCGATTGGGCTGTGACCAACGCGCCGCCAGCGCTAACTGTTCTTCTTCATAGCGGGCCATCTGCTCGTCGGTGAGCGAATATTTGCCCTGATAATACTCGCGGTACTTTTCTCGATTGGCGAACTGGCGCTGGCCCGGCGAATGATCCATCAGTGAAACCAGCGTCACCGGCTCGCGCCCGACCAGTTTTTCAAACAGCGGCAGTGTAGTGTGGTGCGGCAATTCGCAGCGCAGATGCAGGCGGTGTTCGGCGCGATTGACCCCGCGTTTTTGCGTCTCTTCCACGGCGTTGATCATCTTCTCCAGATTTTCCAGCCGATCGCCGCCGTCGCGCACGTCGCCAATCGCCACCGCATCCAGCACGGTAGTAATACCGCTGGCGACCATTAGCGCGTCATGGCTACTCATCGCCGAGTGGGCAGGCCAGTCGACCTTCGGACGCGGGGTGAAGAATTTATCCAGATTATCGGTATGCAGCTCAATTAATCCTGGCAGCAGCCAGCCGCCTTCGCCGTCTAAAGCCTCCGGCAGACGGCTCTGGGTTTCGGCAAAGGCGCGAATAAACCCGCCCGCAATTTCCAGCGATCCTTGCACCACTTCATCTTCCAGAACCAGCTTTACATTGTTGATAATCATGCGGTTGTTCCCATCAGGTGCAGGCGGTCCGCTACGCGGTCGCGCACGGTTTGATCGTGAAAAATACCGACAATGGCCGCGCCGCGGGCTTTCGCTTCTTCAATTAAAGCGACGACGGCGGCGCTGTTTTTGGCGTCCAGTGAGGCGGTCGGCTCATCGAGCAGCAGAATAGGGTAATCGACGATAAACCCACGGGCGATGTTGACGCGCTGCTGTTCGCCGCCGGAAAAGGTCGATGGCGCAAGGTGCCACAGGCGTTCCGGCACGTTGAGACGCGTTAACAGGCTGGCGGCTTTCGCGGCGCATTCTTCACGGGATACGCCGAGATCCAGCAGCGGCTGCATCACCACATCCAGCGCGGAAATCCTTGGGATCACGCGTAGAAACTGGCTCACCCAGCCGATGGTTGAACGGCGAACTTCCAGCACTTTGCGCGCCGGGGCCTGCACCAGATCGACCCATTCATCGCTGTGGCGAATGTGGATGTGTCCTTCATCTGGCAGGTAGTTGGCGTACAGCGAACGTAGCAGCGTGGATTTTCCGCTGCCGGAGTGGCCGTGCAGCACCACGCATTCGCCGCTTTTCACTGCCAGAGTGGCGTTTTGCAGCACCGGCAGACGTACGCCGTTTTGCTGGTGGAGCACGAAGGTTTTACTGACGTTTTCAACGCGAATCATTTTTGCCTCGAGATTTTTTGCCGGATGGCGGCTGCGCCTTATCCGGCCTACAAAAGTGCGATCCAGGTAGGCCCGATCAGCGCAGCGCCATCGGGCACAACAAAAAATCAGTTCTGCAATACGGACGACACCAGCAGCTGGGTATACGGATGATGCGGGTCGTCGAGCACGCGGTCGGTTAACCCACTTTCCACCACCTGACCCTGTTTCATCACCAGCAAACGGTCCGCCAGCAGACGCGCCACGCCCAGATCGTGGGTGACAATCACCACCGCCAGATCCAGTTCCACCACCAGGCCGCGCAGCAGATCCAGCAGTTTGGCCTGTACCGATACGTCCAGCCCGCCGGTGGGTTCATCCATAAACACTAGCTTTGGGTGGGTGACGAGGTTGCGGGCGATCTGCAGGCGTTGCTGCATCCCGCCGGAGAAGGTGGTCGGCAGGTCGTCGATACGTGAGGCAGGGATCTCCACCTCCTCCAGCCAACGCTGTGCGGTGGCACGGATGTCGCCATAGTGGCGCGCGCCGGTGGCCATCAGGCGTTCGCCGATATTGCCGCCTGCGGAAACCTGACGGCGCAGGCCATCCAGCGGATGCTGATGCACCACGCCCCACTCGGTGCGCAGCAGACGGCGGCGGTCGGCCTCGTTCATACCGTACAACGAACGGTTCTGATACAAAATGTCACCGTTCTGCGGCGTCAGCCGTGAAGAGATTGATTTCAGCAGGGTGGTTTTGCCGGAACCGGACTCGCCGACGATACCCAGCACTTCGCCAGGCCACAGGTCAAACGAGACGTCGCTGAAGCCTTTGCCCGGCGCGTAGAGGTGAGTCAGGTTGTTGACTGAAAGCAGCGGTTGCGTCATTTGCTGAGAGCCTCGCTCTGTTGGCGGCAGTAGTCGGTGTCGGAGCAGACAAACATGCGTTTGCCGGTGTCATCGAGCACTACTTCATCGAGATAGCTGTGGGTAGAGCCGCAGATGGCGCAAGGCTCATCCCAGCTCTGCACGGTAAACGGGTGATCGTCGAAATCGAGGCTCTCCACGCGGGTATAAGGAGGAACGGCATAGATGCGCTTTTCGCGACCAGCGCCAAACAGTTGCAGGGCCGGCATCATGTCCATCTTCGGATTATCGAATTTCGGGATGGGCGACGGGTCCATGACGTAGCGGTTATTGACCTTCACCGGATAGGCGTAGGTAGTGGCGATATGGCCGAAGCGGGCAATATCTTCATACAGTTTCACCTGCATGATGCCGTACTCTTCCAGCGCGTGCATGGTGCGGGTTTCCGTTTCGCGCGGTTCAATAAAGCGCAGCGGCTCAGGGATTGGCACCTGGAAGATGATTATCTGATCTTCCACCAAGGGGGTTTCCGGGATGCGATGGCGGGTCTGGATCAGCGTGGCGTCTTCGGTACACTCCGTCGTCACCACGCCCGTCACGCATTTGAAGAAGTTGCGGATCGACACCGCGTTGGTGGTGTCGTCCGCGCCCTGGTCAATCACCTTCAGCACGTCCGGTTCGCCAATCACGCTGGCGGTAAGTTGAATGCCGCCTGTGCCCCAGCCGTAGGGCATCGGCATTTCGCGTCCGCCGAACGGCACCTGATAGCCGGGGATGGCTACCGCTTTTAAAATGGCGCGGCGGATCATGCGTTTGGTCTGTTCATCAAGATACGCAAAGTTGTAGCCGGAGAGGTTAGCGGTCACGGGCGGCCTCCTGTTGCAGGCGTTTGAGCAGTTCCAGTTCGGCCTGGAAATCGACGTAATGGGGGAGCTTGAGGTGCGATACAAAACCCGCCGCCTCGACGTTATCCGCATGCGCCAGCACGAACTCTTCGTCCTGCGCCGGTCCTGTGACCGTTTCATCGTATTCGGCTGCCTGTAGGGCGCGGTCCACCAGCGCCATCGCCATTGCTTTACGTTCGCTCATGCCGAACACCAGCCCGTAGCCGCGGGTAAAATGGGGAGATTCGTTCTCTGGCGCGACAAAGCCGTTGACCATTTCACACTCAGTCATCAGCAGTTCGCCGACGTTTACCGCGAATCCCAGCTCTTCCGGTACGGTTTCCAGTGCTACGTAACCGCTGCGGATCTCGGCGGCAAACGGGTGGTTGCGTCCGTAACCGCGCTGGGTGGAGTAGGCCAACGCCAGCAGATAGCCTTCGTCGCCGCGCATCAGCTGTTGCAGACGTGAAGCACGTGAGCACGGGTAAACCGGCGGCGTGCGGGTGATGTCGTCGGGTGCGTCGCCGTTGTCTTCTTCGCGTTTTGCCAGCCCCTGCTTTGCCAGCAGGGAAAAGACGTGCGGGGAGGCATCCTGCGTGCTATCCGCGCAGCGCAGCGGCGGCGTTTCACCATTGGCCAGCAGGGTAAAATCCAGCAGGCGATGGGTGTAGTCGTAGGTAGGACCTAACAACTGCCCGCCGGGGATGTCCTTGTAGACCGCCGAGATTCGGCGCTCAAGGCGCATTTCTGCACTGTTAAGCGGCTCGCTGACCGCCACTTTTGCCAGCGTCGTGCGGTAGGCACGCAGCAAAAAGATGGCTTCGACGTTATCGCCGCTGGCCTGCTTTAGCGCCAGCGCCGCCAGTTCACGGTCGGCGATGCCGCCTTCGGTCATCACCCGGTCGACAGCCAGGTTCATCTGCTGTTCGATTTGTGCGACGCTCAGTTCGGCAATGGTCTCCTCGCCCCGGCGTCGGTTTTCCTGTAGGGCGTGGGCGTTGGCTATCGCCTTTTCGCCCCCTTTGACGGCGACGTACATCAGCACACCTCCACATGAGTCGTTCGCGGAATAGCCAGCAGGCGTTCGCCGCAGGTGAGGATCAGATCGACTCCCAGCGGGAACGGATGCGGGCGTTCGGTGAGTTCGTGAATCAGGCATTCCGGCAGCTGCGGCGCGATCATGCGTTCCTCGGCGATACCGGCGCCGGTCAGACGCAGCATGCGTCCGCCGCTTAAGCCAGAGACCTGAACAATCAGCGTGGCGCTGGTCTCTGGCGCGACGGCGGAACCGGCGGAGAGGGCGTTTAGCTGTTCGCTGCTAATGTGTTCGTCGGCGACGGCAAATGCCGCCAGCTGCGGCTGATCCACCAGCGGCGCGTTGGTATGAAAACGCAGATTCTGCCGGGCAATATCGTTATCCATCGACGGCGCCAGCCAGACCGGCGTGTCGCCATCAACCAGAGTCAGCAGCACGCTGGTGGTTGCCAGACCCAGCGGCTGCCAGCCGTGTTTCAGTTGATGCAGGGCGACGATCACGCCCGGCTCGCTCATGGCCTTCAACAGGCGACGAAAGCTCTGCTGCGCATCCTGAACGGGTAAATTAAAAGCGGTTTGTAAGGTCATGCGTTATCTCCGCGTACCAGCGTGAAGAAGTCGACCCGGCTGGCGTTGATTTCGGCACGGCGTGCGCTAATCAGCGCATCGCGTTCCGCTTCCAGCGGGGCAATCAAGGTTTCCATTAAGCTTTGGAAATGCGTTTGTTCCTGCAGCAGTGCGTCAATTACCGCGCACTGCTCGGCATGGTGTTTGTTACGTCCCAGCAGGTAGCTGTAACCCAGCGTGCCGCTCTTCAGGCGCACCACCGCGCGGGTGAGCGTGGTGTCGCCAGCAAAGAAGCGATTGCCGGTGCCGCCCATGCGGGCCTGGATTTGCAGCAGTCCGCATTCCGGTGCGCGGATAAGTTCATAGTCCGGCGTCAGTTTGAGCGCGTTGATGCGGGCACTCAGGGCATCGGCATTGCTATAAGCCAGCGCGCGCATCCAGCGCTGGCGGGTGGCGGTATCGAAATGCATTCAGTGCTCCATAGTGAATTCGATCATGTCGGCGCGGGTCAGGCTGACGGAGTATTCCGCTGCCTGCTTTTCGCCTTCACGGTGGTTCAGGGTGCGCACGCACAGCAGCGGCGCCATATTGGGGATTTCCAACACCTTGCTCTCTTTGGCCTGGGCCCGGCGGGCGCTGATGCGCGTTTGCGTGCGCAGGAGTGTCAGACCGGACTCTTCGCGTAAGTAGTCATGCAGCGAACCGCTGTTAAAGCCCTGCATAAGCGGCCACAGCGTGAGGTCGGAAAAATAGTGGTCGATTTGGCACAAGGCGATGCCGTTGACCCGGCGCAGAGTACGCAGGTGAATAACGTTGTCGCCTTCATTAATGCTGAGCGCGTCGGCAATATGGCTGGAGGCCGGGCGCAGCACCGCCAGCAGTTTTTCACTGGTGGGGTGGCTACCCTGGTCCAGCAGGTTCTGACTAAAACGCGCCTGGGCATTGAGCGGGTAATCAAACGGGCGCATCAGCACCAGCACGCCGACGCCCTGGCGACGTTGAACCCAACCACGCTCAACCAACTGGTCAATAGCGCGGCGTAGGGTATGGCGATTCACCTCGTAGCGTGCGGCAAGCTGCTGCTCGGCGGGGAGATAGTCCCCACAGCGATAATGTTGACGAAGCTCCTGCTCAAGTCTTGCGGCAATTTCCTGATAACGCGTTGGATAACTGGTCGGATGTGTAGACAAGTGCATAGCAATCAATGCCTCGCTAATCAGATAAAGTGCTTACGCAAACGCTGGGAAAGGAAATCCAGTAGACTGACGGTGACGATGATTAACACCATCAGGGCGCAGGTTTGCTGGAACTGGAAGCCGCGAATCGCCTCCCATAAGGTCACGCCGATACCGCCCGCGCCCACCATGCCGACCACCGTGGCCGAGCGAACGTTGGACTCAAAACGGTACAGCGAGTAGGAGATCAGCAACGGCATCACCTGCGGCAAAACGCCGTAGAGGATCTCTTCAATTTTGTTGGCCCCGGTGGCGCGAATGCCTTCTACCGGACCTGGCTCAATGGCTTCTACCGCTTCGGAAAGCAGTTTGGAGAGCACCCCGGTAGTGTGGATAAACAGCGCCATCACCCCGGCGAATGGACCTAAGCCGACGGCGACCACGAACAGCATCGCGAAGACCATTTCGTTGATGGCGCGGCAGGCGTCCATCGCTCTGCGCATCGGCTGGTAAATCCACCATGGCACGAGGTTATCGGCGCACATCAGGCCGAAGGGGATCGACAGTACAACGGCGAGGGCGGTCCCCCAGACGGCGATTTGCAGGGTGACGGCCATTTCACCGAGATAGTCCTGCCACTGGCTGAAGTCCGGCGGGAAGAAGTCGGCGGCGAAGGTCGCCATATTGCCAGAATCCTGGATCAGCGTGAGCGGCGCCATTTCGGCACCTTTCCACGAGACCACCAGCACGGCGAGAAGAATGGCCCAGCTCAGCAGCGAGAACCAGCTACGTTTGGGCGGGGCGACGGTGATGGTTTGCATGTTTAGCTCCGTTGGTACGTGTGTTTGCGTTGTAGGCCGGATGGCGCTGTGCTTATCCGGCCTACAAATCACTGCACAGCTTTAGTGACGCTGGTCATAGCACCCAGTGCGGCGGTCAGACGGTCAAGGTCGTCGAGCTGCGCTTTCAGCACCGAGGTTTTGCTGGCTTTCTCTTCCTCGTTCAGCCCTTTGTTGTCCTTCACGCCCTGCATCTCTTTAAACAGCGCCAGTTGACGAATCGGCACCAGTTGCAGGTCGCTGGAGGCACGGAACGGCGCCCAGCCCAGACGCTCCAGTACGGTTTTCTGCTCCGGCGTTTTGCCGTAATTCATAAAGAAGTCGTACACCTTGTCCTTGGTGGTTTCGGAGAGGTTTTTACGCCAGACGATCGGATCGCCCGGGATCAGCGGTGACTTCCAGATCACCTTCAGCTCTTTCAGTTTTTCCGGTGCGGAAGTTTTCAGTTTGTCGAGGTTTTCGGTGTTGTTGGTGGCGACATCGACCTGCTTGTTGGCGACGGCCAGCGCATTGGTTTCGTGTCCGGCGTTAACGGTGCGTTTGAAGTCGCTGGCGGAGATGTTGTTTTTGGCGAAGACGTAGTAGCCGGGGACGAGGAAGCCTGACGTGGAGTTGGGATCGCCGTTGCCGAAGGTCAGATCCTTACGTTTGGCGATCAGATCGTTCAGGTTGTTGATCGGACTGTCTTTGTTAACGATCAACACGCTCCAGTAACCCGGGGATCCGTCGGCGGCGACGGTCTGGGCAAACACTTGTCCGTTAGCGCGATCCACCGCTTCCATTGCCGAGAGGTTGCCGTACCAGGCGATATCGACTTTGTTAAAGCGCATTCCCTGGATGATCCCGGCGTAGTCCGGGGCGAAGAAGGCGTTCACCTTCACGCCCAGTGACTTTTCCATGTCCTTCAGGAACGGTTCCCACTGCGGCTTCAGGTTTTGCTGTGATTCGGTCGAAATAATGCCGAAGTTCAGCGCTTTTTCCTGCTCTTCGGCATGGGCCGGGCTGAGCAGGGTGCTGAGACTAAACATGCTGGTGAAAGCCAGCGCGGCAATTGTTCTATAACTCATTTCCATTCCTCATTGTGGGGATGTCAGGCAGCCTGCGCGTTCTGTTCGACGCGGTTCATGCTGCGGTAGAGATGGTCAAAACGATCGTTATCAAAATGCTGGCTGCTGCCATCAAAGAAGACGTTGCCCTGGCGCAGCGCGACGATGCGTTCGCAATAGCGCAGGGCGTAATCCACCTGGTGCAGCGTGACGACCACGGTGATGCCGTCGGTCTGGTTAATGTCGCGCAGGGTATCCATTACGATGCGTGCGGATTCCGGGTCCAGCGAGGCAATTGGCTCATCGGCCAGGATCACTTTGGCCTGCTGCATCAGCGCCCGGGCGATAGCGACGCGTTGCTGTTGCCCGCCCGAAAGCGTAGAAACGCGCTGATACGCAAAGTGCGCCATGCCAACGCGGGTCAGCGCCTGGAGCGCGCGTTGTTTCTGCTCCTGACTGAACCAGCTAAAACAGGTGCGCCAGAATGGCGTGCTGCCGAGAGCGCCAATCAGCACGTTCTCCAGCACCGTCAGACGGTTCACCAGATTGAACTGCTGGAAGATGTAGCCGGTGTGGGCGCGGCTTTGGCGGATATCGCGCGCCAGCCGACCTTCGTGTTGAACGGTGCGACCCAGCAGCTCGACGTGGCTACCGGGCGATTTATCACCTGTGATCAAACCGCTTAAATGACGTAAAAGGGTGGATTTGCCGGAGCCAGACGGCCCAAGCAGAGCCACCATCTCACCGGAACAGATGCTTAGATCAACCGCATTGAGCGCCTGATGCTGGTTGAAAGATTTGGAGAGTTTCTCGACGCGGATAATCGTTTGCATGATGCGGCCTCCCTAAAAAAGTGGCCCCATCGTGGCGGATCAATGTGACGCTTTCGTTAAGGGATCGTTACTTGACGATGAAGAGTTGAGCGATTTTTAATGACAGTACGGGAGGGCAAGCCTCCCGTCGGATTACTCGGTAGGTTGCTGCTGTTTGACGACGTTGATCATCCACGGCACGCCATACTGGTCGCTCACTTTACCAAAACCGTGGGCCCAGAAGGTTTCCTGCCAGTCCATTTCGATTTTTCCGTTTGCCGCGAGGTTATCAAACCAGCGCTTTCCTTCGTCGACATTTTGCGTGTCGAGCACCAGCGTGAAGCCAGAGTAGTGGGCATTTCCATCGGGGGCGCTATCGCTCATCATGATGTCGCTGCCCGCAACGCGTAGGTTGGCGTGGGCGATGGCGGTATCGGGGAATTTCATTCCTGAAGGGCAACCTTCTTCACTGTCCTGCGCCGATTTGGGCATTTCACCGAAGTTGATTTTGTAGAGCAGCTCGGCGCCTAATGTTTGTTGGTAGTAGGCGATGGCGTCTGCGCAGTTGCCTGCAAATGAGATATAGGGACTTAACGGCATGATCTTTACCTCAGGTAAAAGAAACCAGTTAAGTGTAGTTAGCGTCTGCACAAATAAACCAGGCGGGAAGTATGAGCTTCCCGCCTGGCAGATGAGCTGGCGCAGGCCTGATTAGCGCAGCGCCATCAGGCAATTTGCATCAGTTCTTTTTCACAAACTCTGATTTCAGTTTCATTGGGCCAAAGCCATCGATTTTGCAATCGATGTTGTGGTCGCCTTCCACCAGACGAATGTTTTTTACTTTGGTACCGATCTTCAGCATTGAAGAGCTACCTTTTACCTTCAGGTCTTTCACTACGGTAACGCTGTCGCCGTCGGCCAGCAGGTTGCCGTTAGCATCTTTAACGATGAGCTCGTCGCTGTCCTGAGCCGGTTCAGCATCGTTCCATTCGTGAGCGCATTCCGGGCAGATGAACATGCCGTTATCTTCGTAAGTGTATTCGGAGTTGCATTGTGGGCAGTGTGGTAATGACATGTCGATTTCCTCAAAAGTCAGCAGGGGCAAATGCGCCCAAAAAATGGCAGATTGCCGAAAAAGGCCGCAATTATACATAAAATCCCTGCTTTTGTCGGGACTACTGCGCGATAAAGCAAAATGATCTGCTGTAAAGATCCTTTGCTTTCACATCAATGAAGTATGGCGCAATATTTTTTAAGGGAAATTGCTACCCCAGGTTATTTAAGATAAGGTGAGGCGAAATAACTGATATTCATAGGTAACACCGCTTACGGGTGTCTACGTCCTGATGATTGAATATCTCCTGCCCCCTTAATTTTAGTAGGGGAATTCAGCGGGGATTTTATAAAACTGAACTACGCTGTTTATCTTTCTTACTTATTACATAAGTGAGAGGCATCAGGCCAGCGGTTATATGCCAAATTTATTTTAATAATATCAATTGGTTGTTTCGATTTTAATTATTTCTACACGTAATTATAAAAGCCGAAAATCTATAAATAAAACGATTAGGCTAAATAAAAGCAATGCCATTTGCGTTAAGGAAAAATTTTCCATGCACACACAGACAATATATGAATTAAGTCAGGAAGCTGAACGCTTGCTGATGCTCTCTCTTGAACATCTCCGGCAATTACAAAAATTGCCCATCACGTCGTTGGATGATGTCGCGCTGCAACATGGGGAGCATAGCAGACAGGTTGTTCAGCCCCTGCATTTCAGCGTGCGTGGCATGGATGTCCAGCAAGCAACGCTCAATAATGAACTGCGCAAGATTACGCGTCTGGAAATGGTGCTGGCCATCGTTGGCACTATGAAAGCGGGAAAATCGACGACGATTAACGCGATTGTCGGCACAGAAGTTTTACCTAATCGCAATCGCCCGATGACCGCGTTACCGACGCTTATTCGCCATACGCCGGGGCAGAAAGAGCCGGTGTTGCATTTTTCACATGTCGCGCCGATCGACGCCTTAATGAAGGTTTTACAGCAGCGTATGCGGGCATGCGATCGCCAGCGTCTTACGCAGACGCTGGAAATTGATAAGGATATGAACGTCCTGCTGCAGCATATTGAAAACGGCGTGGCATTTGAACGGTATTATCTTGGCGCCCAGCCTATTTTCCATTGTCTTAAAAGCCTGAATGACCTGGTGCGTTTGTCAAAAGCGCTGGAGGCTGATTTTCCTTTTGCCGCCTATGCCGCGATTGAGCATATTCCGGTTATCGAGGTCGAATTTGTCCATTTGGCCGGACAGGCAAGCTATCCGGGGCAATTAACGCTGCTGGATACGCCGGGGCCAAACGAGGCCGGGCAACCGCACTTACAAAAAATGCTGAATGAACAGCTGGCGCGGGCTTCTGCGGTCCTGGCGGTGATGGATTACACCCAACTGAAGTCGATTTCCGATGAAGAAGTCCGGCGGTCGATTATGGCGGTCGGGAAATCAGTGCCGCTGTACGCGCTGGTCAACAAATTCGATCAGAAAGACCGCAACAGTGATGATGAAGAGCAGGTGCGGGCCTTGATATCTGGCACGCTAATGCAAGGCGGAATCACCCCTGAGCGGATCTATCCGGTTTCTTCGATGTGGGGCTATCTGGCGAACAGAGCGCGTCATGAGCTAACCACCCGTGGGCGGTTGCCGGATCATCAGGTGCAACGCTGGGTACAGGATTTTGCCGAAGCGGCGCTTGGCAGACGCTGGCGTACCACCGATCTTGAGGATACGGAGCATATCCGTCATGCCGCCGATTTACTGTGGGAAGATTCGCTGTTTGAGCAGCCGATCCAGAAAGTGATTCATGCCGCTCACGCCAATGCCTCGCTATATGCGCTACGTTCCGCGTCGCATAAGTTATTAAACTATGCGCAAAGCGCGCACGAATATCTGGAGTTTCGCGCCCATGGATTAACGGTGGCCTATGAAAAACTGCGGCTGAACATTACGCATATTGAAGAGGATATGCAGCAGTTACAGGTGAGCCAGGGGCGAGTGAGCGATGAAGTTAACCATGAGGTAGAACTGGCGTTGGCGTCTGCCGCGGCCTATCTCAATGAGCAACAGACTGAGATTCTGTGTGGCATCAATACGTTTTTTGTCAAAGAAAACGTCCTGATGATGTCACCGCACGGTCAGGGAGCAGGCGCTATAACGGCTGAAATGGCGGGTGAAATGCTGGTGCTGCATGATGAAGGGCAGGCAAAAATTGTCTTAGATAAAATGCGCTCGTCCTGTGAAGGGGTATTGCTGGCAGCGCAGGAGAGTATTAGCCGGGATTTAGCGCTACGTTTTGAGCAGCTTGAGTCGACCCTGTCCCGGGCTCTCAATGACGCTATGCACCCCATTGAATTGCGGGTGAAAGAGGAGCTGAATCACGCCGGATTTCGTGCGCGGATCCGTTTTCCTGCGTTTCATGCGGCGATGTTTAACTTCAATACCCGCCAGTTGTTCAATGAGGCCATTGAGCAGGATATTCCGGCGGAAAATGCGTCGACTACTGGCGGTGTGGTGCGTGACACTTTCTCCCGTTGGCTGAACCAACCCAACTGGGGGTGGAATGATTACGTCGAAACAAAAACGCGTTATCTCATTGATATGGGCGCGCTGCACAAGAGTCTTGTGCATTACGTTACCCAGTTTTGCCAACAAATTCGTAAAGCTTTAGTTGCTCAGGTCGATATTTCCGTTACGGCAGGCATGGCCACGTTTTTTGCTGATTTTTCACTGTGTCTGGCGCAATTACAGGCGAGCCTGCGTGAGAGCCTGACTCTGCGCCAGCAAAATGAGTCTGCGGTGAATGCGTTGAATGAACAATTGCAGCATCGCATTACGATGGCGGCATGGCTTTATGAAGATTCCCGCTTGCTGCGCGACGATATCAACACCCTTTTTGCAACTGAGCACACATGACTAACGTGTTACTGGAAGGCCCCGGGCGGACGCTGGAGTGTGTCTACCCGAAGTTTATGGTCGATCTGGTTCAGGGAGATGAAACCAAACGTTCCGGCGGTTTTCTGCAACAGCAGCAGCGGCTGCGTGCGCGCCTGACGCAGGAGGTGCTATCCCAGACGCAACTCCGAGCGTGGGTGATGGCGGGAGTGTCCAGCGAGCACCTGGTGATGCGTCTGAAGCTGGTGGAGAAGCTGGCGGGCATGATCGATCCGGGCCACCTGGCGCTGGTGCGCATTGCCGAACGGCTACTGTTTTTGCAACAGACCGAACATCCGCGGGGGCTGTCCACCCCCGGTCTCATACAGCAGATAAATTCGCTTACGGACTGGTTCACTCAACGCGGCGCGTATAAAGAGAAGGCGTTGACGCAACGTGGCCTGACGGTTCAGGCGGGCGAACACAGCGAGCAAATTTTTACCCGTTGGCGGGCTGGGGCGTATGACGGTTGGTCGTTACCCGGTCGCTGCTTTGTTGCGCTGGAAGAACTACGCTGGGGAGCGTTCGGTGACGCCTGCCGGTTAGCGAATGCCGATGTGGTCTCAATGCTTAAAGACAACCTGCGCATCATGGCTGCGCAGACGCTGGCAGACAGCGTAAATGCGGCGCCCGCTACGCGTCATTATTATCATCATTGGCTCAGCGCGCCGACGGTCGGCGGCTCGGGCGAGCACAACGATATGTTGAGTTGGTTAGGCGACTGGTGTGATGCGCAGCGCCATCCGGTGAGCTGGTCTGTGACGCAGCGTTGGCAAAATGTGGCGTTGGGAATGCCGCGATTATGTTCGGCAAAACGTCTGGTTGATGCGATGGTTGAGGAGATTTTTGCACCGCCCCCACTCATCAATTGAGCAGGGACGGTCAGTAAGGCTAAGGCAGAGTTAGTGGTGCAGAGTGTCTGCCGGGGTTGCCGCCGTCTCGTTGGCGACCAGGTTTTTATTAAAGCGTTTGGCATACAGCGCGGTGATAATCGGCACCAAAATGGCGGTGACAATCACGCTGGCAGCAACCAGCGCCGTGGCGGAGGCGGCAACCGGTTCAAATGCCGGGTTAATCTGGGCGATAATCACCGGGTTTGCCACCGCAGCGCCTGCCGCAGAAGAGGCTGCCACACCTGCCGTACCGTTCCCGCCACCGATAACGCGGTCAGCAATAATCAGCGGGATACCGGTGATAACGATTACCGCGACGCCCAGCAGAATACCCAACAGACCGGTATCAACGATGACGCTCAGGTTAATGGTATTGCCCAGCGCAAAGCCGAAGAACGGGATTAGTACCGGCGTGGCTTTGCTGAAGAAAGAACGTAGATCGTGATCCAGGTTACCCAGCGTAAAGCCAATCAGGAACGGTAATACCGCGCCGATAAAATGGTGTGGCTCGAAGGAGGCCAGGCCCGCTGAACCAAGGATCACCATCGTCATCAACGGACCGGATTCCAGAGACATTAATACAAATGCGCCGGACTCTTCTTTCGTTCCGTACTGGTTCATCAGGCTGGCGTACAGACCACCGTTGGTCATATCCATCGCAGAAACAATTGCCAGCACCGAAAGTCCCGCAAAGAACCCGGTTTGAATTCCGGTATCAGGAATAAATGACGCGGCTATCATTGCCACTACCCACGCCACGGCTATTTTGGTGATGACCAACGTACCGGACTTACGTAATACTGTACCGGTTGCCCGTAAATCAATAGATGCGCCAATACAAAAAAACCACACCGCCAGGATAGGCACCGTTCCGCTGATCATGCCTTTGGTAAACGATCCGAAATACGCGCCAGTATCGGGAGCCAAGGTATTTAACACTGCGCCTAATAACAGGGGAATCAACATCATTCCGCCGGGGATGCGTTCAATCGTGGCTTTAATTTTCATAAACGTCCTCATATCTTGTCGCAGGCACTATATGCGCAAGGAGTTAAAAATTAATAAAATCAAATGGTTACTAAAATTTCTTAACAAAGGTAATCGCTATCTCTTTGTTTTATAGAATCTAACGCGGCATACGTTGAGCGTGTTACTGCTCCCAGGGATATTGCGTCTGGAATTAGTTTGCATTCATGGGAACATTGATTCAATCAAAATAAAACGATGTTTTAGTTATCTTCATCACATATTCCGCGCAAAAGTTCTCAAGCGCTCTGATTATTAAAAAAGCTGTGATCTTTTTGTGAAGTGATTAGGTGGTTTTTTTGCTAGCAGAATAATAGTGACCGCTGTGATTGTTGGTGCAATAAAGCGATTTATTCTTGTATTTAATTGTCAGTAAATCGCAAGCATGACATGTAAAAAAGTTGACTCAGAATGACCTTATTTACGCAGGTTGACGAAATGAAATACCATGTGTGAAGTTGATCACAAATTTAAACACTGTTAGGGTAAAGAGGTCATTAACCGCCCAATCAGGCGTCAACAGGTTCGGTTGTACTGCTCGTTTCCAGCCAGTGTAAGTAAACCTGCTACGCTTGTTACAGGGATTGCGTCTGTGCATTCCCCGCTCGGCGATGACCTTAGCGCATGTTGCGTTAGGAGCGTCGAACTGTGCGCGACAGGGCTAAGTCTAAGAGGACTGGTATGCTAAAAAGGAAAAAAATAAAACCCATTACGCTGCGCGACGTCACCATCATTGATGACGGAAAGTTGCGAAAAGCCATTACCGCGGCGTCGTTAGGTAATGCGATGGAGTGGTTCGATTTTGGTGTTTATGGGTTTGTTGCTTACGCATTAGGTAAAGTGTTCTTCCCGGGGGCTGACCCCAGCGTGCAGATGGTTGCCGCGCTCGCCACCTTCTCTGTTCCCTTTCTGATTCGACCGCTTGGCGGATTGTTCTTCGGTATGCTCGGCGATAAATACGGTCGTCAGAAGATCCTCGCTATCACCATTGTGATTATGTCGATCAGTACCTTCTGTATCGGTCTTATTCCCTCGTATGCCTCGATTGGTATCTGGGCGCCGATTCTGCTGCTTGTATGTAAGATGGCACAGGGATTCTCGGTCGGCGGAGAGTACACCGGGGCGTCGATTTTTGTCGCGGAATATTCGCCTGACCGTAAGCGTGGATTTATGGGGAGCTGGCTGGACTTCGGCTCGATCGCCGGGTTTGTGTTGGGCGCGGGCGTGGTGGTTCTGATTTCAACCATTGTCGGCGAGGAAAATTTCCTTGAGTGGGGCTGGCGTATTCCGTTCTTCCTGGCGCTGCCGTTAGGGCTGATTGGTCTGTACCTGCGTCATGCGCTGGAAGAGACGCCGGCGTTCCAGCAGCACGTTGATAAACTGGAACAGGGCGACCGTGAGGGTCTGCAGGAAGGTCCGAAGGTTTCCTTTAAAGAGATTGCTACCAAACACTGGCGCAGCCTGTTGGCATGTATCGGCCTGGTGATTGCCACCAACGTTACCTATTACATGCTGCTCACCTATATGCCGAGCTACCTGTCGCATAACCTGCATTACTCTGAAGATCACGGCGTGCTGATTATTATCGCCATTATGATTGGTATGTTGTTTGTGCAGCCGGTGATGGGTCTGCTCAGCGACCGCTTCGGTCGTCGCCCGTTTGTGATTATGGGCAGTATTGCGCTATTTGTGCTGGCCATTCCGGCATTTATTCTGATTAACAGTAATGTCATCGGCCTGATTTTTGCCGGGCTGCTGATGCTGGCGGTGATCCTCAACTGCTTTACCGGGGTGATGGCTTCAACGTTACCGGCGATGTTCCCGACGCATATTCGTTATAGCGCGTTGGCGGCGGCGTTTAATATCTCGGTCCTGGTTGCGGGTCTGACGCCAACCCTGGCTGCCTGGCTGGTGGAAAGTTCGCAGAATCTGATGATGCCTGCTTATTACCTGATGGTGATTGCGGTGGTTGGTTTAATTACCGGTATCACCATGAAAGAGACCGCGAATAAGCCACTGAAAGGAGCGACGCCTGCCGCTTCGGATATTCAGGAAGCGAAAGAGATCCTCGGTGAGCACTACGATAACATCGAGCATAAAATCGAAGATATTGATCAGGAAATTGCGGAATTGCAGCTTAAGCGTTCGCGCCTGGTGCAGCAGCATCCGCGTATTGATGAGTAATCAGCTCTCAGGCCTACAGGTAGCGTTGTACTCAGTAGGCCGGATAAGGCGTCAACTGCCGTCCGGCGCATTATGGTGATCTATCACAGCGACTTAAGGTTGGCTTAATATCTTTCAGGCAAACTCTCCTTCATAGTTTCGGAGGAGAGTGTCATGAAAACCCGCATTTATGAAAGTTTGACTGCCCTGTGTAGCGTACTGATCGTCAGCAGCTTTTTGTACGTATGGGTGAGTTCTTACTGAGCTTTCGCTAATTCCACCCATGCGCGAGTGCCGCTCGTTCCCTGACGATTCTGCAAATAGAAATGCCCGTGATGTAGCTGGGTGATCCGACTGACAATGCTCAGCCCCAGCCCAATTCCGCCAAAACGGCTGTCCATCCGCACAAACGCTTTGCTTAACTCCCCGCATTTACTTTCATCAATGCCTGGACCTTCATCTTCGACGGCCATGACGGCGTCATGCTCGGTATTCAGGCCGATCGTAATAGTAGTGCCTTCCGGGCTGTAACGGTGCGCGTTCTCTACCAGATTGCGCAGCAGCATGCGTAATAGCGTTGCGTCGCCACGTACGACAACGTCCGCCGCGCTTTGCGGGAGGAGCAGCGTCTGCTGGCGCTGGTCCAGCATGGTGCTGAGTTCGTCATAGGAAGGCAGAATCACGTCCTCCAGCAGTTTGACATGTTGGTAGCTTCCGGCCGAAAACGACTGCCCGACGCGGGCGAGTTGCAACAGTTGCGACACGCTGTCCATCATTTGGTCAAGGCGCGCAATTAACGGCGAAACATCGACTTTATGGGTTTTGGATAATAATTCCAGATGCAGGCGAACGCCTGACAGCGGTGTGCGCAGTTCGTGGGCGACATCGGCGGTAAATAAGCGTTCGTTTTCGATAGTGGTGGTCAGCCGCGTCACCAGCTCGTTGAGCGCTGAGACGACCGCCTGTATCTCAACGGTTGAACTGTGAATTTCAATGGGGGCCAGGTTATCGGCTGCCCGCGCTTCTAACTCTTTTTGCAGATCGGCAAGGGGACGGGTAATACGTCGCACCGCCTGGTAGCAAATCAGCAGCGTCAGGCTGACCATAAAGATGCCGGGGACGATCAGGCTGGCGATAGCCTCGCGGATCTCATGCATGATGTGGCGATCGTTGTTACGGTTATCGCGCAGCGCCTGTTCGAATAACTGTATTTGCTCGGTACTTTCGTGCCACAACCAGAAGGTGCTAATGAGCTGAAAGACCAGCAGAATTAGACCGATCGTCAGTATTAACCGTTGGCGAAGAGGGAGAGGTCGTTTTAGATATTGCAGCAGCTTCACTTAGCTTTCCTCAGTGGCGACCAGCATATAGCCAAATCCCCTGACCGTGCGGATACGTGATTTCCCCACTTTATCGCGCAGATTATGGATGTGGACTTCCAGCGTATTGGTCGACGGTTCGTTATCCCAACTGTAGATGTCGTTATACAGAATTTCCCGGTGAACCGGACTGCCTGCCTTGAGCATCAGACGCGACAGGAGCGCGTATTCTTTCGGCGTTAAGATAATCTCTTGCCCGTCCATCCACACCTGGCGACGACCGATATTCAGCGTCAGGTTACTGACAATTAATTCGCTTTCACCCTGATTGTTATGACGACGCAGCAGCGCCCGGATGCGGGCGTGCAGTTCTTCCAGCGCGAACGGTTTGACCAGATAGTCATCGGCGCCCACGTCCAGCCCGCTGACCCGGTCTTTTACCGTATCGCGGGCGGTGAGGATAAGCACCGGTACGGTGTATTTTTTCTGCCTGATCCTGTTCAGGAAGTGCAGACCGTCTTCATCCGGTAAACCCAGATCCAGAACCACCAGACTGTAATGTCCGGTCTCCAGACATTGCTCCGCTGCCCGGGCCGTTGATACACCGTCGCAGGCATAGCCTTCCGTTTGCGCGGCGAGTATCAGTCCCTGTAATAACAACGTATCGTCTTCAACAATCAGAATTTTCATTCGCTTAGCCTCCCCGGCAGGGTTGCAGAATATCATCTGCCGCCTGATATTTCTGTGTTTGCACGCCCGTTAATCCCAGCAGGGTCGAGAACAGATTATCCTGTGAGAAGTTCTCTGAGCTTGCTCGTTTTTGCAAACATGTCTGAGAGACCTGATAGCGTTGCTGATAATCTTCTGAGAGCCACAGCAGCATCGGCACATGTTTTTGTGTATCTGGTGCAATCGAATACGGCAGGCCGTGCAAATAGACGCCATTTTCCCCTAAGGATTCGCCGTGATCGGAAAGATAGACCAGGCTGGTGGTAAAATTATCCTGATGCTCTTTCAGTATATTGATTGCTTTATCAACAATATAGTCAACATATAGAATCGTGTTGTCGTACGTATTGACCAGCTGTTGCTGGGAACAGGTCTGGATCTCGTTGGTGTCGCAGGTTGGCGTAAATTTCTTGAACTGCGCAGGATAGCGGTTGTAATAGGTCGGACCGTGGCTGCCGATGGTGTGCAGCACAATCACGCCGTCGCTTTGCAGATTATTAATGTACTCTTCCAGCCCGTGGAACAGGACGTCATCATAGCATTCACCATCAATACACTGTCCTGGCAGGTTCAGCTTAGTCATATTCTGGTGCGGCACCCGATCGCAGGCTCCTTTACATCCACCGTCGTTATCATTCCACAGCACGTTAATTCCCGCCCGCTGGATGATGTCGAGTACGCCTTCCTGATGCTGAGCCAGTTCTTCATCGTAATGCGCGCGCGGCATATCGGAGAACATGCAGGGCACAGATACCGCTGTGGCCGTACCGCAGGACGTCGTGCGCGGGAAATAGACCACATTATCTTTTTCCAGTAGCGGGTTGGTCTGGCGCGCATAGCCGGACAGGGAGAAGTTGTCGCCGCGGGAGGTCTCGCCGAGAACCACAATTGTCAGGTTTTTACGCTTTTCTTTTACCATCAACGGATTGCGATGCGCATCTTCGCCAATGCGTACCAATGGCAGGTGGGCCAGCCTCTGGTGCGAATACCATGATGACGTCGCCACAATGCTGTTGGATGGGCTGAGGGATTTCACCAGTTCTTTGTTGTTGCGAAACAGTGAGGCGTAATCTTTATAGAAGAACGCGGCGACCAGTACGATCAGCAGCGCGGAAATCAGAATGTTCGCGCCACGGAACAACACGCTACGCAGCGCTGGAGTAATAGGCTTGATTCTTACCCAGCAGGCAATGAGCGCGGCCAGAATACCGCTCACCCCGAGCGTAATTACCATTCGTGGCGTCATCAGGGCGAAGGTTTCGGCGGGCGTGGTGTCCATCATATTGGCGATCATCGAGCGGTCGATGATGATGCCGTAGGTCATGATGAAATATTGAGCCGATGCGCCAACCAGAATGAAAATGCACGCCACCAGACGGTTAAGCCACAGGAAGGAGGCCAGCGTCAGCACGATATTCATAACGCTGAAAGCGACGACCGGCATCGATAAAAACACCAACACGTTGCGCACAGAATCCAGAGGCAGGTCTTGCAGCACTTGTTTATAGAACGCAATGTTCAGAAAGGTCGCAAGATAAAATGAGAGCAGCAGAAGCCAGCTGATTAACCCGAGAGCGGGCCTTTTAAACAGGTGCTTTAACATGAAAGGGATTCCATCGACTAAGTGGGGCAGATCCTCTCAAAGTAAAATTAAGCCAACCTTAAGTTCTTAAGATTGGCTTTTTGTTGGATGTCGGCTATTCACCAGTGCCGCTTGCGTTAACTATTTTTTACCGGGGCATCCAATGGATAGGGGTTTTTATGGATCCGGTTGTAGTTAAGTGCGTACAGCGCGGTAATAATCATCAGCGTGACGAACGACCACATCACCTCTTTGGCGCCAGAACCGATAACTGCCCAGATGCAGTAGACAAAGGCGATAAAGGTTACCGCCAGATACAGCGGGCGCGCTTTGCCGAAGTGACCATGACCGAGCAGCAGCAGCGCAGCGCAGGTGTACAGATATGGCACCAGCGTGAAGATGACCGATACTGAAGAGACCAGACCAAACTCTTTTGCGGCGTTCGGCGACATGCTGCTGAACTGGAAAATGGTCATCAGGATGCCGACGATAATTAACCCGGCCACCGGGGTACCGGCTTTGTTAACGCGGGCAAAAATCGGCGGGAACAGACCGTCATCGGCCGCCGCTTTGGCGGTTTGTCCGGCCAGCAGCGTCCATCCGCCCAGTGAACCAAGACACCCGGCAGCAGCGCAGAAGGAGACGATAGCGCCTGCGGTGTCGCCCAGCGCCATTCTTGCGGCATCACCGAACGGCGAGGCCGAAACACGTAGCGCAGCGTTAGGGATCATCCCCATAATCGCCGTTGTGGAGAGCACGTAGCAAACGGCAGCAATCAGCACCCCGCCAATGGTGGCGATAGGCACATTACGTTTAGGATTTTTAACCACGCCTGCCGCGACGGAGGCACTTTCCACCCCGATAAATGACCATAAGGTCACGTTCAGGGTGCTTTGAATTGCACCGAAGGTATTCATACCGCTGACGTTCCAGGCCGCCATATAGGTTTCACCGCGGAACCAGAACCAGCCGAAGACGGCAATCCCAACAATCGGCACCAGCGCCAGCACCGTTGCGACGGCCTGTACACGGGTGATCATTTTCGGGCCGACAATGTTCAGCAATACGAAGATCCACAGTACCACGACACAGGTCAGCGTCAGGACCAGCGGATCTTTTAAGATGGGGAAGAAGTAGCTCAGGTAACCGACGCCAATGACCACCATGGCGATGTTACCAATCCAGCAGGCCAGCCAGTACAGGACGTTAGTCTGGTAGCCTAAAAATGGACCGAAGCAGCGGCGGGCATAAGCATAAGAACCACCGGGACTGGAGTCTAAGGACGACATTTTTGCGTACACCATCGACAGTGCCAGAGCACCGATAATCGTGACCAACCATCCGTAGATTGCAATCCCGCCAGTTGACGCAAGGTTTGCGGGCAGCAGGAATACACCGGAACCCATAATATTCCCCGACACCATAAGGGTGACGGGGATTAAGCCCACTTTGTGAGCATCAGCATCCGTCGACATATTTTTTAACTCCTGATAAGGATAAATGACGTACTTATCATACCTCTTCAAAAGACTATTTTATGATGACGGAGCTGGGGTATCGCTAATGCTGATATTATTATGGCTTATCGCTAACTGATTAAAACTCAGGCAGCGGATGGCTCCCGATATTGACTAACATAATGCAGTGGCGTCATCCCATAAAACTCTTTGAATACGGAAATAAAGTATGAGGTACTGTTATATCCACACAGTTGAGAGACCTGGGAAATGTTTTTCTCGTCCATCAGGAGTTGATTGACGGCATAACGCATGCGACATGTGGTAATTATTTGGCTATAACTTGTATTTTCACTTTTGAGTTTTTTCTTTAACAAACTGGGACTCAGGCATAAGCAACTGGCGACCATGCTTAAATTCCAGTCTTTGTGTATGTCGCTCTCAATAATGTGATAAACGCTGTCGCTGATACGACTACGCAGCATATGCATGAGCAAAGAGATAAATTTTTTGCTGTCAAGAAAGCGGGATAGCACCGTGAATAGTAGTGAGCGTGTGCGCTCTCTTTCACCTTCGTCCCCTGTTTCCATTACGCTATGTTGAGCGGCCACCCGGAAGACATCCGGCGTCAGGCAGGTAGCGGTGATCACTGGGTTAGCACTCCGCTGCCAGAATGGGATCTGTGAAAGGTCCTTATTTAAAAAACGCAGATAGTCTTTAATGATATCTCGGCTGATATGTACGACCTGTGCGTTATTAAGTGATGAGAAATCGATAATATTGTTATCACATGCCACTAATGCCATATGATTAGCTTTTAAACTGATGGCTTCTTTACCGTTAATCCTTAACCAAACATCCTTCTCTGTTAATACCACAACACACGCTTCTTTGCTGCAAAGTCTCATACCCAAACTCCAGGAATATGACATAAACTACCGTAACTCACCATTGGGCAAGAAATAACCGGCAAATGAAATTGTGTGATGAATCAAGACAAGCGATAAAATAGCGACATTTTGATTAATTACAATATCTGTAGGGATTATTGCCGTGTACATAAATTTTTACGCAAGTGGCAACGTACAATTTTCGTATAAAAAAAGCGCGGGGTGGTCCCGCGCAAAAAGGTATGACAATGTTATTGTTTTGCAGCAATACTCAGGAATTACTCAAGCATGACATGTCATCCTTCAAATCGGACTATCTAAAAAAGACATTATGCTTTCACGCACATGACGTGATACACACCGTCAATAATTTCCGTTCCTTCGGTTTCATGTTCAAATCCAGGGAAGTGGTGGTCCCAGGACTGCAACGAACGTAGATAACTAATCTGCGGGCTGTTAGCATCGCCAAAGTTTTCCCCGGACAACAGCATCGGAATTCCCGGTGGGTAAGGAATCACGGAGTTCGCTGCTATACGGCCCTGCAGATTTTCAATGGCCACCATCTCAACGTTATCGCTGACTATCGCGTTATAGGCTTCACGCGGTGTAATTTCAGCAACAGGCAGGCCGGAGTAGGCTGCATTGAGACGGCTGCCAGGGTTGTTCTCTTTCAGCCAGGCAAACATGGTGTCGCCAAGATCGTGAATGCCCATGTTTGCGTAAGTGTCTGGATGTTCCTCCACCAGTTCAGGCATTACCTGTGCAAGCGGAGTATTCGCATCGTAGTGATGTTTGAAAGAGCACAACGTGTTGATCAGTGTGCCCCATTTCCCACGGGTAATCCCCATTGAGAACAGGAACATAATCTGGAAGTCGGTGGTACGCGTCGGCACGATACCGTGACGGCCAAGCCAGGCGGTGACCAGAGCAGCAGGAACACCAGTCTCTTCCAGTTCGCCATCGTCGCCCATACCCGGCGCCAGAATGCTGACTTTAATCGGGTCCAGCATGCTCCAGTTATCCGGCAGATCTTTAAACCCGTGCCAGGATTCGCCCGGACGCATTACCCAGCAGTTCTGGTCAGTGGTCAGGAGTTGGGTTGGCGCATCGGCAAAGTCATAGGTTTTGCCGGTCTGCGGATCGGTTACCACCTCTTTGTTCCATGGTTTGAAGAACCAGTCGCCTTCGGCGGTGAATTCTTTGTACAGCCGCGCCATGGCCTGGCGGAAATCGACCGCTTCGTCGATCACTTCCTGGGTGAGCGACAGGCCGCTGTTACCGTCCATCATCGATACCGCCACATCGTTTGAGGCGCAGATGGCATATAACGGAGAGGTGGTGGCATGCATCATATATGCCTGGTTGAAGCGGGAGAAATTCACCGCGCCACGGCCTTCACGGACGTGAATGTAGGAAGCTTGTGAAAGCGCATTCAGCAGTTTGTGAGTCGAGTGGGTGGCAAAAACGGTAGGGCCGTTATGATCGCCCGGCGCGCCACGCATGGCGTAGTGATCGGCATAAATTGGGTTAAAGCGGGCATAGCCGTACCAGGCTTCATCGAAGTGGATGCGATCGCTGGTTTGCGCGAGCAGATCCTGCGCCTCTTTTGCGTTGTAGCAAACGCCGTCATAGGTACAGTTAGTCACGACGCTGTATGACGGTTTTTGTCCGGCTTTGCCTTTTGTCAGTGGGCTTTCACTGATTTTTTTCTGCAATGTTTCAGGCTGCATTTCCTGCGGGTAGATAGGCCCGATAATGCCGTAGCGGTTGCGACTAGGCACCATGTATACCGGTTTTGCCCCGGTAAGGATCAGCCCCTGTTCAATCGATTTATGGCAGTTGCGATCCAGCACCACGACGTCGTTGTCGGTCATACAGGCTTGCATGATGGTGCGGTTAGAGCCGGAAGTCCCGACCACCACGGACCAGGAGCGGTCAGCCCCAAACACCCGGGCGGCATATTTTTCGCTCTCGCCAAATGCGCCAGTATGATCCAGCAGTGAACCCAGGGAGGTGCGTTCGATACCCATGTCGGTACGGAATAAGTTTTCACCGTAGTAGTCATGATAGAAACGACCGGCTGGGGTTTTGGTAAAACCGACGCCGCCCTGGTGGCCAGGCGCTGCCCAGGAATATTCATGGATGTCGCCGTATTTCATCAGCGCGCTGAACAGCGGCGGCAGAAGCTGCTGGCGGTAACGGGTCATTGCCGCCACGGCGCGCCCGGCGATAAAGTCTGCGGTATCTTCCAGAATCCAGGCGAATTCATCGACAAGCTCCAGCAGGTCGCGATCCAACGATGCAGTGGCTTTTTCGCGATCGCCCAACAGGAAAACGGGAACGTTTTGCTGGCGCTCGTGGAGCTTGCCGATCAATTGCCTGACATTCAGGTGCTCATCTTGTTGTTCCATTTGATAGCTGAACATCAGGCAATCAATGGCTTCATTTGCGGCGAGGATGGCGTAACCATCGTCGAATGAGGTGGACTTAATGACGGTAACATTCTGGCGGCTTAATGCGTCAGCCAGGCGTTCGACAGCGCTACCGACCCAGGTGTCCTGATGCAGAAACTCACTTTCAACAATTAATACTTTCATCATCTTTTACCCGGTTGTGGAAAGGTTGCAATTTATGGATTGCAGACACACCGTATGAATGTGACGCAGGCAAGTATTATCCTGAGAAAATGGGCTGTAAAGCGGGTGAAAAACAGACTGATTTGTATTTTATATGTTTTTAAACAATGAGTTATTCTATATTGATGGCGGATTTTAACCGCCGTTTATCGACAGGGGGACTATTTTTTTGGCTGATACTGATATTGCTGAATGGCAAGCGCGCAGGCCGGATGCGCATCAGCGACATCCGGTAATGATTTCATTCAGTTGGCGGTGACTAACCCATAATGGCGCAGTTGCTTGCAATGCGTCCTCGCCAGTAAAATCACGGTGGTTAAGGCCCCAAGCAGGGCGCAAAACATATCGGATTGGGTATCCCATGGGTCGCCCTGCGTGCCGAGAAAATCATCAGCTCCTTGACCCATTGCCAGCGCCGCCCACCATTCGATCAGCTCATAGGTCGCGCTAATCGCCAATGCCACGCAGCAGACTAAAAATGCCAGCATTTTTCGGCCACGGACAATATTACCGCGCACTAAAATCTCTCTTGCCGTCAGTGCTGGCACCAGCCCCTGAAAGAAATGACCCAGCTTGTCATAGGGATTGCGACTAAGATCCAGCCATTCCTGAACCTGAAAACCGACGGGGACTTTGGCATAGGTATACATACCGCCGACCATCAGAATGATGGCGTGAAAGAAAATTAGCGTGTAGAGCAGAGGCGTCAACGGGTAGCGCTTTACGGTAGTCAACAACAACGGTACGACGATAATGACCGGCGTGACTTCCATCAGCCAGGTGATTTTCTCAGTGGCACAGATGCCGGTGTAGATAAGGATCAGCGCCAGAATCAGCGCGCCAGACTGCAAAATCATGGGGTTCAGTGTGCGGAGCATTATGAATTCACACGTAATGGAAAAGATTACTATTCCCTGTGAGCAGGAAAAATTCAACGCCAGTAAATGGGGGGATTAAGGTGGCCCGGGGGGATCGCTGGACTGACGCCAAAAGTTTTAGTGTCAGTCCAGTGCCGGGCCGAATAGGTTACTTCGCGCAGTTAGCGCATTGTTTGCTGACGATTTGCTGGAAGAAATCGTTGCCTTTATCATCGACCAGGATGAACGCCGGGAAATCTTCTACTTCGATTTTCCAGATAGCTTCCATACCCAGCTCCGGGTATTCCACGCATTCCAGATGCTTAATGCTCTGCTGCGCCAGTACCGCTGCCGGTCCACCGATGCTGCCTAAGTAGAAACCGCCGTGTTTGTGGCAAGCGTCTGTCACCTGCTGGCTACGGTTACCTTTTGCCAGCATGATCATGCTGCCGCCGTGTGACTGCAACAGGTCAACATAGGAGTCCATACGACCTGCGGTAGTCGGGCCTAAAGAGCCGGACGGATAACCTGCTGGCGTTTTTGCCGGGCCCGCGTAGTAGATCGGATGATCTTTCACGTACTGCGGTAGACCTTCGCCGGACTCAATACGCTCTTTTAGCTTCGCGTGGGCGATGTCACGACCAACAATAATCGTGCCGCTCAGTGACAGACGGGTAGAAACCGGATACTGCGAAAGCTGGGCGAGGATTTCTTTCATCGGGCGGTTAAGGTCGACTTTAACCACTTCGCCTTCGCCAGCCTGGCGCAGAGATTCTGGGATGTATTGGCCTGGATTATGTTCCAGTTTTTCAATCCAGATCCCTTCGCGGTTAATTTTGGCTTTAATGTTACGGTCCGCGGAGCAGGAAACGCCCATACCTACCGGGCAGGACGCGCCGTGGCGAGGCAGGCGGATCACGCGGATGTCGTGCGCGAAGTATTTCCCGCCAAACTGAGCGCCGAGGCCGAGTTTCTGTGCCTCGATCAGCAGTTCCTGTTCCAGTTGCAGATCGCGGAACGCCTGGCCGTGGGCATTGCCTTCAGTCGGCAGTGCATCATAGTAGTGTGTGCTGGCCAGCTTCACCGTTTTAAGGGTGCTTTCCGCTGACGTGCCGCCAATGACGAATGCAATATGGTACGGCGGGCAAGCTGCGGTACCCAGCGTGCGCATTTTTTCCACCAGGAAGTTTTTCAGTTTTCCGGGAGTCAGCAGCGCTTTAGTTTCCTGATACAGATAGGTTTTGTTGGCTGAGCCACCGCCTTTGGCCACGCACAGGAATTTGTATTCGTCACCGTCCACGCTGTACAGATCGATTTGCGCAGGCAGGTTGGTGCCGGTATTCACTTCTTTGTACATATCCAGCGCCGCGTTTTGCGAGTAGCGCAGGTTATCTTCAATATAGGTATTAAATACGCCTTTGGAGAGCGCTGCTTCATCGCCGCCGCCGGTCCATACGCGTTGGCCTTTTTTACCCATGATAATGGCCGTACCGGTGTCCTGGCAGGTTGGCAATACGCCTTTGGCGGCGATTTCAGAGTTTCTCAGGAACTGCAGCGCTACGTACTTATCGTTTTCGCTGGCTTCGGGATCATGGAGAATTGAGGCGACTTGCTGTTGGTGTTCTGGGCGGAGCATGAAGGAGGCATCGTGGAAGGCTTGCTGGGCCAGTAGCGTAAGTGCTTCAGGGGCTACTTTCAGGATTGTCTCGCCTTCAAACTCGCCGACGCTGACGTGATCGGATGTCAGCAGGTAGTACTCAGTTTTGTCTTCCCCCAGTGGGAAAGCCGCCTGGTAAGTGAATTCAACTTTTGACATTTGCTTCCAGCCTTTTCATTTTTCTCAGGAATTTTAAAATTCTCTGTGTCTTAACGGTGGCGTGCCGTACCAACGTGGACGGCACGCGAACTGTAATTACAAGAAACCGTACATTGCGGCGAAGATCCAACCAAAGACACAGGATACGCTTACGCCGATCAAACCAGGCAGAATGAAGCTGTGGTTGATAACGAAGCGGCCGATGTGGGTGGTACCGGAACGGTCAAACTGAATAGCAGCCAGATCGCTCGGGTAGGTCGGCAGAATGTAGTAACCGTAACATGCCGGCGCCGAAGCAACGATGTACGCTGGATCAACCCCGATTGCCAGCGCGACTGGAACAATCGCCGCCAGCGCCGCTGCCTGGGAGTTTACAAACTTGGATACCAGCAGCAGAACAATTGCATAGGCCCACGGGTACTCTTTCACCATATTGCCCAGCACACCTTCGATTTCCGTCATATGCGCGCCGAACATTGTTTCGGCCATCCAGGCAATACCGTACACCGCCACAATCGCGATCATACCGGAACGGAAGACTTCGTTTTTAGATATTGAAGCGGGATTGGTCTTCGTCAGGATAATAATCAGCGCACCGGTCAGCAGCATGAACATCTGGATAACCAGCACCATGGACAGCGGTTTGCCGCTGAAGGTAGGGCGCAGCTCAGAGAATGCGCCGAGCACGGCAACAACGGCGATAGCGGCAAGGAAGATCCACATAGCCAGCCAGTTGCTTTTCGGCAGTTTTTTGTCTAACAGCGTGGCGGTGTCGCCATAAACATAGTTGTGGTTTTCAGGTACGGAAATAAACTTCTGGAATTCTTCATCTTTATCCAGATCTTTACCACGGAACCAACTGAAAATACCGATAGCCAGTATACCCAGCAGGGTAGATGGGATGGTGATGCTGAGCAGGTCGAGGAATTCGAGATGTTTGCCTTCAAACGTCACGTTACCCAGCATGGCGACCAGTGACACAACGGCAACGGAAACCGGGCTGGCGATAATACCCATCTGCGCACCGATAGAACTCGCCGCCATCGGACGTTCCGGGCGAATATTGTTCTTAATGGCAACGTCATAAATGATTGGCAGGATGGTGTATACCACGTGGCCTGTACCACAGAGAATTGTCAGAGTGCAGGTAACAAACGGCGCGACGATGGAAACGTATTTTGGGTTACGGCGCAACAGCTTTTCAGCAATTTGCAGCATAACGTCAAGGCCGCCGGATGCTTGCAAAGTTGCCGATGCGGCCACCACGGCAATAATAACCAGCATAACGTCTACAGGTGGTTTACCCGGCTGGAGATGGAAAACGAAAACCAGAATGACCAGGCCGATACCGCCTAATAAGCCCAGTGCGATACCACCTTTTCTGGCACCATAGAACAAACATATTAATATTATGAGAAGTTGTATACTAAATAACATTTTATTTACCCTCGCGAAAAACCCAGTCAATTTTTTGAAAAATGGATCTGTGCCACATTCTTTTTTGCCAGAATAGGCATCAAAAAATGGTCAGTATTCGATATGTCCGTATTTGCGATTAATGTTCAAATGTCTTGCTAGAATGTTTTTTTAAAGTTATGGCGATATTTAGCTTTTTTCTGTGGCGTTGAACAGAGGAGAGAATCCTCAGGCGATGGGAAGCATAACTGGGCATAGAGAGCTGCGGTTGACGCTGTAATTTATCTGTTTTGCGTTTTCCGCTATGGTATGAACCACCGACAGAATGAGTGAGTGGGTTATTTATGTGATCACGGTCACGCCATTTCATGATGTAATGAGATTGGCATGCGGATGCTTTTATTTGCTCACAAAAATGTACGGTGTCCATGGTACGTAGCATGGTCTCCATTGCTACCAGTCTAGATTTTGTATGTCTGGTTAATTGCAGACTAATCCTTTATGGGTAAAAATACACACTCTGCGAGTTAGATAATACTTAATTAACTTTTGTTAGCGATTTTGAAATTAAAAACAGTGTGATGTTTATCAATATTGAAATATAGCGTTTGACATGTTGTGTACAAATATATTTGATCTAACGCAAATTAATAAAGCGTCTGCTTCAGCCAGTAAAATAGGGATTTTTCATTATTTTAATAATTGTTACTTTCAAATAACAAATAATCCCAAAAATGTATTTATTGGCAATATTGTTTAAGCAATGAGTATTGCTCAGCCTGAACGCGGTAACGATAAACAGGTCTACCGGTCACGCCATAGTGGATGCTGGTAAATAAGATGTGACAATTAACCAGCCAGATAAGGTATTTTCGGCAAGAAACACGAGAGATATTGACCTCATTGGCCAACTCATCCGTAGAGAACTCCTGATCCTGGTGCTCATCAATCCACTGGCACAGCGTGCGTAATGTTTGTGGCGTTAATCCTTTCGGTAAGCGACGTACTTCCTGTTCACTGGAGGAGCTGCCGTGAATCAGTTGGTCAAGCTCAGACTGTTCATAGTACTGATGCTTTTCCATCTCTGTTTTCTTATGTAGCCAGCCGGTTAGCGCTTCTTCAAAACGGGAGGCCTGGAAAGGTTTGATCAGGTAGTCAACGACACCATAGTGAAGCGAGTCTTTGATGGTGGTGGCGTCAGCGGCGGAAGAGATGACAATAACATCACACTTGCAGCCTTCGCTGTGCAGAACGGGTAGCAGATCCAGACCATTTTCTTTTTGCATATAAATATCCAGCAAAATCAAATCGATATGATGACCGCTATGAAAGATGATCTCTTTGGCTTTCTCCAGCGTAGAGGCTGTTCCGCAGCAATGAAAACCGGAGAGTTGTGCGACATAACGACGATTTAATTCCGCTACCATTGCATCGTCATCGACAATTAAGACATTGATCATCTGCTGGCCCTCTCACCATTCCACGGTAACTGTACAAAAAATTGGGTGAAGACCCCAGGTTCAGACTCGACGGAAATATTGCCGCCAACACTTTCAACCTGCTGTTTCACAAGTGCTAAACCGACGCCTCGTTCGGTTCCTTTTGACGAGACGCCCTTTTCAAAGATGTGCTCAATGTGTTCAGGGACGATCCCTGGACCATCGTCATTCACTTCGCAATGCAACCAGCCGTGTCGATAGTGCAAGGATACGCTGATCTCGCCACCCGGTTCTTGACCTAGCGCCTCCAGGGCGTTTTCAATCAAATTCCCCAAAACGGTAATCAGCACCGCTACCTGATCTTCATTGCTGTTCTCCGGCAATTGGCTTTCATTGCTAATGACCAGACTATGGCCTAAATCAGATGTGCGATTAATCTTGCTGAGTAAAAATCCAGCGATCACCGGAGATTTTATTTTTCCTAACAGTGAGCCAATCTCTTCCTGATAATTGTTCGCGGTCTTCAGGATGTAATTTTCAAGCTGCTTATAACTTTTCAGGTGCAATAATCCCAGAATCACGTGCAATTTGTTCATGAATTCGTGGGATCGTTCACGAAGTGCGTCGGCATAGTTAACCATGCCGTCCAGGCGTTGCATCAATTTCCGAACTTCAGTTTTATCGCGGAACGTTGAAATGGCCCCGATGATTTTTCCGTTGCTGAGTACCGGAACAGTATTAATTAAGAGTAGCCGATCTTTCACCGTGATCTCTTCATCGCGGCGTGGCGTTCCATCGCGTAGCACCTGCGAAAAATCGACCACCTGTGACCACGCGTGGCTGAGCGTTGAGAGTTGAGCATCGTCTTGTGATTTGTGGTAATCAAGCAGTTCCTGCGCCGCCTGGTTTATCAGCGTGACTTCACCACACTCGTCAACAGCAATGACACCTTCCTTTATAGAGTGCAGCATCGCCTGGCGTTGTTCGAACAGATTGGAGATTTCATACGGCTCCAGGCCAAACAGAATGCGCTTAAGGACTTTGACGAATACCCATGTGCCGAGTAACCCAACCAGAACGCCAAACAAGATGGACCAGAAGATGCTGCCGCGACTGTTATTGATCTGCTCAGTCACTCTGCTTAGCTCAAGGCCGATCGCCACCACGCCAATCTGTCGGTGATGCTCATCATAGATAGGAGTAAACACGCGCAGAGCTTTAGCCAGAAACCCGCGATTAATGGCAACATTCTCTTTGCCCTGCAAAGCCAGCAAAATGTCATCGCCTTTAAATGGCTGACCGATTCGTTGCGCTTCGGGATGGGAGTAACGAATGCTTTGCATATCGGTGACGACAATGAACAAAAAATCGTTGCTCTTATTCACCGCCTGGGCAATAGCCTGAATGCCGCTTTCCTCAGGTTTTTTCATTAATCCCTGACGGATCTCCGGCGAGTTTGCCAGCGTCCGCGCGACCGCAAGCGCTTTATCCGCTAACGCATCGCGCGTCATGTTGCTGATTTGCGAAAAGTAAATCAGATGAACAACAAGCAGCACTGAGAAGAGTACTGCACTGACCATGAGGATCACGGTAGTGCCGAGCTTCATCGGGCGTTTGCGTATAGCTGTACGTTGCAGTGAGTATCTCATCACGGTCCTGGAATCACGGTTTGTGCGGGTATTATTGCCTGATGGGATGCGTAATTCAAAGGTGGTAGGGATTATGGGGCTTAAGTTGTCAGTCCTTCTTCTATATATGTAGTGTGAATTGCTTTCTATATAGAGATCTCTGTACCGGTTCTCTCCACTTTTCAGCAATGCGCATCAGTAATTTTTCGACGATTGTGGATAACTCTGTGTGTAAATGGGTA
>NZ_SZXG01000041.1:0-8153 GCF_005281305.1 Citrobacter sp. wls706 | reverse complement strand
CCGGGATCTTCCGGCGGTTTTTTTTGTCTGCAAGGTTGAACTGTAACAAAACGCAACGCAGACTAATGACATTCTGTTAATCGGGTGTCTCATGTCTTTACTTTCTCGTTATTCCTTTTCTGTTAAACCTCAGGAGGCGATCCTCATTGTGATCACCATGTTCTGGGGTGGAACGTTTTTGGCGGTGCAATATGCCGTTACTCTGAGCGGACCCTTTTTCTTTGTCGGTGTGCGTTTTGCGACTGCTGCGCTGGCCGTTGCGCTTCTGTCGTGGCGAACGTTGCATAAGCTGACCTGGCTGGAGGTTAAAGCCGGCGTGGCGATCGGCATTGCGATAGCGCTGGGCTATAGCCTGCAAACCTGGGGTTTGCAGTTTATTCCCAGCAGTAAATCGGCGTTTATTACCGCGATGTATGTACCGCTGGTGCCGCTGTTGCAATGGCTGTGTCTGGGGCGTATGCCAGGTTTAATGCCGTGTGTCGGGATTGTACTGGCCTTTATCGGGTTGATTTTTCTTGCCGGGCCGGGGGGGAATTTACTGGCGCTGGGTGAAGGTGAGTGGATCACGCTTGCGGGCGCGGTGGCAATTGCGGCAGAAATTATTCTGATTAGCGCGTGGGCGGGAAAAGTAGATGTGCGTCGGGTAACGGTGGTGCAACTGGCAACCGCTTCTGTGGTGGCGTTTATTGCCATGGCCCCGGCAGGCGAGTCTGTACCGCCGATGTCGACAGGATTGCTGGTGGTCGCGCTGGGATTAGGCATTTTTAGCGCGATTATTCAGGTCACCATGAACTGGGCGCAGCGCAGCGTTTCGCCGACGCGGGCGACGGTCATCTATACCGGAGAGCCGGTGTGGGCGGGGATCTTTGGTCGTCTGGCGGGTGAACGCCTACCGCTCCTGGCTTTGTTAGGCGCAGCATTCATTATTGTTGGCGTGCTGGTCAGCGAACTGAAGTTCAAGAAGAAAAAATCGCAGCCGCAGACGGCGCCTCCTGAATCGCTTTAATTTAACCATTCACCGTGTGATTTGGTATGCTGACGCCCTCACAAGAAGGAGAGGGCGCATGGTCCAACGCGCAGAGAAAAAAAACGGTAAACGCTCGCAGGCCGTCAATGCTAAACGTCAGGCTATTTTAACCGCGGCATTAAATATCTTCTCCCAATATGGGATCCACGGTACGCGTCTGGAACAGGTGGCAGAGCAGGCGGGGGTGTCAAAAACTAATCTGCTCTATTATTACCCGTCAAAAGAGGTGCTTTATATTGCCGTTTTACGGCAAATTCTTGATATCTGGCTGGCACCGCTGAAGGCGTTTCGCGAAGACTTTGCGCCGCTGGTGGCCATTAAAGAATACATTCGCCTTAAGCTGGAAGTGTCGCGCGATTACCCGCAGGCTTCCCGGTTATTCTGCATGGAGATGCTGGCGGGCGCGCCATTGTTGATGGCTGAATTAACGGGTGATCTTAAAACGCTGATTGATGATAAATCGGCGTTGATTGCCGGATGGGTCAGCAGTGGGAAACTGGCTCCTGTCGATCCGCACCATCTGATTTTCATGATTTGGGCTTCAACACAACATTATGCAGACTTTGCCCCACAGGTAGAGGCGGTAACGGGCGCAACGCTGCGTGATGAAGCCTTTTTTAACCAGACCGTTGAGAGCGTACAGCGGATGATTATCGAAGGGATCCGCGTGCGTTAGCTGGCAGGCGGTAGCGGACAGCTTAAATCGCCTTCTTCACACTGTAAAAGCGAGGCGAGAAACGCTTCGCGCTCGTTGGTCTTATCCGTTAAACACTGGCTGGAAATCATCGCCTGGACGCTTCCGCCTTCGGTACCGGAACTGATTAACGCACAGTCTGCATCGCGCAGGGTTATCCACGAAGTTTGCGCTTTTTTCAGTAAATCGCGCTGGGTCGGGGCGGCGCGCTTCAGCGCATTCTGATACGTTTCATTAAGTTTGGCGTCTGCCGCTTTAAACTGCTCTGCCGCACAGGTGTTCATTTCAGCTTGATTATTCGCGTTGGCGCAGTCATCTGCCAGTGCCTGGCCGCCCAGCAGCAGCGCTGCACATGTCAGTAAAATTCGTTTCATGTTTCCCTCTGACTTTATAAAAAAGGCCCCGTTACCGGAGCCTTAATTAACCACAACCTTAGCCGATTGTCATCAGGCTGGCGTTGCCTCCGGCGGCGGCGGTATTGACGCTCAGGGAGCGTTCAATATACAGCCTCTCAAGCAGGATATTGCTTTCGCCGCGGGCAAAGCCCTGAACCGACACAATCGCCCCTTCACGGGCCGCCACCGCTTCACACAGCGCGCGAAGCTGATCGGAATCACCATGGAAAATAACGGCATCGAACGGCTGCGTGGTGATGTTGTCCGCTTTGGCAAACTGAATCCGCCCGGAGACTGCAACTGGCAGACGTTTTGCCAGTTCGCGATGGAACGCATCATCCGGCCACAGAATTAAGCTTCCCACCGAAGTCACGGCGGCAACCTGTACCAGCGCATCCTGCTCGTCATCGGCGATACACAGTACGCGCTCGCGCGGTAACAGCGTCCAGGTATTGCGCTCTCCGGTTGGTCCTGGCAGCAGACGTTGCGTTCCGGCCTGCGCCAGTTCACCAAACTGCTGGCAAAGCGCACGCAGCGACGGACGATCGGCGGCCCATTCGGTGAGTGCTTCCAGCGGTTGCACGAGAGCCGCTTTGAGCTGCGCATCGACAGGATAGTCTGCATCCTGACGGGCAAGCGTAATGCCCAGCGCATTCTCCGGGCGGTTAGCCAGCAGGCGGTACAGGTACAGCGGTCCACCTGCTTTTGGTCCGGTTCCTGACAAGCCTTCGCCACCGAATGGTTGCACCCCGACGACGGCGCCAACCATATTACGGTTAACGTACAGGTTCCCCACATGTGCTGAACCGGTGACCTGAGCGATGGTTTCATCGATACGGGTGTGGACGCCAAGCGTCAGGCCGTAGCCGGAGGCATTAATTTGTTCAATCAGGCTGCCCAGATTGTTACGGGTGTAACGCACGACGTGCAGTACCGGACCAAACACCTCTTTTTGTAATTCATCGAAGCTTTCCAGCTCAATAAGCGTCGGAGCGATAAAGGTGCCGGTTTGCCATTCCCGCGCATCGTCACTGTTCTCACGCACGGCCTGGAATACCGGACGTCCTTTGGCGCGCATGGCCTGAATATGGCGCTCAATATTGGCTTTGGCTTCTTCATCGATAACCGGCCCAATATCGGTAGTCAGGCGACCCGGATTACCCATGCGGCATTCCGCCATCGCCCCGCGCAGCATTTTCAGCGTGTGGTCGGCAATATCGTCCTGCAGACACAGGACGCGCAGCGCGGAGCAGCGTTGTCCGGCACTGTCAAAAGCAGAAGCCAACACGTCGACCACCACCTGTTCCGTCAGCGCTGAGGAGTCGACGATCATCGCATTCATGCCACCGGTTTCGGCGATAAGTGGGATTGGACGGCCCTGAGCATCAAGGCAGGTCGCGATATTGCGTTGTAACAGCGTGGCGACTTCCGTCGAGCCGGTAAACATCACGCCGCGTACGCGCTCATCGGAAGTGAGTTGCGCCCCGACGGTTTCGCCCTGGCCTGGCAACAGTTGAACCACGCCCGGCGGTACGCCTGCTTCGAGTAAAATAGCGATACCCTGGGCGGCAATCAGCGGGGTTTGTTCCGCTGGTTTTGCCAGTACGCTGTTGCCTGCGGCCAGCGCGGCGGCAATCTGTCCGCTGAAAATGGCCAGCGGGAAGTTCCACGGGCTGATACAAACCACCGGGCCTAACGGACGATGGGTTTCATTATCGAAGTCATCGCGCACCTGGCCTGCATAGTAGTGCAAGAAGTCAACCGCTTCGCGCACTTCTGCAATGGCGTTGCTGAAGGTTTTACCCGCTTCGCGCACCAGAATGCCAATCAATTGCTGCATCTGGCCTTCCATCAGAACGGCGGCGCGATGCAAAATAGCGGCGCGCTCTTGTGGCGGCGTCGCAAACCAGATTGGCGCATTATTGACGGCGTTTTGTAATGCCTGTTCCACTTCGCTGTGAGTCGCTTCACGCACGTAGCCGACAATGTCTTTTGGCTCGGCCGGGTTAACCACCGGGGTCATTTCACCGTCAGCAACCGGCTGCTCGAGAATCGGTTTGGCATGCCATTTTTGCAACGCGCTATTGAGCAGGGCAGAGGACAGCGAGGCCAGACGATGTTCGTTAGCCAAATCCAGTCCGCCTGAGTTTTCCCGGCCTTTACCGTACAGGTCGCGCGGCAGGGGAATCTTCGGATGCGGTAAACCTGTCTGGCCTTCCTGTTGCGCCAGTTTTTCCACGGCTTCGACCGGATCAGCAACCAGTTCGTCCAGCGGCAAAGTGGTGTCAGCAATGCGGTTGACGAACGAGGTGTTGGCACCGTTTTCCAGCAGACGACGCACCAGGTACGCCAGCAGGGTTTCGTGCGTACCTACTGGCGCATAAATACGGCATGGACGGTTCAGTTTGCCATCCGCGACTTTGCCTGTAACCTGCTCGTACAGGGGTTCACCCATGCCGTGCAGGCACTGGAACTCATACTGACCAGGATAATAGTTTTGCCCTGCTAACTGATAAATCGCCGCCAGCGTGTGGGCGTTATGGGTGGCGAACTGCGGGTAGATCAGATTCGGTACGGCCAGCAGTTTTTTCGCACAGGCCAGATAGGAAACGTCGGTATACACCTTACGGGTATAAACCGGATAGCCTTCCAGACCGTCCATTTGCGCACGTTTGATTTCGCTATCCCAGTATGCGCCTTTAACCAGACGGATCATCAGGCGGCGGCGACTGCGGGTGGCGAGATCGATCAGATAGTCGATAACAAATGGGCAGCGCTTCTGGTAGGCCTGGATAACAAAGCCGATACCGTTCCAGCCCGCCAGTTCGGGTTCGAAGCACAGTTTTTCCAACAGATCGAGGGAGATCTCCAGTCGGTCAGCCTCTTCGGCGTCGATATTAATACCGATGTCGTACTGACGGGCCAGCAGTGTCAACGATTTCAGGCGCGGATAGAGTTCATCCATCACGCGGTCATATTGCGCGCGACTATAGCGCGGGTGCAGCGCCGACAGCTTGATCGAAATGCCAGGCCCTTCATAAATGCCGCGTCCGTTAGACGCTTTACCAATGGCGTGGATCGCCTGCTGGTAAGAAACCAGATAAGCCTGGGCATCGGCGGCGGTTAGCGCCGCTTCGCCTAGCATGTCGTAGGAGTAGCGGAAACCTTTTTCTTCCAGTTTACGTGCGTTAGCCAGCGCTTCGGCGATGGTTTCCCCGGTGACGAACTGTTCGCCCATCAAGCGCATCGCCATGTCGACGCCTTTACGTACTAAAGGTTCGCCGCTCTTGCCGATAATACGGTTGAGCGAGCGGGAGAGGCTGGCTTCGTTATGCGTAGAAACCAGACGACCGGTAAACAACAGTCCCCAGGTCGCCGCGTTAACGAACAGAGACGGGCTACGCCCAATGTGCGACTGCCAGTTACCGTTGCTGATTTTGTCGCGGATCAACGCATCGCGGGTTGCCTTATCGGGAATACGCAGCAGGGCTTCCGCCAGACACATCAGCGCCACGCCTTCCTGCGAAGAAAGGGAGAACTCCTGCAATAAACCTTGTACCATTCCGGCGCGACCGCTGGCGGTCTTCTGGTTACGCAATTTGTCGGCCAGATCGTACGCCAGCTTATGTGCCTGCTCGGCGATGGGGTGCGGCAGACGTGCCTGCTCCATCAACATCGGCACGGCGTCGGTTTCGGCGCGGCGGTACGCGGCGGTGATTGCCGCACGGGAAACAGACTGCGGCAGAATTTGTTCGGCAAATTCCAGGAAAGGCTGATGCGTTTCATTCTGCGGCGTGGTTGACTCTTCACCCTCATTCGCCGCGCCCGCCAGCAGGGCCGGCAGTTCAGGAAGTGCATCGTCATTTTCCAGTCTTTCGAGATAATTAAAGATGGCTTGCTTGATCAGCCAATGCGGTGTGCGATCGATTCGTGATGCGGCTGTTTTAATACGCTCGCGAGTGGCGTCATCCAGCTTAACCCCCATCGTGGTGGTTCCCATGCCGTTTACTCCTGTTGTACTGAAATACGGGTCTGATAGTTACCGAGAAATATCCACTATGTTGCAACTTTGTGCAACCGTGTTAAATGTGACGTGGTTTGCAAGCTTGAAAATGAATGAAATGTTAATAAAGTTGGGGTTCGTGACAGGGAGAATAAAAATTACGGAATCTTTTTCTCTGCGGTAGTTAACACTTTTCAAAGGTGCAACCAAAAAAAATGTGAGAGAGTGCAACCTACAGAAAAATGCTATCTACTCTGGATCAATTTTGATGTAAATGGTGTGTTAAATCGATTGTGAATGACCATCGCTTCCGGCAGGATACGGTCGCCTGGTAAACATAGATATCTTTGCCACGTTCCGGCAGGGTAATAAAACGGCAAGCCACGGCATTGCTGATACATAATTTTGGAGAGTTTTGATGGCTATTAGCACACCGATGTTAGTGACATTCTGTGTCTATATTTTCGGCATGATATTGATAGGGTTTATTGCATGGCGTTCAACCAAAAACTTTGACGATTACATTCTGGGTGGACGCAGCCTGGGTCCATTCGTGACCGCGTTATCTGCTGGCGCATCCGATATGAGTGGCTGGTTGCTGATGGGTCTGCCTGGCGCGATTTTCCTGTCGGGGATTTCAGAAAGCTGGATCGCCATCGGCCTTATTTTGGGCGCCTGGATCAACTGGAAGCTGGTGGCCGGACGTTTACGCGTACACACCGAATACAATAATAATGCCCTGACGTTACCGGATTACTTTACCGGTCGCTTTGAAGATAAAAGCCGCATTCTGCGGATTATCTCCGCGCTGGTTATTCTGCTGTTTTTCACCATCTATTGTGCTTCAGGAATTGTGGCAGGGGCGCGTCTGTTTGAAAGCACCTTTGGCATGAGCTATGAAACAGCGCTGTGGGCGGGAGCGGCCGCGACGATCATTTACACCTTTATTGGTGGTTTCCTGGCGGTAAGCTGGACTGATACCGTTCAGGCCAGCCTGATGATTTTTGCTCTGATCCTGACGCCGGTCATGGTCATTATTGGCGTGGGTGGATTCGATGATTCGCTGGAAGTGATTAAACAAAAGAGCATTGAGAACGTAGACATGTTCAAAGGGCTGAATTTTGTTGCCATCATTTCTCTGATGGGCTGGGGCCTGGGCTACTTTGGCCAGCCGCATATTCTGGCGCGCTTTATGGCGGCAGATTCTCACCATAGCATTGTGCATGCACGTCGCATTAGCATGACCTGGATGATCCTGTGTTTGGGCGGCGCAGTTGCCGTTGGTTTCTTCGGTATCGCTTACTTTAATAACAACCCGTCGCTGGCAGGTGCTGTTAATCAGAACGCTGAGCGTGTGTTTATTGAACTGGCGCAAATCCTGTTCAACCCGTGGATTGCCGGTATTCTGCTGTCTGCGATTCTCGCGGCGGTGATGTCGACCCTGAGCTGCCAGTTGCTGGTGTGTTCCAGCGCAATCACCGAAGATTTGTACAAAGCGTTCCTGCGTAAAAATGCCAGCCAGAAAGAGCTGGTGTGGATTGGTCGTATCATGGTGCTGGTTGTGGCCCTGGTGTCCATCGCGCTGGCGGCAAACCCGGAGAACCGTGTGCTGGGTCTGGTAAGCTACGCCTGGGCTGGCTTTGGCGCGGCGTTTGGTCCGGTGGTTCTGTTCTCGGTAATGTGGTCGCGCATGACCCGCAACGGCGCGCTGGCAGGGATGATCATCGGCGCGGTGACGGTAATCGTCTGGAAGCAGTTTGCCTGGCTGGGTCTGTATGAAATCATCCCTGGCTTTATTTTCGGCAGCATCGGTATTGTCGTCTTTAGTCTGTTGGGTAAAGCGCCTTCAACCGCAATGCAGCAACGTTTTGCCGAGGCTGACGCGCATTATCACTCCGCGCCGCCGTCTCGTTTACAGGCAGAATAATCTGCCTTTGTCCTCAGGCCCGCTGTGTGCGCAATACCGTTCGGTTAGGCATGTATGGAGAACGTTTTACCCTGAATTAGTTTCCGTTCACCTTATGTGCATTGCTT
>NZ_SZXG01000044.1:0-10790 GCF_005281305.1 Citrobacter sp. wls706 | reverse complement strand
CTGATGGCGCTGCGCTTATCAGGCCTACAGGGTTAGGGCGATAAGCGCAGCCACCTGCATCGATTAATACTGATTAAACATTTCCTGGATCTGCTTAGGATCCTTGGTTTGCGTCAGCGCAAGCTGCAGCAGAACACGCGCTTTTTGCGGGTTCAGAGAACCTGAAGCCACAAAGCCGTATTTCGCATCATCAACTTCAGCATCCTGCGTGGTGGAGCCGGTTGGTACACGGGAGGAACGCACCACGACGGTACCTTTATGCGCGGCAGTGGCCAGCGTATCGAATACCGTTTTATACAAGTTGCCGTTACCTACACCCGCACTGACGATACCCGCATAACCCGCGTCGACCAGCGCTTTGGCTGGCAGATCCGAGGCGTTAGCGTAGTTGTAAACAATCCCCACTTTCGGCAGTTCGGTCAGCTTAGACACATCGAACGGAGTAGACGTGGTGTGCTTACGCGCAGGCGTACGCTGGTAGTCAATCTTGCCGTTATGGATGTAGCCCAGCGGGCCATAGTTAACGGATTTGAAGGTGGCTACATCGGTAGTGTTGGTTTTGGTCACGTCGCGACCATCCATCACGGTGTCGTTCATCACCACCAGCACGCCACGGTTGGCAGAGGCTTTGTCTGCAGCCGTCACCACTGCGTTATACAGGTTGAACGGGCCATCGGCGCTCATCCCTGTAGACGGACGCATTGCGCCAACCAGCACTACCGGCTTGTTGCACTTGACGGTCAGGTCGAGGAAATAGGCGGTTTCTTCCATGGTATCCGTACCATGTGTCACGACAAAACCGTCGGTTTTATCACACTCGGTGTTAATCTTTTTCGCCAGCGTTAACCAGACGTCGTCATTCATATCCTGAGAGCCGATGTTCACCACCTGCTCGCCTTTAACAACCGCGATGTCTTTCAACTGAGGTACGGCTTCAACCAGATTCTCTACGCCTACCTTGCCTGCCGTGTAGTTAGATTTTGTCGCGGAATCACCACCGCCGGCAATGGTCCCGCCGGTTGCCAAAATAGTGATGTTTGGCAGTGCAAGCGCCGCGCCGCTGAAACCCATAACCAGTGCGGCAAGTGCCGTTTTCTTGAAAAACTCCATGTTATTTCTCCAGTTACTTGAATTTGCAGCATTATGTCTATCTTACAGATGAATAATGTGACGAGTTCCAATTAACCAGATTTATATCTCCATCAAATTGCCATTCTTAGAGATGGATATCAAAAAAACAGAAAGATACAAAATAAAACGGCACAGAATGTTTCTGTGCCGTTAAAAAGAGGTGAAAATTATTTCAGCGTGCTAACCAGCGTTTTACGATCGTTTTCCAGCGTCACGACGCGGGCACAAACATCTTTGCCAAACTGCTGGAAGTCTTGTTCCTGATTCTTCCATTCGTTCTGAATTGAGGTTTGCAAACCACCGAGGCTCCCGAGCACGCCCTGCAGCGGGTTACCACCGCCTTTGAGCACAGCTTTGGCGCCCATCTCGTTGATGCTGTCCTGCAAAATGCCGCCCATCGCCTGATTCACTAATTGCTGCCCGTCGGCGCGGACCTGGTCAATCGCCTTATAGTGGAAGGTCAGCCCATCAGTACGATGTTCGATGATGCGGTTCATCTGCGCTTTCAATTGCGCATCCAGCTTGGTTAAGCGGCCACGCATGTTGCTGCTTTCACCGACCTCTTTGGCGATGATTTTGTCCAGTGCCACGCGACCTTTCTCTACGCGCGCTCTGGCACCTTCGTCAATCCACGGCAGGCTGCTACGCAACGCCGCCTGATAATCTTTAGCCTGCTCACGCTGTGCGGCGTTGAGGTTGTACTGCTTACCGTTAAAGGTGACATCACCGGCCTGGGTAATGACCAGATCGCCGTTTTCGCCTTTTACCTGCACCGTTTGTGGGCTCAAAATCACATCGTCACGTGGGGTGACGCTGCACTTGTAATCGGCATGTGCGGCCATCGCCGTGAACGTGAGGACTGCCGCCAGCAGCGTTTTGCGCATCATATCTTTCCCTCAATACAAATCGGGCCGGCATTTGCCGACCCTGTGCTACTTAGTCCCACCAAATATCGAAAAGTTCGCTGGTGCGCACTTCTTCAAGTTTATGCTCTTCCAGCCACTTACGGACGATTGCCTGATGTTCTTCGGTGCATTTGCCGATTTCCTGCAGACAGATCAGACCTTCCCAGGCCAGATAGCCGCTGCCGTCAAAGGCCAGTTTGTTCGGTTCGATAACCTCATTGATAAAGTCATCAACGATTTTATCGACCTGCTCTCCAGATGTACCTTCCGGGAAACGCCATGCAACCGAAAATCCTATTTCCTGGAATTCGTCGATGTGCATTTTTTTACGCAGACGACGGCTACGGTTCTTTGCCATTATTTCACCCTCTCGAACATTAAGTCCCATACGCCGTGGCCAAGACGATGACCACGTTGTTCAAATTTGGTTACCGGGCGCGATTGTGGGCGCGGTACATAATCGTTACTCTCTGACTGGTTTTTATACCCGTCGATAGAGGACATCACTTCCAGCATGTGCTCCGCATACGCTTCCCAGTCGGTTGCCATATGGAACACACCGCCCAGCTTCAGCTTACTTAAGATATGCTCAGCAAACGGTACCTGAACGATACGGCGTTTATTATGACGTGCTTTATGCCATGGGTCAGGGAAAAACAGCTGAACCATAGATAAAGAATTGTCAGGAATCATTTTATGCAGGACTTCAACGGCATCATGGCACATGACGCGCAGGTTCTCGACGCCCTCTTCATGGGCGGAAGCCAGACACGCACCAACGCCCGGCGAGTGTACCTCAATGCCGAGGAAATTTTGTTCTGGACGCGCTTTCGCCATTGCTACCAAAGACGCTCCCATACCGAAACCGATTTCCAGCGTGACTGGCGCATCGCGACCAAACAGTGCAGCGAAATCCACAGGCTCTTCGCTGAACTCAACGCCCATCACCGGCCAGTAGTTTTCCAGCGCGTGTTCCTGCCCTTTCGTCAGTCGCCCCTGGCGACGAACAAAACTACGAATCCGGCGCAGAGGGCGGCCGTTTTCATCAAATTCCGGTGAAATGACGTCGTTCTTCATAAAAGTTTAGTCTGCTGTGTTTGAGTTCTGAAAACGGGCATTATCCAAAGTTAGTTGCCGGATGCAAGTAAAGGAAGAAAGTGAGCAGCGGAAAGTTCCGGTTTACACCCCGTTGCCGCTGTGCTGCAATCTTGCCCCCGGCAATAATGAAACGGTAATCATGCAAGCCTCTCAATTTTCAGCTCAGGTTTTGAGCTGGTACGACAAATACGGGCGGAAAACGCTGCCCTGGCAAATTGACAAGACGCCTTACAAAGTATGGCTCTCTGAGGTGATGCTGCAACAAACTCAGGTTGCCACCGTTATCCCCTATTTTGAGCGCTTTATGGCACACTTTCCGACGGTAACGGATTTGGCCCATGCGCCGCTGGATGAAGTCCTGCATTTATGGACCGGGCTGGGCTATTACGCCCGTGCGCGTAATTTGCATAAAGCCGCGCAGCAGGTTGTGTCGCTGCATGGCGGTACTTTTCCGCAAACCTTTGATGAGGTAGCCGCCCTGCCAGGCGTTGGACGCTCAACCGCAGGCGCGATCCTTTCACTCTCTCTGGGTCAGCATTTTCCGATTCTCGACGGTAACGTCAAACGCGTGCTGGCTCGCTGTTATGCTGTAAGCGGCTGGCCGGGGAAAAAAGAGGTCGAAAAAAGACTGTGGGAGCTGAGCGAGCAGGTTACGCCTGCCCACGGCGTTGAGCGGTTTAACCAGGCGATGATGGATTTAGGCGCTATGGTTTGTACACGTTCAAAGCCTAAATGTTCGCTATGTCCGCTAGAGAATGGCTGTGTAGCGGCCGCCAATGCAAGCTGGGCGCTGTATCCTGGTAAAAAACCCAAACAGACGTTACCGGAACGTACGGCCTATTTTTTACTGCTACAGCATGATGACGAAGTGCTGCTCGCGCAGCGACCGCCCAGCGGCTTATGGGGTGGTTTATACTGTTTTCCGCAGTTTGACGACGAAGATGGACTGCGCAACTGGCTGGCGCAACGACAAATTAACGCAGATAATCTGACCCAACTTAATGCGTTTCGCCATACCTTTAGCCATTTCCACTTAGATATTGTGCCTATGTGGCTTCCCGTGTCTTCATTCAGTTCATGCATGGATGAAGGCAATGCGCTCTGGTATAACTTAGCGCAACCGCCATCTGTTGGACTGGCGGCTCCCGTGGAGCGTTTGTTACAGCAATTACATGCCGGTACACAGGTTTAACGTAGCGGTCGATAGAGAGGATTTTTTATGAGCAGAACGATTTTTTGCACTTTCCTGCAACGCGAAGCAGAAGGCCAGGATTTTCAGCTGTACCCGGGCGATCTGGGAAAACGCATTTATAACGAGATTTCTAAAGAAGCATGGGCGCAATGGCAGCATAAACAGACCATGCTGATTAACGAGAAAAAACTCAATATGATGAACGTCGAACACCGTAAGTTACTGGAACAGGAGATGATTAACTTCCTGTTTGAAGGTAAGGATGTGCATATTGAAGGCTATACGCCAGAGTCATAAAATCCGTTGCCGGATAGCGCTGCGCTGATCCGGCCGACGATTTAATCTGGTCCTTGCAAATAACAAACACAACACGCACTCCCGGAATGATGAAAAAATTTCTCGCGCTTGCCGTTATTGCGCCGTTGCTCATCTCCTGTTCCAGCTCGACCAAAAAAGGCGATTCCTATAACGAAGCCTGGGTCAAGGATACCAACGGTTTTGACATTCTGATGGGGCAATTTGCCCATAACATTGAGAATCTGTGGGGATTTAAGGAAGTGCTGATTGCGGGTCCGAAGGACTACGTAAAGTATACCGATCAGTACCAAACCCGCAGCCACATCAACTTTGATGACGGTACGATAACCGTCGAGACCATTGCCGGGACAGATCCTGCCGGGCATCTGCGTCGGGCAATTATCAAGACGTTGCTGATGGGCGATGATCCGGGTTCTATCGATCTCTATTCTGATGTCGACGACATTAAGATTTCCAAAGAGCCGTTCCTGTACGGACAGGTGGTCGATAATACCGGCCAGCCAATTCGTTGGGAGGGACGTGCAACCAACTTTGCCAACTACCTGCTGCAAACGCGACTTAAAAGCCGCAGCAATGGTCTGCGTATCATTTATAGCGTAACGATCAATCTGGTACCAAACCACCTTGATAAGCGCGCGCATAAATACATCGGCATGGTGCGTCAGGCATCGCGTAAGTATGGCGTCGACGAGTCGCTGATTCTGGCCATCATGCAAACCGAATCCTCGTTTAACCCGTATGCGGTCAGCCATGCCGATGCGCTGGGACTGATGCAGGTGGTACAGCACAGTGCCGGTAAAGATGTGTTCCGCTCGCAAGGGCGCTCAGGCACACCTAGCCGCAGTTTCCTGTTTGACCCGGCCAGCAACATTGATACTGGCACGGCTTATCTGGCCATGCTCAACAATGTCTATTTGGGCGGCATTGATAATCCAACCTCGCGTCGCTATGCGGTGATCACCGCGTATAACGGCGGTGCTGGCAGCGTGCTGCGCGTGTTCTCGAATGATAAAATTCAGGCCGCGAATATCATTAACAGCATGTCCCCGGGAGACGTTTATCAAACTCTGACCACCCGACACCCATCAGCTGAATCACGCCGATACCTTTACAAGGTCAATTCCGCACAAAAATCATATCGACGTCGCTAATGTATCCCTATTCTGCCCCCTAAAACGGGGGCCAGAAGAGCCAAAAGTGTTAACCACATCACTCTTTTGCCTTGCAATTAGAAATTGTTTGCAAATATTTGTCACAGGTAACAAAAAAAGAGTGCTGCTCATTGATAGAATCACATCATATAGCCACGGCAAATGTGCCTTTTAAAACATTCATCCGCATTACGGTGTGAGGAAATTAACATGAATCTTAAGCTGCAGCTGAAAGTTCTCTCGTTTCTGCAGTTCTGCTTATGGGGTAGTTGGCTGACTACTCTCGGCTCCTATATGTTTGTCACCCTTAAATTCGATGGTGCATCCATTGGCGCGGTGTATAGCTCGCTGGGGATCGCCGCCGTGTTTATGCCGACGCTGTTAGGGATCGTGGCCGACAAATGGATCAGTGCGAAGTGGGTTTACGCCCTTTGCCATCTGGTCGGCGCAGGGACGCTGTTCGCCGCAGCCGAAGTCACCACGCCAGGCGCCATGTTCTTTGTGATCTTGCTTAACTCTCTGGCCTATATGCCAACGCTGGGGTTAATCAACACCATCTCCTACTATCGCCTGCAATCAGCCGGAATGGATATCGTAACTGACTTCCCGCCAATCCGTATCTGGGGCACCATCGGCTTTATTCTGGCGATGTGGGCAGTAAGCTTCTCCGGCTTTGAACTGAGCCATATGCAGTTGTATATCGGTGCGACATTGTCCCTGATATTGGTACTGTTCACCCTGACGCTGCCGCATATTCCGGTCGCCAATCAGCAGAAAAACCAGAGCTGGTCGTCTATGCTGGGTCTGGATGCCTTTGCGCTGTTTAAAAACAAGCGTATGGCGATTTTCTTCATCTTCTCTATGATGCTGGGCGCGGAGCTGCAAATTACCAATATGTTCGGTAATACCTTCCTGCACAGCTTCGATAACAACCCGCTGTTCTCTGGTAGCTTTATCGTTGAACACGCATCGGTGATGATGTCGATTTCACAGATTTCCGAGACGCTGTTTATCCTGACCATCCCGTTCTTCTTAAGCCGTTACGGTATTAAGAACGTGATGCTGATCAGTATCGTCGCGTGGATGCTGCGCTTCGGCCTGTTTGCCTACGGCGATCCTACGCCGTTCGGTACCGTACTGCTGGTTCTGTCGATGATTGTTTACGGCTGCGCCTTCGACTTCTTCAACATCTCTGGCTCCGTGTTCGTGGAGAAAGAGGTTCGCCCTGAAATTCGTGCCAGCGCACAGGGTATGTTCCTGATGATGACCAACGGCTTCGGTTGTATTCTGGGCGGTCTGGTGAGCGGCAAAGTGGTTGAACACTATACGCTGAACGGTATTACCGACTGGCAGACCGTGTGGCTGATCTTCGCAGGTTACTCGCTGGTTCTGGCTTTTGCCTTCGTTGCGCTGTTTAAATACAAACACGTACGCACTCCGGCAGGCACGCAGACCATCGCACACTAATCTTTATTGATGAAAGAAGGTCACCATCAGGTGACCTTCTTTTTGACCAGTTCGTAAGCCGGATAAGCGTTTAGTGCCATCCGGCTTTTACTTCAGAACATATCCATACAGACGCTTAATGCCGTCTGCATCCGTCTCACTGTAAACGCCTTGCAACTCCGGCGAGAAACCAGGCAGCAGGTTTACCCCCTCTTCCAACGCCAGGAAGTATTGTTGCACCGCCCCGCCCCAGACTTCACCCGGTACCACGCACAGCACGCCCGGAGGATAAGGCAGCGCACCTTCCGCCGCAATGCGGCCAGCGGCATCACAAATACGCACCAGTTCAACATCACCACGAATAAAAGCGCTGTTCGCATCCTGCGGATTCATCGCCACGGCAGGCAGACTCTCCTGACGGAACATCGCTTTTTGCAGATCTTTCACATCAAAGCTGACGTACAGTGAGTGCATCTCCTGACACAGTTCACGCAGCGTGTAATCCCGGTAGCGCACCGGATACTTGTTGAAGATAGTGGGCAGCACTTCAGCCAGCGGCGTGTCGTTCTCAATGTGTTGCTCAAACTGCGCCAGCATCGCCACCAGTTGCGCCATTTTCTCTGCGCTTTCAGCCGGGGTCAGCAGGAACAGAATCGAGTTGAGGTCGCATTTCTCCGGCACAATGCCGTTTTCACGCAGGTAATGCGCCAGAATCGTCGCCGGAATACCAAACTCAGTATATTGCCCGGTTTGCGCATCAATGCCCGGAGTGGTTAACAACAGCTTGCAGGGATCGACAAAATACTGGTCGCGCGCGTAACCGGAAAAACCATGCCATTTTGCGCCAGGCTCAAAGCTAAAGAAGCGACGCTCGCTGGCAATCACCGCCGTCGGATAGGTTTCCCATGGTTTGCCATCAACCACCGGGGGAATAAACGGCTGAATCATCTTACAGCGGGCAATAATCGCTTTGCGGGCCTCGATTCCCAACGCCACGCATTCCGCCCATAGCCGACGACCGCTCTCGCCTTCATGAATTTTGGCGTTAACATCCAGCGCCGCAAACAGCGGGTAAAACGGACTGGTGGAAGCATGCAGCATAAAAGCGTTGTTCAGCCGCTTATGCGGACAGAACCGCGCCTGGCCGCGAATGTGGTTATCCTTTTTGTGGATCTGCGAGGTTTGCGAGAACCCGGCCTGTTGTTTGTGTACTGACTGAGTGACAAAGATCCCCGGATCGTTAGCATTAAGCTCCAACAGCAGTGGTGAGCCATCGGCCATCATCGGGATAAATTGCTCGTATCCAACCCATGCGGAATCAAACAGGATGTAATCGCACAGGTGACCGATCTTGTCGATCACCTGCCGGGCGTTATAGATCGTGCCGTCATAAGTGCCGAGCTGAATGATCGCCAGACGGAACGGACGCGGCTGGTCAGCCTTTTGTGGCGCAACTTCACGGATCTGCTGACGCAGGTACTGCTCATCAAAGCAGTGCTCATCAATGCCGCCGATAAAGCCAAACGGATTACGCGCCGCTTCCAGATAAACCGGCGTGGCGCCCGCCTGGATCAGCGCGCCGTGATGGTTCGACTTATGGTTGTTACGGTCAAAAAGCACCAAATCCCCACGCGTCAGCAGCGCATTGGTCACCACTTTATTGGCCGCAGAGGTCCCGTTCAGTACAAAGTAGGTTTTATCCGCGTGGAAAACTTTAGCGGCAAATTTCTGCGCATGTTTCGCTGACCCTTCATGAATCAGCAGATCGCCAAGCTTAACGTCAGCGTTGCACATGTCCGCACGAAACAGATTCTCACCAAAGAATTCGTAGAAATGCCGCCCCGCAGGATGCTTCTTAAAAAATTCACCGTGTTGGTGCCCCGGGCAGGCAAACGTGCTGTTCCCCATTTCGACATACTGGGTCAGTGTGTCGTAGAACGGCGGCAGCAAATCTTCTTCATACTGACAGGCAGCATATTCCAGCTCCAGCCACTCCTGAGCCTGACCGCGAATGACCGCATTTACGCCCGCTGGCACCTCCACATTAGACTCCGCGAACAGAAACACGGGTAAATGAAAACCTGTGCGTTTAAGCAAAGCAAGGATCCCGCAGCGGCTGTCCGCAACGGTAATGACGACTGCCGCAACGTCAGTAAAATCGGTACTGTCCAGCGAGACCACCTGACGATGACTGGACAGACGAGAGACCAGTTCACCACTGGCGGCAATTTTCATTGATTTCATAAGCGCAATAACCCGTTTCGGGAAAATCAAAAGTCCCGGCAAAGCTGCATTGCTTTGCCCACGAAATGACAGGTCAAACTGGTTACCAGCCCCGACCGCCAGACATCAGTAAAAGCAGATAGCCTCTGATCTTACTGTTATCCTGCAGTGAGCGTGCGCTGCCTTCACCGCATGGTGGGAGTGGTAAGATATGTTGCAGGAAGGGGCAAGCGTCGCGCAAAAAGGCGATATTGAAGGCGATGTAGGGGGAGTAATTTCATCCCAGGCAGCCCCATTCAGACAGGAGAAAATTCGCGCAATCATGGCACCTTTCACTTACAGGCGCAAGATAAAATCCAGAGCTAAAACCTCACAGATAAACAAACATTTTGTCTGAAATTAGCGGCATAATAATGCAATCTGAAACATAATTTCACCCAGTCAATTGTCTTTAGTATCAAGATGATAATGGGTATGCAGGAGCAAACGTGGTAATCGGACCGTTTATTAATAGCGGCGCCATTTTATTTGGCGGCGTTCTCGGCGCACTACTCAGCCAGCATTTACCGGAGCGCATTCGGGTCTCGATGACCTCCATATTCGGGCTGTGCTCTTTGGGAATTGGTATCTTGCTGGTTATCAAATGCGCCAACCTGCCGGTAATGGTTCTGGCAACGCTGGTTGGTGCATTAATTGGCGAGTTCTGTTATCTGGAAAAAGGGATCAATACCGCGGTTGCCAAAGCGCAGCAGCTTTTCACCCGGTCGGATGCCAACACCACGCACGAATCCTTCATCCAGAGCTATGTGGCCATCATCGTGCTATTTTGCGCCAGTGGTACTGGGATCTTCGGGGCGATACATGAAGGCATGACCGGCGATCCAAATATTTTAATCGCGAAGTCGTTTCTTGATTTCTTCACGGCCATCATCTTCGCCTGTTCGCTGGGGATTGCGGTATCTGCCATTTGCGTGCCGATGCTGGCAATTCAGTTAACGCTTGCCACCTGTGCGGCACTGATTTTACCCCTGACGACGCCAGCTATGATGGCCGATTTCAGCGCCGTAGGTGGACTGCTGTTGTTGGCAACCGGTTTACGTATTTGTGGAATCAAAATGTTTGCGGTTGTGAATATGCTTCCTGCCCTGCTGCTGGCAATGCCGCTTTCCGCCGCGTGGACGGCGTTTTTTGCCTGAGAATGCGTGCAATAGCAGCAATGTGATGATAGATTGTGCAGTCTGCATTGATTTGAAGAAATTTCGTTGACGAAGCGAAGTGAATCAGGTTTAATGCGCCTCGTTGCCCGGATAGCTCAGTCGGTAGAGC